>NZ_JBITHZ010000013.1:0-337972 GCF_044458585.1 Nonomuraea sp. NPDC050451
AGCGCTCAACGAGCTCGAGATCGCTTATCCGGGAAGGATCAAGTAAATCAGATAAAGAGCACTCTTCGTTACTCAGAGTAGGACTTTACACACTTCAGGTGACAAGCTCACGTCTGGAGTCTGGGGTCACATCTGGGGTCGTGGGGCTTGGGTGGGGCGTAGGGCGTCGGGATTTGGGGCGTCGGGGCCGTCCGTCGGGTGTCGGGTGCGGCGCGTCGGATTGGGGCGTCTGTGTCCGACGTGGGGCGTGACTGTCGAGCGTGGGGTGTCGGGTGTCAGATGTCGGGCCTGCGGAGTGGGTGTCGGGCGTGGGGCGTCGGGTGTCGCCTGTCGGGTGTGCGGAGTGTGCGGCGGGGGTGTCCGGCGTGGGCCTGGGGCGTGGGTGTCGGGCGTAGAGGTTGGCGTCGGGGGGCAGGCGGCGGGGGCCGGGGACGTCAGGTGTCGTCCTGGAGGTCCTTCTGGAGCTCCTCCTGGAGGACTTCCAGGAGGAGCTCCCCGTACTTCGCGAGTTTGTTCTCGCCGACGCCGTTGATGCTGCTCAGCTCCGCCAGTGAGGACGGTCGGGCGGTGGCGATCTCTCTCAGGGTCGCGTCGTGGAAGATGACGTACGCGGGCACCCCCTGCTCCTTCGCGGTGGCGCCCCGCCACGATCGGAGTCGTTCGAAGAGGGGGGTCGCTTCGGCGGGGAGTTCGGCCACTGCCTGGGCTTTCGATGAGGTGGCCACCTTGGCCCGGGCGGGGCGTAGGGTGTCGCGGCGCAGCAGCACCTCGCGCTGCCCCCGTAGCACCGAAGCACTGTCGTCCGTCAGCACCAGCGCTCCGTAGTCGGACTCGACGGCCAGCAGTCCCTGGGCCAGCAGTTGCCGGACCACCCCGTGCCACTCCGCGTTACCCAGGTCGGTCCCCACCCCGAACACGGTCAGTGTCTCGTGGCCGTGCTGCAGCACCTTGGCGGTCTTCTTGCCGAGCAGGATGTCGACCACCTGCCCCACCCCGAACTTCTGCCGCCGCTCCCGCGCCAGCCGCAACACCGTCGACAGCACCTTCTGGGCAGGGACGGTGCCGTCCCAGGATTGGGGCGGGCTCTGGCAGGTGTCGCAGTTTCCGCACGGTTCGGCGCCCTTCTGGCCGAAGTAGTCGAGCAGCATCACCCGGCGGCACCCTACGGTCTCGCACAGCGCCAGCATGGCGTCGAGGTGGACCACCTGGCGGCGACGGTGGGCGTCGTCGCCCTCCATGGCCATGCGCCGGTGCTGGACGACGTCCTGGAGGCCGTACGCCATCCACACCGTGGCAGGGAGGCCGTCACGGCCCGCGCGCCCGGTCTCCTGGTAGTAGCCCTCGACCGATTTGGGCAGGTCGAGATGGGCGACGAAGCGTACGTCGGGCTTGTCGATGCCCATGCCGAACGCGATCGTGGCCACCACGATCAGCCCGTCTTCGCGCAGGAAGCGGGACTGGTGGGTGGCACGGGTGCGGGCGTCGAGACCCGCGTGGTACGGCACGGCAGCGATGCCGTTGTCGACCAGGAACTCGGCGATCTTCTCGACCGAGGAGCGCGACAGGCAGTAGACGATGCCGGAATCGCCGGGATGCTCGGTGCGCAGGAACTCCAGCAACTGCCGCTTGGGCTCGCTCTTGGGCGTGATGCGGTAGTGGATGTTGGGGCGGTCGAAGCTGGCGACGAAGTGGCGGGCCTCGCTCAGGCCGAGCCTGGAGGAGATCTCGGCATGCGTGGCCGGGGTGGCCGTGGCGGTCAGCGCGATGCGCGGCACATCGGGCCAGCGCTCGTGCAGCGCGGACAGCTCGAGGTAGTCGGGACGGAAGTCGTGCCCCCACTGCGCCACGCAGTGGGCCTCGTCGATGGCGAACACCGAGATCTCGCCCTTGGCCAGCAGCCGCAGCGTGGCGTCCAGGCGCAGCCGCTCGGGGGCGAGGTAGAGGAGGTCGAGCTCGCCGGCCAGGAACTCCGACTCGACCAGCTGCCGCTCGTCGAAGTCCTGCGTGGAGTTGAGGAACCCCGCGCGCACGCCGAGCGCCCGCAGCGCGTCGACCTGGTCCTGCATCAACGCGATCAGGGGTGAGATGACGACCCCCACGCCGCGGCGGACCAGGGCGGGGATCTGGTAGCAGAGGGATTTGCCGCCGCCGGTGGGCATGAGGACGAGCGCGTCGCCGCCGGCCACGACGTGTTCGATGATCTCCTGCTGCCCCGCCCTGAACGAGTCGTAGCCGAATACGCGGTGCAGAACGTCGGTGGGGGTATCCATGTGGCTACCTTACGTGTTCGCGGGTGAGCGTTTCGTGATTTCCGCCGACGGCGATCGGGGGCTCCAACGCGCTCGGCTTGGCTTCCCCCAGTTTGCCTGACGGTGATCGGTCCATGAGCCGATAAGGCGCCCTCCGTCCTTTGCCCTTCTTCCCTCACCGTTCGATCTCCGAGTCACGCTGTCCGCGCTTCGGCCTGGGGTCTCTCAAGGGGTCCCGTTGAGGGAAGGGGCTGAGGTCCTTTGAGCCTCCCAGCGGGTGGGAGGGGGGCTGAGGTCCTAGCGGGGGGCCCGTCGGCCGGGAGGGGGCTGAGGTCCTAACGGAGGGTGCCGTCGGGCAGGAGGGGCTGAGGTCCCTAAGGGATCCCATCGGGGAGGAGGGCTGAGGTCCTAAAGGGGTCTCACCGGAGAGGAGGGCTGAGGTCCTTCGAGGGAGAGGCTTCGCGCGCGGGGGCGCGGCGCGGGGGATTGAGGGCGGAGTGCGCCTTGGAGTGGCTGGGTGAGGGCGGGGAAGCGTCAGGGCGGTGGCTGTTGGGATTGAAGGGGTCAGGTCAGGCTGCGGCGGGAGGCGGGTTGGGCATGACCGGGGCCGAGGGGGATTGCGCCTTGGGACGTGGGCGGAGGTGATGGCGGGGTGCGGCAAGGGCTGGGGCTGCTGGGGTTGACGGCGGGAGCGAGGGTGGGGGCAGGCGGCAGCGGGGCCGGGGTCAGGGCTGGCGCCGGGGAGTGGTCAGGGTGAGGGTTTGCTGGGGTGGTGAAGGAGTGGGCGGCGGGGTTTTGCGGGGCGGCGTGGTGAAGTGGTGGAGGAGTGATGTGGGGTCAAGCGGGGGGCGGGCCTGGTGAAGTGGGGGCGGGCCTGGTGACGTGGTGAAGGAGTGGGGTGGGATTAGGCGGGGGTGGGGTTGGGGTGGGAGTTGCGGTGGTAGGCGATCAGGGAGAGGGCGCCCAAGGCGCAGGCTGCTGCCACTGCTCCCATCACCGCCGGATATCCGGCGAACTGGGCGATTCCGGCAGCCAGAAGCGGTGCGACGGCCTTGGCGACCGTGATGGGTAGCGCGAGTGCCCCGCTCAGTGACGCGTACGCGCCGGTGCCGTAGCGGTCGGCCAGGAGGGCGGGGCGGGCGATCGTGCCCACGCCGAAGCCCAGCCCGAAGAGGACCACCCCCGCCACGGCACCCGCCGTGCTCCTGCCGATCAGCGGCAGGAGCACCGCCGACAGACCCTGCACCCCGAACATCACCGCCGTGATCAACGCCACCGACCAGCGGCCCTGCAGGCCGGTGGTGACGAGCCGGCCCGTGACCGACAGCACCCCGAGCAGGCCCGCGACGCTGGCGGCGAAGACGGGGGCGTGGCCGAGGGCGATCAGGTATGTGACCAGCAGGACGCCCATGACCGCGACCGCGCCGGTCTGGGTCAGGAAGGCCGCCGCCAGCAGCCAGAAGGGACGTTCGCGCACGGCCGCCCCGACGATCTCGCGCCGGTTCACCTGTGGGGGCGCGGCCCGGCTCCGTACGGCCAGGGCGTGCAGCGGCACCGAGGTCAGGGCGTATCCGGCGGCCAGGATGACCAGGGCCTGGCGCCACCCGTACAGGTCCACGAGAAAGCCCGTCAGTGGCAGGAAGATGCTGGACGCGAATCCCGCAACGACGGTCACAGCGAGTAACGCCCGCGCCCGCCTGGTCGCGTCGAACCAGGCCACGATCACGGCGAAGGCCGCCTCGTACAGCACCATCGCCGACGCCACGCCCAGCACCCCGCAGACCAGGTACAACTGCACCACAGAGCGCACCTGCGACCACGCCAGCACCGCCAGCCCGCCCAGCACCGACCCGAGGGTCATAAGCCCGCGCCCGCCGTGCCGGTCGAGCCAGCGGCCGATGAGTGGTGCCGCGACCCCCGACACGAGTACGGCCAGGGTGATCGCTCCGGTGAGCTGCGCGACCCCGGCGTGGAGGTCCCGGGACATCGGGGGGATGAACACCGAGAACGCGTAATAAAGCACGCCATATCCGGCGGTTTGCGTGACCGAGAGGGCGCCGATCATCCACATTGGGGACTTCGGCACGGCGGCGTCGATCACTCCAGCATCGTTCCCGTTCACCGGTCAGAAATACGGTGATAAATGTCACTTACCCCAGTCGGGAATAGCGCAGGGTGAAAGCGGAATAGCGTCGAGTCATGACCTTTTCCTACGTGGTGACCGGCGGCGGGCGTGGCATCGGAAGGGCCGTGGTCGAGCGGCTCCTCGGCGAGAAGGACACCGTGGTCGCCGTCGAACGCGACCCCGACGCCCTCGCCTGGGCCGGCCCCAGAGTCGTCCCGCTGATCGGCGACGCGGCCGACGAGGAGGTCGCCGCCTGGGCCGCCGACCTGGCCCAGGAGGCGGGTGTCCTGCGCGGCTGGGTCAACAACGCCGCCGTGTTCCGGGACGCCTCCGTCCACACGTCCCCGATCGCCGAGGTCAGGGCCCTGATCGCGGCCAATCTCGACCTCGCCGTGGTGGGCTGCGCCACCGCCGTACGCCACTTCCTCACAGCCGGTACGCCCGGCGCCATCGTCAACGTCACCTCCCACCAGGCCACCAGGGCGGTGCCCGGCAGCCTCCCCTACTCGACCGCCAAGGCCGCCACCGAAGGCCTGACCAGGGCACTGGCCGTGGAGTACGGCAGGCACGGGATCAGGGTCAACGCCGTGGCCCCGGGCTCGGTGGCCACCGAACGGTACGAGGCGTTCCTGGAGTCGCAGACGCCGGAAGCGCGGCAGGCCGTCGAGGAGCAGCTGGCCACGCT
This sequence comes from Nonomuraea sp. NPDC050451, assembly GCF_044458585.1. Classification (NCBI taxonomy): domain Bacteria; kingdom Bacillati; phylum Actinomycetota; class Actinomycetes; order Streptosporangiales; family Streptosporangiaceae; genus Nonomuraea; species Nonomuraea sp. NPDC050451. The sequence goes on from NZ_JBITHZ010000013.1 coordinate 5,060, forward strand.
GCACCCCCTCGGCCGGGTCGCGACCCCCGCCGAGGTGGCCTCCGTCGTGGCGCACCTCCTCTCGGACGAGGCGGCGTTCGTGAACGGTGCCACCATCCCCGTGGACGGCGGTCGCACGGTGCTGGGACTCGATCCGGAAGCCCGGGAATGAAAACCGTTGTCACCTGGTTGTGCGGGCCATGAAGAAGAACCTGCACCCCGCGTACGGCCCCGTCGTCTTCCGTGACCCGAGCGTCGGGTTCGCGTTCCTCACCCGCTCGACCCTCACCAGTGACAGGACGATCGAGTGGGAGGACGGCAAGACGTACCCGGTCGTCGACGTGGACGTCTCGTCCGCCAGCCACCCCTTCTACACCGGCCGCGGCCGCATCCTCGACACCGCGGGCCGCGTCGAGCGCTTCAACCAGCGTTACGCGAACCGCCGCAAGTGACGACGCGCCCCCGCGGGCACAGGTGTGCCCGCGGGGGAAGCCACGCCGGTCCGCCATCGGGGGCATGCCTGCGCTACTCGTGGGTAAAAGGTGGTCACCGGCATCGGAGCAGTGGTGATGGCGATGAGTCTCTCTGGAAAGGAACGCCGCATTCTCGCTGAGATCGAGCAGGCCCTTGAGCGAGAGGACCCCGAGCTGGCCAAGCGCGTCGCGGCGATCAACAAGATCGAATCGGACGGGGACATCTTCCCCCGGGCGTACGGTGATCGCCTGCGCATGTGGGTGCTGGCGCACGTCTGGATGATCTTCACGGCAGGCGCGTTGCTGATCGTCCTCCTGCTGCTCGCCGTCCTGACCACCTGACGGTCAGCGGCGCCGGCGCAGCAGCGCCAGGTCGGCGGCGGCCACGATGGCCACCGCGGCGGCGATCGCCGCCTCCCAGCGCCAGACCTCCGCCCCCGTGCTCGCGGCACGCACCGCGAAGAACACCGCCGCCGCCACCCCCAGCACCAGCGCGACCATCGACAGGATCCGCCGGGCGCGCAGCGGGCTGCGTGCGGTCAGTGGCTCCGTGCCCGCCCGGTTACGCAGCCACATGGAGAGATCTCCTTTCCGAACGGTCAGGCCAGGCACCTCAGGGCCGCGACGATGCGCGGGTCGATCCCGTGCGACGCGGGCAGGCGCCCCACCGTGGCCTCCACGAACTCCGGGTACGACAGCGAGGCCGTGACCCCGTTCACGGCGGCCCAGATCTCGTCGGCCGTCTGCTCCACCTGCACCTTGGCCTCCTGCTCGGCCAGCACGAACCGCCCCACCGCCACCCGCCACAGCGTCCGGTCGTCGGCCTCGGCGTCGGAGACGGGCGCGCCGACGTCGTCGGCGTGGGTGGCGTACTCGGAGTCGTAGTGGAAGGCCTGCCGGCCGCACGGGTAGGGCCCGGCCATGGTGTCGATCAGCCCGTCGGGGCCGAACTCGCGCATGCGGCGCCGGGTCTCGCCGTTCTGGACCCGCCACTCCTCCAGCACTTCCGCCACGGGCAGGTCGCGCCGCTGCCGCACCGACCACTCGTTGAAGTCGTTGTAGCCGGACACGCCGGCCTTGGAGAGCCGGGTCAGCAGATCCTGTACGCCTCCGTCGAGGCAGGCGTGGTTGTACAGCTCCTCGCCCGCCAGGTGGCCCAGCACGTCGCGGACCGACCAGCCCTCGCATCGGGACGGCCGCCGCCAGCCGGCCTCGTCGAGCCCGCTGAAGAACCGGTCGAGCCGGGCGGCCTCCGCGTCGAAGATGTCGAACGGGTTGAAGTGTTTGAGCAGCTCGTCGGCCATACTCCGGAGCTACCCGCTACGTGCCCGCTTTCACGGCCATCGATCCGATGGCGGACCTGACCCGGTCGTACTCGTCGGCGCAGGAAGGCACCCGCTCGGGCGGGACCCAGCCGCCCTGGGCGATCCGGTCGTACTTGCCGGGGTCGGCGCCGTACAGGAGGCAGGAGAACGTGGCCGACTCGGGCGGCCCCGACAGGTGGTCGATGCCGGCGTGGCCGGCGAGCAGGTGGCGGGCCTCGGCGGCGGCCACCACGCGCTTGGGCGCGTCGGACGCGAGCGTCAGCGCCGCGAACTGGTCGGCCTGCTCGTCGCTGTCGGCCAGGCCGTTCAGCGTGGTCAGGGCGTGGCCGAGCTGGTGGTGGAAGAGCACGGACAGCGCGCCGTCCATGCGGGCCGACCTGGTACGGGCGTCGGTCTCCTCGGTCTCGGAGATGCCGTCCATCACGCGGCGCACCTTGTCGACCAGCTGGTAGCAGATGGTGATCCGGCGCTCCTCCTGGTCCCAGGTGGCCTCCGCCGTGTCGCAGTCACGGGCGACGACCTTGACCGGCGCGGGCAGCCGGATCCGGGTCTTGAGCGCGTCGCTGTCCTTGAGGAGCTTCCTGGCCTGTTCGGCGCGCGGCGAGCCGGGCTGCTCGTAGCGTACGGACAGTGCGGATGAAGGCGCCGCCCCCAGCGTGCTCGTCATGCTCAGGACGAGGGCGAGGAGGGGATGCGGCATACGAGGCTCCTTCGGGGGACGGTAGATCCACGCAATGCGACTGTCCATGCACGCAAAGCGTGATCCCTAAACCTGAGGGGCCCCGAAAAGCCGGAAGGCCCGGCCCCTGGGAAGGGACCGGGCCTCCGTGTCATGGATTAACGACGCCACCAGCTGCCGTAGACCCGCACGTAGTCCGTGCGGCTCTTGGAGCCGTCGAGCTCGTCGTTGCCGTCGAACACGGCGCGGAAGGTGCCGCTCTTGTAGGCGCGGGTCTCGGCGTAGAACTTGCCGCCCCACTTGGTCTTGGCGGAGGCGACCCACTTCCAGCCGCTGGAGCCGTTCGCGCGGAAGTAGACGTTCACCTTCTCGCCGCGGACGCCCTCCCAGCCGTCGTCATCCACCTGGAGACGGCCGGAGAACTCGATCGTACGACCCTTGCGGATCTTGTACGGGTCGGCGGAGAAGCGCGAGATGCGCGTCTCGGCCTTGCTCTTCTCGACCTCGACCGAGAAGAACGCCGTGTCCTTCGCGATCTCCTTGCCGGCGGAGTCGAAGGCTACAGCGGTGGCCTGCCACTTGCCCTCGGGGTCGCCCTCGGTGAAGCCGACGGCGAAGCGCCAGCCCTCGAGGTCCTTGACGTCCTTGGCGCGGAGCGTGCGGGCGCCCTCGGGCGCCACGCTGAGCTCGACCTTCTTGACGTCGGAGCTGGCCCCGATGTCGAAGTACGCGGTCGTCTCGGAACCGGGCTCGATCACGACCGGGTTAGGGTCGATGTCGCGGATCTTGAGCTGGGTGTCGACCTTGGTGGCCGCCGAAGCAGTGCTCGCGCCCGACATAAGCATGGCCCCGCCCACAAGGGCGGAGACGATACCAAGTGCGATCTTTCTCATGAGGGTGCTGATTCCTCTCCCCGTATTGACTTGGAGCCGGCTCGGGGTGGCCGACCCCTTTACTACTTTGAGCCATGAGAAGGGGAAAAGGTTGGCTAAAGTTACAGAAAATATTTGATCACGTCGGCAACCAGGGCTTATGCGGGAAAAGTACTTGACCGGCTACAGTCTGGCGCATGACCGACGTCTACACGCTCGGCGAGCCCTTGGGTGTCGTCTCCAGCGGCCGGGTTCGCCATGAGAGCGAGGCCCGGCTGGACGTGTGCGGGCCGGAGTTCACCCTGGCCATCGCGCTGGCCAGGCTCGGGCACCGCAGCGCCTTCCTGGGCAAAGTTGGCGACGACGAGCTGGGCGCGAGGGCGCTCACCGCGCTCAGAGGCGAGGGTGTGGACGTCGCGGACATGCGCGTGTCCGAGGGGCTGCGCACGGGACTGATTCTCAGGGAGACCCGAGTCGGCCGTGCACAGAGAGTGACGCAGTACCGCGCGGGCTCGGCGGGTTCGCGGCTCACTCCCGGGAACGTGCCGATCGACCGGATCGCAGCGTCGAAGATGCTCCACGTGACCGGTCTCACGGCGGGCCTCGGCCGGGACGCGCTCGACGCGGTGCGCACCGCCGTGAGCGCCGCGAAGAACGCCGGGGTGATGGTCTCCTTCTCCGTCGACTACGTGCCCGAGCTGTGGCCGTCGGTACGCGAGGCCGAGGAGGTGCTGGGCGAGCTGGCCTGCGACTCGCACCTGCTCTTCCTCCGCCAGGACGAGCTCGACCTGGTCAAGCCCGCGCTCACGCCGGAGCGCGAGGTCGTGGTGGACCGCGGCGCCAAGGGCGCGAGCGTGCGCGCCGACCGGATGCGCTACGACGTGCCGGGCTGGCAGGTCCCCATCGTGGACACGGCCGGCGCGGGGGAGGCGTTCGCGGCCGGTTACATCAGCGCCGCGCTCGACGGCCTCATCCCCCAGGAACGCCTGCACCGCGGGGCGCTGTTGAGCGCCGCCGCGGTGACCAGCGTCAGCGACTGGCAGGGACTGCCCACCAGATCAGATCTCTAGTTGGTGGTCAGGGTGAAGGTCGAGGTGGTGTTCTTGATGTTCTGGAAGTTGTTGGCGAACCTCAGGTTGTTGATCGTGGCCGACCCGACGGCGGGGCCCTGCCCCGGCTCGGGCATCTCGTTCACCCAGATGCCGAACCCCGACTTGGCGTCGAAGGCGTCGCCGCTCTTCTGCGCCCCGCTGATCGACACGTTCGTGAGGATCGTGTCCTTGACCGGGTTCAGCGGCGCGCTGCCGGAGTAGCCGGTCTGGAACATGATCCCGCTGTACGTCGGGTCCACGATGTCCAGGTTGTTGACGCGGATGCCCTGGAACACCTTGGACGAGGAGAACAGCCACAGCGCCGGGAACGTCTGCTGCCCCCAGAAGTGCCCGCCGGCCCGGACCAGCGAGATGTTGTCGAACGTCGTCGGCGGGCTGGCGCCGAACCCGTTCATCGGGATCCCGAAGTCCAGCGAGCTGATCGTGACGCCCGGGTAGGTCAGCGTGTCGGCGACGTAGATGTTCCTGAACGTGTTGTCGTAGCCGCCGTACACGGCCACGCCCGCGGCCCGCCAGGTGAGCAGCGAGGTCAGGTTCTCGAAGACGTTGCCGGTCTGCTCGCCGGGGTTGTTGTCGGTGGCCGAGAACAGCGCGAAGCTGTCGTCGCCCGTGGCCCTGGCCTCGACGTTGGTGACGTGGTTGCCGGTGCTGCCGTTGGTCATGTTCAGGCCGTCGGCGAACAGGTTGCGGATCCGCGAGTTCTTGATCGTGATGTTGTCGGTGTTCGTGCCCCAATAGAGGCATATCTGGTGCTCGGCCCAGACATTGTCGATCGTCATGTTCGCCACGTTCGCGAAGTCGAAGACCTTGCCGGGGCCGTCGATGCGCGAGGTGTAGTTGCCGAAGTAGGCGAAGTTCGCGAACGTCGAGCCGTTGGCCGAGGCCTCCGTGCGGAAGCCCACGTCGGTGTTGTCCTGCCCGGCGGGGGAGTAGAAGCGGGTGAACCAGGGCCCCGCGCCGACGATCTTGACGGACTTGCCGTACACCTGGAACTTGCTCGACGTCTGGTAGTCGCCCTGCGGCAGGTAGACGCCGGTCAGGTTGGCGTCCATGCGGGCCTTGTCGAGCGCGTTCTGCACGTCCTGGTGGGTGAAACCGGTCGGTACGGCGTACTTCGCCGGGTCCGGGTTCGCGACCGGGGCCGCCTGCTCGAAGTCCACGAAGTCGATCGCGTACGTCTGGTTGTTGGCCGCGTCCTTCTGCAGCCTGATCGTGCTGCCCTTGGGCACGGTGGCGCCGAGGAGCACGTTCGCCTCGTCGTAGATGTGCCTGGGCGGTCCCGAGCCGGGCGAGTTGTTGGGACTGGCCTCGGCGCCGTAGAGCCAGGCGTAGCGGGAGGTCAGGTTGACGGCCTTGAGGAACGAGCCGTTGACGTAGACGTTCAGGGTCGAGTTGAGCCCGCCGCCGCCCGCCGCGTCGGGCATGGAGAAGCGGGTGACCAGGGTGTTCGTGTCCGCCCTGGTGGTGAACTCGACGTACGCGCCGGTCTGGTTGAGCGTCACCGCGCGCCGCCCGGACGCCTCGCCGGCGATCGTGCCGATCTCCCTGCTCGGGCCCACGCGCGTGGCCCCGCCGCCGATCACGGCGTCCTCGGCCTCGTACGTGTCGTACGGCATGTTCGCGCCGCGGCCCACGAACAGCGGCAGCTCGCTGGTGTTGTTGGCGCGCTTGACGGGCAGCTCGTTGGCGTCGTCGGCGAGCACCGTCTTCACCGTGTACTTGCCGTTGGCCGCGGTCCACGTGCCCAGGCTCACCGGGCTCGTGGTCGCGCCCGCCGCGATGGCACCGCTGGTGGAACCGGTCAGGGTCTTGACGACAGTGCCGGAGTCGTTCGTGACGGTGAGCGTGATGCCGTGGGAGCCGCCGCTGGAGGCCACCGTGCCCTGGTTCTTGATCGCCACCGAGAACGTCACCGTGTTGCCCGCGGCCGGGTTGCCCGGCGTCCAGGCGACGGGGGAGGCGACCAGGTCGGCCGTGTCGACCGGCTTCACGGTCAGGGTGCCGGTGGCCGTGTTGTTGGCCTCGTTCAGCTCGACGACCTTGCCGTCCTCGTCAACCTTGGCGGAGAGCTGGTAGGTCCCGGCGTCCCTGGCGCCGATGTTCGCGGACACGGTGGTCGACGCCCCTGCGGCCAGCGCGCCCACGCTCGCGCTGCCGACCTTGGTCGCGCCCGCGTAGAAGTTCACGGAGGTCGTGGCGGCGGCCGCGGTGCCCGAGTTCCTGACCGTGGCCGACAGCGTGACCGCGTCGGTCTCGACCGGTGCGGCCGGGGACGACGAGAGGTCGCTCACGGTCAGGTCGGGATTGGCCGACGGGGTGCCGAAGATCTGGAACTCGGCCACCTGGCCGCCCGGCGCGCCCGAGTTGGCGGTGATCTGCAGCCGGACGTCGGCGGCCTTGCCGGTCACGGGGATCGTCACGGAGTTACCGGTGGCCGGGTCGAAGGTGTAGACGGCCTGCGCGACCAGGGTGCTGAAGGCGGTCGCGCTCTGCTCCCGGCCCAGCACCTGGATGGTCTGGGTCCGCCTGGCCCAGGCGGGGTCGGGGTTGAGCTTGAGGGTGACCGAGGTCAGGTCGGCGTTGGCGCCGAGCTGCACGGTCAGCGTGTTGGGGTAGGCCGCGCCCTCCCAGTACGTCTGGAGGTTGTCGTCGTTGGCGTTGGCGGCCACGTACGTGTGGGTGTGCGAGGACTCGGTGATCGGCTTGCCGAGGGCCAGGTTGCCGCCGGTCGGCGGCGGGTCGTCCGGCGCGCTGCCCCACACCTCGAACTCGGAGAGCTGGCCCGCGGGCCAGCCGGTGTTCGCGGTGATCTGCAGCCGGACGTGGCGGGCGGTCGTGGCGGCGAAGGTGATCGTCGCGGTCGGGTTGAAGGTGTACGTCGCCGAGGCGACGATCGTGCTGAAGGCGGAGCCGTTCGTGCTGCCCTGGACGGTCAGCGTCTGGGTACGGCCGGGCCAGCCGGACGGCAGCTTCAGCACCAGCTTGTTGACGCTCGCGCTCACACCGAGGTCGACCTGGACCCATTGCGGGAAGGCGTTGTTGGCCGACTCCCAGTAGGTGGCCTGGTTGCCGTCGGTCACGTTGGGGGCGGAGTAGACGTCGGTGGAGCTGCTCGCGGTGGCGGTCTTGCCCGTCGCGAGGTTGGTGTCGGCCGCCGCGTAGGCGGGTGCGGCAAGGAATCCGATGGCTAACGTAAGGGCGGCTAAGAGTGCTCTCATGGGGGTGGCCCTTCCGGGTAAGTCGGATGGCCGAACCATAGGATGTCGAGCAGATAGCCGCAATATTTCGACGAGATTTCGCAAACAGTCGACTGACAAGAATCGGCTTCTACGGTCTCCCTCTGCTGGTCAGGAACTCGCCAGGGCTGGGGAGACAGCTGCGGAGGCGGTGCAAAGCCCGACGTCGTATCGACGTAAGCCGTTGCAAGCGCTTGCGCTGAAGGCCGTATAGTTTGCGCATGACGCGACGACTCGCAGAGGTGGCCAAGAAAGTCGGAGTCAGCGAGGCGACGGTGAGCCGCGTGCTCAACGGCAAGCCAGGAGTCTCCGACGCGACCCGCGAGGCCGTGCTGACCGCCCTCGACGTGCTCGGCTACGAGCGCCCCACCCAGCTGCGCGGCGACCGGGCCCGGCTGGTCGGCCTGGTGCTCCCCGAGCTGCAGAACCCGATCTTCCCCGCCTTCGCGGAGGTGGTCGGCGGGGCGCTGGCCCAGCAGGGGTTCACCTCCGTGCTGTGCACCCGCACAGTCGGCGGCGTCTCCGAGGCCGACTACGTGGACCTGCTGCTCCAGCAGCAGGTGAGCGGCGTCGTCTTCGCCGGCGGTCTCTACGCCCAGGCCGACGCCGCGCACGGGCACTACGAGCTGCTGCACGAGCGCAAGCTGCCGACCGTGCTGGTCAACGCGGCCGTCCAGCACCTCGACTTCCCGCAGGTGTCGTGCGACGACGTGGTGGCCGCCGAGATGGCCCTGGCCCACCTGCGCGCGCTCGGCCACGAGCGGGTCGGCATGGTGCTCGGGCCGAAGGACCACATGCCGTCGCGGCGCAAGCTGGAGACGTTCCAGGCCGAGGGTGGGGATCCCGGGCTGGTCGAGCACACGATGTTCTCGCTGGAGGGCGGGCACGCGGCCGCTGCCCGGCTGGTCAAGCGCGGGGTGACCGGCGTGATCTGCGCCAGCGACCTGCTCGCGCTGGGCACGATCCGGGCGGCCCGCCGGGCGGGGCTCGCCGTCCCGGCGGACATCTCGGTCATCGGCTTCGACGACTCCGCCCTGATGAACTGCACCGAGCCCCCGTTGACCACGGTCCGCCAGCCGATCGACGCCATGGGCCGGGCCGCCGTGGACCTGCTGGTCGCGCAGATCGACAAGGCGGTCGTGTCGGCGGACGAGCTGCTGTTCGAGCCCGAACTCGTCGTCCGCGCCTCCACCGCCCGCGCCCACCCCTGACCCCGCTCGGTCGCCATCCGAAGGACCTCGCCCCGTGCGGCGGGTCAGGGGCGCTGGTGCAGTCCCTCGTCCCCTTCCTCCCGAAGAGACCTCAACCCGTCTGATGGGTCAGGGTCGCCGGGGCCTCCGCCCCTCCTCCCGCAGGGGGCTCAACCCGTGTGATGGGCCCCCTCCCCTCCTCCCGAAGGACCGCAACCCGTGCGGTGGGGCAGGACGTCGCGACATCGGCTTAATGCAGTCGTTATCTTGCAATATGCAGTCGAAATCTTGCGAACATCCGTCCCCGATCCTATGGTGTGGGCACCTCGCATCAGAAGGGTCAGACCAATGCGGAGATCCACTGGGCTCTTGCTCGTATCCGTGCTCGGCCTCTCAGCCACAGCCTGCGGCTCCGGCAACCCCGCCACCCCGTCAGCCGGAACCGACGCCGGCGCCAAGGCCGTGACGATCACGGTGGCCTGCCAGCCCGCCAAGTCCGCGCCGAAGGAGCGCCAGGCCTGGGACGACGACGTGGCCACGTTCATGAAGGCGCACCCGGGCGTGACGGTCAAGAGCACGGACCAGCAGCCCTGCTTCGACCCCAAGACGTTCGGCCCCAAGCTGGCCGGAGGCCAGATGGAGACCGTCTTCGTGGTCCCGGTGACGAACTACAACGACGTCATCGGCCAGGGCCAGGCGCTCGACATCACGCAGTACACCGGCACCATCAAGAACTGGAACGACCTGCGCCCCGACGTGCGCGAGCTGGTGACCAAGGACGGCAAGGTGTACGGCGTGCCGAACGTCCACTACGGCGTCGGCCTGGTCTACAACCGCGCCCTGTTCACCAAGGCCGGCCTCGACCCCGACACCCCGCCCAAGACGTGGGCCGAGGTCCGCGAGGCGGCCAAGAAGATCGCCGCGCTCGGCGCCGGCTACGTCGGCTACGGCGAGTACTCCGGCGGCAACACCGGCGGCTGGCACTTCACCCAGGCCATCTACGGCCGCGGCGGCAGCATCCTGACCCCCGACAACAAGAAGGCCGCGTTCAACTCGCCCGAGGGCAAGGCCGTGCTGCAGAACCTGCACGACATGCGCTGGGTCGACAACAGCATGGGCAACAAGCTCCTGGTCGGCTGGGAGTCGCTCATGATGGCCATGGGCAGCGGCAAGGTCGGCATGATGCTGGGCGCGCCCGACGTGGTCACCGACGTGGTCAACAAGTTCAAGGGCAACGTCGCCGACTACGGCATCACCGGCTTCCCCGAGGCCAAGGCGTCGCTGAGCGGCGGCGAAGCGTTCATGATCAACCCGAAGGCCACCCCCGAGGAGGCCAAGGCGGGCCTGGAGTGGCTCGACTTCCGCTACAACACCGTCGGCAAGGGCCGCTTCGACTTCGCCCGCGGCAAGGCCATCGGCAACCCGGTCGGCGTGCCCGACAACGCCGTCTACGGCGACTCGGCGACGGGCAAGGCCATCCAGGCCGACCGCGAGAAGAACGCCTCGCTGCCGGTCACGAACTACGCGCCGTACGTGCAGGCCGCCGCGACGATCCCGCCGAAGGCCGAGCCGGTGCACGCGCAGGAGCTTTACGCCATCCTCGACGTGGTCATGTCGGGCGTGCTGAGCCGTAAGGACGCCGGCGTCGACCAGCTCCTGTCGGACGCCGAGACCAAGGCGAACTCCATGCTGGCGGCCAAGGGCTGACCTTGATGGGAATCTTGCGGCGCAACCTGACGGCCTACGGGTTCCTCTGCGCGGCCCTGTTCTGTTTCACGGTGTTCGCCTGGTATCCGATGGTCAGGGAGTTCATCCTGAGCTTCCAGAAGACCGACCTGATCAACCCGCCCACCTGGGTGGGGCTGGACAACTTCGAGGCGGCGGTCCAGGACCCGGCCTTCGGCGAGGCCTGGCTGAACACCGTGGAGTTCACGCTGCTCGCGCTGCTGTGCGGCTACGCCGTGCCGTTCGCCGTCGCGCTCGTCCTCAACGAGCTGCGCCACGCCCGGGCCTACCTGCGGTTCGTGGTCTACCTGCCGGTCATGCTGCCGCCGATCGTGGCGGTGCTGCTGTTCAGGTGGTTCTACGATCCGGGGCCCGGGCTGTTCAACCAGGTCCTGGACTTCTTCCACCTGCCGCCGCTGGCCTGGCTGGACTCGTCGTCGACCGCCCTGATCTCCCTGGTCCTCGTCTCGACCTGGATGAACATGGGCAGCGCGACGCTGATCTACCTGGCGGCGCTGCAGAACATCCCGCCCGAGCTGTACGAGGCCGCCGAGCTCGACGGGGCCGGGATCTTCAAGCGGATCAGGCACGTCACGATCCCGCAGACCCGGCTGATCCTGCTGCTCATGCTGATGCTGCAGATCGTGGCGACCATGCAGGTGTTCATCGAGCCGTACATGCTGACCGGCGGCGGCCCGGAGAACGCGACCGTGAGCGTCGCGTACCTGATGTACCAGTTCGCGTTCTCGCAGATGAACTACGGCCAGGCAGGCGCGCTCGGCATGCTGCTCATGCTCGCGCTCCTCCTCTTCGCGGCCTTCCAGCTCAGGACGACCCGTGAGGACACGGCATGACGGCGACCGAACACAGGCGGGCCCCGGTGTCCGAGCCACCCGGCAGGGCGCGGCCGAAGCGCCGGCGAAGGCCGCCGAAACCGATCCAGGTGCAGTTCCGCACGATCGTCTCGCCGCACCAGCTCAACAGCAGGTGGGGCCGGCGGATCTACTGGTTGGTGCTGATCGCCGTCATCGTGGTCTTCACGCTGGCCTTCGTCTTCCCGCTCTACTGGATGGTCACCGGCGCCATGAAGACGCCGGAGGAGATCGCCCAGATGCCGCCGTCGCTCGTCCCGGCCGACCCGGCGCTGGACGCGTTCTTCGAGGCCTGGGAGCTGTTCGACATCGGCACGCTGCTGGCGAACACCGCGTACTACTCGCTGGGCGCCTGGCTGTTCTCCATGGCGGTGGACGTCACGGCGGCGTACGCGCTGTCGAAGCTGCGCCCGATGTTCGGCAACGTGATCCTCGGCGCGATGCTGGCCACGCTGATGATCCCGCCCATGGTCATCCTCATCCCGCTCTACGTCACGATCGTGGACCTGGGGCTGCTCAACAACGCGTGGGGCCTGTGGTTCCCGGCGGCGGCGAACGGCTTCAACATCTTCCTGCTCAAGCGGTTCTTCGACTCGATCCCGCGCGAGCTGATCGAGGCGGCGCAGATCGACGGCGCGGGCCCGCTGCGGGTGCTGTGGTCGGTCGTGCTGCCGGTCTCCAGGCCGATCCTGGGCGTGGTCTCCATCTTCACGATCGTCACCGCGTTCAAGGACTTCGTCCTGCCGCTGCTGGTCATGACCGACAGCGAGAAGATGACGATCAGCGTGGGCCTGTCGCAGACGGCGGGCGCGGTGACCCAGAACCAGATCATGGGCGGCCTGGTCATCGCCAGTATCCCCATGATCATCGTCTTCTTCGTCTTCCAACGACACATCATGGCGGGGCTCACCGCCGGAAGCATCAAGGGATAAGCGCATGTCGCAAACGTGGTGGCGGGGGGCCGCGATCTACCAGGTCTACCTGCGTAGCTTCGCCGACGGGAACGGTGACGGGATCGGCGACCTGGCCGGCCTGCGCTCCCGCCTGCCGTACCTGAAGGATCTCGGGATCGGCGCCATCTGGCTGAACCCGTGGTACCCGTCGCCGATGGCCGACGGGGGCTACGACGTGGCCGACTACCGCGACATCGAGCCGGTCTTCGGCACGCTGTCCGAGGCCGAGCGGTTCATCGAGGAGGCGCACGAGCTCGACATCAAGGTCATCATCGACGTGGTGCCGAACCACAGCTCCACGGAGAGCGCCTGGTTCAAGGAGGCTCTGGAGAACCCCGCGGCGCGGGACCGCTTCTGGTTCGCCGACGAGCCGCTGAACGACTGGCAGTCCATCTTCGGCGGCTCGGCCTGGACCCAGGTCCCCGACGGCCAGTGGTACCTCCATCTGTTCGCCCCGGAGCAGCCGGACTTCAACTGGACCAATCCCGAGGTCCACCAGGAGTTCGAGGACGTGCTGCGGTTCTGGTTCGACCGCGGCGTGGACGGCGTGCGCATCGACTCCGCCGCCCTGCTGATCAAGTCGGACACGAAGTACGAAGACCTCGACGAGGTCCACGACGTCTACCGTCGGTGGCGCGAGGTGGCCGACGAGTACGGCGAGCGCATCCTGATCGGGGAGGTCTGGCTCCCCGACCAGGAGCGTTTCGCGCGCTACCTCCGGCCCGACGAGCTCCACACGGCCTTCAACTTCGACTTCCTGTCCTGCCCGTGGGACCCGGCCGAGCTGCGCAGGGTCATCGACCTGACCCTCGCCACCCACACGCCCATCGGCGCCCCGCCGACGTGGGTGCTGTCGAACCACGACGTGACGCGCCCGGTCACCCGGTACGGCCGCGCCGACACCACGTTCGCGCACGGGGGCCGCCTCCACGGCACCCCCTCCGACCTGGAACTCGGCTACCGGCGGGCCAGGGCGGCGGCCCTGCTGGCCATGGCGCTCCCCGGCTCCGTGTACGTCTACCAGGGCGAGGAACTGGGCCTGCCCGAGGTCGAGGATCTCCCGGACGAGCTCCGCCAGGACCCGATGTACGCCAGGTCGGGCGGCTCGAACCCGGGCCGGGACGGCTGCCGCGTACCGCTGCCGTGGTCGGGCGAGGAGCCCCCGTTCGGCTTCGGCGCGGGCACGCCGTGGCTGCCGCAGCCGGAGGCGTGGCGCAAGCTGACCGCCGAGGCCCAGCGCACGGACCTCGGCTCGATGCTCAACCTCTACCGGGCGGCCCTCGGCCTGCGCCGCGACCTGCTGGGGGACGGCACGTTGACCTGGCTCCCGACGGGCGGCGAGGTCCTGGCCTTCACCAGGGACTCGGGCCTGACGAGCGTCACCAACCTGGGCCCCGGCCCGGTGCCGCTACCCGCGGGCCGGCTCCTCCTGTCCAGCGGCGCCCTGGAGGACGGCGCCCTGCCCTCCGACACCACGGCCTGGCTCACGCGGGACTGACCGCAGCGCGACCAGCCCGGCGGCGGCCAGCGCGAGGCACAGCCACGCGAACCAGTCGCCGAACCGGGCGTACACGGTGGGGCCGGGCCCCGAGGGCACGTCGGCGAAGGCCATGACGAACGGCTGCCGCGTGCCCTCGGTGTCCCGCTCGGCCAGCACCCGGCCCCACGGGTCCGAGATCATCGGCGTGCCCCACTGCGCCGCCCAGGCCACCGAGAGTCCGGTCTCCACGCCGCGCAGCAGCCCCATCAGGCCGTGCTGCCGGCCGTTGCCGAACTCGTCGGCGGCCGGCACCGCCATCAGCCGCGCCCCGGCGCGGGCGTAGTCGCGGATCGGCGCGGGGAAGTTGAGGTCCATGCAGTTGGCCAGGCCGACGTGGTCACGCGCGAAGACGAGCGTGTCCCCGCGCCGGAACGGCTCCCCGGGCGCGAAGTGCCACTTCGTGTAGTAGACCGGCGCGAGCCCGCCTGCCGGGAGGTCCACCGAGTAGTTGTACTTGATCTCCGGGGTCGTGTGGACGACCCCGATCACCACGTCGATGTTCCGATCGCGGGCGATCTCGCGCAGCGGCGCGAGCGCCGGGCCCAGGCTCGCCTCGTCGGTGCCCAGCGTGCCCTCGGGCAGCACCACCGTGTCGATCCCGGCGGGCAGCCCGGCGATCTGCTTGACGTACTCGCCGACCAGCGCCTTCCCCTCGGGGCTCGCCGCGCCGGGCGCCCACTGGTAGCGGGTGGCCGACAGCACCGCCACCTGCCGCCAGGCGGTCGAGTCCGCGCCGGCCAGCCGTACGACCCCGAAGACGAGCACGAGCAGGCACGCCGCCGCCCCCACCACGCCGGTACGCAGCCGCGCCGCCGCGGCCGCCCCCGGCCACAGCACCGCCGCGAGGGTGGTCGGCGCCAGCAGCACCACGTACTCCACGCCCCAGGCGCCGGTCACCGAGGCGATCTGGGTCACGACGGGCACGTCGGCCACGGACGTGGCGAGCGGCCAGATGATGCCCGTCGGGTTGGCCAGCACAGTCAGGTACATGAGCGCCACCCACAGGGCGGGCGGCGCGCAGGCGGCGAGCATCGTCAGCCCGCGCCGGGCGAGCGCCCTGAAGAGCCAGACCGCCAGCCCGAACAGCAGCGAGCAGCCGAGGATGATGCCGATCCCGATGGGCTGCGGCACCGATGGTGTGCGCAGGAAGAAGTTCAGCTGGTTCGTCATCCCCAGCAGGAACGCCAGGAACGAGAGGGCGAACGTCGCCCTGCCGCTCGCCCGTGACGCCAGGAGCAGCATCGGCAGCGGCGCCAGCCAGGTCAGGGCGGGGATCGGCGCGAAACCCGTACCGAAATAGAAAAGCACCGCGGATAAAAGCGGCGCGGCAATCCTGAGCACCATGTATACACCGTAAACAACAAAGTATACGGTGTCAACAGAAGGTGATCATGTGGCGCACATGCACGTGACGAACGCGTCCACCAGCCTCCGCACGGCCTGCCGCCGGTCGCCGCGCCGCCAGACGACGGCCAGCCTGCTCGGCGGCAGCCCCACCATGGGCCTGCTGGCCACGTCGTCGCGCCGGTAGAGCTCGGCGTTCCCGGCCGAGACCAGCACCACGGCCCGCCCGGACGCGACCAGTTCGAGCGCCTCCTCGGCCGTCTCCGCCTCCGCCCCCACCACGGCGGGCGCCGGCCGCTGGTCGGTGGCCAGCCAGAAGTCCCGCATGGGCCCGGCGGAGACCGGCAGCGCCACGAACGCCTCTCCGGCCAGGTCGGCGAGCGTGAGCTCGGAGCGGGCGGTCAGCGGATGGGTGGCGGGCAGCGCCACCCAGCGCTCCTCCGTGCTGACCACCGTCCAGTCGTACTCGCCGTGACCCGGCATGGGCAGCCACGCGACGGCCACGTCGACCTGGCCGTTGCCCAGCCCCACGGTGGGGTCGCTCCACGGCACCTGCCGGAAGCGCAGGTCCCAGCCGGGCAGCGCGCACGAGATGGACGGCACGAGCCCGCGCCCGATCCGCGTCTGGAAACCGACGACCAGCGTCCGCTCCTCGCGCGCCGCCGCCACCGCCCGCTGCGCGCCCTCCCACTGCTCGATGATCTGCCGAGCCTCGGGCAGCAGCGCCGCCCCCGCCGCCGTCAACGCCACGGTACGGCGGTCGCGCTCGAACAGCCTGGCCCGCATCGACAGCTCCAGCTGCCTGATCTGCCTGCTCAGCGAGGGCTGCGAGATGAAGAGCCGCTCGGCCGCCGCCCGGGTGAAGCTCAGCTCTTCGGCGACCGCCACGAAATACCTGAGATCCCGAATATGGGCATCCATAGCAAAAAGCTATAACAGCCAGTCTTGGACGGCCGGGGGAGCCGCCACCCACGATGGAGCGCATGAGAGATTTGTCAGGAAAGACGGCATTGGTAACCGGAGCGTCGCGCGGAATCGGACGGGCCATCGCCGAGCGCCTGGCCGCCGACGGGGCCCGCGTGATCGTCCACTACGCCAGCAACGACGACCTGGCCCAGAAGACGGTGGCCGCGATCGAGGGCGCGGGCGGGCAGGCGTACGCGGTGAAGGCGGCCTTCGAGGACGGCGTGGACGCGTTGTTTGAGGGCATCCGGGGGGAGCGGCTGGACATCCTCGTCAACAACGCCGCCATCCTCGCCGGGGTCCTGGGCACGGTGACCGAGGAGCAGTTCGACTGGGTCTTCGCGGTGAACGTGCGGGCGCCGTACTTCATCATCGAACGCGCCCTCCCGCTCCTGAACGACGGCGGCCGGATCATCAACATCTCCTCGGCCGTCGTCCGTATCGCCCTCCCGGACCTCGTCTACTCGATGACCAAGGGAGCCCTGGACACGCTGGGCTTCAGCCTGGCGCCCCTCCTCGGCGACCGGAACATCACCGTGAACACCGTCTCCCCGGGCGTCACGGAGACGGACATGAACGCCTGGCTCCGCGAGGACGACGGCGCCGGCGAGCGCGCGGTCACCGAGGTGACCGCGCTGGGCCGCATCGGCCGCCCGGAGGACATCGCGGACGCCGTGGCGCTGCTCGCGGGCGAGGAGTCCCGGTGGATCACCGGGCACGTCCTGGACGTCACCGGCGGCTACTTCCTCGGCCCGCGCGGCGGCGTGGTCCCGGTCTAGCGTCCTCCCGCTTCAGCGGGTGGCGCCGCTGGGGTCCCGGAGCCACGCCTCCAGCGTCGCGCGGGCGTCGGCCGCCCCGGCGGGCAGCCGCAGTGCCCTGACGAGCATCCACAGCGTCCCCTGCAGCCCGCGCGCCGCGAGGAACTCCCGCAGCTCGGGATCGTCGGGATCATGCCCGTAGGCCCGGACGGCCGCCCGGCCGTCGAGCCGCTTCGTGCGCAGCAGGCAGGCCAGATCCCACTCGACGGGCCCGGCCATGCTCTCCTCGAAGTCGTTCCAGAGCAGCCCGGCGGGGGTGGCGAGGAGGTTGCCGGGATGCGCGTCCCCGTGGACGGCCTGCGCCGTCCGCCCCGCCAGCCGCCCCGCCAGGCCTGCGTGCGCGTCCCGTAGCCGCGCCAGCACGTCGGGTGGGACCTCCCCGTCGAGCAGCTCCAGCAGCCGCAGCGGCTCGTCGAGCACCGGCCCGAGATAGGGCAGGTCGCCGGGAAAGC
Organism: Nonomuraea sp. NPDC050451; assembly: GCF_044458585.1. Taxonomy (NCBI): domain Bacteria; kingdom Bacillati; phylum Actinomycetota; class Actinomycetes; order Streptosporangiales; family Streptosporangiaceae; genus Nonomuraea; species Nonomuraea sp. NPDC050451. The sequence continues at coordinate 22,593 of NZ_JBITHZ010000013.1, forward strand.
CCCGGAGTGCCTCGTGCAGCTCGGCGAGCGCCCGCCCGGCCGTCTCCGGGCTCAGCTGATGGCCGGGGTCGTGCTCGACATGCGTCCAGAAGGAGACCGCGACCCCGTCACGCAGATGCGGCCCGGCGGGCAGCAGGTCGCTCGGCGGCACCACCGGCACGCCCTGCCCGTGCAGGTAGGACACCACGTCCAGCTCGCGCCGCAACGCGTCGGCGGGCCGCGCCCGCCCCAGCGCGGTCACCGTCGGCACCCGCGCCACGATCGGCGCCGGGCGCAGGTGGACCCGGAGGTTGAACGAGTCGTTGAGGACCACCGGATCCACCACTCGGATGCCGTGCTCCTCGGCCAGGGCGACGGCGGCGGCCACCGCGGGGATCACTTAGGCGGACTCCCTGATCACCAGCTCCGTGGGCATGATCACCGGCTCGGCCGGGCCGCCCTCGAACAGCCCGAGCAGGAGCCCGACCATGGCCGCCGCCTGCTCGGCCACCGGGTGCCTGAGCGTCGTCAGCGGCGGCTCGGTGTATTTCGCCGCCTCGATGTCGTCGAAGCCCACCACGGCCACGTCGTCGGGCACCCGGCGCCCGGACTGACGCAGTGACTGCAGGGCGCCTACGGCCATCAGGTCGTTGGCCACGAAGACGGCGTCCAGGTCGGGGTCGTCGCGCAGGAGCTGCCGCATCGCGATCGCGCCCGACTCCCGGGTGAAGTCGCCGATCGCCACGATCGACCTGAGGTCGGAGTCGCGCAGCACGTTGCGGTAGCCGGCCAGCCGGTCCTGGCCGCCGATCATGTCCTGCGGACCCGCGATCGTGGCGATCCGGCGCCGTCCCGTCTCCACCAGGTGCCGGACCCCGATCTCCGCTCCGCCGACGTTGTCGTTGTCGACGTACGGGATCTCCACGGGAACCGCGGGCCGCCCGTAGGAGACCACGGGGACGCGCAGGCGCGACAGCGCGGCCGGCAGCGGGTCGGCGCCGTGCATGGAGATCAGCATGACCCCGTCGACGTGCCCGCCCGCGATGTAACGCTCCACCCGGGCGTGGCTCTTGGCGGAGGAGGCCAGCATGAGCACGACCTGCTTGTTCACCGCCTCGAGTGCCACGGATGCCGACCTGATCGCCGTGGAGAACATCGGGTCCTCGGAGAAGACCCGGGTGCCCGGCTCGCTGACGACCAGGGCGATCGAGTCGGTGCGCTGGGTGACCAGGCTGCGCGCGGCCGAGTTGGGGACGTAGCCCAGCTCGTCGATCGCGCGCTGCACGGCGTCGCGGATGTGGGGCGCCACCGTCGTCTGGCCGTTGACGACCCGGGAGGCGGTGGCGCGCGAGACCCCCGCCCGGGCGGCGACCGCCTCGAGGGTCGGGCGTCTCATGACTGCACCAAGTGGGAGAGCACGGAAAAAATCTACAGGCCGTTCCTGGTGATGACGTCTCTGTACCAGAGAGCGCTGTCCTTGAGGACCCTGGCCTGTGTCGCGTAGTCGACGTGCACGATGCCGAACCGGCGCCGGTAGCCCTCGGCCCACTCGAAGTTGTCGAGCAGCGACCAGACCAGATATCCGCGCAGGTCCGCGCCCGCCTGGATGGCCCGGTGCACCTCGCGCAGGTGACCTTCCAGGTACGCCACCCGCTCGTTGTCGTGCACGCGGCCGTCCTCCACGACGTCGTCGAAGGCCGCGCCGTTCTCCGTGACCATGAGGCCGACCTGCGGATAGTCCCGCGAGAGCCGTACGAGGAGCCGGGACAGGCCGTCCGGCACGATCGGCCAGCCCATCGCGGTCGTCGGCGCGTCCGCCGCCGCGAACCTGACGCCCTCCGAACCCGGCCACGCCGCGTCGGCCGGCAGCCCCGGGCCCGACTCGACCACGCACGGGTTGTAGTAGTTGACGCCCACCAGGTCGATCGGCGCGTTGATCAGCGCGAGGTCGCCGTCCAGGATGTGGTCCGTACCGCCGTTGCGCGCCGCCGCCTCCAGAACCTCCGGCGGGTAGGTGCCGTACACCGCCGGGTCGAGGAACTGCCGGGTCAGCAGCGCGTGGACGCGGTCGGCGACGGCCGCGTCCGCCTCGCCGGCCACCGCCGAAGGGTCGTTGACCTGGGCGGGGGTGAGCACCGGGGAGGAGTTGACCACCAGCATGATGCTGCGCGCGCCGGACTCGCGCAGCCGCCGCGCGGCCAGCCCGTGGCCGAGCAGCAGGTGGTGCGCCGAGCGCAGGGCGTCGGCCGGGTCGCGGCGGCCCGGCGCGTGCACGCCGTTGCCGTAGCCGAGGAAGGCCGACACCCACGGCTCGTTGAGCGTGGTCCAGTCGCCCACCCGGTCGCCGAGCCGGTCGTGGACGGCCTGGGCGTAGTCGGCGAACCGGTAGGCCGTATCACGATTTGTCCAACCACCACGGTCTTCGAGAGCTTGGGGAAGATCCCAGTGATAAAGCGTGACATAAGGCGAAATTTCGGCGGCGAGTAGCTCATCCACGAGCCGGTCGTAGAACGCCAGCCCGCGCGGATTGACCGGGCCCGCGCCGTCCGGCTGGACGCGCGGCCACGCGACCGAGAACCGGTAGGCCGCCAGCCGCAGCTCGCGCATCAGCCCGACGTCCTCGCGGTAGCGGTGGTAGTGGTCGCAGGCCACGTCCCCGGTGTCGTCGTCGGCCACGTTCCCGGGGGTGTGGGAGAAGGTGTCCCAGATCGACTGGCCCCGCCCGTCCTCCTTGACCGCCCCCTCGATCTGGTACGAGGCCGTCGCGGCACCCCAGACGAACTCCTCGGGAAAGATCATCCCTTAACAGCTCCTTGCATGATTCCACCGATGATTTGCCTGCCGAACAGGGCGAAGACGGCCACGAGCGGGAGCGTGCCGATCGCCGTCCCGGCCAGCCCGAGCACGTAGTCGTTGACGTAGCCGCTGGCCAGCGTGGACAGCGCCACCTGGACCGTCGGGTTGTCCGGGTTCAGCACGACCAGCGGCCAGAAGTAGTCGTTCCAGGCCGACATGAACGTCAGCATGCCGAGCACCGCCGCCGCCGGACGGGCGGCGGGCAGCACGACGTGCCAGAACAGCCCCCACGTCGAGCACCCGTCCACCCGGCCCGCCTCCAGCAGCTCGTTGGGCAGGGCCCGCGACAGGTACTGGGTCATGAAGAACACGCCGAACGCGTTGACCAGCGCCGGGACGATCAGCGCGTAGTTGGTGCCGGTCCACTCCAGCTTCACCATGAGCATGTAGAGCGGGATGATGCCGAGCTGCGCCGGGACCATCATGGTGGCCACGGTGATCACGAGCATGATGTTCCTGCCCCTGAACTTCAGCTTGGCGAAGGCGAACCCGGCCAGCGTCGAGAAGAACATCACCGCGATCGAGATCGACCCCGCCACGATGACGGAGTTGACCAGCGCGAGCCCGAAGGGGACGGTGTCGAAGACCCGGGAGACGTTGGCGAAGAAGTTGCCGCCGGGGATCAGCGGCGGCGGCACCTGGCCCAGCGCCGAGTTGTGCCGGGAGGCCACCACGACGCTGTAGTAGAGCGGGAAGGCCGAGAAGAAGGCCACCGCGGTCAGGGTCAGATAACGCAGCCTCATACCAGCCCGCCCTTCACTCTGCGGGTGATCAGGAAGTTGACCAGCGCGACGATCACCACGGCCAGGAACATCAGCCAGGAGGCGGCCGAGGCGTAGCCGAAGTCGAACGTCGAGTTCGCGAAGCCCTGCTCGTAGACGAACAGCGCCAGGGTCTGGAACTGCCGGTCGGGCCCGCCGGTGGCGATGCCGCCCCCGCCGCCGCTGCCCTGCCCGAACAGCAGGGGCTCGGCGATGATCTGCATGGCGCCGATCGTCGAGACGATGACCACGAAGACGATCGTCGGCCGGATCATCGGGATCGTGATCCTGCGGAGCTGCGTGAAGCCGCTCGCGCCGTCGATGGTGGCGGCCTCGTACAGCTCGCGCGGCACGGCCTGCATGGCGGCCAGGAAGATCAGCGCGTTGTAGCCGGTCCAGCGCCACATGATCATCACGGAGAGGGCGATGTGCGAGGTCGCGGTGCCGGCCGCCCAGTCGATCCTGCCGACGCCGAACCATGAGAGCACCCAGTTGATCAGCCCGAAGTCCCGGCCGAAGAGCTGGCTGAAGATGACCACGACGGCCACCACGCTCGTGACGTTCGGCAGCAGCAGCGCGACCCGGAACAGCGTCTGGAACCGCAGCCGCCGGTTGAGCAGGTGCGCCAGCCAGATGGCCAGCATGAGCTGCGGCACGGTCGAGAGTACGCCGATGGACAGGGTGTTGAACGTGGCGTTCCAGAAGTACCCGTCGCCGAGCAGCGTCGAGTAGTTGTCCAGCCCGATGAACGTCTGGGTCTCCGACAGCAGCGACCACTCGTGCAGGCTCACCCAGGCCGTGTAGACCAGCGGGAACAGCCCGAAGGCGCAGAAGAGCAGGAAGAACGGCGCCACGTAGGCGTACGGCGACACCCTCAGGTCGAGGGTGTGCCGCACGCTGCGCCTACGCCGTCGCGAGACCGCGAGGGGAAGGGTGCTCATTTGATCTTCTTGACGTCCTCGAGCACCTGGGCCCACGCCTCGTCGGGCGTCTGCTTGCCCTGCTCCACGCGGCCGAGGCCGTTGCCGATGGCCGTGCGCACGTCGGCCTCCTTGGGGCCGAGATGCTGCGGCTTGAGCGCCTTGGCGGCGTCGGAGTAGATCTTGCCGATGGGGGCGTCACCGAAGAACGGCTTGGTGAAGTTCTGGATCGACGGGTCGTCGTACAGGGCCGGGATCGACGGGAACGTGCCCTCCTCTTTGAAAACCTTGGCCTGGTTCTCCTTCGAGGTCAGGAAGTCGATCAGCTCGGCCGCCTCCTTCGGGTGCTTGCTCTGCTTGGGCACCATGAGGTGCGAGCCGCCGCTGTTGCCGGAGCCGCCGGGCACGGTCGCGATGTCCCACTTGCCAGCGGAGTCCTTGGCCTGCTCCTGGATGAAGCCGGTCATCCAGGCCGGGCAGATGATCGTGGCGAACGAGCCCTTGGCGAAGCCGGTGTTCCACGGAGGCGTGAAGGCCGCCAGCTTGGCGGTCAGGCCCTCCTGGGTGAGCTGGTTGGACAGGTCCCAGGCCTTCTTCACGTCGGGGTTCGAGGCCGCGATGATGTTGTCCTGGGCGTCGTACAGGCCGACGGGCGCCTGGTTGACCATCGCGCGGAAGATCTCGCCGGGGGAGTCCACGAACTTGGCGCCCGCCACGTTCGCCGTGGCGAACTTCTTGCCGGTCGCGATGTACTGCTCCCACGTCGGCCAGAGCGCCGCCACCTCGGTCCGGCCGGTCGGCAGCCCGGCCTTCTTGAACAGGTCCTTGCGGTAGCACATGGCCAGGCCGCCCACGTCGGTGCCGAGGCCGAGCACCTGCGTGCCGTCCTTGCTGAGGCCCTGCTGCCACTTCCAGTCGAGGTAGTCGGGCTGCCGCTTGTCCAGCCCGTACTGCTTGAGATCGACGAACTTGCCCGGCTGGGCGGTGAACGTGCTGATGTAGCCGACCTCGACCGCCTCGATGTCCCCGGCGCCGGCGTTCGTGGCCAGCCGCTTGACGAGGTTGGTGTGGTGGTCGTTGAACTGCGTGACGTTCTCGACGATCTCGATGTCGGGGTGGGTCTTCTTGTACTCCTCGTAGAGCGGTTTGAAGCCGAAGTCGCCGAAGAGGCCGACGGTGATCTTGATCTTCTCTCCCGGCTTGGCGCTCTGCGTGGCGGTGCTCCCGCCGCCGCCTCCGCCGCCGCAGGCCGTCGCCAGGGCGAGCAGGGACGCGGTGATCAAGGGCATGGCGAATCGCCGGACGCGAGGGGTCATGGAACCCTCCTTGGTCGGTGCTTGCGAGGTAGGTGAGAGAGCGCTCTCTCAAGAGATTCGCGGCGCTCATGCCTGGGTGTCAACGGGGGTTAAATAACGATCCGGCTTAGCGAGAGAGCGCGTTCACGCGTTGAGCGCGCGGCCCGCCATGCGGGCGTACATGCGGCCGGGGCTCGGGGCCTCGGTGAGGAAGCCGGGCAGCACGGGCAGCTCGACGGCGAACGGGTCGAGCCGCTCGTACAGCTCGTTCGCGTCGGCGGGCCGGTCGTCCGGCTGCTTCTCCAGCAGCTGCGACAGCAGCGCGCCCAGCTCGCGGGGCAGCCCGGGGATGGCCGGCGGGCGCTCCTTGACCTGCTTCTCGAAGACCATGTAGTCGGTGGGCCCGGTGAACAGCTGGCGTCCGGTCAGCATCTCGTGCAGCACGCAGCCGAGCGAGTAGAGGTCGCTGCGCGGCTCGGCGACGCCGTGCTGGATCTGCTCGGGAGCCATGTACGCCGGCGTGCCCAGGATCTGCCCGATCCTCGTGAACGTGGTGACGTCGGTGTCCCGCAGCATGGCCAGCCCGAAGTCGAGCACCTTCACGCTGCCGTCGGGGCAGAGCATCAGGTTCGTGGGCTTGAGGTCGCGGTGGCAGATCGCCAGGGCGTGGGCCGCTGACAGCACGGCACACGCCTGGGCCGCGATCGCGGCGGCCCAGCAGACGGGCAGCGGGCCGTGCTCGCTGACCACGTCGGCCACCGTGACGCCCTCGATGAACTGCATCACCTGGTAGAGCCGCTGCTCGTGGGTGCCGAAGTCGTAGAGCACCGGAGCGCCGGGATGTTCGAGCCGGGCCAGGATGCGGGCCTCGCGGATGAACCTGCGCTCCAGCTCGTGATCGTGCCCGCTGGGCAGCCTGAGCAACTTCACCGCCACCCGGCGGTCGAGGTGGCGGTCGTGGCCCGCGTAGACGGCGCCCATGCCGCCTTGCCCGAGAGGGAGGTCGTCGAGCACATAGCGGTCGCCGATGACCATTCCGCCCCTCCCAGCAGCCTTCGGGAAAAAACTACACCGTCCGGCGACGGCTCGAAGCGACCGAGCCCGCCTCTGCGGAGCGGAGGCCATAAGCAGGCGAGAGAGTGCCGTCGCACTGCTGATGGCCTCATGAAGTGAGGCCATCAGCGCGCGGATGGAGGTGGCCGTCGGCGAGGCCGTCGAGGCCCAGCCTGATCAGCGCCTGCCCCAGCGTCGAGGTCTCGCGGATGGCGTCTTCGAGCACGGCGAGCTGCCGGAAGGCGTCGCCGTACGCCTTCTGCTCCTTCAGTGACAGGCGCGGCAGCCGGGTGCGGCGCACGTCGAACCTGCTGGAGCCGGTGGTCGCCCGGCCGCCGGCGGCGCGCAGGAAGCCCGCCAGGAAGTCGGGGTCGAGCCGGCGCGCGTCCACCCGGTAGAGCGTCAGGTGGGGCCCCAGCACCGCGCCGCCGCCGTCGGCCATCACGCGCACGCTGGAGTAGGAGGCCACCACGTCGCCCGGAAGGACCGCGATCAGGCCCTGCTGCATGGTGGTGGCGCCGGACGGCGGCGTGCCGTTGAGCACGTCGTCGGAGGTCAGCACGGGCACCTCGCCGCCGTCCGCCGCCATCTTGGGCGGGGCCTGCGACGTGGCCACCAGCCCTTCCTTGATCAGGTCGCCCAGCGTGGTCGCGGGCTGGTCGAGCGGCTGCTCCAGGACCTGCAGGTCGGGCGGCGCCGAGGCGGCGGCCATGAAGCGGTCGCGGGCCTCTGCGTAGGCCTTGCCGACGTCGTCGCGCCGCTGGTGGCGGGCCGGGGTCATGTCGACCTCGTCGGCCAGCAGGTCGATGATGCGCACGGTCTGGTCGGAACGGTCCTCCAGGTACGCCTCCCAGGCCGGCTCGACGCTCGCCAGGTCGGCCGTGGCGTCGAGGATCAGCACCTCGGACGGCGGCCGCTCGCCCGCCCCCGGACGGCGCAGCAGCCACAGGTCCGACCCCGGCAACGCGATGACGGCCCGCAGGGCGCCCGCGCGCAGCAGGTTGGCCCGGATGCGGCGGCCCGCCTTGCGGCTGGCGGCGGCCGGGGGCATGAGGATGGCGACCAGCCCGCGCGGCTTGACGTGGGTGAGGCAGTGCTGCACCCAGGCCAGCTCCGGCTCGCCGCGCGGCGGCAGGCCGTACTCCCAGCGCGGGTCGCCGGTCAGCTCCTCGTAGCCCCAGGCTCGCTCGTTGAACGGCGGATCGCACACCACGGCGTCGGCCCGCTCGCCGGCGAACCCGTCGTCGCGCATCGAGTCGCCGGCCACGACCTGGGCCTCGATGCCGCGCAGACGGAGCCTGGAGGCGGTGATGGCCGCCGAGGTCTCGCTGAGCTCCTGCCCGAGCATCCTGGTCGCCCCCGGCTCCGCCTGGGCGTGCCGGTCGTGGGTGGGGGCGAGGAGCAGCGTGCCGACGCCGCAGGCCGGGTCGAGGATCGTCGAGCCGCCCGGCCGAATCAGGCTGACCATGAGCCCGGCCACGTCCTCGCGGGTCACGGAGAGCTGGCGCGAGTGCGCTTCGAGATAGCGCTCGCAGAGGAACTCGTACGCGGTCAGCGCGCCGAGCTGCTCGGCCAGCTCCAGGACGAGCTCCGCCAGCTCGGGCTCCAGCCCGCCCTCCACGGGCGATTCGGGACCCGGGGCCGGGCGGGTCAGCAGGGCGCCGGCCTGGGCCACCAGCTCGCCCAGACGCAAATCGCCCGCGGCTTTCAGGCGTTGCCACACCCGATCTCCCAGGGAGACCTGGTAGGACTTCCCATAGCGACGTAGCCAGGACTCGACCTGCCGGAGCGAGAAGAGCGGCTGGTTGGCCGTGCCGCCGATGGGATCGGGGAAGTCGTCGTGGCGACGGCGCCAGTTGCTCACCGCGGCACGCCCGACACCGGCGAGCCGGGCGATGTCCCCGGCGTTGACGGTCGGGTCGTGGCTCATGGTGCCCACAGTAGTTCACAAGAGTCTTCAGCGCATCTGCTTGTGAAGTCTTTCAACCAATGATTTACTGCTGGGTATGAAGCACAACATCCGCTATGCCGCCGGATCAGACGTGGGCCGCCGCAGGGAGCAGAACGAGGATTCCGGCTATGCGAGTGGCCGGCTGCTCGTGGTGGCCGACGGGATGGGTGGACACGCGGCCGGCGAGCTGGCGAGCTCGGCGGCGATCGCCGTCATGCGCGAGCTGGATGCCACGCTTCCCGAGACGGGCGCGGACCTCGAGGCGGCCCTGGAGGGCGCCGTGCACGAGGCGGCACGCAGGCTGGTCGAGCTGGCCGACATCGACCCCGCGCGCAGGGGGATGGGGACCACGGTGACCGCCATGCTGTGGGACGGCTACCGGTTCGCCCTGGCTCATCTCGGTGACTCCCGCGGATACTTGCTTCGCGATGGTGCTCTCTACCAGATGACCAAGGATCACACACTTGTGCAGTCGATGGTGGACGAAGGGCGGATAACCGAGGACCAAGCCGCCGTGCATCCCCGTCGTTCGATGGTGCTGCGGGTGCTGGGCAGCGAGGGCAGGGCGGAGCCTGACATGGCGCTGCGCGAGGCCGAGCCTGATGACCGCTACCTCCTCTGCTCCGACGGCCTCACGACCGTACTCGGTCCCGAGGTGCTGCACGAGGTCCTGACCACGGTGGCAGACCCGGGCGCGGCCGTCCAGCGGCTGATCGATCTGGCCAACGAGGGCGGCTCGCCGGACAACGTGACCGTGATCGTGGCCGACGTCGTCGCGCCGGGCGCGGGCGAGGCGGCCGTCTATCGCGTGGGGGCCGGCGCGTAACAAGAGTAGTCCCTGGTCTCACCTGCCTCACCAGTCACAAAACCGAAATATTGGCTAATAGCACGACACTTTCCGAGTGATTCGCGCAATTTCCCGATGGCGCTACTACAGTCCATCGTGATTTATCGGTTTTCTGGGAGGAGTCACCCTGGACCCGATCGCGGACGAGCTGCTGAAGACGGTGCGGCAGGAACTCGGCTACAAGGAGAAGAACGGCCAGTTCACCAAGTTCGGCCAGTGGTATGCGGATCGCGTCCAAGACACCCAGTACCGCAACGGGCCGTGGTGTGACATGTTCATCGCCTGGGCCGCGGACAAAGCCGACCTCAGCCAATATGTGGGCGAGTTCGCCTGGACGCCCTCCCATGCCGCCTGGTTCATGAAACAGGGGGCGTGGACGCAGAAGCCCGAGCCGGGTGCGCTCGTCTTCTTCGACTGGAAGGGCGGCAAGAGCTACAAGGGCATCGACCACGTGGGAATCGTGGAAAGTGTCAGCGGAAAGAAGATCCACACGATCGAGGCGAACGTGGACCGGATCTGGCTCAAGCGCAAGACGCGGGAGACGGACAAGGTCGTCGGCTACGGCATCCCACGCATGGTCAAGGCCGGTGCCGACAAGCTCGGCGAGATCCGCTCGACCGAGCGGCCCTTCGTGCCGGCGCCGCGCGTGGACACCGGGCAGGGGTCGCCCTTGGACGTCTTAGGCACGCCGCCCGCGCTGCTGACCGCGATGGTGCTCATGACCGTCCTCCTGTCCCTCCGCATCACCGGCCGCCGCCGCGGCACCCACCGCCGCCTGACCTGGCCCTGGAACGCGCCAACCACCCCGCACCTGCCGCCCCAGCCTGAGAAGGCCCGCGAACGGGTGACGGTCCGCGCCAAGGCATCGCCTCCGGAGCACACGCAGGCCAAGCCTCATCCCACCCCGGCGCCGACCGCCCGCCCGGCCAGGGCGCGCGTCACGGCCGCCGCCGCCACCAGGCACCCGACCTCGACGAGACGCAAGCCCTACGAGCCCGGCTCACCCTCGAGGGGCTAGGTCGTGAGGTCGATGACCACCTTGACGTCGTCGCCGCGTTCGAAGGCGTCCAGGGCGCGAGACAGCGGCACCCGCCGCGTGATCAGCCGTTCGAGCCACCCGAGGTCGGCCTTGACCAGCGAGTCGGCGGCGTCCCTGTAGTGCCGCTGGTTCGCGTTCACGGAGCCGAAGACCACATCGTTCTCCAGGACGATGTCCCGGTTGATGAGCCCCGCGTCCACCCGGTGCGCACGCCCTCCGGGTGAGAGCCCGGCCAGGCAGACGATGCCCGCGGCGGCCGTGCCGACCATGGCGTCGATGACGAGCGTCCCGGCCCCCGTGCACTCGATGATGATGTCCGGCTTGACCGTGGTGAGCTCCTTCAGCGACGACCCGGAATGGTAGGTCCCGTCCAGAGCCCCCACGAGCCGCGCCTTGAGCCCCGCGGGCGAGCGGTCGAGCACGTGCACCTCCAGCCCCCGCTGGCGCCCCATCAGCGCCGCCAGCAGCCCGATGGGCCCGGCCCCCGTGACCAGCAGCGTGCGGGGCTCGAACCAGGCCCGCGACCCGATCCTCTCGATCTGCTCCCACGCCTTGGCGACCACCGACGCGGGCTCGACCAGCATGCCGACGCTCTCCAGCGACGGATCCAGGCGCACGGCGTAGGCGCCCTCGACCGTCCAGCGTTCGGAGGCGTACCCGTCGATCTGCTTGATGCCGCGCTCGGTGTACTCGCCGTTGCGGCACATGTCGAACTCGCCCCGCTTGCAGGCCCCGCAGGGCACGGGGTCGGGCCGCCGTACCACTCCGACCACCAGGTCACCGGGGGAGAACGCGGACCCTTCGGGCACCTCCAGCACCCGGCCCAGCGACTCGTGCCCGAGCACCATGCGTTCCCTGCCGGGCGGTGGCCAGCCGTACTCGGCGGTGATCAGCTCCCTGTCGGTCCCGCAGACTCCCAGCGCCAGCCCCTGGACCAGCAGTTCGCCCTTGCCCGGCACGGGATCGGGGACCTGTTCGACGGCGAGCGTCCCTTGCCTGCCCGGTGCGAACGTGAGTGCACGCATGCGATTTCACCCCCTCGCGCCCCCTACCCGGATCGCGGAGCCCAAATACTAGGACGTCCTAGTACCAATTAGTAGGACGTCCTAGTATCTTCGGAAGGGAGAGCCCTCACGAAGGAGTGAACAGGCGTGCACGTCCCGGTACACCCAGTCCGTTTCGTGACCGCCGCGGCCTTGTTCGACGGCCACGACGCGGCGATCAACATCATGCGGCGCATCCTCCAGTCACAGGGGGCCGAGGTCATCCATCTCGGGCACAACCGCTCGGTGGACGAGATCGTCACGGCCGCCGTCCAGGAGGACGTCCAGGGCGTGGCGATCAGCTCGTACCAGGGCGGCCACGTGGAGTTCTTCACCTACCTCGTGGAGCTGCTGCGCGAGCGCGGGGCCGGGCACGTCAAGGTGTACGGCGGCGGCGGGGGAGTGATCGTCCCCGAGGAGATCGAGCTGCTGCACTCGCGCGGCGTCACCCGCATCTTCTCGCCCGAAGACGGCCAGCGGTACGGGCTGCCCGGGATGATCAACCGGCTCATCGAGGACTGCGACGTCGAGCTGGACGGCTCCCCGTCGGTCGAGGCCGTGGTCTCGGGCGACCAGGCGGCGCTGGCCCGCGCGATCACGCTCATCGAGTCGGGCCGCGCCCCGGAGGGGCTGGTCGAGGGCCTGAAGGCCGCCGCGACGGACAAGCGCGCCCCCGTGCTCGGCATCACCGGTACGGGCGGCTCCGGCAAGTCCTCGCTCACCGACGAGCTGGTCCGCAGGTTCCGCGTGGACAACGACGACAAGCTGCGCATCGCGGTCGTCGCCATCGATCCGACCCGCCGGCGCGGCGGCGGCGCGCTGCTCGGCGACCGCATCAGGATGAACAGCCTGAGCCCCCAGACCTACTTCCGCTCCCTGGCCACCAGGGGCGCCGCCAACGAGGTGCCCGCCTGCCTCGACGAGGTGATCATCGCCTGCCGGGCCGCGGGCCACGACCTGGTGATCGTGGAGACGCCCGGCATCGGCCAGGGCGACGCCGGGATCGTCCCCCACGTGGACGTGCCCATTTACGTGATGACGCCCGAGTTCGGGGCGGCCTCGCAGCTCGAGAAGATCGACATGCTGGACTTCGCCGAGGCCGTGGTGATCAACAAGTATGAGCGGCGCGGCGCGGAGGACGCCCTGCGCGACGTGCGCCGCCAGCTCGTACGCAACCGCGAGGCGTTCGGCGCCAGGCCGGAGGACATGCCGGTCTTCGGCACCATCGCGGCCCGCTACAACGACGCCGGGGTCACCGCCCTCTACCAGCACCTCAAGCCCCTCCTGCTGGGCGAGCCGGGGCCGGGGCTGCTGCCGAAGGTGTCCGGGCGCACCTCGCAGGCGTCGGCCGCCATCGTGCCGCCGGCCAGGGTCCGCTACCTGGCCGACATCGCCGAGACCGTGCGTGCGTACCATGCCGAGACGCTCGCCCAGGCCGAGGTCGCCCGCCGCCGCCAGCAGCTGGCCGCCGTGCGCTCCCTCCTGGAGGACTCCCGCCTTGAGGAGCTGGAGGCCCAGGCGGAGCGGGAGCTGAGCGAGGAGAGCCGGGCCCTGCTGGACGCCTGGCCCGCCGTCAGGGAGCGCTACACCGCCGACGAGCTGGTGGTGAAGGTGCGCGACCGCGAGATCCACACCCCGCTCTGGCGCGAGACCCTGTCCGGCAACCGGATCCCGCGCGTCGCGCTGCCCCGCTACAGCGACCACGGCGACCTGCTGAGGTTCCTGCGCGGCGAGAACCTGCCCGGATCGTTCCCCTTCACCGCCGGCGTGTTCCCGTTCAAGCGCGACGACGAGGACCCGACCAGGATGTTCGCCGGTGAGGGCGACCCGTTCCGCACCAACCGGCGCTTCAAGCTGCTGTCCGAGGGCCAGCCCGCGACCAGGCTGTCCACGGCGTTCGACTCGGTGACCCTCTACGGCCACGACCCGGACCTGCGGCCCGACATCTACGGCAAGGTCGGCACCTCGGGCGTCTCGATCGCGACGCTCGACGACATGAAGGTGCTCTACGACGGGTTCGACCTGGCGGCGCCCAACACGTCCGTGTCCATGACGATCAACGGCCCCGCGCCCACGATCCTGGCCTACTACCTCAACACGGCCGTCGACCAGGCCCTCGACCGCTTCCAGGCCGAGCAGGGTCGCCCGCCGTCGGCCGAGGAGGCCGCCGCGCTGCGCGCCCGTACGCTGGCCACGGTCAGGGGCACCGTGCAGGCCGACATCCTCAAGGAGGACCAGGGCCAGAACACCTGCATCTTCTCCACCGAGTTCTCGCTCCGGATGATGGCCGACATCCAGGAGTGGTTCATCAAGAACGGCGTGCGCAACTTCTACTCGGTCTCGATCTCCGGTTACCACATCGCCGAGGCCGGGGCCAACCCGATCAGCCAGCTCGCCTTCACGCTGGCCAACGGCTTCACGTACGTGGAGGCGTACCTGGCCAGGGGCATGAGGATCGACGACTTCGCCCCGAACCTGTCGTTCTTCTTCTCCAACGGCATGGACCCCGAGTACAGCGTGCTCGGGCGGGTGGCCCGCCGCATCTGGGCGGTGGCCATGCGGGAGCGCTACGGCGCCGGGGAGCGGTCGCAGAAGCTGAAGTACCACATCCAGACCTCGGGCCGGTCGCTGCACGCCCAGGAGATGAACTTCAACGACATCCGCACCACCCTCCAGGCCCTGATCGCCATCTACGACAACTGCAACAGCCTGCACACCAACGCCTTCGACGAGGCCGTGACCACCCCGTCGGCCGACTCGGTGCGCAGGGCCATGGCCATCCAGCTCATCATCAACCGCGAGTGGGGCCTGGCCAGGAACGAGAACCCGCTGCAGGGCTCGTTCATCGTCGAGGAGCTGACGGACCTGGTGGAGGAGGCCGTGCTCGCCGAGTTCGAGCGGCTGTCCGACCGGGGCGGCGTGCTGGGCGCGATGGAGACCGGCTACCAGCGCGGCAAGATCCAGGACGAGTCCATGCTGTACGAGATGCGCAAGCACGACGGCTCGCTGCCGATCGTCGGGGTGAACACCTTCCGCAACGGCACGGACGAGCCGCCGGCCCACAAGCTGGAGCTGGCCAGGGGCACCGAGGACGAGAAGCGCTCGCAGCTCGACCGGCTGCGCGCCTTCCACGAGCGCAACCGCTCCGAGGCCCCGGCGCAGCTCGCCCGGCTGCGCGAGGTGGCGATGTCGGACGCCAACGCGTTCGAGGTGCTGATGGACGCGGCCCGCGTCTGCTCGCTCGGCCAGATCACGGAGGCGCTGTTCGAGGCGGGCGGCCAGTACCGCCGCAACGTCTGACCCCACGCGTGGGTGATGAGGGGGCTCGGGAGCCGCGCGGATAGGATCACGGGTCGGGGAACATCGCTATCCAGGAGGCTTTCATGTCCGACGTCACTTTCAAGGGCACGCCCGTCGCCGTGGGCGGCACCTTCCCGGCGCCCGGCGCCAGCGCGCCCGCGTTCAAGCTGGTGGGCGGCGACCTGGCCGAGCACTCGCTGGAGGAGTACGGCCAGAGGACCAAGGTGCTCAACATCTTCCCGAGCCTCGACACCGGCGTCTGCGCGGCCTCGGTGCGGCGCTTCAACGAGGTGGCCGCCGAGCACCCCGAGGTGGCCGTGCTCTGCATCTCCGCCGACCTCCCCTTCGCCCAGAAGCGGTTCTGCGGCGCGGAGGGGCTCGACAACGTGGTCACGCTCTCGCTCATGCGGGGCCGTGAGTTCCTGACCGACTACGGCGTGGCGCAGGAGTCGGGGCCGCTGGCGGGGCTGGCCGCGCGCGCGGTCGTCGTGCTCGACGGTGACAACAAGGTGGTCTACTCCGAGCTGGTGCCGGAGATCACCCAGGAGCCCGACTACGACGCCGCGCTGACGGCGCTCAAGTAGTTCAAGTAGCTCAAGTAGTGAGATCGGGGTCCACGACGTGGGCCCCGGATCTCAGCTCCTCCTGGCCACGCCGCACAGGATCAGCGACGACTCGGGCCCGTCGGCGAAGTCGATCATGTCGGCGTGGTCGGGACGCCACTCCGGCAGCCAGACGAGGCCCGGGTCGACCAGCTCGAACCCCTCGAACAGCGCCGCGATCCGCTCCCGGCTCCGGAACGTGAGCGGGGCGTTGGTGCCCCGGTAGACCTCGGTGACCGCCTCCACGGCCGCGGCGCGGGCGTCGCTGGTGCCGTGGGACATGACCAGACAGCTGCCGGGGGCCATGGCCTCGCGCAGGCTCGCCACGATCTCCCGAGGGTGGTCGGAGTCGGCGACGTAGTGCATGGTCGCCGTCAGCAGCACGCCGACCGGGCGGCCGAAGTCGATCGCCGCCATCACCTCCGGATTGCGCAGGATGCCCTCGGGCTTGCGCAGGTCACCCTCCACCGCCGTCGTGTCGCCCTGCCCGGCCAGCAGCGCCCTGGCGTGCACCAGCACCACGGGATCCCGGTCCACGTAGACCACCCGGGCCCCCGGGGTGATCTTCCTGGCCACCTCGTGCACGTTGTCCTGGGCGGGCAGCCCCGTGCCGATGTCGAGGAACTGCGTGATGCCGGACTCGGCGAGGTACCGAACGGCACGCCCGAGGAACGCCCTGTTCGCCCGGACCGCCGCTCGTAACTCCGGAGCCGCCTCGAGCATCTTCTCCGCCGCCGCCCGATCGGCAGGGAAGTGGTCCTTGCCGCCCAGGAAGTAGTCGTAGAGCCGGGCGACGTTGGGAGTGTGCGGATCGAAGGCTGGCGACTCTCGTTCCAACCGTCATTCCCCCGATCAAGAGTTAACGATCTTCAGTCTGGATTCTACGGATCTATACCGACATTCACTGCCGAATACCCGTCGATCTAGGCTGCTGTTGTGGACGACACCGGCGTGCCCGTGCAGATTCCCGAGACCGTGCGGCGAATCGTGTCCCTGGTGCCGTCGCTGACCGAGTCGGTGGCGGCGACCGTGCCGGAGGCGCTGGTCGGGGCGACCGACTGGTGCTCGCACCCGGCCGACCTGGACGTGAGCAGGGTCAGGGGCACCAAGAACCCCGACCTCGACGCGATCAGGAGGCTCCGGCCCGACGTGGTCCTCGCCAACGCCGAGGAGAACCGCGCGCCTGACATCGAGGCCCTGCGCGAATCGGGCATCGCGGTCTGGGTGACGAAGATCGAGACCCTCGACCAGGCTTTCGTGTCGCTGGACCGCATGTTCAGGGAGGCGTGCCGTACCGGACGTCCCGGGTGGCTGGACGCGGCGGAGGAGGCGTGGCGCGCGCCCGCGGACGGGGCGCGGCGCACGGCCGTCGTCCCGATCTGGCGGCGGCCGTGGATGGTGGTGGGGCGCGACACGTTCACCGGGGACGTGCTGAGGCGCCTCGGCGTGGACAACCTCTACGCCGGCCACGGGGAGCGCTACCCCAAGATCCCCCTGCCCGAGCTGGTCGAGCGGCGGCCCGAGCTGGTGGTGCTGCCGGACGAGCCGTACGCGTTCTCGGAGACGGACGGCCCCGAGTGCTTCCCGGGGCTCGCCTGCGCGCTGGTCAGCGGGCGGCTGCTCACCTGGTACGGGCCCTCGCTCGTGGAGGCGCCCGCCCTGCTGCGGAGCGCTCTTGGCTGAAGGCTCAGCGCGCCCGTAAGCGCCCGGCGGCCAGGGCGGCGTCCACGGAGGCGGCGGAGAGCACGTGCTCCATGACGATCACCGCCATCCCCACGATCCCGGCCCGGTCCTCGAGCGAGGTGGGCACGATCTCCAGGTTCCTGGTCGTGTACGGCAGGCTGTGCCGATAGACGATCTCCCTGATCCCCGTCAGATAGTGCTCCCTGGTCTCCGCCATGTCCCCGGCCAGCACCAGCACGCCCGGATTGAGCAGGCTGACCGCGGTGGCCAGCACGAGGCCCAGCGTGCGCCCCGCCTCCTGGGTGCGGGCGATGGCCGTCGGGTCGCCCGCCTGCACGAGGCGTACGACGTCGCGGCTGGACGCCTGGCCCAGGTCGGTGGCCAGGGCGTGGCCGCTGGCCAGCGAGGCCACGCAGCCGCGCGAGCCGCACGTGCAGACCCGGTCGTCGTGCTCGTTCAGCCGCACGTGCCCGATGTTCCCGGCGGCCTCCTCGACGCCCCGGTAGATCTGCCCGTCGAGCACGATCCCGGTGCCGATCCCGGTCGAGACCTTGATGAGGATGAGCGAGTCCGTCTCGCGCCACGACGACCACCACTCGCCCAGCGCCATCGCGTTGGCGTCGTTCTCCACCAGGATGGGCACGTCGTAGGTCTCCCCGATCGCCTCGCCCACCGGATAGCCGTCCCACCCGGGCATCAGGAACGACCTGATCATCCGCCCGGTGGTGTGGTCCACGGAACCGGGCAGGTCCAGCCCGATGCCGCACACGTCGCTCGCCGGCCGCCCGGCCCGGTCGAGCAGCCGCTGGAACGCCTGCCGCACCCACGACAGGACCGCCTCCGGGCCGAGTTCGATGCGCATCTCGGTGCGCTCCTCGGCCAAGGGGTTGGCGGCCAGGTCGGTGAGCGCGACGCCGGCGTGGGTGGCGCCCAGGTCGGCCACCAGCATCAGGCGCCGGCCGGCGTCCACGTCGAGCACCGAGGGCGGTCGCCCGCCCCCGGAGGCCCCGACGCCGGACTCGTGGATGTATCCGGCGTCGATCAGCCGGTCGACCCGGTCGGTGATCGTCGACCGGGACAGGCCGGTGTACTCGATCAGTTCTTTGCGCGTACGGCAGGTGCCATGGCGGATGAGCTGGAGGATCTGCCCTGCCGTCAGCATGGTCTATCCCTTCTCTGCTCCTGCCGTGAGGCCCTCCGTCAGCAGTCGCTCACTGGCGAAGAACACGATCACGATGGGCAGCGTGAGCACCACCGAACCTGCCATCAGGACCGTCGTCGGGATCTCTATGCTCCCCGCCAGCTGCGAGAGGCCCAGGGACACCGTCCAGCTCTCCCGCTTCTCCACGAGGAAGAGCAGGGCGAACAGGAACTCGTTCCACGCGATCATGAACGCGTAGAGGCCGGTCGCCATCAGCGCGGGCTTGGACAGCGGCAGCACCACGCGCCAGATGGTCGAAAGCCTCGTGCACCCGTCGATCGCGGCCGCTTCCTCCACGCTTTGCGGCACGGTCTCGAAGTAGTTGCGGAGCATGTATACCGTGACGGGCACGGTTTGCGCGATATACACGAGGATCAGTCCGAAAAGGGATCCGCGCAGCCCGAGCATCGTGAACAGCACGAAGAGGGGGATGGCCAGCACGATCGCCGGAAACAGGTACACGGCCAGGAAGAGGAAGTGCACCTGCCGCCGCCCGAAGAAGCGCAGCCGCGCGACCGCGTACGCGCCCGGGATCGAGATCAGCAGCGTGACCGCCACCGAGGCGAGCGCGACGATCGCGCTGTTCCTCAGGAAGCTCAGGAAGCCCTGTCGGGTCAGCACGTCCACGTACGTGTCCAGGGTGAAGCCGCGCGGCCAGAGCGAGCCCGGCTCCAGGATCAGCTCCTGGATGTCGCGCACGGACAGCATCACCATGTAGAGGAACGGGAACGCGGTCATCAGGAAGAGCACCACGATGACCAGCGGCTTCAGCACCCGGAAGAGGATCCGCTCGAACCTATCTCTGCTCACCTTCACCCCCGCCGAAGAACCGCAGGTAGATGGCCAGGAACACGACCAGGAAGACCGCCAGCACGATCGCCTGCGCGGCCGAGGCGCCGATGTCGTCGCGGGCGGTCAGGAAGTTGTAGACCCGCACGCTGACCACCTCGGTCCCGGCCCCGCCGCCGGTCAGCAGGTAGACGTCGTCGAACTTGGTGAACGTGAACACGAACCGCAGCACCGACAGCAGCGCGATGATCCGCCAGAGCTGCGGCATGATCACGTATCGGAACCGCTGGGTCGGCGTGGCCCCGTCCACGACGGCGGCCTCGTCCAGCTCCGCCGGCAGCGCCTGCAGCCTGGCCAGGATGAACAGGAACGCGAACGGGAAATAACGCCACGCCTCGAACGCGATCACCGTGAACAGCGCCACCGGCACCTGCGCGCCCAGGAACTCGCCCTTGGCCTGGGTGAGGAACGCGATCGGCTCGTGGAGCCAGGTGTTGACGATGCCGTACTGGGGGTTGAGCATCGTCTCCCACAGGAACGCCACGGCCACGACCGGCGCCACGTACGGGATCAGGATCGAGGCCCTGACCAGGGTCCGCCCCCTGAACCTGTCACGCAGCGCCAGCGCCGCCACCAGCCCGATCGCGATCGACAGCGCGGTCCCCGTGACGGTGTAGACGAGCGTGTTGACCAGGGACGACCAGAAACCGGGCTCGGAGACCACGTACGAGAAGTTCTCCAGCGTGTAGTGGCCGAAGATGCCCACCCGGCGGATGTTGATCAGCCGCGCGTCCTGGAACGCCAGCATGATCGCCCACAGCAACGGCAGCACCACCACGACCAGCGTGACGACGAGCGTCGGCGAGATGAGCGCCAGCCCTGCCCGCCCTTCCTGCTGCCTGAGGGTGCGGGCGCTCATTGCCGCACTCCGTGCGGCGGCTCGGTCGCTGGGGTCCGTCGCCTTCCCTCGTCGCTCTGGTCGCTGCGCTCCCGCCGCTCCTCAGTCCAGGCGACGGCGCTCCCTCGCGTCACTGTCGGATCCCGCGCTTGATCGTCTCCACGTCGGTCTTGGCCTGGGCGGCGGCGGCCTGCGGGGTCAGGGAGCCGTCCACGACCGCGCTGAGCGCCTTGGGCACCGGCAGCTCGCCCATGGTGGCGCCGACCAGCTTGCCCTGCCCCTGCGGGATCCCCCAGCGGGCGAAGGTGTCCGGGCTCTTGCGCAGGGCGTCCAGCACGTCGGCCGGGTAGATGTCGGCCAGCGGCTTCTTGGAGTCGACGCCGGCGGGCAGCTTGTTCCACTTGTCCTCGAAGCCCTTGCGGGTCGGGAACTTGCCCTCGGGCGCCATGCCGATCCAGCGCTCGTAGCCCTCGTTCATCATGTAGGCGATGAACTTCGCCGAGGGGTCCTTGGCGGCGTCACGGGTGACCGCCCAGGAGACGATCTCTCCGTACTGCGCGGGCGCGCTCCCGTCGGGCCCCTTCAGCGCGGTGACGACGCCGGTGTTCTCGGCCAGCCACTCGGGGTCGGCGCGGCACTCCTGGCAGCTCGGCAGCGCGTCCTTACGCAGCCCGGCCAGCTCGTCGAGGATGAACGACGACCAGATCGTCATGGCCGCCTTGCCGGAGAAGTAGGTGGCCCGGGTGGAGTCGACGTCCTGCTTGCCCTTGACGGAGTAGTCCTTGGCGAGCTTGGCGTAGAACTCGAACGCCTTCACGCACTGCGGCGAGTCAAGGGCGACATTTCCGGAATTGTCGACGAGCTGGCACCCGTTCGCGAGCGCGACGTGCTCGAAGCTCTGCGCGGTAAACGAGTCCTTCGGCGCGATCGCCAGCGTGATGCCCGCGACCCCACCTGTGTTGAGCTTGGCGGCCGCCGCCTCCAGCTGCTCGTACGTGTCGGGCGGCTGCAGCCCGGCCTTCTCGAACAGATCCTTGCGGTAGAGGATCAGCTGCGCCCACCCGTCGCTCGGCACCGCGAGCAGCTTCCCGCCCGAGCTGTCGAGTTCCAGGGCCCGCGGCGAGAACGAGTCGCGGCCGAGCTGGTCGACGACCTTGCCCGGCGTCTCGGTGTCGAGCAGGTCGTTGGCCTCCAGCTCGCGCACCGCCGCCAGCGGCAGCGCGCCGATCACGTCCGGCAGGTCGCCGGCCGCGGCGGCGGCCGTCACGGCCTGGCTGAACTGGTCCTCGGCCATGGCGACCAGCTTCACCTGGATCCCGGTCTTCTTGGTGAAGTCGGCGGCGATCTGGTTCTGTACGGCCATCCGGTCGTTGAGGTTCTCTTCGGTCCAGACGGTGATCTGGTTGCCGGCGGACGACTCGCCACCGTCGCCGCACGCCGCCAGCGAGGCGGTGGCCAGCAGCGCGACGGAGAGGACGGCGGTTACCTTCTTCGGCATGGCACGCTCCTCCGATTCGGGGATATGCCGCCCTTACCCTCGTCATGACCTCGGCAACGTTCGGTAGTCGATAACGAGACCGGTCTGTACCCACTCCGTGCCTACACCGCCATAACTGGATCTTTGGCGCAAAAGATCTACTTTTGGGGTATTTCGGTCATCCGGAGGTCACCGCACTAGCTAGAAAGCCCAGGTGTGCGGCCTGGTAGGCGATGTCGGTAAGGTCACTTTCCGGAAGACACGCTGCCAGAAACCCCAATTTCACCAGCCGCCCCCGGCGGAAGTCGTAGACTTAAGAGTGTTACGAGCGCAACTATCGTATGCAAACAAGTACTAAAGCTTTGACTTTTGTTTGATCATTAAGCGTAAGTGTGGGGAATGCGCGTCATCACGTTCGAGCAGCCAGGCCGTGTCCGCGTCAGCCTGGAATCGCCAGCCGACCTTGCGCCGGGTTCCGTACGAGTCCGTACGATCTACTCCGGCGTCTCGGCGGGCACGGAGCTCACCGCCTATCGCGGCACAAATCCATATCTCAACCGCCATTGGGACACCGAGCGCCGGCTCTTCGTCGATGGTCAGACGCACGCCTACCCGCTGACCGGCTGGGGCTACCAGGAGGTCGGCGAGGTCGTCGAGGCCGCGCCCGACGTCGCCGACCCGCCGGTGGGCAGCCTCGTGTGGGGCATCTGGGGCCACCGCGCGGAGGCCGTCGTGCCGGCGGAGAAGCTGGTCGGGCACGTGATGCCGCCCGGCGCCGACCCGCTGACCGGCGTGTTCGCCCGGGTCGGGGCCATCGCGCTCAACGCCGTGCACGCCTCAGACGTGCATCTCGGCGACCAGATCGCGATCTTCGGCCAGGGCGTCATCGGGCTGCTCGCCACCCGCCTGGCCGTGCTGAGCGGCGCCCGGGTGGTCGCGGCCGACGCCATCCCCGACCGGCTGGAGCTGGCCAGGAGGTTCGGCGCGGCCGAGGTGTTCGACGTGCGCTCCGGGTCGGTGGCCGAGTTCATGCGCAAGCGCATCGAGGGCGCCGACACCGTCATCGAGCTGAGCGGCACCCACCAGGGCCTGCACGAGGCCATCAGGACCGTGCGCAAGGGCGGCAGGGTCGTGGCCGCCGGCTTCTACCAGGGTGACGGCGTCGGGCTGCGGCTGGGCGAGGAGTTCCACCACAACCAGGTCCAGCTCGTCTCCTCCCAGATCGGCGGCGTGGCCTCGTGGCTGGCGCACCGGTGGGACGTCGAGCGCCTGCAGCGCACGTTCATGGCGCTCGTGCACGAGGGCCAGATCGAGGTCGGCGACCTGATCAGCCACGTCGTCCCCGTCGAGAGGGCCGCGGAGGCCTTCGACCTGATCGACAAGCACCAGTCCGAGGTGCTCCAGCTCGTCTTCACCTTCGAGGAGTGACAGTGAAGCTCGCCGTACAGGAGCAGCTTCTGCCCGGCCGCACGCTGCAGGAGAAGTTCGCGTTCGCGCTCGATGCCGGGTTCGACGCCATCGAACTGCGCGGCAAGGGCGATTTCCACTTCGCGGGCCGCCTGACGGAGCTCAAGCGGGCGCGGGCCGACGGCGTGGTCATGCCGACGGTGTGCGTGGACATGCCGCACTTCATCGGCGACTTCGACCCGGCCAAGCGCAAGGACGCCATCCAGCAGCTCAGGTCGCAGCTCACGGTGATCGCCGAGCTCGGCGGCATCGGCGTCATGACGCCTGCCTCCTGGGGGCAGTTCTCGCTGCGGCTGCCGCCGTTCGAGCCGCCGCGCAGCGCGGAGCAGGACCGCGAGGTGCTGACCGAGGCGCTGGGCATCCTGGGCGAGCACGCGCAGCGCAACGGCGTCCTGATCATGCTCGAACCCCTCAACCGGTACGAGAACCACATGGTCAACACGCTGGCCGAGGCCGTCTCCTACTGCTCGATGGACTCGATCAGGATCGTCGGCGATACGTACCACATGAACATCGAGGAGGACGACCCCTGCCGCTCGCTGGTCGAGGCCGCCCCCTACCTCGCGCACATGCAGATCAGCGAGTCCAACCGCAACCAGCCGGGCACCGGTCACATCGACTGGGGCGCGCAGCTGGCCACGCTCGACGCCGTCGGCTACGACGGCTACCTCGCCCTGGAATGCCGCCTGCGGGGCGAACCCGAGATCGTCCTCCCCCAGACCGCGGCCTTCGTCAGGAAATACCTATGACCCTTCGCGACGCTGTGCGCGTCCTGGTGACCAACTGGGACGGCAGCTACACGGTCCCCTCCCGGCGCCTGTACCCACACCAATGGAGCTGGGACTCCGCCTTCATCGCGATCGGCAACGCCCGGTGGTCGCCGCGAAGGGCCAGGACCGAGCTGCTCTCCCTGTTCGGCGCGCAGTGGCGCGACGGCAGGGTGCCGCACATCGTGTTCAATCCCGCGGTGCCCGAAGGGGCCTACTTCCCCGGGCCCGAGTTCTGGCAGGCGCACGCACCGGGAGGGTCCGCGACCTCCGGCATCGTCCAGCCGCCGGTCCACGCGCTGGCCGCGTGGAAGACGCACCTGGCCGAGCCCGACCCGGCGTTCCTGCGCCGGATCTACCCCCGGCTCGTGGCCCAGCAGGAGTTCCTGCGCGCGGCCAGGCGTTCCCCCGAGGGGCTGATCTCGATCGTGCACCCCTGGGAGTCGGGCATGGACAACAGCCCGGCCTGGGATCTGCCGCTGCGGGCCGTACGGCCCGACACCGTGGGCTTCGTCCGCAGGGACCTCGCCACGGTCAGCGCCGAGGAGCGGCCCACCGACCGTGACTACGAGCGCTATGTCTCGCTCGCCCGCGCCTACCGCGACTCCGCCTACCGCAGTCCGGGGGAGTTCCAGGTCGAGTGCCCCCTGTTCAACGCCGCGTACGGTGTCGCCGAGTCGACGCTGGCCCGGATCGCCGAGGCGTGCGGCCTCGACCCCGAGCCGCACGAGCGCGAGGCGGCCGCGATCACCGACGCCATGGTCGAGCACCTCTTCGACGGAGGCCTCTTCCAGGCCCGCGACGTGCGCACGGGGCAGCTGCTCCACTCCGGCAGCACCGCCGGGCTGACCCCGCTCATGCTCCCGCACCTGCCGGACGAGGTCGCCGACGCGCTGATCGGCACCGCGCTCGACCGGTTCGCGCTCAAGGACGGGGCGCTGCCCAGCTACTCTCCCGCGGCGCCCGAGTTCGACCGGGCCCGCTACTGGCGCGGCCCGAGCTGGATCAACCTCACCTGGCTCGTCTGGCAGGGGCTCAAGGACCGCCGCCCCGACCTCGCCGCCCTGGTCGCCGAAGGGATGGTCAACGCGGTCGCGCGATCGGGCTTCCGCGAGTACTTCGACCCCTTCAGCCTGCACGGCCACGGCAGCCACGACTTCAGCTGGTCAGCCGCCCTCATCCTCGACGTGGTCGCTGAGCACGGCCTGGACGGTCTGCCGGCGTCTGGCCGCGAGGTCGGACAGGAACTGGGGGGCCTCGTCGAACCCGACGACGTCGGTGATCACGTGCTCGCGTAGCCGCCCTCCGTACCGCCTGAGCAGGGAGATCGTCTCGTGCGAGAGCCTCTCCCTGTCCCAGGAGTGCGCCAGGCCCCGCGGCACCCGGCCGATCTGGGCGCAGCGCAGCGTCAGCCCGTTGTGGTGGAACTCCTCGCCCAGCCGCACCTCCTCCGCGCCCTGGGTGTAGAAGGCGAGGTCCACCAGCGTGCCCTGAGGGCGGAGCATCCTGAGCCCGAGGGCCAGCGCCCTGGTCTGGCCGCGGCACTGGAACACCACGTCGGCGCCCCGGTCGTCGCGGCCGTGCCGCCAGCGGCGCTTCAGGTCCATGGCGGGATCCTCGTCGGCGGTCAGGACGTTCGCGCCGAGCGCCTCCGCGATGGCCAGCCTGGCCGGGGTCTCGTCCACGACCACGACCTCCGCCGCGTCGCAGGCCATGGCGAAGCACGCCGTCAGCAGCCCCACCACGCCCGCTCCCACGACCGCGACCCGCCGTCCGCGCACACCGTCACCGAGCCGCTGCACGGCCGGGCCGTGCAGGTCGTGCGCGGCGTGCAGGAGGCCGTTGGCGCAGATCGGACCCATGTGGGCGACGTAGACCCCGAGCATGGGGTCGAGGTCGTCCGGCAGCTCCACGAACCGGTCGGCCATCGGGTCCGCCACGTACGCCGTGCGATGTCCGTAACACATCGCGACCAGCGCCCCTTCGCTCACCGCCCGTGTACGCGTCTCGACCACCAGGCCGACCTGCATGTAGCCGATGCCGCGCACCGGGTAGGCGATGGACGGCGTGCCCTCGGTGAACAGCCCGAGCGCCGGGTCCCAGGTCGAGGACAGGTACGGGTTGGTGCCCTTGACGTAGGTCAGCTCGGTCCCGGCCGAGACCCCGCTGTGGGTGGTGGCCAGCATGAACCCACCCGCGGGAATGCCGGGCAACTTCTCCTCCACCAGGCAAACTTCCCCTGGCGCCTCGATACTCAGGACTGCGCCCATGGCCTCACTCCGTTCGACGGCTCGGTCGCTGGGGTCCGTCGCCTTCCCTCGTCGCTCTGGTCGCTTCGCTCCCGCCGCTCCTCAGTCCAGGCGACGGCGCTCCCTCGCTCCCATCCAGCACCACCGGCCTCCGTTCCGCCGCGGACTGTGCGAGGGCCAGCGCCAGGCGGTGCGTCCGCAGCGCCTCCCCGTACGGTACGCGTACGTCGGCGTCCTTACCCTGCACCGCGTTGATGAACTCCCGGTCCACGCGCGTCTTCGCCAGGCCGTCGTCCTCGATCACCCGCCGGCCGTCCACCAGCAGCCGCGTCTCGCTGAGCTCCAGCGCGAGGCCGTCGGCGCACACCTCCAGCCCCACCCGGTGCTTCTGGGAGAGCAGGCAGGAGGTGGCCAGCAGCCCGGCCGCGCCGTCGGCGAAGCGCAGGACCGCCGCCGTGGCCCGGTCCACCTCGCCGTCGTTGTGGTTGGCGGCGGGTACGGCGTGCACCATCGACACCTCGCCCACCAGGACCCGGGCGAGATCCAGTACGTGGACCGCCTGCTCGACGATCTGGCCGCCGGACATGGTCGGGTTCAGCCACCAGGCGACCGGCGGCACCTTGTCCAGCCAGTGACCCAGGGCGAGCCGTACGGGGCGCTCCGCGAGCAGGTCACGGGCGTGTTCGATGAGGTCCAGATAACGCCAGTGATGGCCGACCGCGGTCGGCAGCGATCTTCGCTCGATTTCGGACGCGATGTTTTCTGCGGTTTGGAGGTCGAGCGAAAGGGGTTTTTCCACAAAAAACGGTAGATTACACGACAGAACATCATGTTCGGGGGTGCCGTGCGCGAAAGGAGGCACACAGACGTAAACAGCATCGAGACCGCCGGCGCTGAGTAGGTCGGCATGGTCACCATAGGCGGGGGCGCCGTGCCGGGAGGCCAATGCCTCGGCCCTGTGGAGATCAATGTCGGCGATTCCCGCGATCGTGACATCTGGGAAGCCGGACAGTACATCTGCGTGGCGAGCGGCGACATTTCCGGCACCGATGATGCCGACGCGGGTCATTGGGGACACATTCCGGCATATGCCACATCTGATCGCCATCAAACAAAGAGGTTCAAAGGCGCATAGATCGGGCAGAAGTCGTGACCTCGTGAGATCGGGGCTTACTGCATGGAGAGAAACCTGCGAGCCTTGGCCAGAATCCAGGAGTGGTACGGTCCGCACTCGAGCACGGCAGCCGAGTGGCCGGTCGACGCCTTGATGCTGGCCAAGGGATCCACCACGGTTAGTGTCATCCTGCCTGCTCGTGACGAAGAGCGCACAGTGGGTGACATCGTCCGCGTGATCCACCGTGACCTCGTCGAACGGGTTCCGCTCGTCGACGAGATCCTCGTCGTCGACTCCAACTCGATCGACGCCACCGCCGAACGCGCCCGCGAGGCGGGGGCCCGCGTGGTGGCGCAGAACCAGGTGCTCTCCCACCTGCCGCCCTTGACGGGCAAGGGGGAGGCGCTGTGGAAGGGGCTGGCCGCCTCAAAGGGTGACATCGTCGTGTTCGTGGACGCCGACCTGCTCAACTTCGGCGCCCACTTCGTGTCCGGCCTGGTGGGGCCGCTGCTGGTGGACAGTGACATCAGCTTCGTCAAGGCGACCTACGAACGTCCGTTCACGGGCGAGGACGGCGTGGTGCGCCGCGCCGCCGGCGGCCGGGTGACCGAGCTGGTCGCCCGACCGTTGATCAACATGTTCTGGCCGGAGCTGGCCGGGTTCGTCCAGCCGCTCGGCGGCGAGTACGCGGCCAGGCGCGAGGTCCTGGAGCAGGTGCCCTTCGTCACCGAGTACGGCGTGGAGTTCGGCCTCCTCGTCGACCTGCTCCAGCTCGTCGGCCTGGACGCGATGGCCCAGGTGGACCTGGGCAGCCGTACGCACACGCACCAGTCGATGGGCGCGCTCGGCCGGATGGCCGGGCAGATCATGCTCACCGCCTGGTCCCGCCTGGAGCGCCAGGGGCGCGTACTGGCGGCTCAGCGCCCCGCGCACACGATGCTGCAGTTCGGGATCGACGGGGCGGACCTGGTGGACGTGGCCGTGGCGGAGCGACCTCCGCTCGCCTCCCTCGTACAAGAGGAGGATGTGGCATGAAAGTCCTGGTCAACGCGGGACCGTGGCTCGCGGTCCCGCCCCCCGGCTACGGCGGGATCGAGAACGTCGTGGCCACGCTGGTGCCCGCGCTGCGCGAGCGCGGCGTGGAGGTCGTCCTGGCCTCCGTCGGGTCCAGCACGCTCGAGGTGGACGAGCTGATCAGCGTGTACGACGACGGCCAGTTCGCCGAGTTGCAGAAACCGTACAACCAGGTCATGGGCATCGCGCACGCCCACCAGGCCAGGGTGGCGGCCGAGCTGCGCGCCCGCGACGACATCGACCTCGTCCACGACCACGTCGAGGTCGTCGGGCCGGCGGTCCTGTCGGCGTTCGGCGGGCCGCCCGTCCTGCACACCCTCCACTGGGACCTGCGCAAGCATCCCGCGTTCTACGGCGCGTTCCCGCCGTCGATCGCGGTCAACGGCGTCTCGGAGTCGCAGCTCGCCCGCGCCCCCGATGCCCTGCGGGCGGCCTCGCTCGGAGCCGTCTACCTGGCCAGCCCGCTCGCCGACCGCGACCTGCGGGTCGATCGGGGCGAGTACCTGATGGTCATGGGCCGGATCTGCGGGCTCAAGGGCCAGCACGTGGCGGCCAGGATCTGCCAGAAGCTGGGGCTCCCGCTGGTGCTGGCAGGGCCGGTCAGCGGCCGGAACACCCCCGCCGAGCTGGACGTCGTGGTCCAGAACCCGTACCACCCGCTGAACAGCCATCCGGACGTCCGCTACCACCTCGACCAGGTGTCCCGTTATCTCGACGGGGACCTGGTCAGGTGGGTCGGCGCCGTGGGCGGCGAGGCCAGGGACCAGCTCTACGCGGCGGCCAGGGCCGCGCTCTTCCCCATCCAGTGGGACGAGCCCGGTGGCACGGCCGTCGTCGAGGCGCTCGCGCTCGGGGTGCCGCCGGTCGGGCTGCGCCGCGGCTGCCTGCCCGAGATCATCGACCACGGCCGCACCGGCTTCCTGGCCGACTCCGAGGAGGAGCTGGCGGAGTGGGTGCGGCGGGTGGACGAGATCGACCCGGAGGAGTGCCGCAGAGAGGCCCGCCGCCGGTTCTCGCCGGCCGTCATGGCGGAGCGCTACCTGGAGCTGTACGAGGCCACCACGGCCCGCTGACCTCATGCCGCACTGAAGAGGCGCCTGAGCCGGATGGGGAGCCGGCTCGGGCGCCTCGGAGCGTCCGGTGTCAGGCGAAGCCGCGGGGGAGCACGATGACCGGGCAGGGCGAGGCCCGCAGCGCCTTCATGGCCAGCTCGCCCAGGAACACCCGGTGCGGCTGCGCGTCCTCGCTGGCCGCGCAGACCAGCATTTCGCCCGGCAGCCACTCCACGTCGGCCAGCGCGGCGGCCACGTCGTGCCCCTCGGCCACCTCCGCCTCCGCCTCGATCCCGGTGGTCTCCCAGGCCAGCCGCACGGCCAGCGCGAGGTCGTCCCTGAGCTTGCCCGGATCCTCCGTGCGCAGGTCGAGGGTGATCAGCCGGAGCGGGATGCCCAGCCGCAGCGCCGCCTGCGCCACCCGTTCGACCGCCTCGTCGCACTGCGGCCGGTGCACGTACGCCAGCGTCAGGCGCCCGGGCCCGTCGACCGGGACGTACTGGGCGGGCGCCAGCATGACCGCCTGGGACGACAGGTGGAGCAGGTGGTTGGAGGTGGCGCCGATGGTGATGCGGCCGTGCTGGCCGCCGTCGGCCGAGCCGACCACGATCAGGTCGGCCCTGATGCGGCTGGCCAGCACCGACAGCCCGCGCCCCGTGCCCCTGCTCTCGTACGTGAGGTAGCCGGCGGGGATCGAGCCGAGCTCCTCCGCCGCGTGCGCCAGGTTGGCCTGCGCCTCCACCGCCAGCCCCGGGCTGCCCGGCGGGTAGATCGTGGCGACCGTGAGCTCGCCGCCGGTGACCCGGGTGATCGCGGCGGCCAGGGCCAGGGCGTCGCGCCCGCCCGGGTCGTTCGTGTAGCCGACGATCACGTGCTCTCCGATCACGACTGCCCTCTTACCCGCTCTGAGCTGGGAATACGCGGCCTTGATCGGAACGTTGTAAACCATTGGAGGCGCAAAGAAGTGAAGATCACCCTTGACATCAGTTTCAACGGGACCCTCGGTCCGGTCACTCTCCGTGAAGCGGTTCAGCAGCTCAAAGAGCGGGATCTGGCCTGCACGGTGGCGGCGGACACCGTCGAGCAGAAGGTGATCGTCTTCTCGGCCTGCGTGGAGCGCGGGTTCACGCCGCTCCGCAGCGAGATCATGGCCGCGTACTACGTCGCCGAGCGCGACGCCACCTCCGAGGCGTTCGCCCGGGGGCTCATCAGCGGGGCCGAGCTGGAGACGCGGCAGGCCGCCCTCGTGCGCCAGCTTCTTTCTTAGGACATTTCCCGACTTTCGGCCTTATGGTCGAGGCATTTAACAGCGGGAGTTCGTAAGGTCGTGTCCATTGCCCATTCACGGATTGGACACACGTGTACCGCGACATCGTCGACTTCGCCCTGACCACGCCCGGGTGGCTGCACACCCTCGCCGAAGTCGGGACGGATGCCGGGTTATTCCTGTTCGTGGCGCTCTATGCGGCGGCCGCGTTCCGGGCGTGGCGGGCTCCGGCCCGCGACCTGGCACTGGTGATCGCGGGTCCGGCCGGGGTGGTGTTCGCGTACGTCGTGAGCGAGGTCGCCAAGACCATCATCAGGGAGGACCGGCCGTGCCGGGGCGGGGTCACGACGATCTCCGCCTGCCCGCCCTCGGGCGACTGGTCCTTCCCCAGCAACCACTCGGTGATCGCGGCCGGGGCCGCCGCCACCCTCGTGCTCGCCTGGCGGGCGCTCGCGTGGGTGGTGCTGCCGCTGGCGGCGGTCATGGCGTTCTCCCGCGTCTTCGTGGGCGTGCACTATCCGCACGACGTGGCCGCGGGGTTCCTGCTCGGCGTGGCGCTGGCCCCGCTGTTCGCCCTGCTGGTGGTGGGCGCCGTCACCCCCGCTGTACGGCTCGCGAGAACCCGTCTGTCGCCTCAATGAGCCGGTCCACGATGCCCGGCTCGGTGAAGGCGTGCCCGGCGTCGTGGATCATGTGGAAGTCGGCCTCGGGCCAGGCCTTGTGCAGGTCCCAGGCCGTGGCCGCGGGCGTGCAGGCGTCGTAACGGCCCTGCACGATCACGGCGGGGATGTGCCTGATCTTGTCGACGTCCCTGATGAGCTGCTCGGGCTCGAACCAGCCGCCGTGGTGGAAGTAGTGGTTCTCGATGCGGGCGAAGCAGACGGCCAGCTTGTCCTCGCCGAACTCCGCGACGAGCTCGGGGTCGGGCAGCAGCGTGATCGCGCCCGCCTCCCACTGCGCCCACGCCTTGGCCGCCGCCAGCCTGGCCTCCCCGTCCTGCCCTTCGAGCCGCCTGCGGAAGGCGGCCATGAGATCCCCGCGCTCCTCGGCGGGAATCGGCGCGAGGAACGACTCCCACCGGTCGGGGAACAGGTAGCAGGCGCCGTCCTGGTAGAACCAGTGCAGCTCCTGGGGCCGCAGCGTGAAGATCCCCCGCAGGATCAGCTCGGTCGTGCGGTCGGGGTGCCGCTGCGCGTACGCCAGGGCCAGCGCGCTGCCCCACGAGCCCCCGAAGACCTGCCACCTGTCGATGCCGAGGTGCTCGCGCAGCTTCTCCATGTCGGCCACGAGGTGCCACGTGGTGTTGGCGGCCAGGTCGGTGGCGGGGTCGCAAGCGTGGGGCAGGCTGCGGCCGCAGTTGCGCTGGTCGAACAGGACGATCCGGTAGCGCTCCGGGTCCCACTGGCGCCGGTGCTTGGCCGAGCACCCGCCGCCGGGGCCGCCGTGCAGCATGACAGCGGGCTTTCCCTCGGGATTGCCGCAGACCTCCCAGTAGATCTGGTTGCCGTCTCCCACGTCCAGCAGGCCGGACTCGTAGGGTTCGATGGGCGGGTACAGCGTTCTCATAGTCTCCGATCCTGCCTCATTCCGGCGAGTCGTAGGGTGATCGCATGGAGCTGGTGACGATCGACGACATCCGGACGGCGGCCGGGCGGATCAAGGGCGTGGCGGTGCGGACGCCGCTCGTGCGGATGGGCGAGGCGTGGGTGAAGCCGGAGAGCCTGCAGCCCGTGGGGGCGTTCAAGCTCCGGGGCGCGTACAACGCCGTGGCCTCGCTGCGGCCCGACGGCGTGGTGACGCACTCGTCCGGCAACCACGGGCAGGCCCTCGCCTTCGCGGCCAGGGAGTTCGGGGTGCCGTGCGTGGTCGTCGTGCCCGAGGGGACGCCCCGGGTGAAGACGGCGGCCATCGAAGGGTGGGGCGCCGAGGTCGTCGTCGTGCCGCCCGAGCAGCGGGAGATCGTGGCCGGGAAGCTGGCGGCGGAGCGGGGGCTGACGCTGGTGCCGCCCTACGACCACCGGGCGGTGATCGCGGGACAGGGCACCGTCGGGCTGGAGATCGCCGAGGATCTGCCCGACGTCGAGGTGGTGCTGGTGCCGGTGGGCGGCGGAGGGCTCGCGTCGGGGGTCGGCACGGCCGTCAAGGCGCTGCGGCCCGACGTCCGGGTGATCGGGGTCGAGCCGGAGCTGGCCGCCGACGCCGCCGAGAGCCTGGCCGCCGGCCACCCCGTGGAGTGGGGGACGGCCCGGACGTTCCGGACCGTCGCCGACGGGCTGCGTACGGCGCTGTCCGAGCTGACCTTCGCGCACATCAGCCGCCGGCTCGACGAGATCGTCACCGTGTCGGAAGACGAGATCAAGGCCGCCATGGGGCACCTGGCGCGCTCGGCCCGGCTGGTGGCCGAGCCGAGCGGGGCGGTCACCACGGCGGCGCTGCTGTCCGGCCGGGTCGCGCCCGGGCGCACGGTGGTCGTGCTGTCCGGGGGGAACGTGGACCCCGAGCTGTTCAGGCAGGTGATCTAGGCCCACTCGTGGCGCGCCAGGAACGAGCGCTCGCCCGTGGCGTACTCGTGGAAGGCGGCCTGCACCTCCGCCAGCTCCGGCACCATGGTCCGGATGAGCGTGCCCTCCTTGTACTCCAGCTCGTAGCCGGGCGACACCTGCAGGAAGTGCTGCCCGAAGTTGACCAGGGCCACGAACGGGTTCTGCGCCGACAGCGTGGCGAGGACGTCGTGGATCAGGCCGAGGTCCGGGTCGTGGACGACCATGCCGTCGCCCGTGTGGAGCTGCATGCCCTCGTAGACCCCCAGGGGCGCCACGTTGTGCACCAGGTCGCGCTGAGGGTCGTAGCAGACCAGCCCGTGCGCCCGCGCGATCGTGAACACCTGCCCGGACGTCTCGTCCATCGTGTCCAGGTCCATCGTCACCAGCACGTGGCCCGGGTAGATCGTGACCTCCCCGGGCAGCTCCTTGGCGACGTCGGGTGCCTCCCCGGTCACAGGGGAGTCCCGCTTGACCGCCAGATAGGTGGCGCGGGCCTGGTCCCTGCTGATGGGCACCGGCTCGTCCCACACCATCAACTCAACGCTCATCGGTCCATCTTGACGGACGGGCACCGTACTCGCGCGACACGGCACCCATGTGCCGGAAAGCCGTGCCGGACAAAGTTACGCGGGCTTCTCCGAATCCGGCACCAGCTCGACCGTGCAGGCGGCGCATCGCCGGGCCTCGGCGGGGATGTCGCTGAGGCATTCGGGGCACTGCTTGGTCGTGGCGTTCTTGTCCCGGTCGAACAGGCTGATCAGCCGGGTCATCGGGGCCACGATCAGCCAGTACACGACGGCGGAGACCATCAGGAAGGTGACGAGGTGGTTGAGGAAGTCGCCGTACTTGAACCGGCTGCCGTTGACGGTGAAGGAGTAGTCGGCGAAGTTCGGTTGCCTGCCGCCGGTGACGGCGCCGATCAGCGGGGTGATCAGGTCGGCGACGAGCGCCTGCACCAGGCCGCTGAAGGTGGCGCCGATGATCACTGCCACGGCCAGTTCGACGATGTTGCCGCGAAGTAAGAACCTTTTGAAGCCGCCCATGGCACCACCACGTAGCCAGGATCGGCGCCGGCAAACCATGCTCTGAGTGCGGGCCGCCTCCGATACCGCGCGTGTCGGGGACGGCTCACCCCGTTCAACTGGAATAACGACCTGGTGAGGGTGGGAAGGAACAAAGCGGCTTGTCCGGGTGAGCGGGGGAACGGAACATGGGGAGAGACCGCAAGGGAGCCTCGATGATCGAGATCTGGCCGGGAGACCCCTATCCGCTCGGGGCGACCTACGACGGCGCGGGAACGAACTTCTCGCTCTACACAGAGGTCGCGGACGCTGTGGAGCTGTGCCTGTTCGACGAGGACAACGTCGAGTCGAGGGTGCCGCTGACCGAGGTCGACGGGTTCATCTGGCACGGCTACCTGCCGGGGATCGGGCCGGGCCAGCGCTACGGCTACCGCGTCCACGGCCCGTACGAGCCGGCGCGCGGGCTGCGCTGCAACCCGGCCAAGCTGCTGCTCGACCCGTACGCCATGGCCATCGAGGGCGGCGTGACCTGGAACGAGGCGGTCTACGGCTACCGGTTCGGCCAGCCCGACACGCGCAACGACACCGACTCGGCCCCGTACGTGCCGCGGTCTATCGTGATCAACCCGTTCTTCGGGTGGGGGCACGACCGGCCGCCCGCGACGCCGTACCACGACACCGTGATCTACGAGGCCCACGTGCGGGGGCTGACGATCAGCCATCCCAAGATCCCCAAGCACCTGCGTGGCACGTACGCGGCGCTCGGCCACCCCGAGATCCTCGACCACCTCACCAAGCTCGGCGTCACGGCGCTGGAGCTCATGCCGGTGCACCAGTTCGTGACCGACCACATCCTGGAGCAGCGCGGCCTGTCCAACTACTGGGGCTACAACTCGATCGGGTTCTTCGCGCCCCACAACCGCTACTCCAGCCAGGGGCAGCGCGGCGGGCAGGTGCTGGAGTTCAAGGCCATGGTCAGGGGGCTGCACGAGGCGGGCATCGAGGTCATCCTCGACGTCGTCTACAACCACACCGCCGAGGGCAACCACCTCGGGCCGACGCTGGGGCTCAAGGGGATCGGCAACCCCGACTACTACCGCCTGGTCGACAACGACCCGCGCTACTACGTGGACACCACGGGCACGGGCAACAGCCTGCTCATGCGCTCGCCACACGTCCTGCAGATGATCATGGACTCGCTGCGCTATTGGGTCATCGAGATGCACGTCGACGGGTTCCGCTTCGACCTCGCCTCGACGCTGGCCCGGGAACTGCACGAGGTCGACCGGCTGAGCTCGTTCTTCGACCTGGTGCAGCAGGACCCGGTGCTGTCGCAGGTCAAGCTGATCGCCGAGCCGTGGGACGTGGGGCCGGGCGGCTACCAGGTCGGGAACTTCCCGTCGCGGTGGACGGAGTGGAACGGCCGCTACCGCGACACGATCCGCGACCTGTGGCGCGGGCAGCCGGCCACGCTGCCCGAGTTCGGGTCCAGGTTCACCGGGTCGAGCGACCTCTACCAGGACGACAGCCGCCGCCCGGCGGCCTCGATCAACTTCGTCACCTGCCACGACGGCTTCACCCTGCAGGACCTCGTCTCGTACAACGTCAAGCACAACGAGGCCAACAAGGAGGGCAACCGCGACGGCACCGACGACAACCGGTCCTGGAACTGCGGCGAGGAGGGCCAGGCGGGCGACACCGTCGAGGCGCTGCGCGAGCAGCAGAAACGCAACTTCCTCACCACGCTCTTCCTGTCGCAGGGCGTGCCGATGCTCTCCCACGGCGACGAGCTCGGCCGCACGCAGAAGGGCAACAACAACGGCTACTGCCAGGACAACGAGCTGACCTGGGTCGACTGGTCCGACGTGCGGGAGAACTGGCTGCTGCTGGAGTTCACGCAGAGCCTGGCCGCGCTGCGGAAGCGGCATCCGGTCTTCCGCCGCAGGCGCTTCTTCTACGGCAAGCCGGTACGCGGGCTCAACGACATCGCGTGGCTCACGCCGTCCGGGGAGGAGATGACGGACGGCGACTGGAACGTCGGATACGCGAAGTCGCTGGCCGTGTTTCTCAACGGCGACGCCATCACCGAGCCCGACCGGCGGGGCCGCCCGATCAGGGATGACTCGTTCCTGCTGCTGTTCAACGCGCACTACGACACGATCAAGTTCACGATCCCCGAGGACTACGGCGAAATGTGGCACACGGAGATCGACACCGCCATGCCGATCATGCTCGACGTGCGGATCTGCCGCGGCGGGGAGGCCATCGAGGTGCCCGGACGGAGTGTGCGGGTGTTGCGCCGTGTCTAGGCCGGCCTCCACCTACCGGGTGCAGCTGACCCCCGACTTCGGCTTCGCCCAGGTGGCCGAGATCGCCGGCTACCTGCGCGACCTCGGCGTGAGCCACGTCTATCTGTCGCCGATCCTGCAGTCCACGCCCGAGTCGCGGCACGGCTACGACGTCACCGACCACTCCAGGATCAGGGAGGAGTTCGGCGGGGCGACGGGGTTCAGGGAGATGGCGCAGCAGCTCGCCGCCCATGACCTGGGCATCGTGGTGGACATCGTGCCCAACCACATGAACACGGTCAACGCGCAGTTCTGGTCCGTGCTCAAGGACGGGCCCGCCTCGCCGTACGCGAGCTGGTTCGACATCGACTGGAAGGACGGGAAGGTCGCGCTGCCCGTGCTCGGCGACGACACGGAGCCGTACGTGCACGGCGACGTGGTGCGTTACCACGGGCACACCTACCCCTATCCCGGCCACTACCGGCTGGTCGACTGGCGCGAGGGGCCCGGCTACCGGCGTTTCTTCGACGTGTCCTCCTTAATCGGCCTGCGGGTGGAGGATCCGGCGGTGCTGTTCGCCACGCACGAGGTGATCTTCTGGCTGCTCGACGAGGGGCTGGTGGACGGGCTGCGGGTCGAC
The DNA here is from genome assembly GCF_044458585.1 of Nonomuraea sp. NPDC050451. NCBI lineage: Bacteria > Bacillati > Actinomycetota > Actinomycetes > Streptosporangiales > Streptosporangiaceae > Nonomuraea > Nonomuraea sp. NPDC050451. The sequence continues at coordinate 59,770 of NZ_JBITHZ010000013.1, forward strand.
CACCCCGACGGGCTGGCCGACCCGCGGGGCTACCTGGAACGGCTGCGCGCCAGGGTGGGCGAGACCTGGACCGTGGTCGAGAAGATCCTCATCGGGCCCGAACGGCTGCCGGGCGACTGGGCCTGCGACGGCACCAGCGGCTACGACGTGCTCAACCGGGTGAACGGGCTCTTCGTCGATCCCGACGGCAAAGCTCCCCTGGTCCAGCTTTTTGCTGACATGACCGGGCAACCTTCCGAGTACCGGCCCGTGATGGCGCAGGCCAAGCGGGAGGTGATCGACCTGTTCTTCGGCGCCGAGGTCGCGCGCCTGGCCAGGGCCGCCGGGCAGGACCCCGCCGCCGTCCGCGAGCTGCTCGCCGCGATGCCGGTCTACCGCGCGTACGTGGTGCCCGGCGAACCGCCGCCGCCCGAGTCCGTCGAGATCGTCGAGCTGGCCGCCGAGGCGTGCTCGCCCGCCGTGCTGCCGCTGGCCCGCGAGGTCCTGTACGGCCGGGACGAGGCGATCGTACGGTTCCAGCAGGCATGCGGGCCCGTCATGGCCAAGGGCGTGGAGGACACGGCGCTCTACCGGTGGTATCCGCTGGCGTGCCTCAACGAGGTGGGCGGGGAGCCGGACGCGTTCGGGGTGTCGGTGGAGGACTTCCACGACTTCTGCGCCGAGCTGCGGCCGTACACGATGACCACGCTGTCCACGCACGACACGAAGCGGTCGGAGGACGTGCGGGCGCGGCTGTCGGTGTTGTCGGAGCTGCCCGAGGAGTGGGCCGCCGCGATGGCGTCGTGGTCGGCCTCGGTGCGCTTCGACCCCCATCTGGACTATCTGGCCTGGCAGAACCTCATGGCGGCCTGGCCGATCTCGGTCGAGCGGTTCACGGATTACCTGCTCAAGGCGGCGCGGGAGGCCAAGACCGCCATTTCCTGGATAAATCCGGATCCGTCCTATGAGCGTGGGTTGCGGGAGTTCGCGGCGGCGGCGGTGCGGCAGCCGGTCGGCGAGTTCACCGCGCGGATCGAGCCCTACGCCATGTCCAACTCGCTCGGGGCCAAGCTCGTGCAGCTCATGATGCCCGGGGTGCCCGACGTGTACCAGGGCAACGAGACGACCGACTTCTCGCTGGTCGACCCGGACAACCGGCGGCCGGTGACGTACCCCCGCAAACCCGAGACCGCGTGGGACGCGGCCAAGCTGCTGGTGACGACGCAGGCGCTGCGGCTGCGCCGCCGGCTCGGGGGAGCGGCGCCGTACCGGCCGCTGTGGGCGGAGGGGCCGGCGGCGGCGCACGTGATCGCCTTCGCCCGCGGGGAGCGGCCGCAGGCCGTCGCGGTCGCCACCCGGCTTCCCGCGCGTCTGGCCCGGTGCGGATGGGGCTCCACGTCCCTGACGCTCCCCGGCGGGACCTGGCGCGACCTGCTCACCGGCGGCCTCTACACGGGGCGGATCCCGCTCGCGCACCTGCTCGGTCAGTATCCGGTCTCACTGCTGGAGCGACATGATCTTTGAGGTCTGGGCACCGAAGGCCACGGCTGTCGAACTGTTCGCCGCGGGCGCACCTCACGCGATGTCGCGCGGGGAGGGGGGCTGGTGGTCGGTCGAGGTGGCGGGGGCCTCGCACGGCACGCGGTACGCGTACCAGGTGGACGGCGAAGGGCCGTACCCGGATCCGCGGTCGCTGCGGCAGCCGGAGGGGATCTTCGGGCCGAGCGCCGTGTACGAGCACGGTCGCTTCACGTGGTCCGACCACGAGTGGAAGGGCCGCGACCTGCGGGGGGCGGTGATCTACGAGCTGCACGTGGGGACGTTCACGCCGGAGGGGACGTTCTCGGCGGCCGTCGAGAAGCTGCCGCACCTGGTGGAGCTGTCGGTCGACTTCGTCGAGGTCATGCCGGTCGCTCCTGTGCCCGGGGGGCGGAACTGGGGTTATGACGGGGTGGATCTGTACGCCGTCAACGAGACGTACGGGGGGCCTGACGGGCTCAAGTCGTTCGTGGACGCGTGTCATCGGGCCGGGATCGGGGTCATCCTGGACGTCGTCTACAACCATCTCGGTCCGTCGGGGAACTTCCTGCACCCGTTCGCGCCCTATTTTTCCGGATTTAAGGGCAGTTATTGGGGTGATGCGGTCAATTTGGACGGGCCGGGCTCCGACGAGGTGCGGCGGTACTTCATCGGCAACGCGGTGCAGTGGCTGCGCGACTACCACATCGACGGGCTGCGGCTGGACGCCGTACACGCGCTGCACGACCGCCGCGCCGAGCACCTGCTGGCGGCGCTGTCGGAGGAGGTGGACGCGCTGGCCTGCTCGCTCGGTCGCCCGCTGTCCCTGATCGCCGAGTCCGACCTGAACGACCCGCGCATGGTGCGCTCGCTCGACGCCGGCGGCCTGGGCATGTCCGCCCAGTGGTGCGACGACATCCACCACGCCCTGCACTGCGCGGTGAGCGGGGAGTCCCACGGCTACTACGCCGACTTCGCCTCCCTGCCGGCGCTGGCCAAGGTGCTGACCTCGGGAGTGCTCCACGACGGCACCTACTCGTCCTTCCGCGACCGTTCCCACGGCCGTCCCTTCACGGGCGTGCCCGGCCACCGGCTCGTCGCCTGCGTCCAGAACCACGACCAGATCGGCAACCGCCCCGGCGGCGACCGCCTGTCCGTCCCCGCGCTCAAACTGGGCGCGGGCCTGCTGCTGACCTCACCGTTCACACCCATGCTCTTCATGGGGGAGGAGTGGGGGGCGCGCACGCCGTTCCTGTTCTTCTCCGATCACATGGAGCCCGCGCTGCGGGAGAGCGAGGCGGCGCGGCGGGAGCGGGAGTTCGAGGGGTTCGGGTACGTCTGGGACGCGCCCGACCCGTCGGACGAGGACACGTTCCTGCGCTCGAAACTGGACTGGGGGGAGGTGAAGGAGGAGGAGCACTGGTCGCTGCTGTGCTGGTACCGCGACCTGATCGCCCTGCGCAAGGCGCTGCCCGAGCTGTGCGATCCGCGTATGGATCGGGTCCGGGTGGAGGTGGATGCGCTGGGGAAGTGGCTGGTGATGTGGCGGGGGTCACTGGCGGTGGCGGTGAACTTCGCCCAGGAGTCGGCCACGGTACCGGTGCTCTCTGGGACGGTGCTGTTGGCCTCGGACGATCCTGTCATGGCGGACGGCAGCTCCCTACGCCTTCCCGCCCAATCCATGGCCATCTGCAAGCCCCATCCGGCTCATTGACAGGGCGGTTTGATTCGTAGCGTAGGGCGTCAGGCGGCTTCTTCGACGCGGCCCGACCGCGCCGTGATGCTTGCGGACGTCCGTAGCACCCCTACCGCCACCCACCACGGGACCGCCCTGTCCACCCTCACCAGCACCAGCACCAGACCCGCACCATTCTCCCGGCTCGCCGGGCTCCCCGGGCTCCCCGGGCTCCCCGGCACCCCGGCACCCCGGCACCTCGGCACCCTGGGCACTCCGGCACTCCGGGCACCCGGCTCCCCGGCTTCCCGGGCACCCCGGCACCTCGAGCACCCCGGCACCCCGAGCAGTCCGGCACCCCGGCACCCGGGACACCGGGGACTCGGGACACTCCGGGGGCTTGGGGCACGGCCCGCTCGGAGTGCCCCAGGCGCCCCAGTCGCTCTGGGCGGTGCTATGGATGGACCTGGTCACGGCCGAGCGGGGCGGGACGTGCCGTGCCGTGCGCCTGCCCGACCCGGCCGCCCCGCCCGACCCGGGTGCGCCTGCCCGACCCGGCCGACCCCCCGACCCGGGTGGGGCGTGCCGCGCGCGTGCCCGGCCCGGCCCAGCCCAGACCGAATGGGCGTGCCGCGTGACTGCCAGACCCGCCCGGCCGAGTCGGGCGTGGCGCGCCTACCCTCGGCCGGCCTACCCAGCTCGGCCGAGGTTCGGTGCGCTAGTTAGGGATGACGCCGCTTCTCGTAGTCGTCGATGACCTTGCCCAGTTTGGCGAGCTTCTCGGTGAACCAGACGTTCTCGGCGCCCGTCGGCGGGCGGTTGGAGTCCACGTACTGGTAGCCGAGGTTGGAGAACATGGCGACAACGTAGGTGCGGCCTCCCTTGCCGGGCAGGGCCTTCACGATGCCCGCGTCAGCGCCGGAGTTGTTCACCCAGCCGTTCTTGTGGGCGTACGTCACCTCGGCCGCGTCGTTGCACGGCCGTACGTCGTGGCCGTACGAGATGCCCTGCCCGGGGATGGTCACGGTGCCGTCGGCGCCGATCCAACGCGAGGGCGTGAGCTGCGGGATGCCCGGGGCGGGGTAGGCGGCGCCGCACCAGTTGGTGGTCGACAGGGTGAGGTTCATGCCCTGATCGCCGAGCTTGCTCTTGAAGAACGTACGGGAGGCGTCGCTGAGGACGGCGGCGGTGACGCCGTTGCCGTCGGGAGCCCTCCACAGGGTGCCGAGGCCGCCGTTGACCAGCATCAGCAGCTTGGCCGTGTCGAGCGAGCTCATGGTGACGGGGTTGCCCCACCGGGCGCCGTTGGCCGGGTTGGTGTTCTTCAGCTGAAGTGTTTCCAGGCCCAGGTCCTGGAAGGTCTGGTTGAGGCCGTCGACCGCGCTGCGGTCGTGCAGCAGCTTGACCATGGCGCAGGTGGCGGCGTTGGACGACCAGGTGAGTGAGGCGTCGAGAAAGTTGCGGACCGTGTTGCTGCTGGCCGGGCCGCACAGTGAGCTGATCGTCGTGGGTTTGTAGTCGTAGGTGTCGTCGAGCGAGAGCTGGCCCTGGTCCACCAGACGCAGTACCCCGAAGGCCACCATCAGCTTCAGCACCGACGCGGGGTACGGGCTCATGAAGTCGATGGAGGCGTTCTCGCGGCCCGGCACGATGTCGATGGTGCCCTGGCCGTGGTTGGCGTACCAGCCGGCGTCGTCCCACTGCCGCCAGCGGACGTCGGTGGTGTGTAGGTTGCGGTCGACCGGCACGACCTTCCCGTCCGGATACTGCGGGCTCATCAGCACGGTGCCCGAGGAGACGGGGCGCCCGGCCCGGTTCAGCTCGATGACGGTCAGGTCGATCTGCGGCTGCTGCGAGATAGGCTCGGCCGCCGCGACGGTCGCGAGCAGATCAGCCTTATTCGGTGGCTTCCTCGCCTCCTTGTCGACGTTGTCCTGCCGAAGCGCGTTCAACTCGGCTGCGCCGGTCGGCGGATTGGTGTCCAGGACCTGCTCGAACTGCAACTGGTCGAGAGTCCGGCGTAAGTGATGCGCGAGCACGCTCGCGGAGCCGTCCTCTGCCGCGGCGGCCGGAGTCGGCACGACCAAACCGCCCAGCAGTACGGCTGCGGTGGCGAGCCCAGCGAGACCTCGACTTCGATTTCTGGATCTTGGGAGGTTCACCGCGCCACTCTAGCCAGCGGTCGAGCCGGCTGAGCGCAAAATATCTTGAACCAGAGTTGACGCCCGGCGCCATCTTCCGGCACCACGAGCACGGCCGACTCATCGAGACTTCCGCACGTCGCGCTCCCCGATGAAAACGATCGGCCTGGTGAGCGCCCGCCTACAGCTGCCGCAAAGCGACTGGCAGCCGGCACGCCACCGACGATTCACCCCCGACACGCCATCCCTCACGCCTTAATGGCCCGCCATACATTCCACGAAGCGACCCACCTCAGACTCCTCCCCGACAACCCCTCGCCCCACGGCGCCGCCACGCGGCCGAGCGCAGGCCGACGCCCCGATGACGCGCTGTCGAACGCGCGCCGACAGTCTGGTGACGTCACGCTGTCGAGCGCGCGCCGATGGCCCGATGACGCCACTGAGCCGATCTCACGCCGACACTTACGGCGACCGCTCCCAGCAAATGCCACGCCGACTCCACCGGATCACAGAGGAGCGCAGCCGATTGGGTGGACCGTAGCGGATCGGAGCGGAGCGCTATCCACAAGGGCGACCACAGCCCCAGGCATTATCCACAGAACCCCGCTCCACTCCGCCCAAGCCCCCGGCGATCACCGATGATCCTGAGTGCCTCACCAACCCCGACACCCCAACACCCCACAACCCCTCGACACAGCAACCCCGCAACACCCGGGCGACACCTAACAACCCCGCAACATCGCAACACCCCTTCACATCCCAGCAACCCCCATCAACCCCGAGCAACCCCGTGACGCCCCGCAACGCCTGTAACACGCCACCCCCGTAATCCCGCTACACCACAACGCCCGCTTCATCGCAACGCCCGCTATAGCTCTACACCCCGAGACGCCATCCCCAAGCCCACCGCACCCGCCCCACCACCACGGTTCGCGCGGAGCCAAAGACCAACCCGGAGCGCATTCACCATGAAGATCATCCTGCCTTTGCCCGCCACGCTGACCTCCCTCTTCGTCGTGGCCACAGACCATCTGCCGTTCGAAGTCGACTCCTTCGTGCCCTGGCGCGTAGCCGGCCCGTACAGAAGAGCCGCGATCAGCGCAGCAGGCAGCGGCTCCTTGACGGTGATCCACCACCAGACCCCCTGGAAACCAACAGCGACCAACCTCACAGACGAGGAAAGACGCCGCCTACGCCGCACCGGCCAACACGTGGTGGTGTCCACGACCGCACCCCCACACAAGCTCCCGATCAGCATTCAGACAGCGAGAGCGACGGCCCGAGCCCTGGCGAGGGAATGCGACGGCCTCCTGATCGACCCACTGACGGGCACCACCATCCTCACCTGCGGAAGATGCGCAGGCGAGCCCACGGACTTCCGCCTCACCGACGACTGGCTGTCCTGGGACGTCCAGGTCCACGACGCCGCGACCTGTCCACCCTGGGACCCGTCCGACATGGGTGTATGCGACTGCCTGCGCGTCACGTCCCGAGGCCTGCGCCGCTTCGCCCTCCCTGAGATCACCCTCGACGGCGCCGCCTGCGCCCACAACCTGTGCGCGACCAATCTCCTCCGCACAGTGGCCCACCGCCTGGTCACAGACCACCTGGCCTACGTAGCCGCTCACCCGGAGGCGACCGACCGCAAGATCGACGACTTCCTCCAGATAAGCCCCGCAGACCAGCCGGACGGCGGCCTACCTTTCGGTGTCCAGCTGACGCCCTACGACGCCGACCAGGGAGAACTGGGCCGCACAGGCACCATCCGCCGCCTCAAGATCGGCCCACCACCCGGTGCCGGCCAGATCACCTGCCTGAAGGTCGGCCCGCCCTCAGGCTTCCCCGGCTCCCTGAACGACTGGCTATGCGCCACCCAAAAGCCCGCCCACCCCCCACTCACCTTGATCAACTGTCACCCCCCAGCCCCACCCACCCCTTCACGAGCAACCCCATTCCTCCCAACGCCCCTGACCCCACCCCACCCCCTGGAGCCGACTCGAGCCGCGCAGCCGGCTCCGCCCATGAAACCGACGCCGGCCTCCACCCCGGTCGCGACACCGACTCCTACCCCTGCTCACCCCCCACGCGTGGAGGTTGAGCGTGCGGCAGCCTGAGTCCGGCCCCAGCGACCCCGGTGTGACGCCGACTGCGATCCCGGCTCGGCCTTCAGGTGTGGGGGTTGAGCGTGCGGCAGCCTGAGTTCGGTCCCGGCGATCCCGGTGTGACGCCGACTGCGATCCCGGCTCGGCCTTCAGGTGTGGGGGTTGAGCGTGCGGCAGCCTGAGTCCGGTCCCAGCGACCTCGGCGTGACGCCGACTGCGATCGCCGCTCGGCCTTCAGGTGTGGGGGTCGAGCGTGCAGCAGCCTGAGTCCGGCCCCGGCGACCCCGGTGTGACTCCGACTCCGATCGCGGCTCGGCCTTCAGGCGTGGGGGTCGAGCGTGCAGCAGCCTGAGTCCGGTCCCAGCGACCTCGGCGTGACTCCGACTCCGATCGCGGCTCGGCCTTCAGGCGTGGGGGTTGAACGTGCAGCAGCCTGAGCTCGACCCCAGCGACCCCGGCGCGACCCCGGCTATGGCGTCGACGGACATCCTTCTCTTACGCACCTGTGGGCAGGAGGGAGCAATGGATGGGACGGGTGTGGTGCCTGTTATGGTCGGATTTGTTGGTAAAAGTGCATGCTCGTCCTGAACCGAATCGAGGTATTCGGCCGTCCAAGTGACGTGATCCCGTTTGAGATGATCGATGAAGATCTGCGTACGGCGCGTCAGCGGGCGCGTCGCTGGGAAGGGCTGAGCGAGCGCCACACGGCCGTCGCCGCCCTCGTGAGGCAGGCCCGGCGGGAGCTCGACGCGGTCGGGGTGTGGGATCAGGAGCAGGTAGCCGTCGCGGAAACGAGGCTGGGGGCGTACCTGGCCATGCTCGCGGCGGTGGAACGGGACCTGGCCGAGGTGGGGCCGGCGTGGGAGCTCTACGAGGAGTTGCTGGCACGTGAGGAGCGGCGAGTGGCCGCTTCGGCCGATCCCCGGGGCGCCGAGCTGCTGGAGATCGGACGGTTGCTCGCCGAGCTGGATGTGGAGTTGCCTGCTCGGGAACGAGCCCGGGCGGCCGGGCTCGAGGCCCTGTATGGCCGGGGGACGGTGGGCGAGTTCGTCCGGCAGGTGGAGGCGCTCGGCATGATGGCGGAAGGCGGCGTTCAGGGGATGGGCGGTGTCCGAGAAGTGGTGCAGCAGCTCGAGGAGCGTTGCCGGGAGCTGGGGCGGCTACGTGACAGGCTGCGAGCTCGCCGGGAGGAGGTGCTGCTCAGCTGAAGCCCGGGGCTGCTCCGAGGTGGTCGGTGGGTTTGGTGGCGGTTGGGTGATGGGTTGTTGGTTGGTCGGGGGGAGGTGCTGGTCTGCTGAGGCCTGGTGTTGCTTTGGGGTGGTCGGTGGGTTTGTTAGCGGCTGAGGAGTTGGGTCATGATCTGGTCGAGGGTGGCTGCCGGGTTTGGGACGGGGCCGGGGGAGCGCCAGGCTACGTAGCCGTCCGGTCGGACCAGGACGGCGCCGCCCCCGCTGACGCCGTACCGCTCCCGGAAGTGCCCGTCCACGTCTTTCAGCTCCTCGTCTACCACCAACCGTGTGAGCTGGACGCCGAGGCGCTCCTTGACCAGACGTCCGGCGTCCATCCAGGCCTGGCCGCCCTGTCTGTCGGCCAGCAGTACGAAGCCGGAGCCGAAGAGGTCGATGGTCGAGATGCGCTGGCCTTCCCAGTCGAGCACCACGTGAGGGGCGCGGCTGCCGGGACGGCCGTTGGGTACGCGCGGGTCCTCCAGGATGGAGCCGTCGTCGCCGGGTTCGTCCAGGATGGCGGTGGAGTGGTAGCGGTATCCGATGATGACGCTGATGAAGTCCTCGACGGGCTCCGGGTAGCCGACGCGGGCGGTCGGAGGCATGCGTACGCCGAGGTTGGCGAGCTGGGCATCGGCCGTCAGCGTGCCGATCGGGCGGCGTTCGGCGTCGTACGTGTCGAGGAAGTCGGGCCCGGCCTGGCCGGTGACGACGAGCCACAGGCGCCAGGCGAGATCGCAGCCGTCCTGGAGCGCGGTGCTGCCGCCCTGCCCGCCGGTGGGCGGCATGGTGTGGGCCGCGTCCCCGGCGAAGAACACCCGGCCGGAGCGGTACGTGTCGGCCACCACGTGCCCCAGGGCGAACGACGCCTTGTCCAGTAGCTGAACGTCCAGGTCGGGCTGGTCGGTCGCGATGCGTACCAGCTCTTTGCAGCGCTCCTCGGTGAAGTCGGCGTCGCTCTGGCCATCGGAGTAGTTGACGCCCAGCACGTGCGCCCCGACGCCGGTGCCGGTCACGATCACACCGGTGAAGGTGTCGTTCTGCAGGTACCAGAGCGTGACCTCGCGCTCGCGCACCAGCCCGCTCAGATCCGCGTCGAACATGATCGAGCACATCCGGCCCAGCTCGCCCTTGCCCGAGGTGGGGACGTTCAGGAGGCGGCGCAGCGGGCTCCGGTAGCCGTCCGCGGCCACCACGTAGTCGGCTCGCACGAGACGGTCGCCGCCGGCGTCGCGGATCAGCGCGGTCACGCCGTCCTCGTCCTGCTCCAGCGAGACCAACTCGGTGGAGAAACGCAGGTCGGCGCCCAGCTCCTCGGCCGTGAACCGCAGCAGCCGCTCGATCGCGGCCTGGGGCGCCCCCACCTGCGCCGCCGGGGTGATGTCGGCCAGGAAGGCCATCTCCTCCTGCTCGTCGCTGATGATCATGTGAGGGTCCGGGTCGGCCAGGTTCTTGGCGATCGCTATGCGCATGTTGTCCCCGATGCCTGCCCAGGTTTCGCGCAGCTCCTGTTCGATGCCGGGTACGGGGCGCAGCAGCTCGATGGCTCGCGGGCCGACTCCGAACGCCTTGGGTTGGATCGAGGTGCTCGGGTGCTTCTCCACCAGCATGACGGGTACGTCGCGCCAGGCCAGGAGCGTTGCCGTGCTCAGCCCTGCGTACCCACCGCCCACCACCAGGACGGGCACCCGCTCTTGTTTCATGCTTGTCCACCTCCGGAAAACGCGTAGTATCGCGTCTATGGTCGAGGGACACGATATGTCGCGTATGAAGGCATGGTCAAGACATATCGCGTTTCGGGGTGGCGGCGATGGGCGGCGCGGGGGTGGGGTTGACGGTGGGATTGGAGGTGGCTCGAGGGTTGGAGGTGGAAGTTGATGGTGGCGGGCGAGGTGAGGGCCGCACCGGTTTGAGGCTTTAGGTGGCGTGGGGTGGCGGGCTGGTGCTGGTTGCTGGAGGTGGTAGCGATGCGGCGGTGGTCTGGGTGGCGGCGGTTGAGGGCGAACACGGTCAGGAGTGTCGGGAGTTGAGGGGACGCTCGGGCGTATGGCGATTGGCGCACAGTCGGAGTTTTGGGAATCGGGCATGGTCAGGGTGTTGGAGGTTGAGAAACCACAGTCGAGGGTGGGGCGTTGGGGCGCGTTCCGGGGTGGGGCGGGCCCGCGCTTGGGGGCGCGGGGCCCGTCCGTTGTTGTGTGGGTGTCAGTGCACCAGGCCTGGGACCAAGGTCGTTCCGTAGTTGCGTAGGGCGAAGAGTTCTCGGGTCTTGCCGGTTTTCACGTTCACCGCGTAGACCATCGATGTGGGTCCGCGTGATGACTCGGGGACGGCCACGACGGTTACCTCGGTGGCGTTCAGCCAGCTGCCGAGACCCGACGGATGGAGCTCTTCCGGGATGCCGGAGATCGGGATTCGGGTTTCGCGGCCGCCCTGCACGGCGTCGAACACGACGATCGAGCCGTCCTGCTGCACCATCGGCTCGCGGTTCGCGTCGAAGGTCTGGCCCAGGCGGGCGAGGGTGCGGCCGTCGGGGGCGAGGGCGCTGTAGTCGTAGGTGAAGTCCGGGATGGTGATCGGGTCGTGGTCGAGCACCCACACCTGGCTGCTGTTGTCGTACGGCTTGGCGAGCACGACGGGGCCGGAGCCGTCCGACACGCTCACGGGCCACCAGCCGCGCGGGAGGTCGGACACCGTGCCCCGCTCCACGTCCACCAGCTTGTTGGGCTCTCGTCGCCCGCCCCAGCTCGACACGATGAACCTCAGCCCGTTGGGCGACAGCCGCAGGGCGTGTTCGTTCGAGACCGAGAAGTCCTCCGCGGGCTGCTTCAGCGGGGACTTCCAGGTTTTGCCGCTCGCCAGGTCGCGCACGACGATCGTGCGCTGCTTCGAGTTGTAGTACGCGAGCCGGCGTCCGTCCGCCGTGACCGCCAGGGGGCCGGTCTGCGGTGCCGCGGTCAGTTCGTAGGTGGCGCCGTCGCGGGTCACGAGCCGCCAGGCGCGCTTCGTGCACGCGGTGGTGCGGCATTCCGGCCGGTACGCCTGTTCGATCGGCCCGACGCCTTCCGAGGGCAGCGGGGAGACCGTCGTCTCCGGCGGGGTGAGCACGACCGGAGCCTCGGGGCGTAGCTGTTGGAAGAGCACGGTGCCGCCACCTGCGATCAGGCAGGTCGCCGCGGCGATGGCCACGGTCAGGCGGGTGGCGCGCCGACGGCGGGCGCCCCGCACCGCCTGGGCGGCCAGATCGACGGCGGGCGCCTGTTCGGCCAGCGCGTTCAGGTCTTCGCGCAGGGAGTTCACCGGTACACCTCCTGGGGGACGAGCGCGCGCAGTTTCGACAGCGCGTAGTGGGTCTGGCTCTTGACGGTGCCGATCGAGACGCCCAGGAGCTGCGCGGTCTCGTGCTCGGTGCGGTCCTCGTAGAAGCGCAGCACGATCAGCGCCCGCTGCTTCGGCGTGAGCCGCGCGAGCGCGTGGAGCAGGGCGAGCCGGCGTACAGTCGCCTCGTCGTGCGGCTGCCCGGAGGCCGCGAACTCCGGTAATTCGGCCTCAGGAACCTCGAGCCGCTTCCGCTTGCGCCAGGAGATGGTCTGGTTCACCAGGGCTTTGCGCGCGTACGCCTCGGGGTTGCCGCCCTTGGCGAGCTTGACCCAGTGGGAGGCGACGCGCGTGAGGACCGTCTGCAACAGGTCCTCGGCGAGGTGGGCGTTCCCGGTGAGCAGGTACGCCGTCCGCATCAGCGATTGCTGGCGGGTTCGTACGAACTCGTGGAACCCCTCATAACGGTCCATGCATAAAACAACTTCGCCGAAGGGCCCAAGGTTGGAAAACCGGCTACTCGGAGAGGTGGCGTTCCAGGGACTCGAGTTTGCTCGTCATCCCGTCGGTGACCCCCTGCCGGAGGTCGGCCTTGAGCACCAGGCCGACCCGGGGCGCGACCTCCGCCACCGCGTCCACCGCGCGCTTGACCACGTCCATGACCTCGTCCCACTCACCCTCGATCGTGGTGAACATGGCGTCCGTCCGGTTGGGCAGGCCGCTGTCGCGGACCACCTTGACGGCGCGGGCGACGGGCTCGGCGACACCTTCGCCGACGCCCAGCGGGGTGATGGAGAATGCGACGATCATTGCGTGCCTCCTTGCGGCGGGCCGGAGGGTCTCGATCTTAGCCAGCCGCCAGGACTTGACCAGCCGTCAGGTCTCAGCCGGCCGTCGGGGAGAAGCGAAAAGCCACGACGCCTCCCAGAACGCCGTGGCCACCCGCCGCACTTCATCCACGCGTCACGCGTGGTCGTGCTCCTCTTCGTCCTCATCCTCGCTGGGGCCCTCGGAGGGCTCCACCCCGAGGACGGCCTCGCGCGGCTCGATCTCGTTGATGTGGTCGACGAGCTGCAGCACGTGGTCCGGCTCGATGAGCCACTGCAGCGCCGAGGCGCCCGTCTCGTCGGAGCCGACCAGCTCGGCCTGCTCGGTGCGCTCCTCGGCGGTGAGGTCGGCGTCCGGGTGCCGGATCTCGGCCAGCGCGGCCGCCTGCAACGCGTCCACGTCAAGCACCTCGACGGTCAGCTCGACCGTGAGGCGCAGGAACTTCGGTTCATCACTCATGGCGACGACTCTAGGGCAGCTTCCACTCGACAGGTGCCGCGCCTTGCTGTTCCAGCAGCTCATTGGCCCGGCTGAAGGGACGCGAGCCGAAGAAGCCGCTGCGCGCCGAGAGGGGGGAGGGGTGGGCGGACTCGATGCGGGGCACGTCGCCGAGCATCGGGGCCAGGTTGCGGGCGTCGCGGCCCCAGAGGATGGCCACCATCGGCTTGTCGCGCGCCACGAGGGCGTGGATGGCCTGCTCGGTGACCTGCTCCCAGCCCTTGCCCCGGTGGGAGGCGGGCTTGCCGGGCATCACGGTGAGGACCCTGTTGAGGAGCAGGACGCCCTGCTCGGCCCACGGCGTCAGGTCGCCGTTGGCGGGGCGGGGGAGGCCGAGGTCGGTCTCCATCTCCTTGTAGATGTTGACCAGGCTGCCGGGCAGTGGCCGCACCTCGGGCGCCACCGAGAACGACAGCCCGACCGGGTGACCGGGCGTGGGGTAGGGGTCCTGGCCCACGATCAGCACCTTGACGTCGTCGAAGGGCTGGTTGAAGGCACGCAGCACGTGCGTGCCCGCGGGCAGGTACTGCCTGCCATCGGCGATTTCCTTGCGCAGGAACTCGCCCATCAGGGAGATCTGCTCGGAGACGGGCTCGAGCGCGCGGGCCCATCCGGCTTCGACGACTTCGTTCAGTGGACGACCGGCCATGGCCGATGAGCTTATCTAGGTCTGGTACGGCTTGCTGCCGAAACGTCGGGTCCAGCCGTACCAGAATGATCACAAGGTGCCCGCGCGGACCGCGCGGGCACCTTGATCACTTCACGGAGCCGGCCATCATGCCCTGGACGAAGTACCGCTGGAACGCGAAGAACAGGACCAGCGGGATGATCAGCGACAGGAACGCACCGGACGAGAGGATGTCCACGTTCGATCCGAACTGCCGCATCTGAGACTGCAGGGCCTTGGTCATCGGCTGGTTGTCGGTGTTGGCGAAGACCAGCGCGATGAGCATGTCGTTCCACACCCACAGGAACTGGAATATGCCCAGCGAGGCGATCGCCGGCTTGCCCAGCGGGAACACCACCGACACGAAGATCTTCCACTCGGGCGCCCCGTCCATCCGCGCCGCCTCCAGCAGGGAGGACGGGATGCCGACGAAGAAGTTGCGCAGCAGGAAGATGGCGAACGGCAGGCCGAACGCCGTGTGGAACAGCACCACGCCCGGGATCGAGCCGAAGATCCCGATGCCTCCGTAGAAGGACGCGACGGGGATCAGCGCGATCTGGATGGGCACGATCAGCAGCCCGACCACGACGAGGAACGCCCCGTCACGCCCGGGGAACTCCATCCACGCGAACGCGTAGGCGGCCATGGCCGCGATGCCGATCACCAGGATCGTGGTCGGCACCGTGATCAGCACGGTGTTCCAGAAGGACGCCGTGAAGCCGCTGGCCAGCAGGTCCGCGTAGTTCGCCAGGGTCAGCTCGGCGGGCTTGGTGAAGATCGTCCACCAGCCCTCGGAGGTGTTGACGTCCGTCGTACGCATCGAGACGACGAGCAGGCCCAGCGTCGGCACCAGCCAGAACAGGCCCAGCAAGATCATGATCACCTGGACGGCGCCGCCGCCGATCCGGTCCACGATCTTGCTCGCCACGCTCCTGCGCGGCGCGCCCGTCTCCAGCCCCGAAGGGGCGGTAGCCGTGGCTGTCGTCATGATTCGTCCCTCCTGAACCGGCGAATGTTCATGATCATGAAGGGGAGGACCAGAACGAGCAGGAAGACGGCCAGCGCGCTGCCCAGACCCTGGTTGTTCCCGCCGCCGAACGCCACGCGCCACATCTCCAGCGCGACCACGTTCGCCTGGGGTTGGACCGAGGCCGGAGCGATGATGAAGACCAGGTCGAACACCTTCAGTGTATTGATGATCATCGTCACGAAGACGACGAGCAGCACCGGCGACAGCAGCGGCACGGTGATCTTGCGGAACACCTGCCACTCCGTGGCGCCGTCGATGCGGGCCGCCTCCAGCGCGTCACGCGGGATCGCCGCGAGCCCCGCCGCGATCAGCACCATGGCGAAACCGGCCCACACCCACACGAACGCGCCGATGATCGCCGGGGTGATGAGTGTCGGGCCGAGCCAGCTCAGGCCTTTGTAGGCGGCCTGGAAGTTCGACTGCGGGAGTCGTACGACATAGGAGCCGGCGGACAGGTCCTGGAAGCGGAACGAGCCGTCGTCGGCCGTCGTAGCGGTCGCGGCGACCTTGCCGTTCTGCACCGCCTCGACGGTCATGCCCGGCAGGCCCTTCTCCGAGGCGTCCACCTCGCCGTTCTTGCCGCCGCCTCCCGGCGTGAAGTCGAACCACACAGTCCCCGAGAGGCCGTCGCCGGCCGCGGGGGCCTTGGCGGCCTGGGCGTTGCTCGGCAGGGCGTTCGGCTTGACGCCCACGATCGGGATCAGCACCGGTTGACCCGCCTGGGCGGGCTGCTTGGTGACGACCGCGCCGCCGTCGGCGGCGACCGGTGACTGGTCGCCCTCGCGTGGGCGCGCTTCCGGGTAGCCCTGCGAGGAGGAGAACGTGTCGTGCACGGTGGTGAGCACGGCGTTGGCCACGCCCTTGGCGGGGTCCTGCTCGTAGACGAAGCGGAAGATCACGCCCGCCGCCATCAGGGAGACCGCCATGGGCATGAACACGATCAGTTTGAACGCCGTCGACCACCTGATCCGCTCGGTCAGGACCGCGAAGATCAGGCCCAGCGTGGTCACCACGATCGGCGCGATGACAACCCAGATGAGGTTGTTGCGGATCGTGGTGAGCATGCCGGAGTCGGTGAAGATCGTGGCGTAGTTGCCCAGTCCCACGAATCCGGTGCCCGCCGAGTCGAACAGGCTCCGGAAGATGGAGTAGACGATCGGGTAGACCACCCAGATGCCCAGCAGCACCGCCGCCGGGAGGAGGAAGGCTATGGCGACCGCCGGCGAGGGGCCGAGGCGTCTTTGCGTACGGGGGGTTTCAGCCGGTCCGGTGGAGGGCTCGTCCGCGGTGTCCGCGGACGAGACCTGCGGGCCGTCCAACCGTTCGGTCACGGCCTTACCTCTTTACTTCTTCCAGGCCTTCTTGGCCTCGGCTTCCAGTGTGGTCTGAGCGCCCTTGATGTCGCTCGGGTTGCGCAGGAAGTCCTGCAGCGCCTTCCACTCGCCCTTGCCGTCGGTGGCGCCGAACGCGCTCGGCGCCAGGTCGGACATGTCGTAGCGGACGGCGTCGCCGGCTGAGACGATCGTCTGGCCGAGCTGCTTGGTCAGCTCGTCGGGGTAGTTGTCGGGGGAGACGTTCTTGTTGGGCGACAGGTAGCCGGGCAGCTTCGCCCAGATCTCGCCGCCCTCCTTGGAGGCCAGGAACTGCAGCAGCGCCATCGCGCCGGGGGAGTCCTTCATCGCGACCGCGACGTCGCCGCCCAGGACGACGGGAGCTGTGTCACCGACCTTGGGGAACGGGAAGTACTTGGCGTCCTCGCCCACCTTGGCCTTCGACTGCGCCGCGGAGACGGCCACGAAGTCGGCCTCGATCACCATGGCGGCCTTCTTGTCGCCGTAGACCTTGGTCACGCAGCCGGGGAAGTCGGTCTGCAGGGCGCCGGCGTTGCCGTCGACCACGAACTCCTTCTTGCCCGCGATCTGCGCGATCTTCTCCAGCGCGGTGGTCACGGTGGGGTCCGTCCACGGGATCTCGTGCTTGGAGAGCTTGTCGTAGTTCTCCGGCCCGGCGGTGGACAGGTAGACGTTCTCGAAGAGGTCGGTCAGCGTCCAGCCGGACGCGCCGCAGAACGAGAACGGCGCGGTGCCGGAGTCGGCGATGGTCTGCGCGTTCTTGACCAGCTCGTCCCAGGTGGTGGCAGGCTGCACGCCCGCGTCGTCGTACGCCTGCGACCGGTACCAGACCAGCGACTTGTGCGCCGCCTTGATGAGCACGCCGTACACCTTGCCGCTGGCGGAGCCGAGCTCCTTCCAGTACGGGGTGTAGTTGGTGTCCACCTCCTTGACGACGTCGTCGGTCAGCGGGATGAGCGCGTTCTGGTCGGCGTACTGCTGCACCAGGCCAGGCTGCGGCAGGATCGCGACGTCCGGCGGGTTCTTGCCCTGGATGCGCGGGCCGAGGTAGGCGCCGGTGTCCTCACCGGTGGAGGCGTACGTGACCTGCGCGCCGGTCTTCTCGGTGAAGGCCTTGAGCACCTGCTGGAAGTTCTTCTGCTCGTCGCCGGTCCACTTGGCGGCGACCTCGAGCTTCACGCCCTGCAGCGGCTTGGCGCCGGCGGCGGGGGCCGACGCGGAGCCTGAAGCGTCGGTGGACGGCGAGGTGGTTGTCGGGGCGTTGCCGCAGGCGGCAACGGCTACCGCGAGCCCGGCCAGGATTGCTGCTGCTCTGGCGTTTCGCATGGCTGCCTCACTGGGTTCTGATGATCTCTTCGAGTTCTGACTTCATGGAGACCGCGACGTCGTCCGCGGACTCGGTGTAGGGGTTGCCGAGCGCCTTGGCGACCGAACTGGCGATCACCAGGCTCAGCTGGTTGTAGTTGGCGCTCACCGGCCGTGCCTTGGCGGCGAGGATGCTCTCCTTGAGCACGGGCAGGTAGGGGAAGCGCTTGATCAGGGCGGGGTCGTCGTAGAGCTCGGTCCACACGGGAGGGAAGGAGCCCTCGGTGAGGACGCGGCGCTCGTTCTCCAGACTGGTGAAGTAGCGGATGAACTCCTGCGCCGTGTGCTGACGCTTGGAGTAGGCGCTGATGGCGAGGTTGGCGCCGCCCAGCGTGCTGGACCCGGGGCCGTTGAGCCCCGGCAGCCGGGTCACCCCCAGCTTGTCGCCCAGTTTCGCCCTGGCCGGGCCGTAGCCGTGCGGCCAGTTGCGGGCGAAGGCGAGCCGGCCCTCCTGGAAGGCCAGGCGCGTCTCCTCCTCCTTGTAGCTCAGCGACTCCTTGGGGATCCAGCCCTCGCGCAGGCCCTGGAGCAGGAAGTCGAGTGCGATGCGCGTCTTGGCCGGGTCGAGGGTCACCTCGGCGCCGTCCTTGCTGACGATCTGCCCGCCGGCGGACTGCAGAGCCTCGGAGAAGTTGACGGTGAGCCCTTCATAAGCCAGGAACTGCCCGGCATAGCCTCCAATATCGTGCTTTTTCGTTATCTGTCGTGATTGGTCGCGAAGCTCGGCCCACGTCCGCGGGGGCTTCTTGACCAGGTCGGTCCGGTAGTAGAGCAACCCTGCGTTGCTCGTGTACGGGACGGCCCAGAGCTTGTCCTTGTAGACCGCCGTTTCCACGACGGGCGGCAGGAACCTGTCGAGCGGGAACAACCCGCGCTCCAGGGGGATGATCCAGCCGTTCTCCGCGAACTCGGCGGTCCACACCACGTCGAGCCCCAGTACGTCGTACCGGCTGCTCTTGGCCTGGAGGTTGGCCGCCATCTGAGCGCGCTGCTCGTCGGCGGCCTCGGGCAGCTCCAGCAGCGTCACCTTCTCGGCCGGGTGGGCCTGGTTCCAGCGGTCCAGCAAGGGTTGCAGGTACGCCGTGGTGTCGCGGCCGGTGGCGAACGTGATGGGGCCTGTGCCGCCCGTGCCAGTTTCGCCGCCGCCCTCATTGCTCGCCGGCGCGCAACCGGCCGCCGCCAGGAGGACGACCAGGGGGAGCGTGAGCGAGCGCACTCTGTTTCCTCCGCGTTCAGAGTGATTTACATACGTGTTAGGTAGATGCATTCATGTTATGCACACATGTAATCTGTAGGTCAACGGCTAGCTGCGTAACGCGTTCGTAACACGGCGGGGAGGTGGGGCGGTGCGGCTTCACCTGCTGGCGCTCCTGGCGAAAGAGCCGGCCCATGGCTACGAGCTCAAACAGGCGCTCGAGCAGACGTTCGGCAGTGCCTATCCGTCCCCCAACATCGGCCAGATCTACGTCACGCTCGGCAGGCTGGAGAAGGACGGCCTCGTCAGGGCGGTGGACGTCGAACAGTCCAACCGGCCCAACAAGAAGGTCTACTACCTCACGGCCAAGGGCCGTGACGTGCTCACCCTCTGGGTGGACGAGCCCACCGAGGGCCCCAGGGTGCGCGACGAGTTCTTCATGAAGCTCGTGCTGGCCCCACTCACCGGCATCGCCGACCGGATGGCGCTGATCAGTCGTCAGCGCCGCCACTACCTGTCGCTCATGAGCGATCTCAATGACCTCCTGGCCCGCACTGCGCCGACCGACCGGGTGGCCATGCTCCTCATCGAGGGCGCCATGCTCCACCTGCAGGCAGATCTTGACTGGCTGGAGCGTTGCCAGGAGGATCTGGCATGAGCGCGGTTGTGAAAACGGTCAATCTGGTCAAAATCTACCAGGATGGCGCGGTGCCCGTGCCTGCCGTACGCGGCGTGGACCTGCAGGTCGAGCCGGGTGAATTCGTCGCAATCATGGGGCCGTCCGGCTCCGGGAAGTCCACGCTCGTCCACATGCTCGGCGGGCTCGACACCCGGACGAGCGGCGAGATCTGGCTCGACGGCAAACGCGTCGACACGCTCTCGGAGAGCGCCTGGGCGCTGCTGCGGCGCAAGAAGGTCGGGTTCGTCTTCCAGTTCTTCAACCTCGTCGCCAACATGACCGTGGGCGACAACGTCGAGCTGCCCGCGCTGCTGGCCGGGGCCTCGCCCAAGGTGGCCCGCGAGCGCAGGGAGAGCCTGCTCGGCGCGCTCAACCTCACCGACCGCGCCGAGGCCTCGCCCGCCCAGCTCTCCGGGGGCGAGCAGCAGCGGGTCGCGCTGGCCAGGGCGCTGGCCAACCAGCCCAGCGTGCTGCTGGCCGACGAGCCCACCGGCAACCTCGACAGCCGCAACACCCGAGACGTGCTCCGCCTGCTCAGCGACGTCCACAAGGAGGGCCAGACGATCGTGATGGTCACCCACGACGCGCGCGTGGCGAGCCTGGCCGACCGGCTGGTGTCGCTGTTCGACGGGGAGATCGTGGACGACGGCCGCATCGCGCGCCGCCGCACGCGCACGGCCGGCGAGGTGATCGACCTCCGATGAGTGCCTCTTTGGCGGGGAGCCGGTGGATCAAGGCCGACCTGCGGGCCCGCAAGGGCCAGGCGGTGCTGACGGTGCTGACCGTGGCCGGGATCGTGGCCGCGCTGATCACCGCGGCGACCCTGCTGGAGGAGGGCACCAACCCGTGGCGCAGCCTGTTCGCCCAGACCGACGGCGCCCACATCTGGCTCTACACCGACGACAGCCCCCAGGCTGACCTGAGCGGCATCGACGGCGTGACGCAGATCGCGGGCCCCTACCGGTCGGCGCCCGTGACCGTGGCGCAGGACGGCAAGAGGGAGCCGGCCGCGCTGCGCGCGATGCCCGCCGCGCCGCCGCAGGTGGCGCACCCGGTGGTGGCCGAGGGCAGGTGGCTGGACGCCTCACAGCCCGACGGCGTGGTCGTCGAGCGCTCGTTCGCGAGCTCGCTGCGGCTCAGGATCGGCGCGTCCTTCACGATCATCGCGCTCAGCGGCGAGCGCCACACCCTGTACGTACGCGGCATCGCCGACTCCGCCGAGCAGGGCTTCTACCCCCAGTGGACGCCCGGCCTGGCCTACGTGCTGCCCGTCATGCTCGACCGCATCGAGCCCATGCTGGGCCGCAGCGAGTGGGTGACCGGGCTGCGCCTGGCCGACCCCGACGCCACGCAGGTCGTCTCGCAGCGCGTGGTCGTCATGCTGGAGGACAAGCTCCAGCGCGTCTACACCTGGCGCGAGGTCAGGGCCGCCATGGAGCTGGACAACCGGCTGCTGGGCACGCTGCTGGCGCTGTTCGGGGTGGTCGGGCTGGTGGCCGCCGCGCTCGCCCTGGCCAACGCGGCCGGCGGCCGGGTGCTGGCCCAGCTCCGCGACCTGGCCACGCTCAAGTCGATGGGCTTCACCAAGGGCCAGATCGCGCTGCTGCTCCTGGTCGAGCACGGCGCGCTGGGCCTGCTCGGCGTCGCGATCGGCGCCGTGGTGGGCTGGGGCGTGATGGCGGCGATGCTCGGCGCGACGTCCGTGGCGCCGATCCCCGTGCTGGCCATCGTCGCGGGCACGGCCCTGGTGGTG
This sequence comes from Nonomuraea sp. NPDC050451, assembly GCF_044458585.1. Taxonomy (NCBI): domain Bacteria; kingdom Bacillati; phylum Actinomycetota; class Actinomycetes; order Streptosporangiales; family Streptosporangiaceae; genus Nonomuraea; species Nonomuraea sp. NPDC050451. The sequence goes on from NZ_JBITHZ010000013.1 coordinate 81,093, forward strand.
CTGGCCGCCGTGGGGCTGCCCGCCTGGCGCGGCGGCCGCACGCCGCCGATCCCCGACGCGCCCGCCCTGCCGCCGCGCGGCCGCCTGTCCAGGCTGGCCCGGCTGGCCCTCCTCGTACGCCTCCCGCCCGCCCTCGTCCTGGGCACCAGAGATGCCTTCACCAGGCGCGTGCCGGCGTTCCTGACGGCGTTCGGGCTGGCCGTGCCGATGATGATGATCACGATCGGGCTCGGCGTCTGGGCCACGCTGGACAACTTCGCCGACCACCCCGAGCAGGTCGGCCAGCACGCGAGCCTGTACGTCAGGCCGGGCAAGGCGGAGCCGGCCGAGGCCGAGCGCGTCGCCAAGCTCGACAGGGACGTGGCGACGGTCTATCCGGGCACCGACGTGGACGCCCTGGCGCCCGGCATGGCCCGCTCGGTCCGCGTGCGGGCCATCGGCAGCTCGACGGAGCCGTACCCGTTCCCGGTGGTCGAGGGGCGCATGTACGGCCGTCAGGGGGAGGCGGTGGCCGGGCAGGGACTGCTCGACCTGCTGGGCATCAAGATCGGCGACCGGGTGCGGCTGACCGTGGGCGGCACGCCGCTGATCGTCAGGATCGTCGGCAGGACAGTCGAGCCCGACCTCGACGGCGAGGTGATCTCCGTGGGGCTCGACAGCCTGGCGGCCAAGGACTCGGTGCCGCCGGAGTACTACGCGCTCGCCCTCAAGAAGGGCGCGGACCCCGCAGAGGTGCGCGGGCGGCTGCTGGCGGAGTCGAAGGAGAGCCTCGACGTGCAGGCCGCGGTCAACCCGGCGGACCGGCTGGCGATCATCCGGGTGGTGATCGTGGCGCTGATCGCCGTGCTGATGCTGATCGCCCTGGCCAACCTGCTCACCGCCAGCGCGCTCGGGCTGCGCGACCACGCGTTCGACCTGGCCGTGCTCAAGGCCATGGGGCTCACGCCGCGCCAGGTCATGGCCACGCTCGTGACGGGCACCGGGCTGCTGGTCGTGCTCGGCGTCGGCGCGGGCGCCGCGGCGGGCATGTCCGTGGTGACCGGGCTGATCGACCTGCAGGGCCACACGAGCGGCGTCGGCGCGGGCATCGGGCGCGCGCCCTCTGCCCTGACGTTGGCCGTCGCCGTCGTGTCGGCCGTGGGCACGGCCCTCGCGGTGGCGCTCATTCCCGCCCGCCGCGCGGCCCGTGCCCAGGTGCCGGTCACGTCGCGCTGAGAGCGGCTTTCTCCTTCTTCTTCAGCGCGAACCAGTAGAAGCCGTGCCCCGGCAGCGTCAGCAGGTACGGCAGCTCGCCGACCGGCGGGAACTCCACCCCGCCCCGCGCCTCGACCGGGACCATCCCCTCGAACCTGCGCAGGTCCAGCTCGACCGGCTGCGGGAACTTCGACAGGTTGTTCACGCACAGCATGATGTCGTCGCGGTCCTCGCGGACGAAGGTGAGCACGGCGGGGTTCGACGACCACATTTCCGTGTACGCCCCCACGCCGAACACCGGATGGTTGCGCCGGATCTCCAGCATCTTGCGGGTGAAGTGGAGCAGCGAGCCCTCATGGCGCTGCTGGGCCTCCACGTTGACCGCCTGGTAGCCGTAGATCGGGTCCATGACCGCGGGCAGGTAGAGCCGCCCGGGGTCGGCCGAGGAGAACCCGGCGTTGCGGTCTGGGCTCCACTGCATCGGCGTGCGGACCGAGTCGCGGTCCTCCAGCCAGATGTTGTCGCCCATGCCGATCTCGTCGCCGTAGTACATGACCGGCGAACCCGGCAGGCTCAGCAGCAGGGCCGTGAACAGCTCGATCCGGTCCCTGTCGTTGTCGAGCAGCGGGGCCAGGCGCCGGCGGATGCCCAGGTAGGCCCGCATGCGCGGGTCCTTGGCGTACTCCTTGTGCATGTAGTCGCGCTCTTCCTCGCTCACCGTCTCGAGCGTGAGCTCGTCGTGGTTGCGAAGGAAGATGCCCCACTGCGCCTTGTCGGGCAGCTTGGGCGTGAGCGACATGATCTCGGAGATCGGCTCGCGGGTCTCCTTCTTGACCGCCATGTAGATGCGCGGCATGAGCGGGAAGTGGAAGGCCATGTGGCACTCGTCGCCCCCCGTGGTGGGGTCGCCGAAGTACTCCACCACGTCTTCGGGCCAGCCGTTGGCCTCGGCCAGCAGCACCCGGTCGGGGTAGAGCCGGTCCACCTCGGCCCTGATCTTCTTCAGGTACGCGTGCGTCTCCGGCAGCCCCGAGCACGCGGTGCCCTCACGCTCGAACAGGTACGGCACCGCGTCCAGCCGGAACCCGTCGATGCCCAGGTCCAGCCAGAACCGCAGCACCTCCAGCATGGCCTCCTGCACCGCCGGGTTGTCATAGTTGAGGTCCGGCTGGTGGTGGAAGAAACGGTGCCAGTAGTACTGCTTGCGCACCGGGTCGTAGGTCCAGTTGGACTCCTCGGCGCCGATGAAGATGATCGGGGCGTCGGGATAGCCGCCAGGATGGTCCGACCACACGTAGAAGTCGCCGTACGGACCCTCGGGGTCGTGCCGGGACGCCTGGAACCAGGGGTGGCGATCGCTGGTGTGGTTCATCACGAGGTCGGTGATGATCCGCAGGCCACGTTCGTGAGCCTTCTCGATCAGCTGCACGAAGTCTCCCAGGTCCCCAAAGTCCGGAAGGATCTTCATGTAGTCCGAGATGTCATATCCGCCGTCGCGCAGAGGCGACTCGTACAGCGGCAGCAACCACAGGCAGTCCACGCCGAGCCACTCGAGGTAGCCCAGCTTCTCGATGAGACCGCGAAGGTCGCCGGTGCCGTCGCCGTTGGAGTCCTTGAACCCCCGGACGAGGATCTCGTAGAACACCGCCCGCTTGTACCAGGCAGGATCCTCTGAGACGAACGCCTCGGAGATCGGCTCCGGCAATGGGGATGCGTTGATCATATGTCGCTCACAGGAAGAGATGTGGGCAGGACGAAGTCACCGGTTGCCCCGGCGTTGTTATCTGGTGACCGCGCCGCGTGGAGTCGTCATCCCTGCGAACTCCACTGCCCTAGAACGAGACCGGATTTGTGATCTGGTGCCCGTTTGTGCGGCGCTTACGGGCCGAACACTACCAGCCCGTTGGCTTTCCGGAACCCGCTTCTGCTGTGCGAGGGTTAATACCCGTGAGATCCGTACGTAATCGCCCTGTTACCGAGAGTTCACTAAAAAGGTGGCGCGAGGTCCGAGAGGTCGTTCTCGAAGTCGCTCAGCCACAGCCCGAAGAGCACCAACCCCCGCACCCAGAAACGATCGTTCCAGCCGTTGAACCTGGTCAAAGCGTCGGGACCGCCTGAGACCACCTCGTGCAGCTCGTCCGACAGCAGCCCCGGCACTCTCCTCACCACAGTCTCCAGCATGCGGTGCGAATAATTTCGGGCGGGGGCGGCCGTGGAACGCAGCGGCACCCTTTGGAGCGGCTGTTTGACCACATTCGTCGAGGGGAGTGCGGCCACCCGTGGATTGGCCGCATGGAGCACTTCGCGGTAGAAACGGCCCTTGTCCTTGCGGGCCACGCCGACCGACAACGCGGCGTCGAAGAAGCGCGGGTCGATGAACGGTGCGGCGAACGACGCCTCGGGTCCCACCAGGTTGACCGCGGAGCGCGCGATGCCGCGCACGGTCCTGGTGTGCAGCACCGACAGCGGCAGCTCGGCGCGGTGCCCGTGGAGCATGGAGGTGGCGGCCAGGAACTGCTCGCGCACGGTCTCCTCCATCCACTGGGCGGCGGCCTTGGACAGGAACGGCTGCGAGGGCGCCCCCAGCGACAGCGAGCCGAGCACGGCCGCCGAGCGCTCGGCCTGCGTCGTGGCCTCCAGCGCGGCCCCGCTGACCATGAAGTTCTTCAGCAGCGGCCCGCCGGCCAGGCCGTCGACCAGGATCCGGCCCGCCTTGTGCACCTCCTTGGCGAAGGGCGCGTACCAGGCGTGGTGCGGCGTCAGGTATTCGAGCCTGCGGGCCACCTCGACGGCGTCGTCCGGGTAGTCGGCGGCGTCCTGGGTGATCACCCGGTGGGGGATGCCCAGCTCCCTGGTGATCGACCTGGCGAACGCGATGTCGGTGTCGGTGCCGTCGTCCGGGCTGGTCGTCCACGACTCGACGTCCATCCCGCGGGCCTTGGCCACGCCGGCCAGCAGCCGCGAGTCGTAGCCGCCGCTGACCGGCACGAGCAGCTTGCGGCCCTCGTAGTCCCGGTAGACCTCGTCCAGCAGCTCGACGATCTCGCTCGGGCTGATCCACGACTCGTGTGGCTCCGAACGCAGCCAGCGCGGCAGCCTGCGCTCGGTCGCGAGCCTGCCGTGCCGCCACACCAGGGCGCTGGAGCCGGGCAGCCGCTTGACGCCCGCGTACGGCGTCGCCTCGCCCAGCGGGAACGTCACCTGGAGGATCGACGCCCACGCCGACCAGTCGATCTCGACCGGCACCAGGCTGAGCAGCGGCTGGATCTGCGACGAGAAGTAGACCGCCTCGCCCAGGCGGACGTAGTAGACGTCCACGAGGCCCAGGGCGCCCGTGTGGAGCGTGACACTGTCGGCGTCGCCGATCAGCCCGGGGGTCTCGAACGTCTCCGCGACCGTCATCCAGTCGTCGTCCCCGGACGGCTTGCGCTCGCCCCAGGAGAACGCGTACGAGTGCCCCAGGCGGTGATAGGGCGGCAGCGGCGCCGAGCTGAACAGCGCCGCGTCGGCCGACTGGAGCGCAGGCAGGAGTCTCGGGCCCGCCGTGGTCAGTTTGCCGAGTATGGCGGGGTCGATCCGGCCGAGAGCGCCGCAGACGTAGGGCCGCACGTTGAACTGCACCGGATCTCATCCCTTCGAGACGCTTCAGGCAAAAAGAGTATCCTTTGCCGGGCTGAGGGAGCGGAGGGTCAATTGACTACGGAGCTTGAGAGCACGCGGCGGGCGTTGCGGGATGCCGTCGCGCAGGCCGAGCGTGCCGCCGAGCTGGCCAGGCTGCTGGACGCCGCCGAGGCCAAGCTGGCCGCCGCCGAGCAGAGCGCAGCGGAGGCCAGGTCGCTGGCCGAGCGGCTGAGCGAGGCCGAGGAGCGGCTGGAGACCGAGCAGGCGGCGGCCGACAAGCTGCGCAAGGAGCTGGCCGAGCAGCGCTTCCAGGCCGAGGTGGCCAACTGGAAGCTGTCCTCGATCAAGGTCGCCCGCTGGAACCGCCTCGGTGACGCGATCAAGAGCGGCAAGAGCAACCCGGTCCGGCTGGCCAAGGGGCTCAGGGGCGCGGCCAAGCCCGTCAAGCGGCCCATCGCGCCCAAGCGCAAGCCCCCTACGGCCGCCAAGGCCAAGGACGAGCGTCCCGGCGCGGCGTACCAGGCCACCACTACGACCAGGACGCTCGGGGGCGCCTCCTTCAAGCTCAAGCCCTTCCGGGTGCCGACGGGCCCCAACACCAGGCCGCACCTGACGGCCGCGGTCATCGCCGACCCGCACGCCGAGGCGCTGCTGAGGTACGAGTGGCGGCAGACGACCGGCTTCACGCCGCGCGACTTCGCCAGGGTGCTCCCGCTGGAGGTGCCCCACCTGCTGGTGGTCGAGTCCGTCTCGCAGGGGCCGTGGGCCGAGGAGATCACCGGCGAGCCGGGCGAGGGGCTCAAGGCGCTGCTGGCCTGGTGCGCCGAGCGCGGCATCCGCACGGTCTTCTGGCACACGCAGGGCGACGTGGCCGCATACGCGGCGGCGGCCGAGCTGTTCGAGCACCGGTTCACGACCGATCTCACGGTGGCCTGGCCGCGGCTGCAGTTCGGGGTGCAGCCGAGGGTGCACAACCCGCTGCCGCTGTCCGGCGGGCGCATCGACCGGGTCCTCACGCTGGACCAGTTGCTGCCCGGGCACCTGACCTACCCCGACGTCCTGACCTCCTACCGCTGGCCGGCCGCGGTGGACTGCCCGCCGGGCACGCCCCAGTGGCGGCTGGCCGAGCTCGCCGCCTGCGGCACGCCCATCGGCACCGAGGCCGACACGCGGCGGGCGCACGTGGCGCTGCGGCGGGCGTACCAGATGGGCACGATGACCGAGCGGATCGACGAGCTTCTCGACGCGATCGGCCTGCCCAGCGCCCGCGCCACGCTCAACACCTCGGTGCTGCTGCCGATCATGGACCCGTACCTGATGGAGCACGCGCTGGCGCAGGTCGCCAAGCAGTCGGGGGTCGACCAGCTCATCGTCATCGGGCCGCCGGAGTCGGAGCTGCGGGCCCGCGACGTGCTGCCGGACGTGGAGATCGTCTACCGCCGCCCGCACCCGGCGATGACCGAGGGCGCGATGCTCGACGCCGGCATCGACCTGTGCGAGGCCGACCTGGTGGCGGTCATGGACCCGCGCGACGTGTACGGCCCGCACTACCTGGCGGACCTGCGGCGGGCGTTCCTCTTCAGCACCGCCGACATCGTCGGCAAGGCGGCCTTCTACGCCCACCTCCGCAAGCCGCAGGCCACGCTGCTCAAGCAGCCCGAGGCCGAGTACACCTACCTCCCGGAGATCGCCGGGGCGACCCTCCTGGCCCGCCGCAACACCCTCCGCGAGATCGGCTTCGCGGACCTCACGGACGGGTGGGACGAGGTGCTCATGCGGCAGTGCCGGACGGACGGGATCAAGGTGTTCTCGGCCGACCGGTTCGGCTACGTGCGGGTGCGCGACGAGGACCGCTGGCTGCTCGGGGCGGCGCATCTGGTCGAGTACGGCTCCGCCGAGCCGCACGCGCTCATCTGAGCCCCGGGGCTAGGGTTTCGGCCATGACGCTCCCGGAACTGGCCGAGGTGCTGGGGGAGCCGCCGGCGCCCGAGGGGACGTGGGAGGAGGAGGCCGTCTACGTCTCCGCCGCGGCGCTGCGCCGGAAGGTCCCCGCCGAGTCGCTCGCCGGGCGGGTGCGGGAGCTGGCCGGGGTGTCCCTGGTGGAGGTCCGGCGGGACGGGTTCCTGCGGATCGTGGTCAGCGAGCCCGGGGAGCTGGTGGCAGGTGTCGGGCCGCTCGACATCCCGGAGCCCCTGTGGCCGGACTTCCCGCGGACCTGGGACAACCCCGGGTTCGTGGTGCGGTACGGGCACGCGCGGGCCCGCGCGGTGCTCAGGTGGGCGGGGGAGCTGGGGGTGCCGTCCGAGGGGTTCAGGGGGGAGCTGCTCGACGGCCCGTACGACCGGCGGGTGCTGCGGGTGCTGGCCGAGCTGCCCGGGCGGACGGTGAGCAGGGAGCCGGGGTGGGAGACGTACCTCGTGCGGCTGGCCCTGGCCTATCACGACGCGCACGAGCACGCGCCCGCCGTCCCGGTCGGCGACGAGGCGCCGGGGCCGGTGCACACGGCGCGGGTGCGGCTGGCCGAGGCTGTGACCGGTGTGCTTCCTGGGCCGGAACGGATATAGCGGGTCGCAAAATATTCGGCCAAACGGCGAAAAATCGTAAAAATATCCCTTCCCGGGCTTGATCGCGTCTCGATACGTGGGCATAGGGTCATGGCTTAGTTGCGGTTCCGATAGCCTCGATCAGGTGAGTCGATTCGTCCATCCCGCCGGGGACCGGCACGCCGAGATGCTGCCCCACGAGCGCCCTCCGCTGGCGCCCGCCGACCTCAACCGGATCAACCCGGCGATCTGGCCGCGAACGTCGACCCGGACCGATGGCACGCTCACTGTCGGCGGCGTCGACGTGCGCGAGCTGGCTCGCGAGCACGGCACGCCGCTCTACGTCCTCGACGAGGACGACGTGCGCTCGCGCATGCGCGACTACGCCACGGCCTTCGCCGGCTCCGACGTCCATTACGCGGGCAAGGCGTTCCTGTGCAAGGAGATCGTGCGCTGGCTCCACGACGAGGGCCTCGGGCTCGACGTGGCCAGCGGCGGCGAGCTGGCGGTGGCGCTCAGCGTCGGGTTCCCGCCCGAGCGCATCACGATGCACGGCAACAACAAGTCCGTCGCCGAGCTGACCAGGGCGCTGGAGGTCGGGGTCGGCCACATCGTGGTCGACTCGTACGAGGAGATCGCCAGGCTCGGCCACCTCGCCCAGCGGCTGGGCAAGCGGCCCAAGGTGATGATCCGGGTGACCACCGGGGTCGAGGCGCACACGCACGAGTTCATCGCGACGGCGCACGACGACCAGAAGTTCGGGCTGTCGCTCAACACCGGGGCGGCCGCGGAGGCCGTACGCCGGATCCTCGCCCTGCCGCAGCTCGAGCTCGTCGGGCTCCACTCGCACATCGGCTCCCAGATCGTCGACACGGCCGGGTTCGAGGTGGCGGCCAGGCGCCTGGCCGCGCTGCTCGTGCAGATCAAGGAAGAGCACGGCGTCGTGCTGCCCGAGCTCGACCTGGGCGGCGGCTACGGCATCGCCTACGTCGAGGGTGACGAGGCGCCCGACATCAAGGAGCTGGCCGACGGGCTGCGCGAGATCGTCACCAAGGTGTGCACGGACGCGGGCCTGCCCGTGCCCAGGCTGACCGTGGAGCCGGGGCGCACCATCGTCGGGCCCGGCGGCATCACCCTCTACTCGGTCGGCACGGTCAAGGACGTCGAGGGCCTGCGCACCTACGTGAGCATCGACGGCGGCATGAGCGACAACGTGCGCACCGCGCTCTACGGCGCCGAATACACCGCGGCGCTGGTCAGCCGCGAGAGCACCGCCGAGCCCATGCTCAGCCGCCTGGTCGGCAAGCACTGCGAGAGCGGCGACATCATCGTGCGCGACTTCCACCTGCCCGCCGACCTCGTCCCCGGTGACCTGATCGCGGTGGCGGCCACCGGCGCCTACTGCCGGTCGCTGGCCAGCAACTACAACTACCTGCCCAGGCCCGCCGTGGTCGCCGTCTCCGGCGGCAAGTCGCGCGTGATCGTGCAGGGCGAGACCGAGGACGACCTGTTGAGGGGGCAGCTGTGAAACCGCTGAAAGTGGCGCTGCTGGGCTGTGGCGTCGTCGGCTCGCAGGTCATCAGGCTCATGCACGAGCAGGCCGCCGACCTGGCCGCGCGCATCGGTGCCCCGCTGGAGCTGGCCGGCGTCGCCGTACGCCGGCTCGGCCGCAAGCGTGACGTCGACGTGGACCCCTCGCTGTTCACCACCGACGCCGAGGCGCTGGTCACGCGTGACGACGTCGACATCGTCATCGAGGTCATCGGCGGCATCGAGCCCGCCCGCACGCTGATCGTCGCCGCCCTGTCCAAGGGCAAGTCCGTGGTCACCGCCAACAAGGCGCTGCTGGCCGAAGACGGCGCCACCCTGCACGAGGCCGCCAGGCAGGGCAACGGCGACCTCTACTTCGAGGCCAGCGTGGCCGGCGCCATCCCGCTGCTGCGCCCGCTGCGCGAGTCGCTGGCGGGCGACCACGTCAAGCGCGTGCTCGGCATCGTCAACGGCACCACCAACTACATCCTCGACAAGATGGACACCACGGGCGCGTCCTTCACCGACGCCCTGGAGGAGGCCCAGACGCTCGGCTACGCGGAGGCCGACCCGACGGCCGACGTCGAGGGCTTCGACGCCGCCGCCAAGGCCGCCATCCTGGCCGGGCTCGCCTTCCACAGCCGTGTCACGGCCGCCGAGGTGCACCGCGAGGGCATCACCGAGATCACCGCCACCGACGTGGCCTCGGCCAAGGCCATGGGCTACGTCATCAAGCTGCTGGCCATCTGCGCCCGCTCCGAGGACGGCCGCTCGTTCGGGGTGCGGGTGCACCCCGCGATGATCCCGCGGTCGCACCCGCTGGCCGGGGTGCGGGAGGCGTACAACGCGGTCTTCGTGGAGGCGGAGTCGGCGGGGCAGCTCATGTTCTACGGCAAGGGGGCGGGCGGGGCGCCCACGGCCTCCGCGGTCCTCGGCGACCTGGTGGCCGTCGCCCGCAACCGCCTGGCGGGCACGCGCGGGCCGGAGGAGTCGACGTACGCGGACCTGGTGGCCCATCCCATGGGCGACACGGTCACGCGCTGCCACGTGGCGCTCGACGTGGCCGACAAGCCGGGCGTGCTGGCGCGGGTGGCGGAGCTGTTCGCCAAGCACGACGTGTCGATCCAGACCGTACGCCAGGAGGGGCACGGCGACGACGCCCAGCTCGTCATCGTCACCCACCGCGCCACGGATGCCGCGCTGTCGGCGACCATGGAGGGGCTGCGCGAGCTGGACATCGTCCGCGCCGTGGCCAGCGTGATGCGCGTGGAGGGCGACGACTAGCCTTCTCGCGCGGGGGAGTCGTCGGGGAAGGCCAGGGAGCGGACCTTGCGGACGGCTCGCTTGAGGACCGTGCGGTTCTGCGCGCGGGCGAGGCGGACCGCCTCCCTGCGCCAGGCCTCGGCCTTCTCGCGCCAGCGCGCCGCGTCCCGGCCGTTCTTGGCCGACTCCCGCCGCAGTTGCGCGAGCTCCGCGCGCAGGGCGGCGGTGCGCTTGCGGTAGAGGGCGAGCTTCTTCTCGTGCTCGGCGGTGAGCCGGTCGAGCTCCGGGACGGGCCTCTTGCGCGGCGGGTAGACGGCGGGGCGGCGCTTGAAGCCCCAGCTCTCCCCGTCCAGCCACTCCAGGCCGAAGAGGGCGTCGATCAGGTCGTCCCACTCGTCGTCCGGGGCGGCCACCAGCGCGGCTCTTGACCGGGCGGCCGTGCGGTCCAGCCGGGCCAGCGTGACGCCCTGCTCCGTCTCCTCCAGGGCCAGGCAGAGGGTGCCCAGGTCGTGCTGCTCCATGTGGTCAAGCAGGCTTTCCACCGTGTCCTTCGACGGGACCCATCCGGGCGGCACCGAGAGCTGGAACGGGGCCGTCCCCTCCAGGGGCCCGGTCAGGTGGACGCGGGGGTCGCCGGCGAAGTTGGCCTGGATGAGGCGGAGGTCGAGGTGCGGGTCGGCGAGCGGGGAGCGGCGTTCGGTGCTCAGTGACTCCCAGGGGCCGGGGACGGTGACCCTGACGTCCGGGATCGTGCCGGCCAGGAGGCCGTCCACCGTCGCCCGCACGTCCTCGTACGGGCCCGCCGGCACCGTCGCGTCCACGTACGGCACCAGCCACTGCCGGCCCGGATCCGTGCGGAGGTAGCGCCGGTAGGGGACCCGGTCGGCGACGAAGGGGTCGTTGTAGCGCTTCAGCGCCGCGAATTCGCGCATCGCCGTCGGCAGCCCGACGTGCCAGGCACGCGACTCCGGGTCCGGGACGAACACCGCGCCCGCCTGGGTGAGCCGGTAGCCCAGCTCGGTGTCCTCGGCCAGCACCAGGGACGTGTCCAGGCCGCCGATCGAGCGCAGCAGCTCGGCCGGGTACGACACCGTGGCGCCCACGTGGATGCGGGTCGCCAGGGAGCTGGGGGCGGTGCGCAGGCCGTCGTGGTCGTGGATGATCTGCTCGGCCCAGTCGTGGCGGTGCGGTGACAGCGGGAAGAGCTCGCCCTCCTCGTCCGACTCCAGCGCCTGGCGTACCCGCTCCTGCGTCGGGAGGTCGGTCGCGGCGGTGAAGTCGATCCAGCCCAGGGCCACCACGTACGGGGCCAGGTGGTGCCAGCGCAGCTGGGCCTCCACGTGGTGCCGGTGCGGGACCATGTCGGCGTCCAGGACGAAAATGACCTCGCCGGTCGCGGTGTCCAGGCCCGCCTGAACGGCCCAGGCCCGGCCCCAGCCGCCCGGCGGGCTGGAGATCAGCTTGGTCCTGGCCGGGACGAGCTCCGGGAGGTGGAGCGGGGTGGCGCTGCCGTCGTCCACGACGATGACGTCCAGCAGGTGCTCGGGGTAGCTCTGGGCGGACAGGGCGGCCAGGGTGAGGTCCAGGGTCTCCTGGCGGTCGTGGGCCGGGATGACGACGGTGACGGTCAGCGCGGGCTCCCAGGCGCCCAGGGCGGGCGGCGTGAGCACGCCGAAGTCGTTGCGGCGGATGCGGGGGATGCCGGTCATGGGAGGGGGCTCCCGTCCAGGGCCATGAGGGCGTTCGGGCGGAAGCCGCGCCACTGCTGCCTGTTGCGTTGCAGGAACGTCCCGATCGGCTCCTGCCACGTGTGGTTGGCGGCCGGGCCCCTGCGCAGGATGTAGCCGAGCCCGTGCGTACGGTAGATCTGGCCGCCCGCCGCCTGCAGGGCCTCCTGGAACTGGGTGTCCACCGAGCGCCGCAACGGACGGAACCCGCCCACGGCCTGGAAGGCCGAGCGCTCCACCAGGATCGTCCCTCCGGCGACGAAGCTGGTGATCTGCTCGGTGACCTGCCTGCGGTGCACGGTGACGTCGATGGACGTCAGGTACACGAACTCGGGCACCGTGCCCACCACCTGGGCGCCCGAGTACGAGTGCGCCAGCAGCAGGTCGGACAGGAAGTCGGGGCCGTACCAGTCGTCGTCGTCCATCTTCAGCAGGAACGAACCCGAGGCCCTGGCGGCCGCGTGGTTCAGCACCTCGCCGAACACGTCCTGGCGATCGGCCTCGAACACCGTCAACGGGCCCTCGAACGCCTCGATCGCCTTGGCCACGTCCGGGTGGCCCTTCGGGACGCCGTGCAGGGCGAGGATCACCTCGAGTTCGGCGTCGCGCTGGCGGGCGACCTGGTCGAGCGCGAACGACACCATGTCCGTGCGGCGCGTGGCCAGCAGGACAGAGGTGAGCGGGGGCGCGGGGGCGGGCGCGCCGAGCTGCTCCCACCTCGCGGCGACGCCGTGGGTACGGAGCGCGGCGCGGCGCAGGCGGATGCTGTGCTCCTCGCGCCGAAGGTCGTCCGAGAGGTCCGGGCAGTGTTCGACGAGTTCGATGATCTCGTCCCCGAGCGCACCCGCCCAGCGCGGCACGTCCTCCGCGCGCAGCGGCACCCCGGCGGCGGCCAGGCCGGTCAGCACCCGTACGGCGGCCAGGGGACCGCTGTGCGCGTGCCGCCAGTCCACCTCGACGCCGCGGATCTGCCGGAGCCTGGCCACGTCGGCGTCGGTGACCCCGCCGGACTCGGCGAACGACGTCACGACCTTGTCGTCCAGCACCACCGACCACCGGCCGTCCCGCTCCACGAGCGAGGCCATGCCGCGGGAGGGGGTGGTGACGAAACCCTGGGGGTTCACGAGGCGTTCGTCCACCGGCGGGACCATGGAGGTCTCGCCCAGCACGTCGGGATCGGCCAGCGGCGAGTCGGCCATGCCCGGCCGTCCGAGGTGCTCCCAGGTCACCGCCCGCAGCGTCGGCCGCTCGATGGGCGTCTCGTCCCCGGCCCACTCCACGGTCTCCGCGTCGTCGCTCGGCTCCCCGTCGCCGGCATCCGGGACGGAGGACGGCGCGTCGCTCACGTTCTCCACCGACGGGTGGCCGAGCGTACGCAGGACCATGTCGCTGCCCGGCGCGCCGACCCGTTCCGGCACCGGCCCCGTCACCTCGGCGGGGGTCGCGTTGGGGTCGCCGGGGCGCCAGTCGGCCGCCCCGACGCCCGCGATCGCCGCCGCAGGGGCCGTGATCACGTCGAGGCGATGGCCCGCGAACGCCCGCGCCGTCGCGGCCACGGTACGGCCCGCGGGCGTGGAGGCGGAGAACCGGGCGTCGACCACCCAGACCCGGTTCCTGGGCTGGTAGACGCGCAGATCCGTCAAGGACCGCCACCGGTGCGCGGGGGTGGGAGTGGGGACCGGCGCGGGGTGGGCGGCGGGCGTGTCGAGCACGGCCACGACCACCCGCTCGGCCTGTGGCAGCAGCTTGTGCAGCGTCGCGACCCTGCGCAGGTCGGCCGGTGTCCTGGCGAGCACGAGGACCTCGCCCACCTGCTCGTTCTCGGCGGACGGCTCCAGCAGGTCCCGATCGAGGTCCACGACGTGCCGGGCCTCGCAGGACGTTCCCGAGGAGCGATGGCGGGCGGCGGGGACGGCGTAGAGAGGGGCGACGTCGTCGATCCCGGCGAAGAAGACCCGCGCTCCGGGCAGCTCCGCCAGCAGCTGACGGATCATCCGGCGCTCCGCAGCTGCCTGATCAGTGAGCTCAGCCCGCCCCGTCCCGCGGACTCGTCGGCGGGCGGCTCGGCGGACAGCCGTTCGACCTCGGCCGAGAGCCGCTCGACCTCCGCCCGCAGCTCCTTGACCTCCCGCAACCGCTCCCCGGCCAGCGCCCGCCACTTCGCGGGCTCCCCGGCCAGCGGTTCGGCCTCCTCCGCCACCGCGAACCCGTACTCGCCCCCGCTGACCCACTCCGACCCGAACATCTCGTCCACCAGGTCGTCGGCCCGGCCCTCATGGAGCGCGGCACGCGAGAAGGCGGCCGTGCGCTCCAGGCGGGCGGCCACGACGCCGGACTTGCCCTCCGACAGCGCGACGCTGACCAGGCCGAGCAGGTCGCCGTCCGCGTGGCGTACCAGCCTGGAGAGCGTGTCGGCGCCCAGCGTCCACCCGGTGGGGACGTGCAGCAGGAAGGGGGCGGGGGCGGCGGAGGCGGGTACGCTCTCCGCGAACATGACCCGGGGCTCGTGCCTGTAGAGATTGTGCAGCAGGCGCAGGTCGAGGAGGGGGTCGTCGAGGTTGGAGCGGCGCTCGCCGGTCAGCTTGCCCCAGGGGCCGACGAGGGTGACGGCCGCGTCCGCGAGGGTGCCCGCGAGGGCCGAGTCGACGCTCGCCCGCGTCTGCTCGTAGGTGGTCGCCGTCACGACGACCTGGACGTACGGCACCCGCCAGTGACGCCGGGGATGGCTGCGCAGCCAGCGCAGGTCGGGGATGAGATCGCCCAGATAGGACCAGTTGTGCCGGTGCACCTCCTTCTCCCGCAGCATCACGGTGGAGGCCCCGACGTGCCACGCCCTGGCCTGCGCGTCAGGGATGAACACCGCTCCCGCCTGCGCCAGCCGGTATCCGAGCTCGGTGTCCTCCGCCATGTTCAGGGAGGTGTCCACGCCGCCCGCCGCGCGCAGCAGATCGGCCCGTACGGACGTGGACGCGCCCGTGTGCAGCAGGTACGCGCTCGCGCCCGCGTCCTTGAGCCACCTGGTCGACTCCAAGGTCTTCCTCGTGTACTCGGACTGGACGCCCTCCTCGCCCGGCTCCTCGACGAACCGGACGTCCCCGATCACCACCGCGTGGTCGATCAGGTGGTGCCAGCGCATGTGCGCCTCGATGTGGTCGTCCGCGAGGAGCATGTCGGAGTCGAGCCAGTGGATCACGTCCCCGGTGGCCGCGAGCTGCCCGGCCTGCCGGGCCGCGCCGCGTCCCCATCCGTCGGCCACCCGTACGACCCGCGCGCCCGCCACCTGCAGCGGCGGCTCGCTGCCGTCGTCCGCGACCACGATCTCGACCAGCTCGGCCGGGTACGTCTGCCGTGCCAGCGCCGGAACCGTGCGCTCCAGCGCCTCCGCGCAGTCGTAGGCCGGGATGACCACGGAGACCCGCAGCGAGGGCTCCCACGCCCCCACCGCCGGCGGGGTCAGCGCCCCGTAGTCGTTGTGCCGGACCCGCGTCATACGGAGTCCCTGGCCAGCGCGCGAACCTCCGCGCGCAGCTCCTCCACCTCTCGCGCCCGCGCCATGGCGTTGACCCGGTCCTCCCCGAGCGAGGCCAGGATGGCGCCGAGGTCGTCGGCCCGCCGCGCGGCGGAGTCCTCGACGGCCTGCACCAGCAGGTCCAACCTGGTCTCGATGTTCTTGAGTGCGGTGGTGGTCCTCGCCAGCTCGGCCTCGTACTTCTTGATCCGCAGATCGATGCGGTGCGCCTTGCCGTCGAGGCGGCGCACGGTGAGCACGAGGAAGGCGAGGGCTGCCAGGGTGACCAGGAAGGCCACCGTGACCGCTGCCGCGCCGAGAGTGATCAGGCCGGCGAGGACGAGCAGGGCGAGCACGCCGGCGGTGAGAGCTGCGAGGAGTGCGGCGGTCGCTGCCAGTCGGCGGGGCGAGAGCATCCGCGCATACCTTTCGTTTGGAACATCAGAGGCGTCGAGGACATCAGGGGATTATTGACACCTTAATAAACTCCGGCACCTACCGTGCCATAGCTTCCTGGAGGAAAACTGAGAATCACCTCCACTCCACCTGCGGCGTAGGGCCTGCCGAATGTGGAGGCCGCGTCTACCCGTCAGTAAAACGGGCGTAAGGTAGGCGCCGACCAAGTCCCAAGGAGGCCCATGTCGATCACCCCTTGTGGCTTCGCGCGTACGCCGGAGAAGGGGCTGGCCCGCCTGCACTGGACGCACGACGGCTGGGCGGTGGAGGGCCAGCGCCCCGACGTGCCCGCGCTGCGCCCGCTGCGCGGTCTGGAGATCGAGTGGCCCGCCGCCGAGGTGCCCTTGGAGGGATTGCTGCGGCTGGCCGCCGCCGGGGTTCCGCTGACCGCCGGCCGCGCCGCGCCCTGGGTGCCCGGCGACCTCGCCGCGCTGCTCACCGACCGCGACTGGCTCGGCCACGCGGCCGACGGGACCGCGCGTTCGCTGGCCGACCTGCGGCGGGAGGAGCACAGCGTACGCCTGCGCCGCCTGGCGCACCGCGTCTCCAGGCCCTCGGTCAGCATCGTCATGTCGACCAAGCGGCCGGGGATGGTGGCGACGGCGCTGGCCCAGATGGGCCGGCAGCGGGACGTCGAGGCCGAGGTGCTGCTCGGGCTGCACGGGGTGAGCTTCGAGGAGGTGCGGGAGGCGGTCGAGTCGTGTTCGCTGCCCGTGAAATGGATCGAGGTCGCGCGGGAAGTCCCGTTCGGAGAGGTGCTCAACCGGGTAGCGGCTCTGGCACGCGGCGACTACCTGGTGAAGTGGGATGACGACGACTGGTACGGGCCGCGCCACCTGGGAGATCTGATCATGGCGCTGGCGTACTCGGGGGCCGACGTGGTGGGGACGACGGCCGAGTTCTTCTACCTGGAGCCGCTGCGGGCCACGGTGCGGCGGACGACTTTCGCGAGTGGGGCGGCGTATCCGAGCGAGGTGTGGGCCGATCATGTGGCGGGAGGGACGATCTTGATTTCTCGGAAGAAATTTCAGGAAATTGGGGGATTTCCTGGGCTTTCACGGGCGGTCGATCTCGAGTTTCTCAAAGCAGCGCAAAAGGTCGGCGCGCGCGTCTACCGCACCCACGGGCTGGGCTACGTCCTGCGCCGTGGGCTCCGCGACGAGCACACCTGGCAGCTGCCCCTCGCCCACTTCCTCAAGGTGGCCGCCAACCAGTGGCGCGGCTTCCGCCCGAGCCTGCTGATGGAAGCCGCATGACCACGGACGTCGCCGGTGCGGCCAGGGTGCGCGGCAACGACTACCGGACCCTCGAACCCCTCTCCGAAGACCTCACCCCCGAGCTCACGGTCAGCGTGGTCATCCCGGCCTACGGCGGGCAGGACAAGCTCGACCTGGTGCTCGCCGGGCTGGCCAGGCAGACGTACCCGGCGGAGCTGACCGAGGTCATCGTCGTCGACAACGGCAGCGCGCCCCCGCTGCGCCTGCCCGCCGTCCGCCCCGAGCGGACGCGCCTGATCGTCTGCGCGGAGCCGGGCCGGGCCAGCGCCCGCAACGCCGGGCTGGCCGAGGCCACCGGTGACGTGATCCACTGGCTCGACTCCGACGTGGTGCTCACCCCGGGCGCGATCGAGGCCCACATGCGCTGGCACCACGCCGCCCCCTACCTGGTCGTCACCGGCTACATCCGCTTCACCGACGCCGAGCTGCCCCGCGAGCTCCCCGACGACCTGGAGAGGCACTTCGAACCCGCGGCGCCGCACGCCTGGATCGTCGATCTCGTCGAGCGCACCAACGGCCTCACCGACAACCCCCAGCGCCCGTTCAGCCTGCACGTCGGAGGCGCGACCTCGGTCAACGCCCGGCTGATCGAGGCCGCCGGGCCGATGGACGACGAGCTGATCCTGGGCCAGGACACCGAGATGGGCTACCGGCTCGGCCAGGCGGGCGCCGTCTTCGTGCCGGAACCCTCGGCCCGCGCCTACCATCTCGGACCCACCATGCGGATGCGCGGCAAACAGCCGATCGACCGGGTGAGCCACGCGTTCGTGGCCGACCGCATCCCGGCCTACCGGTGGCTGCGCGGGCATCCCGGGCGGCAGTGGAAGGTGCCGTACGTCACCGTGGTGGTGGACGGCACGGCGGGCTACGACTCGGTGCGCGCGACGGTGGACGCGCTGCTCGCCGGCACATTGCCCGACCTGTCCGTGCTCGTCCTCGGGCCCTGGGACACCCTCGACCGCGACCGCCGCGCCCCCCTGAAGGACCCCGACCTCGACCTGGTGCTGGTCCAGGGCCACTATCGGCATGAAGGCCGGGTACGCCTGTCCGCCACGGAGTCCGTCGACCCGGCCGTGCCCTTCGTGCTGCGCCTGCCGCCCGGCTGGGTCCCGGGCGAGGACTCCCTCGCCCGCCTGCTCGACCTGGCCCGCGACGAGGGGCTCGGCCTGGTGAACGTGCTGCTCCACGAGTCGTCCCAGGGGGTCGTCGCGGCCCGCCTCGAACGCGCGTCCGCCTTCGCCCGGGCCCGCATCGTGGTGGCGCCGGGGGAGGACCTGGACGACGCGGTGGACTCGGTGTCGGGCGTCACCTGGGTGGAGGCGGAGACCTACGGCTTCACGACCGAGGCCGGGCCGCTGCTGGGGCGGCGCGGGGCGTACCGGGCGCGCCTGGAGGCGCAGGCCGAGGCGGCCCGGCTGGCCAAAGAGGCGGAGCGGCTGCGGGCGCAGGTGGCCAAGTGGCGGGACGAGGCGGGGCGCTGGCGCAAGTCGACCGTGGAGCTGCGGCGCGAGGTCGGCACGCTGCGCCGCCAGCTGGCCGCCGCCGGTCGCGTCCAGCAGAGCCTGCGGGTCCTGGTGTCCGCGACCATGAAACGCGCCTTACGCAAACGCCTGCGCGGCTGACCCGCCCTTCAGCGCCGGCCCACCGCCGGCGCGCCGCCCTTCACGGCGGCCACCGCCCCGATCACCGGACGCCCCTTTGCGCTCGCCCCGTCCCGCGCGCGCCGATCCGCCTGTGGAGCGGCGGGGTCAGTTGGGGCGGAGGGCCGACTTGAGGCGGCGCAGCAGCGTGTTCTCCGGCGGCACCGAGACGGTCACCGGCGCGGTGGCGGCCGGGGCCGGGGCCGGGATGGTGACCGGGTCGGGCTGGGCGGGAGCCGGCCAGTAGCGGTCCGGCGGCTCGTGGCGTACCCCGTGGGTGGTGGCGATGAGGTCGTCCACGTCGGCGCCCGGGTCGGCGAGCAGGACGGCGCGGCCGAGGGCGGAGGTGCGCTCCAGCCGGGCCGTGCGCCCGTCGGGCAGGTCGACGATCAGCACGCCGGTGAGATCCTTCTGCACCGACTCGATCATGCGCTCCAGCGTCGCCCGGTGCAGCGGCACGTCGACCGGCCCCCGGTAGCGGAACGGCGTGGGCGCGGGCGTGGGGGCGGCCTCGTCGATCAGGCGGATGCGTTCGTCGTGCGCGAACAGGTCACGCATCAGCCGCAGCTCGAAACACGGGTCCGACAGGACGGACCGGCGCCCGGAGCTCAGCCGCGACCACGGCCCCACCAGCGTCACCACCACGTCCTGCAGCTTGCCGTCCAGCGCCGCCGCCACCGCCTGCCGCACCACCGACTCGGAGGTGTCCGTGACGTCGAGCACGATCTCCACGTACGGCACCAGCCACCGCCGCCCCCGGTCCTTGCGCAGGTCCCTGCGCAGCGGGATCCGGTGCGCCAGGTACGGCTCCACGGCCCGCACGGCGCGTTCCCTGTCGCGGTGCTGCGCGGGCAGCCCCAGGTGCACGGCCTGCGCGTCCATGTCCGGGACGAACACCACGCCGTGCATGGCCAGCCGGTAGGAGAACTCGGTGTCCTCGCCCCGCGCCACGTTCGGGTCGAGACCGCCGACGGCGTGGAAGACCTCCCTGGGCAGGGCGAAGGTCGGCCCCGTGCACACGTGGTAGGGATTGCGGCTCTTGCGCAGCCCGTCGGTCTTGGCGATCGTCGCCTCGGTGGAGCTGGACACGGCACCGGCCAGGTCGAACAGCTCTCCCAGGTGGCCTGCCCGGAAGACCTGGCGCGGCGTGACCGGCGGCGCGTCCACGAACTTCTTCATCCCGATCGTGACGAGATAGTCCGTCACGTGGTGCCAGCGGGCCAGCGCCTCGATGTGCTCGCGACAGGCCACCATGTCGGCGTCGAGACGCTGGATGATCTCGCCGTCGGCGGCCTTGGCGCCGGTGTTGACGGCGTTGGAGATGCCCCAGCCGTCGCGCACCGGTACGACGCGGGTGTTGGCGGGGCGGATCTCGGGCAGCCGGATGGGAGGTTCGCTGCCGTCGTCGACGACGAGGACCTCCATGAGATGGTCCGGATACGTCTGCGCCGCCAGCGCCGCGAGTGTCAGGTCGAGCCGGTCCTGCCCGCCGTGAGCGGGTATCACCACACTCACGGAAAGGGCGGGTGACCAGGTGCCGAGCTCCGGCGCCGCGATCGGTGAATAGTCGTTCTGCCTCAAAGCAGGACGCGCGTCCATGGTGGTGACCCCCTGCCCCGAGACCTTATCGGGAGATGCTGAGAATTTCCTGAATAGCGCCCCTGTCCAATGGATGTGTCCGGGGGGTGGACGCGGATCCGCGGAGGGCTGCCGCACCCCGTACACTCTGTGCCCAACACCGCAGGTAGGGAGTCATCATGAGCAGGTCGTGGCGTGGCCTCATCGAGGAATACCGCGAGCGTCTTCCTGTCACTCCGAAGACGCCTGTCATCACGCTGCTCGAAGGCGGCACGCCGCTGGTCCCCGCGAACCGCCTGTCCGCGCTGACGGGGTGCGACGTCTACCTGAAGGTCGAGGGAGCCAACCCGACGGGCAGCTTCAAGGACCGCGGCATGACCATGGCCATCAGCAAGGCGGTCGAGGAGGGGGCCAAGGCGGTCATCTGCGCCTCCACCGGCAACACCTCGGCGTCGGCGGCGGCCTACGCCGTACGCGCCGGGCTGACCTGCGCCGTGCTGGTGCCACGGGGGAAGATCGCCATGGGCAAGCTGGCCCAGGCGCTCGTGCACGGCGCCACGCTGCTGCAGGTCGAGGGGTCGTTCGACGACTGTCTCGAGATGACCCGCAAGCTGTCGTCCAGCTACCCGATCGCGCTGGTCAACTCGGTCAACCCGTTCCGGCTGCAGGGCCAGAAGACGGCGGCGTTCGAGATCGTCGACACGCTGGGTGACGCCCCGGACATCCACTGCATCCCGGTGGGCAACGCGGGCAACATCTCGGCGTACTGGATGGGCTACCAGGAGTACGCGGCCGACGGCGTGTCGACCAAGCGGCCGCGCATGTTCGGCTTCCAGGCCAGCGGCGCCGCGCCGATCGTCCAGGGTGCGCCCGTCTCCCATCCGCACACGATCGCCACCGCCATCCGCATCGGCAATCCGGCCTCCTGGTCGCTGGCCACCGCGGCGCGCGACGAGTCGGGCGGCGTCATCCAGGCGGTGACCGACAGGCAGATCGCGGCGGCGTACAAGCTGCTGGCCCAGGAAGAGGGCGTGTTCGTGGAGCTGGCCTCGGCCGCCAGCGTCGCGGGGCTCCTGCAGGCCCACGCGCAGGGGCTCGTCGACCCGGGCCGGCGCATCGTCTGCACCGTCACCGGCAACGGGCTGAAGGACCCCGACTGGGCGATCTCGGGCGCGCCCGCGCCCGTCGTCATCCCCATCGACGTCCACGCCGCCGCGGCGGCGCTCAACCTCGCCTGACAGGGAGTTCATGTGCGGACCGTTGAGATTCGCGTGCCCGCCACCTCGGCGAACCTGGGTCCCGGGTTCGACGCGCTCGGGCTGGCGCTGAGCCTGTACGACGACGTCGAGGCCGCGCTCACCGACGAAGCCGGGGCTCGCGTCACCGTCGAGGGCGAGGGCGAGGGCGAGCTGGATCTCGGAGAGGGTCATCTGGTCGTCAAGGCGATGCGGGCGACGTTCGACCGCATGGGGGTCGCCCAGCCCAGCGGGATACGCCTGCACTGCCGTAACAGGATTCCGCACGCGCGCGGGCTGGGATCCTCGTCTGCCGCCCTTTGCGCGGGCATCCTGGCGGCCCGCGCTTTGGCTGAGGGCGAACAACTTTCTGAGCGCGGGCGATTTTCGGACGACGACGTTTTCGCGCTGGCCACCGAGATAGAGGGGCATCCCGACAACGTCGCCCCCTGCCTGGCCGGCGGTCTGACCGTGGCCTGGTACGACCACTCCGGGACGCCGCGTATGGTGAAACTGGCTCCTGACGAGCGCATCCGCCCGGTCGTGGTCGTTCCTACTGCCCGGCTGGCCACGGAGACCGCGCGGGGGCTGCTGCCGAAGGACGTGCCCCACAAGGACGCATCGTTCAACGCCGGCAGGGCTGCGCTGCTGATCGCGGCGCTGACCCAGCGACCGCAGTCGTGGCTGCTGCTCGCCGCCACCGAAGATCGACTCCATCAGCATTACCGCGCGCCTGCGATGCGGGAGAGCGCGAATCTGGTAGAACGTCTCCGTGCAGTGGGCGTGCCCGCGGTCGTTTCGGGAGCGGGTCCCACGGTTCTTGCGTTTTCGACATCGGATACGCAGGATTTGATCGCGCCAGAAGTGGGTAATGACTGGCACATCCAGCAAATGGACGTCGACCCGGTTGGTGCGAACGTTCAGGTTCCCGAGACACGCTGATGCCTCTTTAGACCTTCAGGGAATAGCCGTGTGCGCTGGTGATGTTAGGCTGATAGCCGCACCAGATGCCCCCTTGGTGGGTGCGTGCTTGTCAGCCACACATCGCTGCATCATGCTTCACGTCGCGAGGCGTGAGCAGCGCGGCTGTCTCCCCGGACTCCGTTGCCTCCGGTTGGCCCACACCCGGTTGGCTCGAAACGAGGCGGCGACGACGGGGACCTGCGCGTTCGAATCACATCGACATCTGGTTGGCGACAGCAATCTGGGGGGTGTCAGCCACGCGCCACGGCCCTGTGGCCGCTTGGACGAGCCCCTCCCCAAGAGTGGCGGCCGTCCACAGCGACAGCCGAAGATCGCAGAGTGCACCCCGACCCGGTCTGTCCCGCCGGATCGCAAGCACCTCCGGGACGCCCGGCAGAACGAAACCGGCGCCCGACCCCTGGGAAGGACCTTTTAGTTGAGCGACACCACCGAACTCCTCTCCGACGCATCAGGCGCTGAGCCGGCGTCCGGCGACACCCCCACCCGCGCACCGGCGAAGACCACCCGTGCGCGTCGCTCCGGCACCGGCCTGTCCGCCAAGGTGCTGCCCGAGCTGCAGAAGATGGCAGCGGAGCTGGGCATCAGCGGGACCGGGCGCATGCGGAAGAGCCAGCTCATCGCGGCCATCCAGGAGAAGCAGGGTGGCGGTTCCGGCGAGGCCGCACCGGCTTCCGCCCCGGCCGCCGAGGCGCCCGCCGCCGCGGCTGACGCGGCCCCGGCCGCCGAGCGGCCCACCCGTACGCGCAGGGAACGTTCCCGCGCCAAGACCGCCGAGGAGCCCGCGGCCCAGCCCGTCGCGCAGCCGGCGGAGCCCGTGGTCGCGGCCCCCGAGCCCGTCGCGGCCGCCGCGCCGGCGGAGCCGGTCGCGGAGCCGCAGGCCCAGGCCGTGGAGAGCGGCCAGAGCGAGACGCGCGCCGAGCGCGGCGAGAGCCGTCGCGAGCGCCGCAGCCGCGGTGAGCGCCGCGAGCGGGGCGACCGCTCCGGCAGCGACCGCGGTGAGGGCGGTCGTGCCGAGAGCAGCCGTGACGGCGGGCGTGAGAGCAGCCGCGACAGCAGCCGTGACAGTGGCCGCGACAGCAGCCGTGACAGCGGGCGCGACCTTGGACGTGACGGTGGCCGCGGCGAGCAGCGCGAGCGCGCCGCCGACGCGGGCCGGAGCGACCAGCGAGGTGACCAGCGCGGCGGCATGGACGACGACGACCGCGGCGGGCGCGGTCGCCGGGGCCGCTTCAGGGAGCGCAACCGCGGCCGCGGCCGTGACCGCTTCGAGGGCAGCGAGCCCGTCGTCGGCGACGACGACGTGCTCATCCCGATCGCCGGCATCCTCGACATCCTCGACAACTACGCGTTCGTCAGGACCAGCGGCTACCTGCCGGGCAGCAACGACGTCTACGTCTCGCTCGCCCAGATCCGCCGCAACGGCCTGCGCAAGGGCGACGTCATCACCGGCGCCGTCAGGCAGCCTCGCGACGGCGAGCGGCGCGAGAAGTTCAACGCCCTGGTCCGCCTCGACACCGTCAACGGCATGGACCCGGACCAGGCCCGCAACCGGCCTGACTTCAACAAGCTGACGCCGCTCTACCCGCAGGAGCGCCTGCGCCTCGAGACCGAGCCCAACATCCTCACCACGCGGATCATCGACCTCGTCTCGCCGATCGGCAAGGGCCAGCGCGGCCTCATCGTCTCGCCGCCCAAGGCCGGTAAGACGATGGTGCTGCAGTCCATCGCCAACGCGATCACCCGCAACAACCCCGAGTGCCACCTGATGGTCGTGCTCGTGGACGAGCGGCCCGAAGAGGTCACCGACATGCAGCGGTCGGTGAAGGGCGAGGTCATCCACTCGACCTTCGACCGTCCCGCCGAAGACCACACCACGGTCGCCGAGCTCGCCATCGAGCGGGCCAAGCGCCTGGTGGAGCTGGGCCACGACGTGGTCGTCCTGCTCGACTCGATCACCCGCCTCGGCCGCGCCTACAACCTGGCGGCCCCGGCGTCCGGGCGCATCCTGTCGGGTGGTGTCGACTCCACGGCGCTCTACCCGCCCAAGCGCTTCTTCGGCGCCGCCCGCAACATCGAGAACGGCGGCTCGCTGACGATCCTCGCCACGGCCCTGGTCGAGACCGGGTCCAAGATGGACGAGGTCATCTTCGAGGAGTTCAAGGGCACCGGCAACGCCGAGCTCAAGCTCAACCGCTCCCTGGCCGACAAGCGCATCTTCCCCGCGGTGGACGTGGACGCGTCCGGCACGCGTAAGGAAGAGATCCTCATGGGCAAGGACGAGCTCCAGATCGTCTGGAAGCTGCGCCGGGTGCTGCACGCGCTCGACATGCAGCAGGCGCTCGAGCTGCTCCTGGAGAAGATGAAGGAGACCAAGTCCAACGCGGAGTTCCTCCTGCAGGTCCAGAAGACCACGGTGAGCAACGACCGCGACTAGCGGCTCCCTGAGAGGGGCGGCATGGGGGTTCCCCGTGCCGCCCTTTTCGCGTCGGGGGCGTACCAGCTCGGTAGGTGGGGCTAGCCCCACCCGACGTCGGCTGCCATCCGGATTCACGGCGGCCTCTCCTGAGTGCAGTCTGAAGGCATGCGATCAGTCGCCTTGAAGGACCGGGTGCCGTTCGGGGCCAAGGGCCCGCTGGGGGTCGTGGTGGACCCGATGACGTGGCGGGCGGCGCCGTATCTGCTGATCACGGGGGTGACCGGGCTCGGCTGGTTCGTCGCGCTGTCCGTCGCCCTTCCCACGTCGCTCGCGCTGACCGTCGTCTGGGTGGGTGTGCCGCTGATGATGGCCACGGTGCTGATGTGGCGCGGCGGGGCGATGCTGGAGAGACGGCTGATGTACGCGGCGTTCGGCGTGAAGATCGCCGACCCGTACCAGGCCAGGCCGGAACGCGGGGTGGGCGCGCATCTCCGCTGGCTGCTGGGGGACGCGGCCACCTGGCAGGACCTGGGATACCTGCTGATGCTGCTCCCGCTCGGCCTGGTCGAGTCCGCCGTGTCCGTCGTGCTGTGGTTCACGGCGGTGACGCTGATCATCCAGCCCGTCCTGCTCTTGCTGTGGGTGATGGGGGATGTCTACACGGACCTGACCATCGACAGCGGGCCGGGCGCCTTCGTCGCCATGGTCTTCGGGGCGCTGCTGTTCGTGCTCGCGGCGTACCTCGTACGCGGGATGGCCTGGTTGCACGGCACGCTGGCGACGGTGCTGCTCGGCGGCAGCCAGGAGGAGCGGCTGCGGGCCAGCAGGGCCAGGGGCGTCGACGCGGCAGAGGCGGAGCGGCGCCGGATCGAGCGCGATCTCCACGACGGCGCGCAGCAACGGCTGCTGTCGGTGGCGGTGGACCTGGGGCGGGCGCAGTCGAAGTTCGACAGCGAGCCCGAGGAGGCCAGAATGCTCATCGCGCAGGCCCACGCGGGCACCAAGGCCGCCATCGCCGAGCTGCGCAACCTTGCCAGGGGGATCCACCCGGCCATCCTGAGCGACCGCGGCCTGGACGCGGCGCTGTCGGGGCTGGCCGCGCGGGCTCCCATCCGCGTGGACGTCTCCGTCGAGCTGCGGGAGCGGCCGCCCGCCGCGGTCGAGAGCATCGCGTACTTCATCGTGGCCGAGACCCTGACCAACATGGCCAAGCACTCCGGCGCCACCGAGGCGTCGGTGACGGTGATCAGGGACCATCGGGGCGTGGTCGTGGACGTGTGGGACAACGGCATCGGCGGGGCCCTCGTCTGCCCGGGCGGCGGCCTGTCGGGGCTGGCCGACCGGGCGGCCACCATCGACGGCGTGCTCGTCCTGCACAGCCCCGTGGGCGGGCCCACCATCGTGCGTGCGGAGCTGCCTTGCGAGTGGTAGTCATGTGGCCATGCGCGTGGTCATCGCCGAGGATTCCGTACTTTTGCGCGAGGGGCTCGCGCGCCTGCTCGCCGACGGCGGCATCGAGACCGTCGCGGCCGTCTCGGACGGGCCCGCGCTGGTGTCCGCCGTCCTTGAGCACGAGCCCGACCTGGCCATCGTCGACGTACGCATGCCGCCGAGCCACACCGACGAGGGCCTGCGGGCGGCGCTGCAGGTGCGCGTGGCCAGGCCGGACTTCCCGATCCTGGTCCTGTCGCAGTACGTCGAGGAGCGCTACGCCGGCGACCTCATCGGCAAGGCGGTCGGCTACCTGCTGAAGGAGCGGGTGGCGGACGTGGCCGAGTTCCTGGAGGCGGTGCGGCAGGTGGCGGCGGGCGGCACGATCATCGATCCCGAGGTCGTCGTGCAGTTGTTGAGCCGCCAGCGCCGCGGCGCCCCGCTCGACTCGCTGTCCCCCCGCGAGCGCGAGGTGCTGGCGCTGATGGCCGAGGGCCGCTCCAACACCGCCATCGCCGCCCGGCTGGTCGTCACGGAAGGCGCGGTGGAGAAGCACATTTCCGGCATCTTCGCCAAGCTGGCTCTGGGGCCGGCGCCCGAGGATCATCGCCGTGTGCTGGCCGTACTCACCTATCTGGGCCGCTGACGGGAATGCGCGATGGCCTGGGATGGTTGGACGATCTGGCACACTGGTAGCTGACCATTTAGCGGTTCCGGTTCACGCCGTGCGTGAAGGCGACCCGGCGGCCGCACCCCGAAAGGACAGCGATGAAGCGCGACATTCACCCTGACTACAACGTGACGCAGGTGAGCTGCTCCTGCGGCAACACGTTCACCACCCGTAGCACCGCCAAGAACGGCGTCATCCACGCCGACGTGTGCTCTGCCTGCCACCCGTTCTACACCGGCAAGCAGAAGATCCTCGACACCGGCGGCCGGGTGGCCCGCTTCGAGAAGCGCTTCGGCAAGAAGGCCACGGGCAAGTAGCTTCACCGACGCCGGCCCGGACGCACGCGCGTGCGCTGGGCCGGCGTTGCTGGTGTAGGCCCCCAAGACTGGCCCCAAGACTAAGGACACACGGTGAATCTCGACGAGTTGCTCAAGGAGTATTCCGAGCTGGAGCTGCAGCTCGCCGATCCCGCCGTGCACGCTGACCAGAACAAGGCCCGCACCCTCGGCAGGCGCTACTCGCAGCTCACGCCGATCATCACGACCTACCGCGAGCTCGACTCGACGCGTGACGACCTGACCGCCGCCAAGGAGCTGGCCGGTGAGGACGAGGCGTTCGCGGCCGAGGCGGTCGAGCTGGAGGAGCGCATCCCCCAGCTCGAGGAGAAGCTCAGGCACCTGCTCATCCCGCGCGATCCCAACGATGACAAGGACATCATCATGGAGATCAAGGCGGGCGAGGGCGGCGAGGAGTCCGCGCTGTTCGCGGGCGACCTGCTGCGGATGTACCTGAGATACGCCGAGCGGCTCGGCTGGAAGACCGAGGTCATCGACAGCCAGCCTTCTGACCTCGGCGGATACAAAGACGTCACCGTCGGTATCAAGGCCAAGGGCGACGAGGGCGTGTGGTCCAGGCTCAAGTACGAGGGCGGCGTCCACCGCGTGCAGCGGGTGCCCGTCACCGAGTCGCAGGGCCGCATCCACACCAGCGCCGCGGGCGTGCTCGTCTACCCCGAGGCCGAGGACGTCGACGTCCAGATCGACCCCAACGACCTGCGCATCGACGTCTACCGCTCCAGCGGCCCCGGCGGCCAGAGCGTCAACACCACCGACTCGGCGGTCCGCATCACCCACCTGCCCACCGGCGTGGTCGTCTCCTGCCAGAACGAGAAGAGCCAGCTCCAGAACAAGGAGTCGGCCCTGCGCATCCTGCGGGCCCGGCTGCTGGCCATCGCGCAGGAGCAGGCCGAGGCCGCCGCGCAGGCCGAGCGCAAGTCGCAGGTCCGCACGGTCGACCGCTCCGAGCGCGTACGCACCTACAACTTCCCGGAAAACCGCATCTCCGACCACCGGGTCGGCTTCAAGGCGTATAACCTCGACCAAGTTCTCGACGGTGAGCTCACCGCCGTCACCCAGGCCCTCATCGACGCCGAGATGGCGGAGAAGCTCGCACAACACTCATGACATTTCTGCTGGACGAGATCGCCCTCGCCACCGCCCGGCTGGCCGAGGCAGGTGTTCCCTCACCGCGCACCGACGCTGAGGAGATCGCGGCGTTCGTCCACGGCGTGCGCAGGAGCGAGCTCCACACGGTCAAGGACTCCGACTTCGACGCGCTGTTCTGGGAGGGCGTGGCCAGGCGCGAGGCCCGCGAGCCGCTGCAGCACATCACCGGCCACGCCTACTTCCGCTACCTCGAACTGTCGGTCGGGCCCGGCGTGTTCGTGCCGCGGCCCGAGACCGAGGTGGTGGCGGGCTGGGCCATCGAGACGCTGCGCGCGATGGACGTGACCGCCCCGCTCGTCGTCGATCTCGGCACCGGCTCGGGCGCGATCGCGCTGTCGATCGCCCAGGAGGTGGCCTTGGCCGAGGTCCACGCCGTGGAGGTCGATCCCGGGGCGTACACGTGGGCCAAGCGCAACATCTCCGAGCTCGGCCAGGGCCGCACCCACCTGCACCCCGAAGACCTGGCCGAGGCGCTGCCCGAGCTCAACGGCAAGGTCGACCTGGTCATCTCCAACCCGCCCTACATCCCGCCCGGCGCGATCCCGCGCGACCCCGAGGTGCGCGACTACGACCCCTCCAGGGCGCTGTACGGCTCCGGCGAGGACGGGCTCGGCGAGGTGCGCGCGGTCGAGCGCACGGCCCGCCGCCTGCTGCGGCCCGGCGGCTGGGTGGTCGTCGAGCACGCCGACCAGCAGGGCCGGTCGGTCTATCTGACGTTCCCCGAGGACAACGGCTGGCGCGACGTGCGCCTTCGCCAGGACCTCACCAGAAGGGACCGCTTCGTCACGGCCCGGCTGGGCCAGGACTAGGATCCATGCGAGCGAGGTGACAGGACCGATGGCCAGACGTTTTGACTGCTCCGACCTGGAGCAGCGGACCGTGGGCGTGATGGAGGCCGCGGCCGCCGTGCGGCGCGGCGAGCTCGTGGTGCTGCCGACCGACACCGTCTACGGCATCGGCGCCGACGCGTTCACGCCGGCGGCGGTCACGGCACTGCTCGACGCCAAGGGCCGGGGCCGCGAGATGCCGCCGCCCGTGCTCGTGGGCACCGTCAGAGCCGCCACAGCGCTCATAGACGACCTGGGGCCGTACGGGCAGGACCTGATAGACGCCTTCTGGCCCGGGCCGCTCACGCTCGTCTGCAAGGCCAACAGGGCCCTTTCCTGGGACCTGGGGGAGACCAAGGGCACGGTGGCCGTCCGCATGCCGCTCCACCCGGTCGCGCTCGATCTGCTCAAGGAGACCGGCCCCATGGCCGTCTCCAGCGCCAACCGCTCCGGCGCCCCCGCCGCCACCACGGCGGAGGAGGCCGAGGAGCAGCTCGGCGATTCGGTCGAGGTCTATCTCGACGGTGGCAAGACCACCGACAACACGCCCTCCACCATGCTCGACCTCACCACCGCCGTGCCCCGGCTGCTGCGGCGCGGGGCCATCCCGGTGGAGAAGCTCCGGGGCATCATCGGATACGTCGCCACCGACGACTGACGTATACCGTCTGCTTATCCCGGCTGCGATCGCGCTCCGGCCGACATTACGGTGAGGCCCGGAGCGGCGATTACGTCCGGGAGTGGCCCATGGGCAAGTTCGACGGCATGGATCCCAAGCTGGTCCGTGACCTGCTGACCGAGGTGAAACACGCGGCCACGCAGATGCGTACGGTCGAGGACCAGGTCAGGGCCGCCATGCACCGTGCCGGGCTGTCCACCCAGACCACCCACCGCCCCGCCCAGGTGGCGGACGCCGTCGACGCGATGGTCAAGGACGTCAACGTCCGGCTGGGGGTGCTGGAGAAGCGCGTCGACCCGCCTCGGATGGGGGCGGGGGCTACTGAGGACGACGATCCCAAGGAGGTGCGGGGGGATCGGGACAAGTACGACAACCCACGGGCCGACGAGCCACCATCGAAGGACGACGACCCGAAGTCGGATTCGGACGGGAAGACGGGCGCTGACGGCAAGTCGGACTCGGACGGGAAGACGGGCGCTGACGGCAAGTCGGACTCGGACGGCAAGACGGGCGCTGACGGCAAGTCGGACTCGGACGGCAAGACGGGCGCTGACGGCAAGTCGGACTCGGACGGCAAGAGCGGCGCTGACGGCAAGTCGGATTCCGACGGCAAGAGCGGCGCTGACGGCAAGTCGGATTCCGACGGCAAGAGCGGCGCTGACGGCAAGTCGGATTCCGACGGCAAGACCGGCGCTGACGGCAAGTCGGATTCCGACGGGAAAACCGGCGCTGACGGGAAAACGGGCTCCGATGCCGATGGGAAGGCATGCGACGGCGCCAAGGACACCGGGATCGGCCAGGACGCCGGAAGCGACGGCAGGACCGGCGATCAGCCCGTCGATCAGCCCGTCGACCAGCCCAAGGACGACGATGTGGGCAGCAGGCGCGATCGCGGCGCGGAGGCGGACGGCGGCGCTGTCAACCCCCCGGCCAACGACCAGCAGGACCCGACCAAGCCGCACATCGTGGAAGTGGACGGCGTAAAGGTCCTCCAGATACCCATCGACCCGCCCACGGCCGAGCAGCTGGAAGACCTCCTCGAGAACGCCGACAAGGTGCAACCGGCAGAAATGCCGAAGGTTCCCGCCGACAGCACCACCGCCGCGAACGTCAACACCTGGGCGAACGACGGCAGCGACGTGGTCTCCGCCGACACCACTCCGCCCAACCTGGACGCGCTGAAGACGGTGGTGGGGCACCACCGGGAAATCCCGCCGCTGGACATGCCGGGATTAGCGGACACTTCCGGCTACGACACCACTCCCACGGACGGCACCACTGCCACCGCAGGCGCGAACGACGCCTGCACGTCTGGCGGCACGGACGCCACACCCGGCGGCACGGACGCCAGGCAGGGTGGCACGGATACGACGCCTGGAGGTACGGACGCCAGGCAGGGTGGCACGGATACGACGCCTGGAGGTACGGACGCCAGGCAGGGCGGTTCGCACACCACGCCTGGAGGCACCGACACCACGCCGGGTGCCAAGGACACGACGCCGGACCAGCCCTCAGGCGGTGACGCAGGCCAACGGACGGGCAGCGACCAGCCGACGGGCGACCGAGGGGCCGACGACCAAGGCCGAGGTGCGGGCGATCAGGGCACCTACGGCCAAGGCGATCAGGGAACCCGCGACCAGGGCCGAGGTGCGGGCGATCAGGGCACCTACGGTCAGGACGACCAGGGGACCCGCGACCAGGGCAAGGGGACTCGCGACCAGGGTGGTCAAGGGGCGGGCGACCAGCGAGGCCATGGGGCAGGGGACCAGGGTGGCCAAGGCGGCCAAGGTGGCCAGGGCGACCAAGGCGGCCAGGGCGGTCAGGGTCAATGCGACCAAGGCGGTCAGGGTGGTCAGGGTGGTCAGGGTGGTGGCCAGGGCGGCCAGGGCGGTCAGGGCGGTCAAGGGGCGGGGGAGCAGGGCGGTCAAGGGAGGGGCGATAGGCCGGCGACCGGGGATCAGGGGACGCGGGGTCAAGGGACGCCCGTTGCGATCCCGCCGACCAACCCGTCGGTTCAGGTGCAGATCGCATACGGGACGGAAGCCGCTTACCCCGCCGCGTCGGACGTCAACGCCTGGGCGAACGACGGCAGCGATGTCGTTTCCGTCGACGTCCCCCCGCCCAGCCTGGACGCCCTGCGGACGGTCGTGGAGCACCACCGCGAGATCCAGCCCCTCGACATGCCCTCCGTAGAGGTTCCCCCGGGCGAGTACGGCAAGGGTGAATGGGCGCCCAGGGACATCCGGCCCGACGGCCCGCCCGGCGACGTCGATCCCGGTACGCCGGAAAGGAGCGCGTGATGTACGTCGACCCGCCGGCGCCCCGGCCCAGGGAGCGCGACGAGACACCGCCCGCCGCCCCCTCAGGGGCCCTGGACAGCCCTCAGAGGGCCTGGGAGTTCAACCCCGACTATCAACGCCTGGTGCTGGCCTGGAACACCGTGCTGCCGCAGCTGGAGACGCTCAGGACGGCACTGGACAAGGCGTACGGCCTGGCCAAGAGCCCTCAGACGTGGGACGCGCCGGTGGGCGAGCGCTATGTCCAGGACATCCGCGAATGGCGTACCAGGCTGGCCGTCTACCGCCACTCCGTGCTGACCGCCATCAGCGACGAGGCAGCGGACACGCCCAGGTGGATCCCGACGACGGCCAACGCGCCACACGCGTTCCAGTAGCCCGGCTGAGGTCCATCGCCCCGCGACACCGCCGTACTCCGGCTGAGGTCTTTTGAGGGGAAGTAGCCGGGCGGTCCCTGGAGGGAAAGCGGCCCGGGGTGACGCTTGAGGCGGCAGGGGAGAGTGCCGCTTAGTGGCGCAGTGGCGCGAATCCGCTTGAGGGAGGGCCGGGGAAGACGTGGCTTGAGGGAGTGGCGGGGGCCGTTTCAGGGAGGCCGGCTTGGAGACCGCGACGTGGAAGGTTGCGCGAGGGGCGGCTTGGAGGGGGCGGGCTGGGGGCAGTTTTGGAGCGCGGCCTGAGGGGCGGCTTGGAGAGGGCGACGTGGAGGGCGGCGCGAGGGGCCGGCTTGGGGGTGGCCTGAGGGGCGGCTTGAAGCGTGGCCTGAGGGGCGGCTTGGAGCGCGGCCTGAGGGGCGGCTTGGAGGGGCGGTCTCCCGCCGGTAGCCACCGAGCCGCCCCTAAGACCGCCCCTTCGGTGGCTTGGAGGGCGGTTGGTGGGGAGTCGGGGAGGGGCTGGTTGAGGGGGCGAGGGGGTGTGGCTGGGAGAAACGGACATTAGGTCGTACAGTGGGGAAATGGGTGGGGAACCCTACTACGGTCCCGACTTCGGGTTGCTGCAGAGGCAGGACCCGGAGCTCGCACAGGTGCTGCTCGACGAGCTGGAGCGAGTGCGCGGCGGGATCCAGTTGATCGCGAGTGAGAACTTCACCTCACCAGCCGTCCTGGCCGCCCTCGGTTCCACCCTCACCAACAAGTACGCCGAGGGCTACCCCGGACGGCGCTACTACGGCGGCTGCGAGGTGGTGGACCGGGCCGAACGGCTGGCGATAGAGCGGGCGCGCGAGCTGTTCGGGGCGGAGCACGCCAACGTGCAGCCCCATTCCGGCGCCTCCGCGAACCTGGCCGCCTACGCCGCGCTCCTGCAACCCGGCGACACCATGCTGGCCATGGCGCTGCCGCACGGCGGCCATCTCACCCACGGCTCCAAGGTGAATTTCTCGGGAAGATGGTTCGACGTCGTGTCGTACGGAGTGCGGCGTGACACCGAACTCATCGACTACGACGAAGTCAGGGATCTGGCCCTGCGGCATCAGCCGAAGCTCATCGTGTGCGGCGCCACGGCGTACCCCAGGCTGATCGATTTCTCGGTCTTCCGCGGCATCGCGGACGAGGTGGGCGCATGGTTGATGGCCGACGTGGCGCATCCGATCGGGTTGATGGCCGGCGGCGCGATCCCGTCGGCGGTGCCGTACGCGGACGTCGTGACATTCACCACTCACAAGGCGCTGCGCGGGCCGCGCGGCGGGGCCATCCTGTGCACGGAGGAGCTGGCCGGGAAGATCGACCGGGCGGTGTTCCCGTTCATCCAGGGCGGGCCGTTGATGCACGTGGTGGCGGCCAAGGCGGTGGCGTTCGCGGAGGCGATGCGCCCGGAGTTCGCCGAATACGCCAGGCAGGTGGTCGCGAACGCGCAGGCGCTGACGGAGGAGCTGGCCGGGCAGGGGATGCGGCCCGTTTCGGGCGGTACGGACACCCATCTGGCGCTGATCGACCTGCGGGATCTCAACGTGTCGGGCGCCGAGGCCGAGCGCAGGTGCGCGGCGGCCGGCATCACGCTCAACCGGAACGTGATCCCGTACGACCCCGAGCCCCCGTCGATCACGTCGGGGATCCGCGTCGGCACGCCGTGCGTGACCACCCAGGGCATGGGGCCCCAGGAATTGAAGGAGGTCGGGACATTGGTGACCCGGGCGGTACGACATCCGGCCGGCGCTGGGGAGGTCCGGGAACGGATCTCGGCGCTTCTGGCCATCCATCAGCCATATCTCAGCGAATATTAAGCTGGTCTGTGTCGTTTTCCGGTCCCAGCGGGCCGGAGGATCCGGGAAACTAGGTCCGTGCGCGAATACCTGTTCATGGCGCTCATCGCCGCGGCGGTGACCTATCTGCTGGTCCCGTTGGTGCGCCGCTTCGCCATCCGCATCGGCGCCATGCCGGAGATTCGCGATCGCGACGTGCACACCACACCCACGCCCAGGCTGGGCGGCCTGGCCATGTACGGCGGGCTGGTCGTGGGCCTGCTGCTGGCCGGCCAGATGACCCATTCGGGCGAGGCCCTGGCGGGCACGGGCGCCAATCCGGTGCCCGCGCTGATCATCGCGGGCGGGCTCATCACCTTCACCGGCTTCCTCGACGACTGGTGGGGCATGGACGCCCTCATCAAGCTCGCCGGCCAGATCGCGGCGGCGGGGGTGCTGGTCTTCTTCGGCATGCGGCTGACCTCGATCCCGCTGCCGGAGAGCTGGGGCGGCTCGACCAGCCTCGACTACACGCTCAGCACGATCATCACCATCCTGGTCGTGGTCGTGACGATCAACGCGGTCAACTTCGTCGACGGGCTCGACGGCCTGGCCGCCGGGATCGTGTGCATCGCGGGCATGGCCACCTGGGCCTACTCGATCATCATCAGCCAGGACATCACCGGCAGCAACATCACCGCGACGGCCGCC
Source organism: Nonomuraea sp. NPDC050451 (assembly GCF_044458585.1). NCBI lineage: Bacteria > Bacillati > Actinomycetota > Actinomycetes > Streptosporangiales > Streptosporangiaceae > Nonomuraea > Nonomuraea sp. NPDC050451. The sequence continues at coordinate 116,361 of NZ_JBITHZ010000013.1, forward strand.
ATCGCCGCCGTCCTCATCGGCGCCTGCCTGGGCTTCCTGCCGCACAACTTCCACCCGGCGAAGATCTTCATGGGCGACACGGGCGCCATGCTGATCGGGCTCGTGCTCGCATCCTCCATCGTCACGGTGACGCCGGTCGACACCTCGGCCATCGTGGAGATGAACAAGTTCCCCGTGCTGCTGCCGCTGCTCGTCCCCGCGGCGGTGCTGGTCCTGCCGCTCATGGACCTGATCACCGCCGTCGTGCGGCGCACGTCGCAGGGCCTGTCGCCGTTCGCGCCCGACCGCGGTCACCTGCACCACCGGCTGATGGACATCGGCCACTCGCACCGGCGTTCGGTGCTCATCATGTACGCCTGGACGTTCCTGTTCTCGTTCGGCATCGTCGGCATGTCCAGGGTCGGCGTGCCCGTCCTGCTCTTCCCCGCGGTCATCGTGCTCGCCCTGGCCGTCCTGGTGCTGATGGCCCTGCCGCGCTGGCGGGGCAGGGGCGGGGCGCACGCGGCGCCGCGCGACAACAACCCCGACGACGACGGGCCTCCCACCGGGCCGATGCCGCCGATCCTGCCCGAAGATCCCCAGGTCAGGAGACAGGCGCCGCCGTCGGACGGCGCTCGCGCGAGCGCTGAGGGCAAACCGGTCATTCCAGCCTTTCCGAGCCGTTCTTGATCGCGAACTAGAAACGGCAGGTAAAAGCGGTCTTCTGTGAGCTTGTGATATCTTTCACGAGCAGGGACTCCAGACCCACCGGTTCTGGAGGTAGCAAACGCTCGCTTGATAACTTGTTGATGGAGCACCGATGCAGGCCAACGACGTGCGCGTACTCAAGAGCGCCGCGATTCCGACCTTCGCGGTTGGGGTGGTCGCCGTGGCTGTGTCGCTCCTGACGATTGGCGGCAAGGGAGCGCTGGGAGCCGCGATCGGCACCTTGCTCGTCGGGGTTTTCTTCAGCGTCAGCGTGGTAGCGGTGTCCTATGCCGCTCGGGTCTCTCCCCAGATGATGGCGATCGCGGCCATGGTCAGCTATCTCGTCAAGGTCGTCGCCATCATGGTCGTGCTGGCCTCGTTCCGCGACACCACGGTCTGGAACACCCAGGCGTTCGCCTGGACCGTCGTGGTCTGCACCCTTGTCTGGACCGGTTTTGAAGTACGTGCCTTCATGAAGACCAAGATCCTCTATGTCGACCCCGAAGCCGGGGTCCCGGGGAAGGGCGATTCATGACGGCAGGTAAAACGGGCGGGGTCCGATATGACTAGTCCGCTACTTGCCTGCTATCGTCAAGGCCGCGATGAGCGCACAGGAACGCCGACCCGAAAAGGACGGTCGCGACTTCGCCGATGCCATGTGGTCAGTCCCGAGCTACTTGATCGCCGGGATGGCCATCTACGGAGGCGCCGGCTGGTTGCTGGACCGGTGGTTGGACATGTCCGCGTTCTTCCCCATAGGCATCGTCCTGGGGCTGGTGCTCGGTGGCTACCTGGCATACCGGAAGTTCGGTCGCTAGCCCATACGGCAGTAGATCGCTTCGCTGAGGAAAACCCTTGTGATCCACACTACGACGTTGAAGGGAACGCCGCGTGATTGCGCTGACGGTCCTCGCTCCTCCTGAAGACCAGTTCCGGGCCCCAACGCCTGACGAGCTGTTCAACTCCTTTACCCCGATCATTCCCGGGGTCGACTGGTTCACCAAGCCGGTTCTCCTCGCCATCCTCAGCGCGGTCCTGGTGATCGGCTTCTGCTGGGCCGCCTTCGCCAACCCCAAGATCGTCCCGAGGGGTGTGCAGAACGTCGCCGAGTACGGCTACATGTTCGTCCGCGACCAGGTCGCCCGGCCCTTCCTGGGCAAGGACGCCGACCGGTGGATGGGCCTGCTGCTGACGCTGTTCTTCCTGGTCTTCATCTGGAACATCATGGGCGTCATCCCGATTCTCCAGTTCCCGGTGGCCTCGCACATCGCCTTCCCGATCGTCCTCGCGGGCTCGATCTACGTGCTCAAGGTCTATCTGGGCATGAAGCACCAGGGCCCGATCGGCTACTTCAAGAACCTGATGTTCCCGCCGGGACTGCCCAAGCCGATCTACCTGCTGCTCTCGCCGATCGAGTTCCTGTCGAACCTGATCATCGCGCCATTCACGCACGCGGTCCGACTCTTCGCGAACATGTTCGCCGGTCACATGCTGCTGGCCTTCTTCAGCATGGTCGGCTTCTGGTTCCTGTTCGAGAAGCTGACGCCGCTCGGCGCCGGGGTGGGCGTGATCGGCGTGGTCATGACCATCATCTTCACGGCCTTCGAGATGTTCATCCAGTTCCTGCAGGCGTTCCTCTTCGCGATGCTGGCCTCGATGTACATCGGCGGCTCCCTGCACGCAGAGCACTGAGATCCACGTACCGGAATATCCATGACCGGTGAGACTCCGCTTCACCGGCCGTCCAGTAAAGGAATACAGCAATGAGCGTTCTCGCTGAGGTCTCCGGCAACGTCACCGCCATCGGTTACGGTCTCGCCGCCATCGGCCCCGGCATCGGCGTCGGCATCATCTTCGGTCAGGGCGTGCAGGCCATCGCGCGCCAGCCCGAGGCTTACGGCCTGATTCGCCAGAACATGCTCCTCGGCTTCGTTCTCACCGAGGCCCTCGCCCTGCTCGGTCTGGTCGCGCCGTTCATCTTCGCGAACATCTAAGGCCAGAAGAAACCCCTGACGAAAGGCTGCAACCATGACTAAGGCAGCTACGCTCCTCGCGGCGGAGGAGGGCGCTAACCCGCTCCTTCCGCACACTTTCGAGCTCGTCGTCGGCATCTTCTCGTTCCTCGTCGTCCTCGTCGTCGTCGGCAAGATCCTCGTCCCGCGTATCCAGAAGACGCTGGGCGAGCGGACCGACGCCATCGAGGGTGGCATCAAGAGAGCCGAGGAGGCCCAGGCCGAGGCGCAGGCCCTGCAGCAGCAGTACCGCGACCAGCTGGCCGAGGCCAGGCACGAGGCGGCCCGGCTGCGCGAGGAAGCTCGCGAGCAGGCCGCGCAGATCAAGGTCGAGCTCCGTGAGGAGGCGCAGGCCGAGGCCCGCCGCCTCGTCGAGGCCGCGCACGCGCAGATCGAGGCGGACCGCCAGGCGGCCTTCGCCCAGCTCCGCACCGAGATCGGCCGCCTGTCGACCGAGCTGGCCGGCCGCATCGTCGGCGAGTCCCTCGAGGACGAGGCCCGGCAGAGCCGCATCGTCGACCGGTTCCTCGACGAGCTCGAGTCCACGCCGCAGGCGGTGCGCTAATGAGAGGTCTGAGCAGGACGTCGCTGGCAGAGGTCGAGGAGCGGTTCAACGCGGTCGCCGGCAGTGCCGACCTCGGTGCGCTCTCCGACGAGCTGTTCGCGATCGCGGATCTGCTCGACCGCGAACACGGCCTGCGCCGGGCGCTGTCCGACCCGGCCAGGCCCGGCGAGCAGAAGGCGGCCACCGTGCGCGCGCTGCTCGCGGGCAAGGTCAGCGAGGCCGCGATCGCCACGACCGAGGCCGCGGTCTCGGTCCGGTGGTCGCGGGCCGGTGACCTGGCCGACGCGATCGAACGGCTCGGCGTCGTCGCCGCGGCCGCGGAGGCGGAGAGCCAGTCCAGGCTCGACGACGTGGAGGACGAGCTCTTCCGCTTCGGCCGCATCGTCGCCGCCAACCCCGACCTGCGCCGCGCGCTCGCCGACCAGGCCGCGCCGGAGGCGGGCAAGGAGCAGCTGCTCGGCGACCTGCTCGGCGGGAAGGTCGCTCCGACCAGCCTGCGCCTGCTCAAGCAGGTCGCAGTGCATCCGCGTGGGCGTAGCCTGGAGACGGGCCTGGAGGAGTTCATCCAGCTCGTGGCCCAGCAGCGCCAGCGCCTCGTGGCGGTGGTACGTAGCGCGGTCGAGCTGACCGAGGCCCAGAAGCAGCGCCTCACGGCGTGGTTGAGCGCCTCCTACGGCCGTGACGTGCACCTGAACGTCGAGGTGGACAAGCGAGTGCTCGGTGGGTTCTCGGTCCGCATCGGCGACGAGATCATCGACACCACCATTGTGGGACGAATCGAAGAAGTCCGCCGCCGGTTGGCCGGCTAGGCGAATAGGGAGACAGAGTAGAGATGGCGGAGCTTACGATCCGGCCGGACGAGATCCGGGACGCGCTTGAGCGCTTCGTCCAGGCGTACGAACCGGAAGGCGCCGCGCGCGAGGAGATCGGGACCGTCGTCGACGCCGGCGACGGCATTGCCCATGTCTCCGGCCTTCCCTCGGCGATGGCGAACGAACTGCTCGAGTTCGAGGACGGCACGCGCGGCCTGGCGCTTAACCTCGACACCCGCGAGATCGGTGTCGTTATCCTGGGCGACTTCAGCAAGATCGAGGAAGGCCAGACGGTCCGCCGGACGGGCGAGGTCCTGTCCGTGCCCGTCGGCGACAACTTCCTCGGCCGCGTGGTCGACCCCCTGGGCATCCCGCTCGACGGCAAGGGCGCCATCGAGGCCGAGGCCGTTCGCGCCCTCGAGCTTCAGGCGCCCACCGTCGTCCAGCGGCAGCCCGTGAAGGAGTCGCTGGCGACCGGCATCAAGGCGATCGACGCCATGACCGCGATCGGCCGTGGTCAGCGCCAGCTGATCATCGGTGACCGCGGCACCGGCAAGACCGCGATCGCCGTCGACACCATCCTCAACCAGCGCGAGAACTGGGCCTCCGGCGACCCCGCCAAGCAGGTCCGCTGCGTCTACGTCGCGGTCGGCCAGAAGGGTTCGACCATCGCGCAGGTGCGCGCCCGGCTGGAGGAGGCCGGCGCGATGGAGTACACCACCATCGTCGCCGCCCCGGCCTCCGACCCCGCTGGTTACAAGTACATCGCGCCCTACGCCGGCTCGGCGATCGGTCAGCACTGGATGTACCAGGGCAAGCACGTCCTGATCGTCTTCGACGACCTGACCAAGCAGGCGGACGCGTACCGCGCCGTCTCCCTGCTGCTGCGCCGCCCGCCGGGCCGTGAGGCCTTCCCCGGCGACGTCTTCTACCTCCACTCCCGTCTGCTGGAGCGCTGCGCCAAGCTCTCCGACGACATGGGCGGTGGCTCCATGACCGGCCTGCCGGTCATCGAGACCAAGGGCAACGACGTCTCGGCGTTCATCCCGACCAACGTCATCTCCATCACCGACGGCCAGGTCTTCCTCGAGACCGACCTGTTCAACGCCGGTGTGCGGCCCGCCATCAACGTCGGCGTCTCGGTGTCCCGAGTCGGCGGCTCCGCGCAGGCCAAGGCCATGCGCAAGGTCGCGGGCACGCTGCGTCTGTCGCTGTCGCAGTACCGTGACCTGGAGGCCTTCGCGGCCTTCGCCTCCGACCTGGACGCCGCGTCCAAGGCTCAGCTGGAGCGCGGTCAGCGGCTGGTCGAGCTGCTCAAGCAGCCCCAGTACAGCCCGTTCTCGCTGGAGCGCGAGGTGGCCTCGATCTGGGCCGGCACCACGGGCGAGCTGGACGACGTGCCGATCGAGGACGTCCGTCGCTTCGAGTCGGAGTTCCTGGACTACATCCAGTCCTCGCACAAGGGCATCTTCGACACCATCCGTGAGACCAGGGACCTGGCCGACGACACGGTGACCGCTCTGAAGGACGCTGTCACGGACTTCAAGAAGGGCTTCACCACCTCTTCGGGCGAGCTGCTGGTCAAGGACGAGCCGGTGGCGCCGCTGGGTGCCGAAGAGGTCGGCCAGGAGAAGATCAAGAAGGTCGTCCGTCCGGCGGAGAAGAAGTAGGACATGGGTGCCCAGCTAAGGCTGCTGCGGCGGCGGATCAGCTCGGTCAAGTCGACCGCGAAGATCACGCGTGCCCAGGAGCTCATCGCCTCCTCGCGGATCGTGAAGGCGCAGCTGCGGATGCAGGCGGCGCTGCCGTACGAGCGTGAGATCACTCGCGCCGTCACCGGCGTCGTCAGCAACGCGGCGAGCGTCGACCATCCGCTGACCGTGGCGAAGGAGAACCCCACCAAGGCGGGCGTCCTCATCGTCACCAGCGACAGCGGGTTCTGCGGCGGCTTCAACGCCAACGTGCTGCGCGAGGCCGAGGCCCTGCGCGGGCTGCTGGAGACCCGCGGTCTGACCGTGGTCCCGTTCGTCACCGGGCGCAAGGGTGTCACCTGGCACTCCTTCCGCGGCCGCGACATGGGCGGGCAGTGGGTCGCCTTCTCCAGGAACCCGGCCTACGCCGACGCCAAGGAGATCGCGCAGACGCTGATCGACTCGTTCAAGGACGAGAACGGGATCGACGAGATCCACATCGTCTCGACCGAGTTCGTCTCGATGCTGACCCAGAACGTCGTGGTCAAGCGCATTCTGCCGCTGGAGGTCGAGGAGACCGAGGCGACGGAGTCGACCGCGATCCCGCCGTACTTCGAGTTCGAGCCGACCGCTGCCGACGTGCTGGAGTCGCTCCTGCCGCGTTACGTGGAGTCGCGCATCTTCACGGCGCTGCTGCAGTCTGCGGCCTCCGAGGAGGCCGCGCGGCGGCGCGCGATGAAGTCCGCGACCGACAACGCCAACGAGCTGATGCGGGTGCTCACCCAGCAGATGAACCAGGCTCGCCAGGCCGAGATCACCCAGGAAATCAGCGAGATCGTCGGTGGCGCCAACGCGCTCGCTGACGCCGCAGCGGGGAAAGAGTGAAATGACTGCAGAGGCTGTTGAAACTGTAGAGGCCGCGGCGGCCGGCACAGGCCGCGTGGCACGTGTCACCGGCGCCGTCGTCGACGTGGAGTTCCCCGTCGAGGCGATGCCCGACATCTATAACGCGCTCAAGGTCGAGGTGACCCTCGGCGAGGAGACCAAGACCCTGACCCTGGAGGTCGCCCAGCACCTGGGTGACAACCTGGTCCGGACCATCTCGATGCAGCCCACCGACGGCCTGGTCCGCGGCCAGGCGGTTCAGGACACCGGCGCCCCGATCTCGGTGCCGGTGGGCGACGTCGTCAAGGGCCACGTGTGGAACGCGCTGGGCGAGACGCTCGACGTGCCCACCTCGTCGCTCAAGATCAACGAGCGGTGGGGCATCCACCGGCCGTCCCCGGCGTTCGACCAGCTCGAGTCGCGCACGGAGCTGCTCGTCACGGGCATCAAGGTCATCGACCTGCTCACCCCGTACGTGCAGGGTGGGAAGATCGGCCTGTTCGGCGGCGCGGGTGTGGGCAAGACCGTCCTCATCCAGGAGATGATCCGCCGCGTCGCCCGTAACTTCGGTGGCACCTCGTGCTTCGCCGGTGTCGGCGAGCGCACCCGTGAGGGCAACGACCTCTGGCTGGAGATGGAGGAGGCGGACGTCCTCAAGGACACCGCGCTCGTCTTCGGTCAGATGGACGAGCCGCCGGGCACCCGTCTGCGGGTCGCCCTGTCGGCGCTGACCATGGCGGAGTACTTCCGCGACGTGCAGAAGCAGGACGTGCTGCTCTTCATCGACAACATCTTCCGCTTCACGCAGGCCGGTTCCGAGGTCTCCACGCTGCTCGGCCGTATGCCGTCCGCCGTGGGTTACCAGCCCACGCTGGCCGACGAGATGGGTGTGCTCCAGGAGCGCATCACCTCGACGCGCGGTCACTCGATCACCTCCATGCAGGCGATCTACGTGCCCGCGGACGACATCACCGACCCGGCCCCGCACAACGCGTTCGCGCACCTCGACGCGCAGACCGTTCTCTCGCGGCCGATCTCGGAGAAGGGCATCTACCCCGCGGTGGACCCGCTCGACTCCACCTCCCGGATCCTCGACCCGCAGATCGTGGGCGAGGAGCACTACCGGGTGGCCCAGGAGACCAAGCGGATCCTGCAGAAGTACCGCGAGCTCCAGGACATCATCGCGATCCTCGGTATCGACGAGCTGTCCGAGGAGGACAAGGTCACCGTCCAGCGGGCCCGCCGCATCGAGCGCTTCCTGTCGCACCCGATGTACGCGGCCGAGGCCTTCACCGGCCAGCCGGGCGAGACCGTTCCGCTGGACGAGACCATCGCCTCCTTCAAGGGCCTGTGCGCGGGTGAGTACGACCACCTGCCCGAGCAGGCGTTCTTCATGGTCGGTGGCATCGAGCAGGCCGTGGCCAAGGCCAAGGAACTCGAGCGTAGTTAATCGCCCTGCAGCGGGTCGTCTTCGGCGGCCCGCTGCACCTACGGTGGTGCTTTGGGGTATGAACGGGGCACCACCACCAGATCGGAAAGGAACCTACACAAGTGGCGAAGCTACGCGTAGGGGTTGTCTCACCCGAGCGTGAGATCTGGTCGGGCGAGGCCGACATGGTGATTGCCAAGACCGTGGACGGCGAGATCGGTATTATGCCGCAACACGCACCTGTGCTCGGCGTCCTCGTCGAGGGCGGCGTGCTTCGCGTCAAGCGGGAGGGCGAAGGCGACCTCGTGGCGGCCGTGCACGGCGGTTTCATCTCCGTGGCCGACGATGAGGTGTCGGTGCTCGCCGAGGTGGCCGAGCTCGGTTCCGAGGTCGACGTCGCGGCTGCCCGTGACGCTCTCGACCGGGCCCAGGCCTCGATCGAGGCCAACCAGGAAGACGCCGACGCGGCGATCGAGGCCAAGCGTGCCAGGGCCCGGCTTCGCGCGGCGGGCGAAGAGGTTTAATAGATCCAGGCTTTGGGGGCGGCATGGTTACGATGGTTCTGATTCTCGTATTGTTTGCCGCCCTCATCGTCCTGCGCGGGGTCACTCTGGCCCGTTCCAGGGGCAGTGTGGCCTGTCGGCTACGGGTGGGCGACAGGGGCTGGCAGAGTGGGGTAGCCCGCTACGCCGACGGGGAGCTCCACTGGATCCCGCTTCTGGGTGTGCGACTGAGGCCGCGCCACGCGATCGCGAGGCGCGGCCTCGTCATTTCCGCCCGCCGTGAGATCGACGGCGGGCTTTTCGCGGTCGACTGCGGTGGCACCACGCGCGGGATCTCGCTCGCGATGAGCGCCGACGCGATGACGGGCTTCCTCGCATGGCTGGAGTCCGCGCCGCCCAGCGCCTATCTGGACGTCGCCTAGCCCTGCTGTCTGGACGTCGCCTGGCCCTGATCGAGGGCGGGCGGCCCGGTGTCGCAGGGCCTCAGCGGGTGCCGCCGGGCTTCCAGAGGATCTCCTCGCCCGCGTGGGCGACCCGGCAGGCGATGAAGAGCAGGTCCGACAGGCGGTTGAGGTATTTCGCGGTCAGCGCGTTCGTGTCGTCGTGCGCCTGCAGGGCCGCCCACGTCGAGCGCTCCGCCCTGCGGACGGTGACCCTGGCCACGTGAAGCGCGGCCGTCGCGGGGTCGCCGCCGGGCAGCACGAAGCTGCGCAGGGGCTTGAGGTCGGCGTTGAACCGGTCGCACTGCTCTTCCAGCCAGTCGATGTACGACTGCTCCACCCGCAGCGGCGGGAACTCCGGATCCTCCACCACCGGCGTGGCCAGGTCCGCCCCCACGTCGAACAGCTCGTTCTGGACGCGGGCGAGCACCTCGACGAGCTCCGCGGGCAGCGTGCCGAACGAGAGCGCGAGCCCCAGGTGGGCGTTGGCCTCCTCCACGTCGGCGTAGGCGGCCAGCCGCGGATCGGTCTTGGACGCCCGGCTCATGTCGCTCAGCGCGGTGGTGCCGTCGTCGCCGGCCCGGGTGTAGATGCGGGAGAGAACGACCGGTTTGTCCTTGTCGGCGCGCGTCATGGCATCAGGTTAATGACAAATGTCATCGGCGAGGGACGCAGGATCCATGTTGGGCCCGTGATTTCGGCGACTAGCAGGGCGAACGTCTTCAAAGCCACGATTTACCCATGACGAAGGAGATGACCTGATGCTCGAGATCAGCGAGCTGCGCAAGCGCTTCGCGGGCGGCCCCGAGGCCCCCGGCGGGAAGGTCGCCCTGGACGGCATCAGCTTCGCCGTACGGCCTGGCGAGATGTTCGGCTTCGTGGGCGCGAACGGCGCCGGCAAGACGACGACCATGCGCATCGTGATGGGCGTGCTTCAGGCCGACTCGGGCTCGGTGAGCTGGGAGGGCAGGCCGCTCGGCTACGACGACCGGCGGCGCTTCGGCTACATGCCGGAGGAGCGGGGGCTTTACCAGAAGATGCGGGTCGCCGAGCAGATCGAGTATTTCGGCCGCCTGCACGGTCTGAGCGTGGCGGCCGCGAAGAAGGCCACCGACGACCTGCTGGAGCGGCTCGGGCTCACCGAGCGCAGGGGCGACGCGGTCCAGGCGCTCTCGCTGGGCAACCAGCAGCGCGTGCAGCTCGCGGTGGCGCTGGTGCACGACCCCGAGGTGCTGGTGCTGGACGAGCCGTTCTCCGGGCTCGACCCGATCGCGGTGGACGCGCTGGCCACGGCGCTGCAGGAGCGCTGCCGGGGCGGGGTGCCGGTGATCTTCTCCAGCCACCAGCTCGAGCTGGTCGAGCGGCTGTGCGACTCGGTGGGCATCGTCTCGGGCGGCCGCATGGTGGCCACGGGCACGGTGTCCGACCTGCGGGCCGCCGAGGGCGACACGCTGCGGGTGGTCGTCCGCGATCCGTCCCCCGGCTGGGCGGACGGCCTGCCGGGCACCGTCACCGTGAACGGCGACCGTCACGTCCTGCACACCACGGACGGCGACGACCAGGAGATCCTGCGCCGCGCGATGAAGGCGGGGCACGTCGAGCACTTCGGGGTCGAGCAGCCGACCCTCACCGAGATCTTCAAGGAGGCCGTGGCGTGAACGGACTGATGCTGGTCGCCCGGCGGGAGATCACCACGCAGGTGCGGACCAAGGCGTTCGCGATCGGCCTGGTCATCACGGCCGTGCTGGTGGCGGCGGTGACCTTCGCACCCAAGATCCTCGGCGGGCCGGACTCGTACACGCTCGGCACCGTCAACTCCCAGCAGCTGCCGCTGAAGGCCGCCGCGCCGGACGCGGAGGTCGAGTGGCGCAGCTTCCCCGACGAGGCCGCCGCCAAGCAGGCCGTGCTCGACGGGGACGTGGACGCGGTGCTGGTCGACGGGACCCGGGTGCTCACGGACGGCGAGATCGACAGCGAGCTCGGCGTGCTCCTGCAGAGCGTGAACCGCGAGGTGAAGCTCGGCGCCGCGGGCGTGTCGATCCCGCCGCTGAAGATGGAGTCCGTGGGCGCCGACACCCGCTACGAGGCCGCCCGCGCCGGGATCGCCGTGGTCCTCGTCCTCGTGCTCTTCATGCTGCTCATGGGTCAGGTCATGATGGTGGCCATGGGCGTGGTGGAGGAGAAGGGCAGCAGGATCGTGGAGATCCTGCTCTCCACGATCCGGCCGTGGCAGCTGCTCGGCGGCAAGATCATCGGGCTGGGCGTGCTCGGCCTGATCAACCTGGTCACGATCCTGGCCGTCGGCCTGGCCGCCTCCGCGGCCTCCGGGATTGCCTCCGACTTCCCGCCCGGGATCCCGGGGCTGGCGGCGGGCGTGCTGGTGTGGTTCGTGCTCGGGTACGCCTTCTTCGCCACGCTGGCCGCCGCTCTCGCCTCGCTGGTCTCGCGCCAGGAGGAGGTGAGCAGCGTGATGACGCCGCTCACCATGGTCATCATGGTCACGTACTTCGTGGCCTTCTACGCCACCAAGGACCCGACGGGTACGCTGGCCACGGTCCTGTCGTACGTTCCGCCGTTCTCCTCCATGATCATGCCGGTGCGGATGGCGGCGAGCGAGGTGCCGATGTGGCAGGCCGGGCTGTCGATGGCGGCCATGGCGCTGGCCGTGGTCGCGGTCCTGGGCTTCGGCGCCAAGATCTACGAGCGGGCCGTGCTCCGGACGGGGGCCCGGCTCAAGCTCGGCGACGTGCTGCGCGCGGGCTAGATGGACGCGATCAAGCGGGCGCGGCGCCTCACCTGGAAAGTGCTCCTCTCGAACTTCGTCGCGGTGTGGCTGCTGGTCATCATGACGTCGGTGGTCGCCTTCGGGGAGGGGAGGCTCCAGTGGTGGCGTGCCGTGCCCGCCGTGATCGCCCTGATCTCTTTCACCTGGCTCTGCCCGCGCATCATCAGCGCGGCGCTGGACCGCCGCTACCGCACCCGGGAGGTGGTGCTGGCGGGGGTCTTCGCGGTGGTCGCGGCGGTGCTGGGCGGGGGCGAGCCGTTCGGCTGGGGGTTCGTGCTCGTCTGCTGGCTGGGCCTGGCCACGCTCCAGGTCTCCAGGCGCACGGTCTACCTGCTGGCCGTCGCCACGTGGGCGGCGGGCGTCGGGATCGGCGTGACGGTCGCGGCGCTCGGGGCGGCCGTCATGGGTTCGGACCTGAGCGTCGGTCAGGCGCTGGTCTTCTACATGATCTCGTACGCCATCTGGTGCGCGATCATGCCGCCGTCCAACCGGATGTGGATGTGGATCTGGTCGCTCGCCGTACAGGCTCATGAGGGTCGCGAGGCGCACACGCGGCTGGCCCTGGCCGAGGAGCGGCTGCGCTTCGCCAGGGACCTGCACGATCTGGTCGGCCACCAGCTGTCCGCCATCGCCGTCAAGACCGAGCTGGCCGTACGGCTGTCGGACGTCGACGCCGGCGCGGCCAAGGACGAGATGGCCGAGGTCAACGCGCTGACCAGGAAGGCGCTCAGAGAGCTGCGGCAGGCCGTACGGGGCTACCGCGAGCTTGACCTGGCCGCCGAGCTGAACAGCGTGAAAAGCGTGCTCGAGGCGGCCGGGGTCCGCTGCGAGGTTCATCTGCCCTACCGGGAGCTGCCCGCCGGAGTGGCGCCGGTGTTCGCCTACGCGGTTCGCGAGGCGGTGACCAACGTGCTCAAGCACAGCACCGCGACGTTCTGCGACATCTCGATCCGCTTCACGGCGCAGGAGGCGGAGCTGAGCGTCCGCAACGACGGGGTGCAGCGGCGGCGGGCCGCCGACCTCGGGAGCGGGCTGACGGGCATGGGGGAGCGCCTGGCCGCCGTGGGCGGCAAGCTGAGCGCCCATCCGACGGAGGACGGAGAGTTCATCCTGAACGCAGTCGTGTCACTTCCGCTGAGTGGGTAGGGGACGAACACGGGTTCACCTCGTCGAACGCCGTGTGTGCGGAGGTGACTACACCGTGTGTGATTGAGGAGGTGGCATGCGCGTCCGGGGCAATCCGAGTGCCCAGGTGGTGCGGATCGGCGCCAGGCTCGACGCCGGCACGTCGGCCGGCGTGCGGGAGCACCTGCACGAGGCTCTCGATTCCGGTGAAGGCGACCTGATCCTGGATCTCTCCCAGCTGGAGATGATCGACGCGACCGGCCTCGGAGTGCTGGTGGGCTCGCATCGGCGCGCGCTGAGCGTGCAGCGCCGCCTCGTTCTTCGGGGGGTGCCCCCGCGGATCATGCGGATACTGGCGGTGACCCGGCTGAATCGGGTGCTGCACATGGAAGTTCCCGCGGCCGCGGTGGCCTGATGTGACATATCGAGAGCGGGCGACGATCAGCCGTTGCCCGCTCTTTTTGAGTGATACGAAATGGTGATTACGGGCCGTCCATTGTGAATGGCCGGCGAATGGTCACGGCGTGCCGAGGCTGCGGATGAAGATGTGCACGGCCACGTCGGCGAGTTCGTCGATCGGCGGCTGTTCGTCCGAGTGCAGCCACTCGATGAGTAACTCTTGTAGCGCTCCAATTACTCCCAGTGCCACCAACCGCCGATTGAGCCCCGCGGCGTGGGGGAAATCGGCTGATGCCTCCTCGACCAGCCGTGCGAACGCGTCCACCGCGCGTTGACGGGACAGTGTCAGGACATCTCCTGATCGGCGAACCTCAACGTGCATGATACGGGCCCGCCGCCAGTCCGCCGTCGTGAACTCGATATAGGCGCGAATCCCCGCCTTGACTCGATCGTCAAGTGTCTTCGGCGCCTCCTGGACCGCTTTGGCCACCACGGCCAGGCTTTCTTCCACGCAGCGCTCGTGCAGCGCTTGGAGGAGTTCCTCGCGCCCACCGAAACATTCGTAGAAGGCGCGGTTGGAGATCCGCGCCTCCGAGCACAGCCTTTCGATGGTCGTCGCCGTGAACCCTGGCTTCGCGTATAGCGTGTAGGCGGCCGTCATCAGCCGCTCGCGTCTGTCTGCCAGCCTTTGCTCAGCCGACATTCCCCGGTAAGACCGGTTCACATTCCACCCGTCCAACATGATCGTGGCCCCCAGAGCACACAATTATGGACGGATGATCCGTTTTGGGAAAGGGTAAGAAGATTATCTTTTACGTCGCCCATGCAAGAGGGTCACGAGCCTGATCAGCCGCTCAAGCTCAGAGGGCCCTCGGGTGAACGAGGTCAGGTTCATCCCCGGCATCGCGAAGCGCTGGCGGGAGATCGCTTTGGGCCGGGCGAACTCGCGTAGACCGTCGGCCCCGTGGATCCGTCCGAACCCCGAGTCTCCCACTCCGCCGAAGGGCAGCGCAGGAACTCCGGCAAACGAGATGACCGAATTGATGGCGGTCATCCCGGTACGCATCCTGCGGGCGAGCTCCATCGCCCTGCGCGTGTTCCGGGAGAAAACCGTCCCACCCAGGCCGTACGCGGAGGCGTTGGCCAGTTCCAGGGCCTCCTGGGCGTCGCGGGTGCGGCGGACGGTGATCGTCGGGCCGAACGTCTCCTCGCGCACCGCAGGGGAGTCCTCCGGCACGTCCTCGACGATCACGGGCTCCACGTAGGGGGCGCGGACGGAGCCGGGGCCGCCGGTCACGATTTTTCCGGACTTGGTGGCGTCGTCGATGTGGCGCTTGATGATGTCCACCTGGCTTGGCATCGTGATCGGGCCGTAGTCCTCGCCGGCTTTCACCTTTGTCACCCGGTCGGACAGCTCGCGCATGAAACTTTCATAGGCCGCGTCGACGACGTAGACGCGTTCGACGCCCACGCAGGTCTGGCCGGCGTTGGACATCGCGCCCCACAGGCACGCGTCGGCCGCCCTGGCGAGGTCGGCGTCGGCGTCCACGATGAACGCGTCCTTGCCGCCGCACTCGGCCACAATGGGCGTCAGGTTCTCGGCGCAGGCCGCCATGACCCGCTTGGCGGTGGCGGTCGAGCCGGTGAAGGCCACCTTGCCGACCCTCGGATCGGCGGCCAGCGCCGCCCCGGTCTCGCCCAGTCCGGTCACGGTCTGGAACACGGGATGCTCGGGCACCGACTCCGCGAACAGCTCGGCCAGCCGCACGCCGATGCCCGGGGTGAGCTCGCTGGGCTTGAACACCACGGCGTTGCCGGCGGCGAGGGCGTAGGCGATGGAGCCCATGGGGGTGAAGACCGGGTAGTTCCACGGGCCGATCACCCCGACCACGCCGAGAGGGAGGTATTCGAGCGTGGCGGCCAGGTTGAGGCCGATCATGCCGGTGCTGACCCGGCGGCGGCCCAGCACCTTGCGGGCGTTGCGGGCGGCCCAGTCGAGGTGGGTGACCGCCAGCACGATCTCCAGCGTCGCGTCGCCCACCGGCTTGCCCGTCTCCTCGTGCACGAGCCTGGCCAGCTCTCTCAGGTGCCGGGTGAGGACGGCCTTGTAGTCGAGCAGCCGCTGCCTGCGCGCGGCGTGGCCGAGCCCGGCCCACCAGGCCGCCGCCTCCGCCGCGCGGCCCACGGCCTCGTGCACGGCGTCGGGGCCCTGTTTGGGATGGGTGCCGACGACCTCGCCGGTCGCCGGGTTGAGCGAGTCGAACGTGAGCGTCGTCATGACGTCACGATAGTCCGGTAAGCCAACGCTTACTAGCACGGGTTTCGGTCGCCGCGCGGCCTGGCCGCCCCTACGCTGGCCGAGGCCCGCGGCGGCCGGGCCGTCGCCCGACTGCCCGGGGGTCGGCCACGTACTGTCCAACGGGGAGACCGATGCGCATCCTGTTCACGACCGTCGCCCTGCCGGGGCACTTCTTCCCGCTGGTCCCGCTGGCCTGGTCGCTGCGGTCGCTCGGCCACGAGGTCCTGGTGGCCGCCGCCGAGAACTTCGTGCCCACCGTCTGCCGCTCCGGCCTTCCGGTCGCCACCTGTGGCCCGGCCGCCGACTTCGTGACGCTGGCGGCCGAGGAGCGGGGCGCCGGAGCCCCGGACGCCGGCGGCATTCCGCGGGGCGAGGAGGGTGCGTGCGGGCACGGGCGGCGCTTCGGGCGGCTCGCGGCCAGCGGTCTGCCCGGCATGCGGGCGCTGGTGGCGGCCTGGCGGCCGGACCTCGTGGTGAGCGAGCGGGCGGAGTTCGCCGGTCCCGTCGCGGCGGCGGCGCACGGGGTGCCGCTCGTCGAGTACCAGTGGGGCGTGGCGCCGCTGGACGCGTATCGGGCAGGCGCGGCGGAGGCGCTGCGCGAGGAGCTCGCGGCGGCCGGCCTGGCCGCCCTCCCCGAGCCGGACGAGGTGCTGAACCCCTGGCCGCCGAGCCTGCGGCTGCCGCACGCCGCCGGGCACCAGAGCCTGCGTCACATCCCGTACAACGGGGACGCGCACGTGCCGGCGTGGGCGTTCGAGCAGGGGCGCAGGCCGCGGATCTGCGTCACGATGGGGACGCTCATTCCCCGGCTCGGCCCGCGCGGCGTGCGCGAGCTCGTGCTGCCGATGCTGGAGCGGCTGGCCGAGCTGGACGTGGAGCTGCTGGTGGCGGTGGACGACGCGATCGTGGCCGGCTGGCCGCCGCTTCCCCCGGCCGTCCTGGCCGCCGGGCGGATGCCGCTGGCCCACGTGCTGCCCGGCTGCGCGGTCGCGATCAACCACGGCGGGCAGGGCAGCAACCTCACGGCGCTCGCCGCCGGCTGCCCGCAGCTCGTCCTGCCGCAGTTCGACGACCAGTTCGACAACGCTGACGCGGTCGTCAGGGCGGGCGCGGGGCTGAGCCTGCTGCCGGATGAGCTCAGGCCGGAGGCGGTGGCGGACCGCTGCCGCGAGCTCCTCTCCGACCCCCGCTACGGCCTCGCCGCCTCGGCCGTCGCCGCCGAGATGGCCGCCCAGCCCGATCCCCAGGAAATCGCCGATGTCCTCCACAAGCTCACCGCCTGAAGGACGGCCCGCCCTCGGACCCTCCCACGGACTGCCGAGGCCCGAGGCGGCGCGCCCGGCTCGCTCCATGGCCGAGTCCGGCGCTAGAAAAGGGTCGGATTCTCCGGCTCGATGCCGCGCAGCGCGTCGTAGTCGAGGGTGACGCAGTCGATGCCGCGGTCGGTGGCGAGCACGCGCGCCTGCGGCTTGATCTCCTGCGCCGCGAAGACGCCGCGTACGGGTGCCAGCAGCGGGTCGCGGTTGAGCAGCTCCAGATAGCGGGTGAGCTGCTCGACGCCGTCGATCTCCCCCCGCCGCTTGATCTCCACCGCCACGGTCGCCCCCAGGGCGTCCCGGCACAGGATGTCCACCGGCCCGATCGCCGTCATGTACTCGCGCCGGATCAGCGAGTAGCCGTCCCCCAGCGTCGTGATGTGCTCCGCGAGCAGCTCCTGCAGGTGGGCCTCCACGCCGTCCTTGATCAGCCCGGGATCGACGCCCAGCTCGTGGCTGGAGTCGTGGAGGATCTCCTCCATCGTCAGCACCAGCTTCTCGCCGGTCTTGCCGTGGGTGACGGTCCAGGTGCCGTCGTCCTCCTTGAGCTTGCACGGCGGGTTCATCCAGTTGAGCGGCTTGAAGGCGCGGTCGTCGGCGTGGATGCTCACGCTCCCGTCCGCCTTGATCAATACGAGCCGGGGCGCCATGGGGAGGTGCGCCGTGAGCCGTCCGATGTAATCCACGCTGCATCGCGCGATGACCAGCCGCATGACGCCCCACCTTAGCGGCTCTGGAAAACTGGACGCATGGCGTTCGAACGGGTGGGTGTGGTCGGGCTCGGCACGATGGGAGCCGGGATCGCCGAGGTGTTCGCGCGGGCCGGCCTGCGCGTGATCGGGGTCGAGGCCGACGCCGAGGCGCTGGCCAGGGGCCGCGGGCATCTCGAGCGTTCCACCGGCAAGGCCGTCGACAAGGGCAAGCTGGAGCCCGGGCAGCGCGACGAGATCCTCGGCCGCGTCACGCTGACCACCTCGCGCGAGGACCTGCGGGACGTCGATCTGGTGGTGGAGGCGATCCCCGAGATCCTCGACTACAAGATCGCGCTGTTCAAGGACCTCGACCGGATCTGCGAGCCCGAGACCGTCCTGGCCACCAACTCCTCCTCCCTGTCCGTCACCGCCATCGCCGCCGCCACCGGCCGCCCGGGTCAGGTCGTGGGCATGCACTTCTTCAACCCGGCGCCGGTGATGAAGCTGGTCGAGGTCGTGGGGACGGTGGTGACCGCGCCCGGCGTGGTGGCGGACATCGCGGCGCTGGCGGGCAGGCTGGGCAAGACGGCGGTGGCGGTGGGCGACCGGGCCGGGTTCGTGGTCAACCGGCTGCTCCTGCCCTACCTCAACCAGGCCGCCGCGCTCATGGAGCTGGGCGTGGCCGGGCGCGACGACATCGACGCCGCGATGAAGCTGGGCGTGGGGCTGCCGATGGGCCCGTTCACGCTGCTCGACCTGATCGGGCTCGACACCGCGTACGAGGTGATGGGGGTGCTGTTCGACGAGACGCGCGACCGGCGGCACGCGCCCGCGCCGCTGCTGCGCGAGCTGGTCACGGCCGGGCTGCTGGGCCGCAAGTCCGGCCGGGGCTTCTACGGCGACCCGCCGCGGGAGACGCCGGCGAAGTCGCGGCTGGGCACGTTCGGCGTGGCAGGGGACGACGGCGACGGGCTGGTGGAGCGGCTGCGGGCGGCCGGGTTCAAGGAGTCCGAGGATCCCGACGTCGTGCTGCATCTGGCCGACCGCCCCGTGATCGAGCACGCCGTACGCCTCCCCGACCCCGCCAGGATGGTCGGCGTGCACCTCGTCGGCGACCAGGTGGCCGAGCTCGCCTCCACGGTGCTGACCTCGGAGGAGGCCGCGAGCGCCGCCAGGGACCTGGTGAAGATCGCCGGGCTGACGCCGGTGCCGTGCAAGGACCGGGCGGGGTTCGTGGTCGACGCCCTGCTCTTCCCCTACCTCAACGACGCCGTGCGGATGTACGACTCCGGGTACGCCTTGATCGAGGACATCGACGCGGCGATGCGCCTGGGCTGCGGCTATCCCGCCGGGCCGTTCGAGATGCTGGAGTCGCTGGGCCTGGCGAAGGTCCGTGACGGGCTGAGAGCCCTCTACGCCGAATACCGCGAGCCCGCCTTCGCACCCGCCCTCCTGCTCGACCAGCTCGTCACCGCCGGCGTCAGCCGATTCCCGCGTCCATGAGCCCCCGCCGTGCCCGCCGCAGGGAGTCCTCCCGTCCCTTCGGCTTCCCGACCGGGCTGGACAAGGTGGAGGAATGGCCCGACGGCGAGTGGAAGGTACGCATGCTCACCGGCGCCTCCTCGACCAAGGACTACCGATGTCCGGGCTGCGACCAGGAGATCCGCAGCGGCCAGTCGCACCTCGTCGCCTGGCCCAACTGGCCGGGAGGCGACGAGGAGCGCCGCCACTGGCACACCGCCTGCTGGCGCAAGAGACTCGACCGCGGCCCCGGCCGCACCCGTTATTGAAGGGAACCCCCGAAGTGGAGATTCGCGCGGCCACCGTGCTGCCCGCCCGGCGCGAGCCGATCGAGCTGGAGACGGGCGACGGCCTGACCCTGGTCGGCGAGCTGGCCCTGCCCCTCGACCGTCCCCCCGTCGCGACGCTGGTGACGCTGCACCCGCTGCCCACCCACGGCGGGTTCATGGACAGCCACGTCTACAAGAAGGCCGCCAACCGGCTGCCCGCCCTCGCCGACCTGGCCGTGCTGCGCTTCAACACCCGGGGCACCTCCTCCGAGCGCGGCACCTCGGAGGGGACGTTCGACGGGGGAGAGGGCGAGCGGTTCGACGTGGCGGCGGCGCTGGAGTACGCCGAGTACCACGACCTGCCCCAGGTGTGGGTGGTCGGCTGGTCGTTCGGCACGGAGCTGACGCTGAAGTGGGCGCACGACCCGCTGGTGGAGGGCGCGATCCTGCTCTCGCCGCCGCTGCACCGGGCCACCGACCACGACCTGGACGCCTGGGCGCGGTTCGGCCGGCCGCTGGTGGTGCTGGTGCCCGAGTTCGACGACTACCTGCGGCCCGAGGAGGCCCGCGCGAGGTTCGCGCGGGTGCCGCAGGCCGAGGTCATCGGGGTGGACGGGGCCAAGCACCTGTGGGTGGGGGAGCCGTACGTCCGCATCGTCCTGAACGAGATCGTCAAGCGGGTCAACCCGGCCGCGTGGCCGCTGCCCACGGACGCCTGATCCGCCATGACGGAAATTTCCGGACAAATCAGGGTTGTGAAGGAAATTTGAGCAGAATGAGCAAAACTCTAGACCTCTCGTGGGGGCAGAGTGAAAATCCGATCGTCAACCGAAGATCGTGGAGACGCCGGGCGGGTCCGCCTTCCCGCGCGTAACCCCTGCTCACCATGGGTGAGGACGTATGCGGGCAGTTCGTGGGTTGGTTGCGGCGGCGTTAGCTTTCACGATCTTGGCGGTGCCTGATCCGGTGCCCGCCGTCGCGGCGAAGACAGT
Organism: Nonomuraea sp. NPDC050451; assembly: GCF_044458585.1. NCBI lineage: Bacteria > Bacillati > Actinomycetota > Actinomycetes > Streptosporangiales > Streptosporangiaceae > Nonomuraea > Nonomuraea sp. NPDC050451. The sequence continues at coordinate 136,783 of NZ_JBITHZ010000013.1, forward strand.
GGAACCACCGAAGACCGTCCAACCACCCGAGGACTCCGCGCTCGCCCTCGCCCGCAGCACCGGCAAGCCCGTCGAGGTGGAAACACAGCGCAGCGAGACCCGCCAGGTCTGGGCCAAGCCCGACGGCACGTTCACCCTGGAGCAGCACGTCCGCCCGGTGCGCGTACGCAAGTCCGGCGGCTGGGTCCCGGTGGACACCACGCTCCGCCTGCGCCCGGACGGCGCGGTCGAGACGGTCGCCACGGCGGCCGACCTGACGTTCTCCGGCGGCGGCTCCGGGCCGCTCGCCCGCATGGCGCGCGGCGCCAAGACGCTGGAGCTGGGCTGGCAGGGCACGCTGCCCAGGCCCACGCTGAACGGCGACACCGCCACCTACCCCGAGGTCATGCCGGGCGTGGACCTCCAGGTCACCGCGGACGTGGACGGCTTCTCCCACGTGCTGGTGGTCAAGTCCCGGGCCGCCGCGGCGGGCCTGACCGAGCTCGCCTACCCCCTCTCGGTCACCGGCCTGTCGGTGAAGACGGACAAGGCGGGCAACCTGGAGGCCGTCGACGAGAGCGGAGGGACGATCTTCATCGCGCCCACGCCGAAGATGTGGGATTCCGAGGGCATCTCCGGCCCGAAGGCGCTCAGGGAAGGCCGTTCCCCGGAGGCCCGCGAGGCCGCGATGGGCGTGGAACTGGCGGGCAGGCAACTGCGGCTGAGGCCGGACAGCAAGATGCTGGCAGATCCGAAGACCAAGTTCCCCGTCTATCTGGACCCGTACTTCTCGGCCGCCCGCGGCTCGTGGACGGCGGTCTGGAGCAACTGGCCCAACTCGAACTACCTCAACGCCAGCGACATCGCCCGCGTCGGCCACATCAGCTCCACCCAGACGAACCGCTCGTTCTTCCAGATGGCCACCGGCGCCACGATTCACGGCAAGCAGATCATCAAGGCGACGCTGCGCACCTATGAGACGTGGTCGTACTCGTGCAGCGCCCGCAAGGTGGAGGCCTGGGGGACCGGCGCGATCAGCAAGAGCACCACCTGGAAGAACCCGCCGGCGAAGACCAAGTTGCTCTCCACGGTGAACGTGGCCAAGGGCTATGGCACGGGGACCTGCGCGCCCGGCGGTGTGGAGTTCGACGTCACGTCGTGGGCCGCCGACGCCGCCGCCAAGAAGTGGAACACCATGACCATCGGTCTCTATGCCACCAGCGAGACCGACGTCTGGGCCTGGAAGAAGTTCAAGAACAACCCGGTCGCCGTCATCGAGTACAACTCGATCCCGACCGACCCCGTGGCCGCCGACGCCTGGTCGGACCCGGGCGGCCCCTGCGTCTCCGGTGACGGGCGGCCGGTCATCAGCACGGCCACGCCCAAGCTGTGGGCCAAGCTCAAGGACGCCGACAACTCGGTCAAGGGCCGCTTCGAGTGGTACAACGCCGCCGGGACGAAGACCGGCGAGTACGTCACCGCGACGGGTTCGTCCGGCTCCGCCTACTACGCGACGATCCCCGTCAACCTGTACGCGGACGGCGCGCTGATCCGCTGGCGCGTCCGGGCCGAGGACGGCAGGGCCAACAGCGCCTGGAGCCCCTGGTGCGAGGCCACCGTGGACGCCACCGCCCCCGGCAGGGAGCCGGTCGTGACCTCGCCCGAGTACTCCGAGGACACCTGGAATGACGGCGTCGGCCTGGCGGGCACGTTCAAGTTCGAGCCCAACGGCGTCACCGACGTGGCCGCGTACGTCTACGGGCTGGACACCACGCCCAAGTCCGAGGTCGCGCCCGCCGCGGACGGCACGGCGACGATCGCGCTCACCCCGCGCCACGACGGCCCCAACGTGCTGTCGGTGCGTAGCAAGGACCGCGCGGGCCAGCTCGGCCCGATCCGCACGTACGTCTTCAACGTCAACTCGGGCCGCGCGCCCAGCGGCCACTGGGCCCTGGACGAGGGCCAGGGCACCGTGGCCGCCGACGCCGCGAACGCCCACCCGGCGACGCTGTACGGCGCCACGTGGACGACCGGGAAGACGGGCATGGGGCTGCGCCTGGCCAACACGTACGCGCAGACCTCCGGCCCGATCGCCGACACCAGCCGCAACTTCACCGTCACCGCCTGGGCCCGCCTGACCGGCAACGCCGCCACCGCCACGGTCGTCACCCAGGAAGGCTCCAGGACCGGCGGCTTCGCGCTCCAGTACTCGAAGCCCGACGACCGCTGGGCCCTGGTCCGCGCGGGCTCCGACGCCGACGGCGCCACGACGGCCAAGGCCCTGTCGGCCGCCGCCCCGAGGCTCAACGAGTGGACCCACCTGGCCGGCGTCTACGACTCCGCCGCAGGCCAGATCTCGCTCTACGTCAACGGCAAACAGGAGTCCACGGTCGCCTTCACCCAGCCGTGGAACGCCACCGGGCCGCTCACCATCGGCCGCGGCAAGGTCAACGGCGCCGCCGCGGAGTCCTGGCCGGGCGACGTGGACGAGGTCCGCGTCTACGGCCGCGCCATGTTCGCCGACGAGGTCGCCGACCTGGTCAACAGCGCCGCCACGCTGGTCGGCCACTGGAAGCTGGACGAGGAGTCGGGCACGTCCGCCGCGGAGTCCTCCGGCCGCTCCACGGCCGCGACGCTCGCCGGGGGCGCCTCGTGGACGGACGGCTGGCTGGACGGCGCGCTGGCGCTCGACGGCGTCAACGGCTACGCCCAGACCACCGGCCCCGCCGTGAACACCAGGTCGAGCTTCACCGTGGCCGCCTGGGTCCAGCTCGACTACCTGCCCACCGCCGACACCGCCGCCGTGGCCCAGCCGGGCAGCCGGGCGGCCGGGTTCCAGCTCGGCTTCGACAAGGAGCAGCAGCGGTGGACCCTCGGTATGAGGGCCGCCGACACCGACACCGCCGCCCTCGTACGCACCCGCTCCGACGCCATCCCCAACCCGCTGGAGTGGACGCACGTCGCCGGCGTCTACGACGCGCTGGCCGGAGAGCTGCGCATCTACGTCAACGGTCAGCTCTCGACCACCACCATCACGTCCCACGCGAGCGCGTGGAACGCCACCGGCCAGCTGCAGCTGGGCCGGACCAAGACTGCGGGCGCCTTCACCGGCTACTGGCCAGGTGCCGTGGACGACGTCCGCACGTATGACGGCGTGCTGAGCGCCGAGCAGATCGCTCAGCTGGCCGCCCAGTAAGTTCCCACCCACCCCAGTAAGTCCCGATCTGCCCCCCGACTGGGAGAGGTTCATGGACCTGCCGAGTGAGTTAGACCTGCCCGAATCCCGCTGGAATCGACCTAACGAACCCGACAAACCCGACTATCACGACCCTTACTGGAACCGTTTCCTGGAGCCCAAGCCCGAGTCGCCCTGGCCTCGCAGACTCGCGGCGGTGCTCTCCATCGCCCTCGTCGTCCCCCTCACGTACGCCATGCCCGCGCAGGCCGCGTCCCGGCCGGCCCCCTCGGTGCAGAACGAGAAGCCGGTCAAGGGCACGAGCGTCCCGGTCCTGCCCCCGCTGGCCGATCCCGTCGAGAAACAGGCGTGGAAGGCGCCACCAGGCGTCGCCTGGCCCAAACCCCAGGCGGCGGAGCTGGGCGGCACCGGGGCGAGCACCCTGGCGGCGACCGGCTTCCCCGTGAAGCTGGCCCCGCAGAAGGGCGCCGCCGCCGCCAAGGCCGAGACCTCCGACCCCGTACGCGTCGAACTCCTCGACTCCAAGCTGCTCGGCCTCGCGATGCGCGTATCGCCCGGCCAGGGAGCGAGCCTCAAGGCCGCGTCCGGCAAGAAGAACCGCCTGCAGATCGACTACTCCGGCTTCCGCTACGCCTACGGCGGCGACTACGGCGCCCGGCTCCGCGTGGTCAAGCTGGAGGAATGCGCTCTGACCGGCGCGGACGGCTGCGCCGCGCCCCAGCCGGTCAAGACGGAGAACGACCCGAAGGCGGGCACGCTGACGGCCGACTTCGAGTCGGCCGGCCTGTACGCGGTGACGGCGGCCGCCTCCGGCCAGTCGGGCGACCACTCCGCCACCTCGCTCGCGCCGTCGGCGAGCTGGGGCGTCGGGCCCCAGACCGGTGACTTCAACTGGGACTATGACCTGCGCACCCCTCCCGCGCTGGGCGGCGACGAGCCGGAGCTGTCGATCGACTACTCCTCCCAGAGCGTGGACGGTCGCACCGCCTCCACCAACAACCAGGCGTCCTGGGTCGGTGAGGGCTTCGAGATGAACCCCAGCGGCTACATCGAGCGCCGCTACAAGTCCTGCATGGTCGACGGCAAGAAGACCGGCGACCTGTGCTGGGACGGGGAGAACGTCACCCTGTCGCTCGGCAACTCGGCCGTCGAGCTGGTCAAGGACGCCACGAGCAAGCAGTGGCGGCCCAAGCGCGACGACGGCACCCGGATCGAGTACCTGACCGGGGCCACCAACGGTGACAACAACGGCGAGTACTGGCGCGTCACCGGCGCCGACGGCAACCAGTACACCTTCGGCCTGAACCGCCTGCCCGGCTGGGTCACCGGCAAGCCGGAGACGAAGTCGGTCCAGACGGTGCCGGTGTTCGGCAACAACAGCGGCGAGCCCTGCTACAACAGCACCCCGGCCAACGCCTGGTGCCAGCAGGCGTACCGGTGGAACCTCGACTACGCGGTGGACACGCACGGCAACGCCACCACGTACTGGTACGCGCAGGAGAAGAACTACTACGGCCGCAACATGAAGCCCGAGCTGGGCACCGTGTACGACCGCGCGGGCTACCTCACCCGCATCGACTACGGCTACCTGCAGAACGAGCTGTTCACCAAGGCTCCCGCCGCCCGCGTCGTCTTCGACGTGGCCGAGCGCTGCCTGCCCAGCGGCACCATCACCTGTGCCGCCGACCAGCTCAAGAAGGAGACCGCCAGCAGCTGGCCGGACGTCCCGTTCGACCAGATCTGTGACTCCGGCGTGAAGTGCATCGACCGCCTGGCGCCGACGTTCTTCACGCGCAAGCGCCTGGTCAAGGTCACCACGCAGATCATCAACGCCTCGGGCCAGTACACCCCGGTGGACTCCTGGACGCTGGCGCACCAGTTCCCCGCCTCGGGCGACGGCATGAGCCCGGCGCTGTGGCTGGCGTCGATCCAGCAGAGCGGTCACGTGGGCGGCACGATCACGCTGCCCAAGGTCACCTTCATCGGCGTCCAGCTGCCCAACCGGGTGGACGCCAACGAGGGCCGCGCCCCGCTGGTCAAGTGGCGCGTGCAGGCTGTGAACAACGAGTCCGGCGGTGAGCTGCGCGTCAACTACTCCGCCGCCGACTGCAAGCCCGGCGACGTGCCCGTCGCCGACAAGAACGCCAGGCGCTGCTTCCCGCAGCGCTGGTCACCGCCGAACGAGGCCGAGGTGACCGACTGGTTCCACAAGTACGTGGTCACGCAGACGACGGAAGTGGACCGCGTCGGCGGCGCCCCCAACGTCGTCACCGACTACGAGTACCTCGACGGGACCGCCTGGCACTACGCCGACAACGTCCTCGTCAAGCCCGAGCACCGCACGTGGTCGGAGTTCCGGGGCTACGGCCGGGTCCGGGTGCGCCAGGGCGACGGGCAGGACACCAAGCGCACGCTGACGGAGTTCCGCTACTTCCGCGGCATGGACGGTGACAAGCAGGCCGACGGCTCCAAGCGCAGCGCGCAGGTCACGGACTCCGAGGGCGTCAAGCTCGACGACCTCGACCAGCTCGCGGGCTTCGAGCGCGAGGAGATCGTCTACGACGGCGACGGCGGGGCCATCCTGAGCGCCACGCTCGAGGAGCCCTGGTCCGTCAAGACCGCCGAGTCCACGCAGAGCGGTGTCACCAAGGCCGCCTACGTGGTCGAGCCCAAGTCCATGGTCACCCGCACCGCGCTGGAGGGAGGCAAGTGGCGGCGTACCGGCGAGCAGCGCGAGTACGACACCAAGGGCCTGCTCACCCAGGTGGAGGAGAAGGGCGACCTGGCCACGACCGACGACGACCAGTGCACCCGCTACACCTACGCCCGCAACGACACCAGCTGGATGCTCGACTACACGAGCCGGATCCAGAAGGTCGCCGCCGGCTGCGGCACCGCCGTGTCCACGCTGGCCGCCGGTGAGGTCATCTCCGACCAGAAGGTCCAGTACGACAACAAGGCGTACGGCCAGGCGCCGACCAAGGGTGACGTGACCACGGTCGAGAACACCGTCTCCGGGGACGGCGCGACGATCGTCGAGAGCACCCACACCTACGACGCCTACGGCCGCGAGACCAGCGAGACCGACGCGCTCGGCACCAAGTCCACCACCACCTACACCCCGACGGCGGGCGCGCCTCCGACCGAGATCAAGGAGACCAACCAGCTGGGCCACGTCGAGCGCACCCTGCTCGAACCGGCCTGGGGAGAGCCGTACGCCGAGATCGACGCGAACAACCGCCGCATCGACATGGAGTACGACGCGCTCGGCCGCCTGGTCAAGGTGTGGCAGCCCGACCGCAGCAAGGCGGCCAATCAGTCGCCCAGCACCGAGTACGTCTACTCGATGCGCACCGACGGTCCCAGCTTCGTCACCACGAAGACGCTGAACGCGGACGGCACCTACAGCGCGAGCCACGAGCTGTACGACGGCCTGATGCGCAAGCGCCAGACCCAGGAGCCCGCGCCCCGCGACGAGCAGACGCAGGACCCGGCGCTGCGTGACGGGCGCACGATCACCGACACCATCTACAACTCGCTCGGCGAGGCGACCAAGTCCAACACCGGTTACTTCGCCACCGGGACCCCCTCCACCGACCTGCTCGCCGTGGCCGACGCGGACGTGCCCAACCAGGTCGTGGTGACCTTCGACGGCAGCGGTGACGCCAACGCGCAGATCCTCAAGGCGAAGGGCCAGGAGAAGTACCGGGTCAGCACCACGCAGCAGGGCGACCGGGTCAACATCACGCCGCCGCCCGGAGGCACCGCCACGACCCGCATCGGCGACGCCGAGGACCGGCTCATCGAGTTGCGCCAGTACAAGGGCGCCACCCCGACGGGCGAGTACGAGTCCACCAAGTACACCTACGACCACGCCGGACGCCTGTCCACGGTGACCGACGCGGCGGGCAACGTGTGGCGCCACCACTACGACATGCGCGGCCGCGAGATCAAGATGGAGGACCCCGACAAGGGCGTCACCACGATGACGTACAACGACGCCGACGAGCTGGTCACCACGACCGACTCGCGCGGCAAGACGTTGTACTACGTCTATGACGCGCTGGGCCGCAAGAAGGAGCTGCGCGACGGCTCCGCGACCGGTCCGCTCCTCGCCGAGTGGCAGTACGACGCGCTGGCCAAGGGCCACATGAACGCCAGCATCCGCTACGCGGGCGGGCAGGCGTACAAGGCCGAGATCAACGCCATCGACTCCGACTACCGCACGCTGCGCGAGACCGTCACCATCCCCGAGCGGGAGGGCAAGCTGGCGGGCTCGTACCAGCTCAACACCCGCTACACGATCGACGACCAGGTCCAGTCCGTCAGCTTCCCGGCCGCGGGCGGCCTGGCGGAGGAGCAGGTCGTCTACACCTACGACGAGCTCAGCCAGCCGACCAAGGTCAGCGGCCTGTCCACGTACGTGACCGCGACCCGCTACTCCAAGCTGGGCGAGACCCTGCAGCAGGAGCTGAGCACGGGAGGCAAGAAGACCTGGCTCACCTACACCCATGACGAGGCCACCCGCAGGATGTCCAGGATGCGGGTGGACAGGGAGGGCGCCACGGCGACCGACCTGGACCTCAACTACAGCTACGACGCGGTCGGCAACATCACCAGGATCGCCGACAAGGGCGCGAGCGGCCAGGACACGCAGTGCTTCAAGTACGACCATCTGCGCCGGATGACCTCGGCGTGGACGGCCACCGACGACTGCGCTAGCGGCAGCCCGCAGTCCGACAAGATCGGCGGCGTGGCCCCGTACGCGCTCAGCTACGAGTACGACGCCGCCGGCAACCGGCTCAAGGAGATCAAGCACGCCTGGGGCGGCGCGGGCGAGACCACCCGTACCTCCACCTACCCGGCCGCGGGCGGCAAGCAGCCGCACGCGCTGCAGGCCGTCGGGTCGGACCTCTTCGAGTACGACGCCGCGGGCAACACCACCAGGCGCAAGGTCGGCAACTCCGACCAGGCCCTGGTCTGGGACGCCGAGGGCAACCTGGAGTCGGTGACGGAGGCGGGCAAGACGACGTCCTTCGTGTACAACGCGGAGGGCGACCGGCTGATCCGCAAGACCACGACCGACGCCACGCTCTACATCGACGACATGGAGTTGCGCTTCGACTTCGCCAAGGACGCCGTCGAGCAGACCCGCTACTACACCATCGGCGGCGAGCCCATCGCGGTGCGCACGCCGGACAACCAGGTCTACTTCCTGGTCAACGACCACCAGGGCACCGCTCAGGCGGCGGTGAACGCCGGCACCGGTGAGCTGGCCGTACGGAGGACGACGCCGTTCGGCGAGAACCGGGGATCGCCACCGGCGTTCTGGCCGGGGCAGCGTGGATTCGTGGGAGGCACGCAGGATTCCACGACCGGGCTGGTCCACCTCGGGGCCCGCGAGTACGACCCCAAGAACGGGCGCTTCCTGTCGGTCGACCCCGTCATGGAGGAGCAGAACCCGCAGCAGCTCAACGCCTACGCCTACGCCAACAACAGCCCCGTCACCATGAGCGACCCCGACGGCCAGCTGTTCTGGTTCGTCGCGGCCGTGGTGGTGCGGGTCTCGGCGCAGATCATCGCCAGGAGGCTGGCGATGGCCGCCGCCAGGCGGGCCGCCATCGCGGCGGCGCGTGCGGCGGCCAGGCGGGCCGCCCTCGCGGCAGCGCGGCGCCGGGCACTGGCGGAGGCCAGGAGAAGAGCCGCTGCCGAGGCCAAGAAGCGGGCCCTGGAAGCGGCGCGGAAGAAGGCCGCGGCCGCGGCCAGGAAGAAGCTCCAGGAACAGGCCAAGAAGAGGGCGGCCGAGAGGGCCAGGAAGGCGGCGACGGCACGGGCACAGCGGCGGGCAGCGGCGGCGGCGAGAAGAGAGGCGAAGAGAAAGGCCACTGAGGCGGCGGCGAAGCGCCGGGCCGCGGCGGCGGCCAGGACGCGCAACAGGCGGGCCGGCCGGCTCCCCAGCGGGATCCAGCGGGCACGGCAGCGTCCGGCGCAGCGGCCGACCAGCCACAGGGCGCAGCAGCGGCAGACGCCGCCCAGGGACAGCCGGCAGCCGATGCAGCCACGGCCGAGCCAGATCTACCGCAACGACGGCTCGACCCAGCCGACCCAGTCCTACACCGTCTACCGCGACGGGCGGATGTATCCGGACGGACCGCCGCCTGCGGCCCGCCCCGGTGGCTCCGGCCAGGGTGAGCGGCAGGTCTTCAGGCCGGAGAAGATCGAGCCCGAGAACACGAGAACGGGCACGATCGCCGAAACCGGCTTCAAGGTCAACCAGTACCTGGACAAGAGCGGACTGGCCGACGCACTCGACATCATCATCTGGGGCTTGGGAGGTTAGCCCCAACTGACCGGACACCGGCGCGGGACCCTCACGGGTTCCGCGCCGGTGGCGTTCTTGGGTGCCATGTCCCTAGAATCTTGTTCGGTAATGACTCTAGGAGGCAGCGTGGGCGCGTTCGATCTCAGTGGGAAGCAGGCTCTGGTCACCGGGGCGTCGAAGGGGATCGGGCGGGGCATCGCGCTCGCCTACGCGGAGGCGGGGGCCGACGTGGCGCTCGTGTCCCGGTCGGCCGAGAGCCTGGCCGAGGTGGCCAAGGAGGTCGAGGCGCTGGGCAGGCGCGCGGTCGTCATCCCCGCCGACCTCACCGACCGCGACGCCGCCGCGGGGGCCGTCGCGGCGGCCATCGACGGGCTGGGGCACCTCGACATCGTCGTCAACAACGCGGGCGGGTCCAACTTCCTCGTGGAGTTCAAGGACCTGCGGCTGTCGGGGTGGGACAAGCTGATGCGGCTCAACCTCGACTCGGCCATGATCGTCTGTCACACGGTCGCGCCCCATCTGCTGGAGCGGGGCGGCGGCACGGTCATCAACGTGGCGTCGGTGGCGGCGCTCGGCGCGCCCTTCCTCGCCCCGTACGCCGCCGCCAAGGCCGGGCTGGTGGCGCTGACCAAGACGCTGGCCGTCGAGTGGGCGCGGGCGGGGGTGCGGGTCAACGCGCTGTGCCCCGGCTGGACGGCCACCGACCTCAACCGGAACCTCTGGGAGGACGAGACCTCCGGCGCCGCCACGGTCGCCACGGTGCCCATGCGGCGCTGGGGGACGGTGGCGGAGATGGCCCAGCCGGCCGTGTTCCTGGCCAGCTCGGCTTCGGCGTACATGACGGGCCAGGTGCTGTTCGTGGACGGCGGCGCCACCGCCATCTAATTGTGTACGCGATTATTCGCCGGCCAATGCCAGTTTTATAGCCGACATTGGCGAAATGCCGCCTTTATGGGGAGCTTTAGCGAAGCAGTCTCGGTTTTCGGCAGATATAGGCATACGACATTGAGTGCTTGCGGCCGTGAACCGGGCTACCGTGTGGTCCGTGCAGCTCTACACGAGATCGGCCGGAACCGGGCTCCCGGTTGTGCTGCTTCACGCGTTCCCGCTCTCGTCGGCCATGTGGCTGGCCCAGCGCGAGGGGCTGGCCAAGGCCTGCAGGGTCATCACACCCGACCTGCGCGGCTTCGGCGGGTCGCGGCTGGGCGACGACGAGCCCTCGCTCGACCTGATGGCCGACGACGTCGCCAGGCTGCTCGATGACGAGGGCATCGAGCGGGCGGTGGTCGGCGGGCTTTCGATGGGCGGCTACGTGACCATGGCGTTCTGCCGCCGGCACCCCGACCGGGTGCTCGGCGTGATCCTGGCCGACACCAAGGCCGGCGCCGACCCGCCCCCGGCGAGGGAGAACAGGGAGCGCATCGCGCAGGCCGTGCTCGCCGAGGGCAGCGAGGTGCTGGTCAGCGAGGTGCTCCCGGCGCTCATCGGGCCGACCACCAAGGAGCGCCGGGCCATGGTGTTCGGGCGCGTCAAGGGGCTCGTGCAGTCCGCGCCGCCGGGCGCGGTCGCCTGGGCGCAACGGGCCATGGCCGCGCGGCCCGACTCGTTCGACACGCTGAGCGCGCTGAAGGTGCCGCTGCTGGTCGTGGTGGGGGAGGAGGACGAGCTCTCGCCCCCCGCCGACGCGGAGGCGATGGCGCGCGCCGTGCCCGACGGACGCCTGGAGATCATCCCGAAGGCCGGCCATCTGAGCGCGGTGGAGCAGCCGGAGGCGTTCAACACGGCAATCACCGAGTTCCTCCGCACCGACCTGGCCACCCCTCGCCCCTGACCACACCGCACCCGGCGCCCGAGGAGCAACGGCCGCCCGCCGGCGCGCCCTTCCTCGCCCCAAGGACCTCAGCCTTCCGTCACCGAAGGACCCCAGCTCTCCCTTTCCCCCCGAAGGACCTCAGCTCTCCCTCCATCCCCCGAGGACCTCAGCCGGAGTGAGACGGCCGACGGGGACACAGTGGGCCACCGGGGCTCGGACGTCCCCAGGAACCCCTCAGGCGTGGTCCTGGCGCGGCAGGACCACCTCACGGACGATCAACGCGATAGCCGCCGCCACCGGAATGGCCAGCAGCGCGCCGACGATCCCCAGCAGCGCCCCGCCGAACAGCGCCGCGATCACCGTCACCGCCGGCGCCACGTCCACCGAACGCTTCATCACCCTCGGATAGATGAAGTAGTTCTCCACCTGCTGATAGACCACGAAGAAGACCGCACAGGCGATCCCCGCCGGCACCGACTGCAGCAGCGCGACGCCGGTCACGAGCACCGCGCCGATCGTGGCGCCCACCAGCGGGATCAGGTCCGTCAGCGCCACGACCAGGGCGAGCGCGAGCGCGTACTGCACCCCCGCCACCGACAGGAAGATCCAGGTCAGGAAGCCCGCGATGACCGAGATGAGCACGTTGCCCGCCACGTACCCGCCGATGCCGGAGAGGATCTGCTCGCTGATCGCCCTCGTCCGGGTCCTGCGGGAGGCCGGTACGAGCTTGAGCAGGTAGTCCTTGATCGTCTGCAGCGACCCGAGGAAGTAGAGCATGAGCACCAGCAGCGTCACCGTGGTGTAGACGCCGTTCAGCACCACCAGCCCCGCGCCCATGATGCCGCTGGCCAGCGACGGCCCCAGCGTGGACGTCAGGAACGTCTTGAGCTGCGCCAGGATCTGGTACTCGGAATCGAGCTGGTGCAGCGTGGGATTCTTGCCGAGCTCGGTGACGTACGTGGGCACCGCCGCCACGAACTCCGACAGCTGCTGGCTCACCGGCGGCACCACGGCCAGGCCGAACAGCGCGAACGCCACGATGACCCCGGCGAACACGATCGAGATCGCCCCCCGCCGGGCGAGGCCGCGGCGCTGGAGGGCCTCGACGGCCGGGTTGAGGCCGACGGCCAGGAACATCGCCACGACGACCAGGATGATCGTGCTCAGCGACGCGACGACCATCTGGGCGATCGCGATCGCCGTCAGCACCCCCAGCCCGCCGACCAGCCCGAACAGGAAGGGGCCGCGGGCGAGCGGCTTCCCTGGCAGTCCGTACGGCTGAGGCCCGCCATCACCCTCCTCCTGGGCGCGGGCAGCGCTTCCTGCGGACTCCTTGGGCTCCGGGGCGGTGGGTTCGACATCCGCGGACAAAGCGACACTCCCGAGATTGTCGGCAAATAGCAAAGAGAGAGCCTAGCGACCATCGGATCGCCAGGCTCTCTCCAACCTGCTCTTCAGCCCCCGTGTGCGGTCCCGACCTGTGGGCCGGTGGTTACTCCTGCCACCATTCGGCGTCGTCCTCGGACTTGGTCTCGACCTTCGCCGCGGGCGTCGTGGCCGGGGCCTCGGCCGCGGGAGCGGCGAGCGCGGGCTTGGCCGGGGCCGCCGTGACCGCGGGCTCCGGCTCCATGCCGGGCAGCGCCGCGCCGCCGAGCAGCTGGCGCAGCTGGGCCAGGTGGCTGGTGATGCTGTCGCGCTGGCGCGTGAGCTCGTCGACCTGGCGCTGCATCGTCGTGCGGGTGCGCTCGGCCTCGTTCTTCGCCTCGGTGACGATGGTGTCGGCGCTCGTCTTGGCCTCGGCGACGATCGTCTCGGAGCTCTTGCGAGCGTTGGCGACGAGCTGCTTGGCGTGCAGGTCGGCCTCGCGGCGGGTCTGCTCGGCCTGCTGCGTGGCCTTCGTGGCCCGCGACTCGGCCGTGGCCGCGCGCTGCTCGGCCTCGGCGACCATGCGCTGGGTGTTGGCCTGCGCGGTGGCGTGGCGCTCGGCCTCCTGGCGCTCGGCCTCCTCGCGGCGGGAGGCGAGCTGGATCTCGAACTCCGCCTCGTCCTGCGCCCGCTTGGCCTCCGACTCCTCCAGCACCCGCTGAGCCTGCGCGCGCATCTCGTCGGCCTGCCGCTTGGCGGTGGTCAGCACCTCGTCGCGCTCGCGCTTGGTCGAGGCCCGCAGCTGGGCGACCTCGCGCTCGGCGGTGGTGCGGAGCTTGGCGATCTCCCGCTCGGCGTCGGCCCGCTTCTCCGCCACCTCGTGGTCGGCGGTGGCCCGCAGCTTGGCGACCTCGCGCTCGGTGGTGTTGGTCAGCTCGTCGGCCTCGCGGCGGGCGGTCGAGCGGGTCTCCTCGGCGTCGCGGTCGGCGGCGGAGCGCATCTCGTCGCTCTCCCGCGTGGCCACGGCGCGCTTCTCGGCGGCCTCGGCCTCGGCGGCGGCCCGCAGGTCGGCGGCCTCGACCTTGGCCGCGGCCTTGATCTCGTTGGCCTCGGACCTGGCGGCCTGGACGAGCTCGGTGGCCTGCTCCTCGGCCAGGCGGAGCAGCTGCTCGATGCGGGCGCCGAGGCCGGAGTAGGTGGGGCGCTCCTGCTCCTGCAGCTGGCGCTGGGAGTCGGACAGATCACGCTGCAGGCTCGCCACCTGCTCGCGGGACTGCCGTAGCTCTCCGTCTAGCTGCTTCAGATGATCGTGGACCTGATGCCGGTCGTAACCGCGGAGCACCACGTCGAACTCGCGTGCGGGGGCGTCCTCGAAGAAATTGTTGAGCTGGGCGTCGATGTCGGACTGCATGGAGGCTCAATCCTGGGTTGTCGAGACGGCTACACGGGCCGGACGGGGGGTTCGGGGCATCCGATCCAGGAGCCTGTGCCTAAGGGCAGGCTCCATGTCCGGTGGAAGGTCAAGCGTACTCCGCTGGTGCCACCTGCGAAGCCCCGTCCAACTTTCTGCGTGACTAGTTACATATGAACGTTTTTTAACATTTGTCAGGGCCGGGGTTAGGGCCTGGCCGCCTGCACCAACTCCGTCAGCATTCCTCCCACGTCCTTGGGGTGCAGGAACGCGATCTCGGAGCCCATCGACCCGTGCCTGGGACGCTCGTCCAGGAGCCTCACACCCTTCTCGTTGATCTTAACCATCGCCTGGGCGACATCGGGAACCCCGAATGCCACATGGTGGACGCCCTCGCCCCGCTTAGCGAGGAATTTTCCCACAGGGGAGTCCTCAGAGAGAGGTTCCAGAAGCTGAATGTAGGAGCCCCCACCTTCGCCGTCGGAGATGCGCAGCATGGCCTCCTTCACGCCCTGCTCCTCGTTGACCTCCCTGGCGACCACGGTCAGCTCGAACGTCTCCGAGAAGAACGCGATCTTCTCTTCGATGTCCTTGCACGCGATTCCGATGTGGTCGATCCGCATGAACATATGTGGCCCACCTCCATAGCGAGCGTCCGCCTACTCGTGGGTATGGTGTCAAAGAACCCGACGTGAGCGTAGGAGGCCCCTGTCATGTCCAGTTCCGTCATCGTGGCCGGAGCTCGCACGCCCATCGGCAAGCTCCTGGGATCCCTGTCGGGATTGCCTGCCGTGGAGCTCGGGGGCATCGCCATCAAGGCCGCGCTGGAGCGTGCCAGGGTCGCGCCGGATGCCGTCGAGTACGTGATCATGGGCCAGGTCCTGCAGGCCGGCGCGGGCCAGATCCCCTCCCGCCAGGCCGCCGTCAAGGCCGGCATCCCCATGACCGTCCCCTCCATCACCATCAACAAGGTCTGCCTGTCGGGCCTGGACGCCATCGCGCTGGCCGACCAGCTCATCCGCGCGGGCGAGTTCGACATCGTGGTGGCCGGCGGCATGGAGTCCATGACCAACGCCCCCCACCTCCTGCCCGGCCTGCGCAAGGGCGTCAAGTACGGCGGCTCGCAGGTCGTCGACTCGATGGCCCACGACGGCCTGTTCTGCGCGTTCGACCAGCGCGCGATGGGTGAGTCGACCGAGCACTACAACGCCCGGCTCGGCATCGGCCGCGAGGAGCAGGACGCCCTGTCGGCCCGCTCCCACCAGCTGGCCGCCGCCGCCGTCAAGAACGGCGTCTTCGACGAGGAGATCGTCCCGGTGGAGATCCCGCAGCGCCGCGGCGAGCCACTGATCGTCAAGGAGGACGAGGGCGTACGCGGTGACACCACCCCGGAGACCCTGGCCAAGCTCCGCCCGGCCTTCGCCGCCGACGGGACGATCACGGCCGGCTCCGCCTCGCAGATCTCGGACGGGGCCTGCGCCGTCGTGGTCATGTCGAAGTCGAAGGCCGAGGAGCTCGGCCTGGAGTGGCTGGCGGAGATCGGCAGGCACGGCAACGTCGCGGGGCCGGACGCGTCCCTGCAGTCCCAGCCGGCCAACGCCATCAAGCACGCGCTGTCGAAGCAGGGCGCGACGGCCGCCGACCTGGACCTGGTCGAGATCAACGAGGCCTTCGCCAGCGTGGTCCTGCAGTCCGCCAAGGAGCTGGACGTGCCGCTGGACAAGGTCAACGTCAACGGGGGCGGCATCGCCCTGGGCCACCCGATCGGGGCCTCGGGCGCGCGGATCGTGCTGACGCTGGCGTACGAGCTGAAGCGCCGGGGCGGCGGCCTGGGCGCCGCCGGGCTCTGCGGCGGCGGCGGCCAGGGTGACGCCCTGATCATCTCGGTCCCCAAGCAGTAGGAGAGAGGCGCGGGCCCCGGGGAGAGCCCCGGGGCCTTTCGCATGCCCTTCGGGGAGTGGGGGCGTACGCGGTGCAGATCGCCAAGGCGTCCGGGGCGGAGGTCACGGGCGTGTGCGGCGCGGCGAAGGCGGACCTCGTACGGTCGATCGGCGCGGCCCGACGTCGTCGACCACGCCCGCGAGGACTTCGCCGGCCGGGGGAGCCGCTACGACGTCATCGTCGACACGGCGGGCAACCGCGCGCTGCGCCACCTGCGCCGCGCCCTCACGCCCCGCGGGACGGTGGTCATCGTCGGGGGCGAACGCGGCGGGCGGTGGCCGGCCGGCACCGACCGCCGGCTCCGTACGGTGCTGCCGGACCCGTTCGCCCGCCGGCGGCTGCGCGTGGTCTTCATGGCGCCCCGGGAGGCCGACCTGCGAGCCGTGGCGGAGCTCGTCGGCTCCGGCCGGGTCACGCCGGTCGTCGACCGGACGTACCCGCTCAGCGAGGTCCCCGAGGCCGTCCGCGGCCTGGAGCGGGGAGAGGTGCGCGGCAAGGCCGTCGTCACCGTCTGAGCCGCCTCGGCCCGGACAGCGCGATGCCCCGGTCCGACCAGGAATGGACCGGGGCTCCGCGATTCAGGGACCCACCAGGATTCGGGTCCCTGACGTCGCCCCCTACGGGGGCTGTTCAGCCCGGCCGCGAGGGAGGTTGCGGCCGGGCTGCTTGTGGACGGTCATGAGGCGAGGAACTTGGCGAAGACCGAGCGGTTGCGGCGCTCCGGCCGCAGGCTCTTCTGCGCCTCGCGCACCCGCCGCTGCTCGGCCGCGGCGCGGCGGAGCTCGGAGGCGTGGTGCTGCATCACGGTGTACTCGAGTTCGGCGTTCATGGAGGCCCCTTGTGGCTCGTGCTTCTTCCCTGCACTCTTAAGACTCCTCCTAAGGCCCTCCCGGACACATCGGGCGGATGCCTTATGTCAGGGCGTAAGGGCAGATAGGGAGGTACTTAGGCAGGCGCACCGAGCGACTAAGGCGGCCGTGAGCCACCCCTAGGGCTCGTCCGTGAACTTCACCGTGACCTTCGTGAAGCCGAGCGACTTCAGTAGGCCGGTCATCATGGCCTTGGTGTTGGTGTCCGCCCGGGCACGCAGGTCGCTCGCCACCGCCGCCTCCGTGATCTTCTTCTCCGCCAGCAGATAGAGCTCCCGCTGGTCCCCGGGCGACCCGGACAGGAAGTCCTGCACCCGGTCGAACAGCCCGCGCTGCTGCGCGAACACGTACGAGCGGCTGTTGTCCAGGTTGGGCTTCTCCAGCTGGGCGCGGGGCAGGCGCACGGTCGCCTGGGTGCGGTCCTCCGTGACCGTCACGGCGTCCCCGGCCAGGCCGGAGAAGTCCACGTACGCGTCCACCGCGCCCGCTCCGACGAACAGCGTGCGGGTGCCCTTGATCGCGTCGGGCAGGAAGTTGGCGTCCTTCTCCAGGTCCACGACCACCTGGAAGTTCCCTGTGGCGGCCTCGAAGCGGCTGAGGTCCTTGATGGACTGCAGGAGCACGGGCTGGCTGCGGTCGATGACCTGCTCGCCGAGCGGGTTGAGCCAGGTCCAGGCCAGGCGGCCGCCCACCACGAGCAGGACCGCCAGGACCAGGAAACCCGCCACGTATCGCCACCTGCGGCGCCGCGCGGATGTCACCTCGAGCGGCGTCGTACGGGAAGTCGTCATGCGTGCATGACTACCCGCCGGGCGATCATCATTGCCAGCCGTTTGGTGACATCTTCCGATCCCGCGTCGCCGGCCGCCTAGCTGAGACCGGCCATGGACGTGCTGGGGGCCGAGTTCGGAGTGCCTTCGCCCTCCGGGTACACCGGGTAGACGTGGCTCGACTCCGGTGTCGGGCGGGCCGACGGCGCCACCTGCACCCGTGCCGCGCCCCCGCCGCCGCCGAAGTACATGCTCGACAGCCCGCAGTTCCGGAAGTCGCTGTAGAACATGCGCAGCCACTCCCTGCGCTGGTGCTCGCTCAGCCACGAGAACCACGACGCCGCGTACTGGTGCTCGGGCAGCGGCCCGCCGGGCAGGGGCTCCCCGCGCAGCCACGCCATCACGATCTCCCGGTAACCGTCCGCCACCGAGCCCGGGCAGCGGGCGGCCAGGGACTCGATGTACTCGTACGCCGCCTCCTCCGCGAACCCCGCGGACAGGTCGGGCACGTGGATGGGCGCGAGGCCGTTCGACGGCTTCAGCTCCTCCTCCAGCGGCCGCTGCTCCACCCGCGTGAACGCGGCGGGCGTCCCCGCCAGCCGGGAGGCGATCTGCGTGAACGCCGCCCCCAGCTCGGTCAGCCCCGCCCGCATCCCCGGGTGCACGCACACCGTGATCGGCCAGTCCTGGCAGCTGTAGGCGATGTCCACGGCCGCGGCCGGCTTCGGCTGGGCCAGGACCCGCGACACGCCCATCCCGGCCGCCAGCACGGACAGCAGCGCGCACGCCAGCACCGTCGCCTGCTTGGTCACCAGCGCCGCCCAGCCCAGCAGCAGCGCCGCCGTGATGCCGAGCAGCCAGATCGTCTGGTCGAAGAACGGCGCCCCGCTCAACCCCTGGAACAGGTCGTACGGCTCCCCGGTGCCGGGCGCCAGCTTGTCCGCCCAGCCCCGGTCGTCGGCCAGCCACGAGAACACTCCATAGCAGGCCAGCCCGGCCAGCGGCGGCGTGAACACCTTAGGCACCACCCAGCCGGCCACCCAGCCGATCACCGAATAGAGGGCCAGCCCCGCCATGCCCATGCCCAGGCCGGAAAGGCTCAGCCGCCCCGACTGGTCGGTGAGCACCGTCTTGACCGCCAACACCAGCACCGTCGCACCGAACGAACCCAGCACCACCACCACGATCGCCAGCGGCGCCTTGAGCGCCCGCCACGTCGTGAGCGAGCGGCCGCGCAACGCCCTGCGCTTGCGCAGCGCCACCCATGCCGCGAACGCGGCGGCCACCGGCCCGGTCATCCGCAACGAGCCGATGACCGCGGCCACGATGTTCTCCCACGCGTCCACGCCAGGTATCAGGACGTTCCACGCCGCCAGCAGCCCGAGCGCCAGGAGCACGGCCACCGTGACGGCCGCGCTCTGCTTCAGCTCCTCTCGTGAAACGCCCGCGTGCTCACGCACCCTTTTCCCCGTTGACCTTCATCAAGCACCCCCCGTGCCCCTCGGCAAGGCTGAAGCGAATGAGTCCGGCCTGTCCCCACAGGCCGATGGACTTGGCTTCTGCGTCACCATACGTACGAGAACCATAACTGAGCGTGATGATTGACGTCCGGATTCTTGGTCAAGCGGGGAAGCCTGTCGCTCCAGGTCACCAGACGAACCGGGACGAGGGGCGCGCTACCGTATGCGCTGTGTCGCACCCCAAGCCGCTCAACCTGCCGTTCGACCCCATCGACCGGGCCGCGGAGAGCTGGCGTGCCCACTTCGGGCCCTCCTCCGCCATGGCCGCCGTGACCTCGATCATGAGAGCCCACCAGATCCTGCTGTCGCAGCTCGACTCGCTCCTGAAGCCGTACGACCTGACCTTCGCCCGATACGAGGCGCTGGTCCTGCTGACATTCAGCAAGACAGGCGCGCTCCCGCTGTCGAAGATCGGCGAACGGCTCATGGTCCACCCCACCAGCGTCACGAACACGGTGGACAGGCTGGAGAAGTCCGGATTCGTCTGCCGGCTGCCCAACCCGCGGGACGGGCGCGGCGTGCTCGCCGAGATCACCAAGGCCGGCCGGGACGTCGTGGAGCGGGCCACCCGCGACCTGATGGGCGCCGAGTTCGGCCTGACCATGTACGCCGAGGACGAACTCGACCGGATGTTCACCCAGTTGCGTACCCTCCGGGTGGCGGCGGGTGACTTCCAAGAGGGCGGCGGGTGACTGCGCCGCCCCGGTGATGCGGCAAGATGAAGAGCATGGCGGACTTCTCTAGGCCCGGGTCGCTCTACGGAGCGATTGACCTGGGCGCGCGCAAGCAGGCTCTCGAGGCGCAGGCCCGGCGGGAGGCGGCGGGTCCCCAGGCGGCCGCGTCGGCCTCGATCGTCGATGTGACCGAGGAGACCTTCACGACCGAGGTCATCGACCGCTCGATGACCATGCCCGTGGTCCTCGACCTGTGGTCGCCGCGGGCGCCGGGCAGCGCCCAGCTCAGCCCGGTGCTGGAGAAGGTCGTCGGCGATCTCGGCGGCCGGGCCGTGCTGGCCAAGGTCAACGTCGACACCAGCCCGCAGATCGCCCAGGCGCTGCGCGTGCAGGCCGTGCCGACCGTGCTGGCCATCTTCCAGGGGCAGGCCGTCACCGGCTTCCAGCAGGTGCTGCCCGAGCAGGAGGTGCGCCGCTGGCTCGACGAGCTGATGGGCGCGGTCGAGCAGTTCTACCAGGCCAACCCCGACGCCCGGCCTCCGGCGGCGGCCGGCGAGGAGGAGGCGCCCGCGGGGCCGCCCGCCGACCCCGACCTGGTGGCCGCCGAGCAGGCCATCGACAGCGGTGACCTCGACTCGGCCGCGGCGGCGTACGAGCGGCTGCTGGCCCGCGCGCCGGGCAACGAGGACGCCAAGATGGGCCTGGCCGGCGTCAGCCTCATCAAGCGCACCGAGAGCGCCGACCCCGCCGACGTCCAGCGGCGCCTGCAGGATCCGGCCGACATCGAGGCGCAGCTGCTGGCCGCTGACCTGGAGATGCTGTCCGGCTCGGTCGACGAGGCCTTCGACCGCGTCATCGCCGTGGTCAAGCGCACCTCGGGCGACGAGCGCGACAAGGCCAGACGTCACCTGCTCGGCTTGTTCGACGCGTTGCCGGCCGACGACCCATCTTTGGCGAAAGCCCGTAGAGCTTTGGCGAGCGCACTGTTCTAACCTGGTTGTATGCGGGTCGTTACCATATCCGCGACATACGGCACGGCCGGTAGCCAGATCGGCCCGGCCGTCGCGGAGCGCCTCGGCGTGCCCTTCGTCGACCGCGCCATCCCCAGCGCGGTCGCCCAGGAGCTGGGCTGCACGCTGGAAGAGGCGCTCGCCCACGACGACCGGGCCGAGCACGGCCTCGGGCGGCTGCTCTCGGGGGCGATGCGGCTGCCGACCGTCACGTTCGGCGGCGTCGACATGTACGTGCCCGGCGCGATGCCGCACGCGCCGGAGGAGTTCGTCCGCCGTACCGAACGCATGCTCAAGGACATGGCCCGCGATCGGGGCGGGGTGTTCCTCGGCCGGGCGGGGGCCGTGGTGCTGGCCGACCACCCGGGCGCGCTCCACGTCAGGCTCGACGCCCCGCTCCAGCGCAGGATCCGGCAGACGGCCACGCTGGCGGGGATGAGCGAGCGCGAGGCCCGCCGGATCATCGAGGACAACGACCGCGCGAGGATGGCCTACGTACGGCACTTCTATCGGGCGGATCCGACGGACTCCTGTCAATATCATCTGGTCGTCGACAGCACCACGATCCCAGTTCCCACCTGCGTCGAGGTCATTGTCACAGCTGCCGAGGCACTGGATTGACCTGGCGCCCCCTATCATGGGGGAATTCTTGGTCAGTCCCGAAGGAGCGATTGACGTGGCGACCGTCCCGAGTGTGTCGTACTCCATCACCGTGCGTCTCGAGGTGCCGGCCGGCGGCAAGGCCGTCAGCCAGCTCACCCACGCCGTAGAGTCGGCCGGGGGCGTCGTAACAGCCCTCGACGTCACCAACGCGGGCCACGAGAAGCTCCGCATCGACGTGACCTGCGCGGCCAGGGACACCGACCACGCCCAGGCCATCGTCGACCAGCTCGAGGCGGTCGAGGGCGTCGTCATCCACAAGGTGTCCGACCGCACGTTCCTCATGCATCTCGGCGGCAAGATCGAGATGAAGTCCAAGGTGCCGCTGCGCAACCGCGACGAGCTGTCCATGGCCTACACCCCTGGTGTGGCGCGCGTGTCGATGGCCATCGCGCGCAACAAGGAGGACGCCCGGCGCCTGACCATCAAGCGCAACACCGTGGCCGTCGTCACCGACGGCTCGGCCGTGCTGGGTCTGGGCAACATCGGCCCCGAGGCGGCGCTGCCGGTCATGGAGGGCAAGGCGGCGCTGTTCAAACGGTTCGCGGGCATCGACGCCTGGCCGATCTGCCTCGACACGCAGGACGTCGACGAGATCGTCCGCACGGTGCAGGTGATCGCGCCCGGGTTCGGCGGGATCAACCTGGAGGACATCGGCGCGCCGCGCTGCTTCGAGGTGGAGCGGCGGCTGCGCGAGCTGCTCGACATCCCCGTCTTCCACGACGACCAGCACGGCACGGCGATCTGCGTGCTCGCGGCGCTCACCAACGCGCTGCGGGTCGTCGACAAGGACATCGAGTCCGTCAAGATCACCATGGCGGGCGCGGGAGCGGCCGGCAACGCGGTGCTG
This sequence comes from Nonomuraea sp. NPDC050451, assembly GCF_044458585.1. Classification (NCBI taxonomy): domain Bacteria; kingdom Bacillati; phylum Actinomycetota; class Actinomycetes; order Streptosporangiales; family Streptosporangiaceae; genus Nonomuraea; species Nonomuraea sp. NPDC050451. Next base: position 159,163 of record NZ_JBITHZ010000013.1, read on the forward strand.
CGCCTGCTGCTGGCCGCCGGGGCCCGCAACGTGATCGTCTGCGACTACCTGGGCGCCGTCCACCGCGGGCGCGACGACCTCGACGAGTCGCTGCAGTGGATCGCCGACCACACCAACGCCGAGGGCTACGCGGGCGACCTGCGGGGGGCGGTCAAGGACGCCGACGTCTTCGTGGGCGTCTCGGCGCCGGGCATCCTGACGGGCGACGACATCGCGACGATGGCCAAGGACGCGGTGGTGTTCGCGCTGGCCAACCCGGAGCCCGAGGTGTCGCCGGACGACGCGCGCGAGCACGCGGCCGTGGTGGCCACGGGGCGCTCCGACTACCCCAACCAGATCAACAACGTGCTGGCCTTCCCGGGCGTCTTCCGGGGGCTGCTGGACGCGCAGGCCAACGGAGTGACGCAGGAGATGCTGCTGGCCGCGGCCGGCGCGCTCGCCGCCGTGGTCACGCCGGAGGAGCTGGGGCCCAACTACATCGTCCCCAGCGTCTTCCACCCCGACGTGGCGGGGGCTGTGGCGGCGGCGGTGCGCGAATCAGCCGGCGGGCGCGCCCGAGGCTTCACCGAAGCGTAATCCGCATCATTTTTTACGGCGGAGCACGGGTGGCGCCAACCGCCGCCCGTGGTTGAGGGCCTCCAGGGAGACGCCCGTGACCCGCACGTGGCCGGCCGCCGTTACGGCGATCCTTTGACCGGCTCCGTGGCACCCACCCGTCCCGCCGTCCACGTTGCGCCGGACTCCACCGCGCGGCTGCTCGCCGTACCGGCGCTCGGGCGTGGGTGGTTGCTGGGCGTCGTGGGGTGAGTGGCTCCTCTGGGGGAGGTCGCGCTCGCCCGCCGTCCGCGTGCGCCGGGTTCCGCCGCGCGGTCGCTCGCCGTACCGGCGCTCGTGGGGTTGCTCGCTGTGCAGGCGCCCGGGGGTGGGTGTCAGGCGGGTTGGGTGGTTATGGCTGGGATGAGGTGGTAGCTCTCCTGGAAGACGAGGTTGTGGGCGTCGCCGGCGGCGATGGCGCGCAGCGTGTCGAGCTGGGACTCGGCGTCCGCAGGGTCGAAGACGTTCAGCGGCCAGTCGCCCACCGTGTTGCCCCGCAGGTGCGGGTGGTGGAAGTCGCAGCCGTAGTGGGCGACGATCGCGATCGGCTGGTTGTGGGTGGCGCGCTGTTCCGGCCACGTCAGCGACCACATCGCGTTGAGCCCGCCCTCGCGAGACCGGGTGACCCCGCTGGCCACCACCTCGCCGGTGCCCAGCAGCAGGTCGGCGTTGAGCTCGTCGAGGGCTCTGCGGGCCACAGGGTCGAGCAGCTCGGCCGCCGTGGCGAAAACGTGTTCTTTGTCCTCCCGCGTGACGGCCCCTCCGTGGTCGCCGTCACGCAGGTCGCGGAAGTGCCTGAGCAGGGCTTCGTTCATCGGAGTGCACATGACTACCCCCTGCCCAGATCCGGGTCAGGTGAGCAGGGCGGAGATGCGATCACGCACGTCAGGCGTGTCGAGCCCGCGCACCGTGAGCGTCGTGCGGCGGCGTACGACGTCGTCCACCGTGGCCGCCCACTCGCGGTCGCGCGCGTAGACCGCCTGGGCCCAGATGTCGGGGCCGTCCGGGTGGATGCGCTCGCCGAGGGCGGGGTCCTCGCGGATGAGCCGGGCCAGGTCGAACGCGATCGACCCGTAGTGCGTGGCCAGGTGCCTGGCCACCAGGGGGTCCATGCGCGCGCCCGGGTCGCGGTCGGTCCACAGCCGCAGGGCCACCGCGTCGGGGCTGGCCAGGCCCGGCAGGGGTACGGCGGGCAGGATGTCGGCCAGGTCGTCGCCCAGGGGCCGGCCGGGCAGGTGGGCGAGCGTGTCGAGGACGTGCCTGCCGATGTGGCGGTAGGTGGTCCACTTGCCGCCCGCCACCGAGAGCATGCCGCCCGCTCCCCGGGTCACCACGGTCTCCCGCTTGGCGGCCGTCACCTGCCCGGGGCCGCCGGGCAGGACGCGCAGCCCGGCGAAGGCGTAGGTGATGTCCTCGCGCCTGAGCTGGGCGTCGCGTACGGAGTGACCGGCCTCGTCGAGGATCTGCGCGATGTCGGCCTCGGTGGCGCGCACCCCGCCCGGATCGCCCTCGTACGCCTCGTCCGTGGTGCCGAGCAGCAGGTGGTCCTCCCACGGGATGGCGAACGACACCCGGTACTTGTCGATCGGCGTGGTAAGCGCCGCCTTCCAGGGTTCGTGGCGGCGCAGCACCAGGTGGGCGCCCTTGGACAGCCGGATGCTCGGCGCGGCGTCCGGGTCCTCCATGCGCCGCAGGTGGTCCACCCAGGGCCCGGTGGCGTTCAGGACGAGCCGGGCGGAGACCCCGAATTCGGCCCCGTCGAGCCGGTCGCGCAGGTCGGCTCCCGTGACCGTGCCGCCCGTCTTGCGCAGCCCGACGACCTCGGCGTGGTTGAGCACGACGGCGCCCGCGTCCACGGCGGCCCGTACGGTCATGACCGCGACGCGGCTGTCGTTCATCTGGTGGTCGCCGTAGACGGCGGCGGCCCGCAGCCCCTCGGTACGCAGGGCGGGCACCTTGGCCAGCGCCTGGTGGGGCGTGATCACCTTGCCCATGCCGTCGCCGAACACCGACAGCGCCGAATACAGGAACACCCCCGCGCCCAGCTTGGCCGCCCCGTGCGGCCCGCCCTTGTAGATCGGCACCAGGAACGTCAGCGGCTTGACCAGGTGCGGCGCGATGTCGGCGGCCAGGGCGCGGCGCTCGCGGTGGTTCTCGGCGACCAGCCTGACGTTGCCGGTCTGCAGGTAACGCAGACCTCCGTGGACCAGCTTGGAGGAGGCGCTGGAGGTCGCGCCGGCGAAGTCGCCCGCGTCGACCATCGCCACCCGCAGCCCGGCCTGCGCGGCCATCCAGGTCACGGAGGTGCCGAGGATGCCGCCGCCGATCACGAGCAGGTCGTAGGCGGTGCGCGAGAGCTCCTCACGGGTCTCCGCGCGGTCGGCGGCGGTCGTCGTCGTCATTGCCATGCTCCCTAGTTATTGACCTACTGCTCGACCAGCTACTGCTCGACCCAGTCGAGGGTCCGGGCCACGGCCTTCTTCCAGTTGCGGTATTCGTGCTCGCGCGCCGCCTCGTCGATGGCCGGGCGCCACTCGGCGGCCTTGTGCCAGTTGGCGCGCAGGCTGTCGACGTCGGGCCAGTAGCCGGTCGCCAGCCCGGCGGCGTAGGCGGCGCCCAGGGCGGTCGTCTCGGCCACCATGGGCCGGATCACCGGCACCGCGAGCACGTCGGCGAGGGTCTGCATGAGCAGGTTGTTCGCGGTCATGCCGCCGTCGGCGCGCAGCGTGGTCAGGTCGAGCCCCGAGTCGGCGTTCATCGCGTCGACCACCTCGCGGGTCTGCCACGCCGTGGCCTCCAGCACAGCCCGCGCGATGTGCCCCTTGGTGACGAACCCGGTCAGCCCCGCGATCACCCCGCGCGCGTCCGAGCGCCAGTGCGGCGCGAACAGCCCGGAGAAGGCCGGTACGAAGTAGCAGCCGCCGTTGTCGTCGACCGTCCTGGCCAGCGTCTCGATCTCGGCCGCGCTGGAGATCAGGCCCAGGTTGTCACGCAGCCACTGCACCAGCGACCCGGTGACCGCGATCGCGCCCTCCAGCGCGTAGGTGGCCGGGCCCTCGCCGATCTGGTAGCCGACCGTGGTCAGCAGGCCGTGCTTGGAGACGACGGGCTCGTGGCCGGTGTTCATCAGCAGGAAGCTGCCGGAGCCGTAGGTGCTCTTGGTCTCGCCGGGCGCGAAGCACGTCTGGCCGAACAGCGCCGCCTGCTGGTCGCCGAGGGCCGAGGCGACGGGGATGCCCGCCGCGGTGCGGCCGTAGACCTCGGCGGACGGGCGGATCTCCGGCAGCATCGCGCGGGGCACGCCCAGCGCGTCGAGCAGCTCGTCGTCCCAGGCCAGCGTGTGGATGTTCATCAGCATCGTACGGCTGGCGTTGGTCACGTCGGTGACGTGGCGGCCGGTGAGGTTCCACAGCAGCCAGCTGTCCATCGTCCCGAACAGCACCTCGCCGCGCTCGGCCCGCTCCCGCAGCCCGTAGGCGTCCAGCAGCCAGCGGATCTTCGGCCCGGAGAAGTACGTCGTCAGCGGCAGCCCCGCCTTCTCCTTGAACAGTCCCTCGTGCTCGGCCAGCGCGCGGGTCAGCTGGTCCGTGCGGGTGTCCTGCCAGACGATCGCGGGGCACACGGGCCGGCCGGTCGCCCGCTCCCAGAGCACGGTGGTCTCGCGCTGGTTGGTGATGCCCAGCGCGGCGATCTGGCCGTCCTCGATGTCGGCGCCGCTGACGGCCTCGGCAAGCACGCCCTGCACGGCCTGCCAGATCTCGGCCGCGTCGTGCTCGACCCAGCCGGGCTTGGGGAAGATCTGGCGGTGCTCGCGCTGGGCGACGGAGATGATGTTGCCGGCCTGGTCGAAGACGATGCAGCGGCTGGAGGTGGTGCCCTGGTCGATGGCTGCGACGTATTGAGGTCGAGGCACGGGGTTCCTCGCTTGGTTCTGGTTCGGCAATGCCGAACGAATGCTATTTCGTGGCCTTAGGGATGTTCAAGTGAGCGGGTGATAGCGCGGGCGGCGTCCCGTACGTACGAGACGAACTCCATGTGCAGGGCGCCGTCGGGGGCCAGTCGCTCGACGGCGCCGCGGATGCCGATGGCGCCCACCACCAGGCCGCGCGGGTCCTTGATGGGCGCGGCGATGGCCACCTCGCCCTCGGTGAGCTCCTCCGTCTCGGCGGCCCAGCCGCGCGTCCTGACCAGGTCGAGCTCCTTCTCCAGCGCCGGGGGGTCGACGATCGTGTTCTTCGTGTACGGCTGGAGCGGCGGCGCGGGCGGCTCGCCGTACGGGTCGTGGGCGAGCAGGACCTTGCCGAGCGCACTGGCGTGGGTCGGCAGGTAGGTGCCCACCTGGAGGGTCTGCATGCTGTCGTCGGGCCGGAACACGTGGTGGATCACCAGCACGTGGCCCTCGTGGAGGGTGCCGATCCAGGCGCTCTCCCTGCTGCGCCCCGCGAGGGCGTCGGCCCAGTTGATGGCGCGGGTGCGCAGCTCGTTGACGTCGAGATAGCTGCTGCCCAGGTGGAGCAGCGTGGCGCCGAGCCGGTATTTCCCGCTCACCGGGTCCTGCTCGACGAACCCGACGTGGACCAGCGTGCGCAGGATGCCGTGCAGCGTGCCCTTGGGCAGGCCCAGCGCCCTGGCCAGCTCGGCCACCCCGAGCTGGCGCGGCCCCGAGGCGAGCAGCCTCAGGATCGCGGCCGCCCGCTCGACCGACTGAATCGTCTCTCCCACAGCCCGCAGACTAGCGCAGTTTCGTTCGGTATTGCCGAACGGCTTAAGGGATGGAACCGATCTTCGCATGGCCGCGTCCAGGAGGTGGGGGAAATGCGCCGTCAATCCTTAATGGGATGACAGTTCCGTTAAAATGGAACGTTGCGACAAGGAGACTAGATGGACCAACCTTCCCGTTCGGCGGGAACCGTGCGGCCCGGGGGCCGCACGGCGCGGGTGCGCGCGGCCGTCATGGAGGCCACGCAGGACGAGCTGGTCGAGCACGGCTTCCATGGCCTGACCATGGACCAGGTGGCGGCCAGGGCGGGCGTCGGCAAGACCACGGTTTACCGGCGCTGGGGGAGCAGGGCGGGCCTGGTCACCGATCTCATGACCGAGCTGGCCAACCAGTCCACGCCCCATTCCGACACGGGTGGCGTCGAGGCCGACCTGCGGGCCAACGCGCTGTCCGTCCTGGCGGCGATCAACGACGGGCGGCTCGGTGCCACGTTCCAGGCGGTGATCGCCGCCGCCACCAGCGACGAGCAGGCCGCCGGCGCGCTGCGCGCCTTCTACCTGCGCAGGATCGCGGAGTGGGCCAACGTCGTGGACCTGGCCGTCAGGCGGGGCGAGCTGCCCGCGGGCACCGACGGCGCGGAGGTGATCCGCGCGATCTCCGCTCCGCTCTACTACCGGCTGGTGGTCACCAGGGAGCCGGTGAACGAGAAGGACGCGGAGCGGTCCGTGGCGCGCACGCTGGCCGCCGCCAGGGCCGGCGCGTTCGTCGTGGAAGAGCCTTAGCTCACGGGGTCGAACGCGGCCAGATGGAGCCGTACCACCACAGGATGCCGCCCACCACGATCAGGCCGCCCGCCGTCGCCAGCTTGCCCATGAGGTCGGCGGGCGGGCCGGTGAAGGGCAGGTTGTCCAGGTGGTGCCCCCAGGGGCAGTCGTTCTTGACGCGGGTGGAGTCGACGAGCGTGTTCCGCTGCGGGTCGCCCAGCGAGTACGCCTCGACGTCCGCGGTGCTGCCCTTGGCCACCGGCACCTGCCTGACGATCGACTTGTGGGCCGCGATGGACCCGTTCGCCACGCTGACCCCGTCGGCCTGGACGTCGAAGCGTACGGGCTGCTGGGTCAGGTTGTGCAGGGTGACATGCGCGCGCCCCGAGCGGCAGTGCACGTCGTCCACCCTCATCGTGAACGGGTCGCCGCGATCCTCATGCCAGGGCCACGCCTCGGCGCTCTGGGGGAAAAGCAGGACCGCGCACACCGGGAGTGCGGCCAGCACGAGACGTGTCCTGATATGCATGAGCTCCCCCCAACGAGTGATCTTTGCTACAGAAGGTGCCCAAGTGCGCACGAAAAGTAACATCGGCGCACTGGGGGAGCGCGAGCTTCGCGAACCCTTCATGATGGAGGTATGGCGGAAGCGATCTACGTCGGCGGTTTGTTGGTGGCGACGCCGCTTCTCGACGACCCCAACTTCCGGCGTAGCGTCGTGCTGATCCTCGAACACGACCACGACGGCGGCACCTTGGGAGTGGTGCTCAACAGGCCGAGCGACATCTCCGTCACGCAGGTGCTGCCCGTGTGGGATCCGCTGGTGACCGGGCCCTCCGTGCTCTTCGAGGGCGGGCCCGTACAGACGGACAGCGCGCTCGCGCTGGCGGCGGTCCCCAGCGGCGAGGAGCCGCTCGGCTGGCGCAGGCTGCATGCGGGCACCCCGGCCGTCTCGAGGCTCGGGACGGTGGATCTGGACGCGCCGCCGGAGATCCTGCAGGGGGAGATCGCGCAGATGCGCATCTTCGCGGGGTACGCGGGCTGGTCGTCCGGCCAGCTGGAGAGCGAGATCGCCGAAGGCGCCTGGTACGTGGTCGACTCGGAGGCCGGCGACACCTTCCACGCGGATCCGCGCGCGCTCTGGCGGCACGTGCTGCGGCGGCAGCCCGGCGAGCTGGCCTTCGTGGCGACCTGCCCGGACGACCCGACGATGAACTAGCTAGCGGTCCCAGCCGGGCCGCAGCGAGCGCTCGGCCAGCTCGATGGTCTCCGCCATCCGCTGCGTGATCTCCGGCAGACCGCTGTCGCGGCGCGGGCACTCGAAGCCGACGCGCAGGGTGCAGGCGGCGAACGCCACGATCAGGGGCGTGAGCAGGTCCTCGTCGGGGTCCACGCCCCTGCGTGCGGCGATCACCTCGATGAGGCGGCGCTCGGTCGCCGCGCCCCTGGCCACCGACATGCCCACCAGCCTCGGGTGGTCCTCCATGAGCCGCCGCAGCTTCAGGAACCTCGCCCTGTCCTCGGGCGTTGATCCCTCCAGGTCGCCCACGACCGCGCGCATGGCGTGCATGAGCGAGGTGAAGGGCGACTCGTCCTCCGGGCGGGACGCCAGCGTCTCGAGCATGATCTCCTCGCCGTGGTCGTGATGCCACAGCGCCAGGTGATCCTTGCTGGTGAAGTAGCGGAAGAACGTGCGCGGGGAGATCTCGACCGCCCCCGCGATCTGCTCGACCGTGGTCGACTCGTATCCTTGTTCGAGGAACAGGTCGAGCGCGACGTCGAGGATCGCCAGGCGTGTCTTCTCCTTCTTGCGTTCCCGTAGACCCACAGCGGTCACTCCCTCGAAACCTTTCTGTCACAGTGTGCCATAAGTCATACGACGACGAATAAAAGTCGTTTGTCATTAGTCAGCGGCTGCCATAGATTACCTGAGGCTTACGAGATCTATGCCCCGGTGTGGGGCTGTTTTGTACTTAGGGGGACCTCATGGCTCAGGCGAAGGCGGTGGACGCGCCGTCGTCGCACGGCCCGGTGAAATCGGGGGCCGGCGGCAATCCCTGGCTCGTGCTGCTGGCGGTCAGCTTGGGCGTCATCATGGTCATGCTGGACGGCACGGTCGTCGGCATCGCCAACCCGTCCATCCAGGCCGACCTCAAGGCTTCGCTGTCGGATCTGCAGTGGGTGACCAGCGGCTACCTGCTGGCGCTGGCGGTGTTCCTGATCACCGCCGGCAAGCTCGGCGACCTGTTCGGGCACAAGCGCGTCTTCCTGATCGGCGTGGCGGGGTTCGCCATCTCCTCGGTGGGCATCGGGCTCAGCGCCGAGCTGGCCGACATCATTCCCGGCCTCTCCCCGGTGGGCGCGCTGATCGCCCTGCGGGTGCTGCAGGGCCTGTTCGGCGCGCTGCTCCAGCCGGCCGCCTTGGCGCTGCTGCGTGGAGCGTTCCCGGGCGAGAAGCTCAACCAGGCCATGGGCGCCTGGGGTGCGATCATCGGCCTGTCCAGCGCCGCCGGCCCGATCGTGGGCGGCCTGCTGGTCGAGAACGCGAGCTGGGAGACGGTCTTCTTCATCAACGCCCCCGTCGGCCTGGCCGCCCTCGTCCTCGGCACCATCCTGATCAAGGACAACCGTGCGCAGACGCTGGCGCGGATCGACTGGCTCGGCGTGCTGCTGCTGTCCGGCGCGATGTTCTCGCTCGTCTGGACGATCATCAAGGCCCCCGAGTGGGGCTGGGGCGACAGCACGACGCTGACCTTCGCGGCCCTGTTCGCGGTGCTGATCGGCGCGTTCGTCCTCTGGCAGAGCAGGGCCAGGCAGCCGCTGGTGCCGCTGTCGCTGTTCAAGAACGCCTCGATCTCCATCGGCACCGTGCTGATGATGATGGTCGCGTTCGCCATGTTCGGCGCGATGTTCTTCCTCGGCTTCTTCTTCCAGGGCGTGCACGGCCTGTCCCCGCTGGAGGCCGGTCTGCGCATGCTGCCGATGAGCGCCGGCATGATCGTCGCCTCGCCGCTGGCGGGCATGGCGATCGGCAGGCTCGGGGCGAAGATCACGATGGCGGCGGGTCTGCTGATCACCGCGCTCTCGATGTTCCTCATGTCCCAGCTCAGCATCGACGCGTCGTTCATCGAGAGCGGCATCCCGTTCCTGCTGCTGGCCTTCGGCATGTCGCCGGTGTTCGTGGGCGCCACGGAGATCATCGTGGGCAACGCCCCGGTCAACCTGACCGGCGTCGCCGGTGGCGTGCAGCAGTCGGCCATGCAGGTCGGCGGCGCGCTCGGCACCGCGATCCTGGGCGCCGTGATGGCCGGCGAGATCTCCGACAAGCTGCCCGGCTACCTCGGCCCGGCGGCCCAGGCCATCCCGCCCGCCCAGATGACGGGGCTGGAGAAGGCCGCCGCGTTCGGCGCCGTCCCGCCCGGCGTGCCGCAGCAGATCGGCGACGCCGTGCACAACGCGTTCATGGACGGCATGCACCTGGCCTTCCTGGTCAGCACCGGCATCGCGGTGCTGACCGCCGTACTGACGCTGTTCGTCAAGGCCGGCAGGAAGACCGAGAGCGCGCCCGTCCACATGGGCTGAGCCTGGTTCCACGTACGGTCCCCGCCACGCGGCGGGGGCCGTATCGCTATATGAGGGACCTGGTCGCGGTCGGGCATAAACTCTGTGGGGTGAGCACCACGAAGATCCTCCCAGAGCAGGAGACCACGCCCCGGACGTCGCACGGCGACGGCGATCACGAGCGGTTCGCCCACTACGCGGACAAGCACAAGATCACCGAGAGCATGGTCACGGGCACGCCCATCCGGGCCCTGTGCGGCAAGGTCTGGGTGCCCAGCCGCGACCCGAAGAAATATCCGGTCTGCCCGGAGTGCAAGGAGATCTACGACGGCCTGCCCCCGGGCGGCGGCGACGGCGGCGACAACAAGCAGTGAGTGTTGCTGACCGGTAATCTCCCCAGGTCAAGCTACGGTCGGTAGCCATAGAGGCTCTGATCGTAGTGGTGGGGGTTTTGCATGGTCCGGCGCGTGACCGCCGTCTCGTTGGCATGTCTGCTCGCGGTCGGGTTCACGCCGCCGCCGCGTACCGAGGCGGCGCAGGCGTCGCGGTGCGCGGGCCACGTCCCCCGTAGGAACGGGCCGCGCTCGCCCAAGCCGGAAGACGTGTCCAAGGTCCTGGTCGAGCTGGGCAAGCGGCTCGCCGGCGTCACGACGCCCACCCAGGTCACCGTGCCCACGCGGGTGCACGTCATCACGCGCGGTGAACGCAAGGTCACCGACGAGGACGTCAAGGCCCAGATCGACGCGCTCAACTCCGCGTACGGCGGCACCTACGGCGGCGTCGACACCGGCGTGCGCTTCCGCCTCGACGGCATCTCGGTCACCGACAACGCCTTGTGGTTCAACGACCCCGTCGGCAACGAGCGGCTGATGAAGGTGGCGCTGCACCAGGGCGGCGCCGACACGCTCAACCTCTACATCGCCCAGCTCAGCGAGCAGATGCTGGGCTTCGCCAGCTACCCGTACTGGTATCACGAGGCGCCCAGGCTGGACGGCGTCGTGATCGACTGGCGCAGCCTGCCCGGCGGCGCGATGAGCAACTACAACCGCGGCTTCACCGGCGTGCACGAGATCGGGCACTGGCTCGGCCTCTTCCATACGTTCGAGAACGGCTGCGAGCTGCCCGGCGACGGCATCGCCGACACTCCGATGGAGGCCCGGCCGACCGAGGCCTGCCCGGCGGACAAGGACAGCTGCGCGCAGCACCCCGGCATCGACCCGGCGCACAACTTCATGGACTACGCGCACGACAAGTGCATGTCGGAGTTCACCGCCGGGCAGGCGGAGCGCATGCACCAGATGTGGGCGGTGTACCGAAACACCACCCCATCGGCCTAGATTTCCGGCAAATTACGATGTGTAGGTGACAGGTCCAAAGGCACTCGACACTCCCTACGAATCCACCCGCATCCTCAGCCCCGAATACCGCATCGCGACGGTCGGCATCGTGCTGACGATCACCTTGGTCGCCTTCGAGGGCATGTCGGTCGGGGTCGTCATGCCGGCGGTGGCCCACGAGCTGAACGCCCTCGACCTGTACGGGATCAGCTTCTCGGCCTTCCTCATCGCCAGCCTCTTCGCGAACGTGGTGGCGGGCCTCTGGTCGGACCGCCGCGGCTACCAGCTGCCGTTCCTGTCGGGGGTGGTGCTGTTCGTGGCGGGGATGGCGCTGGCCGGGGCGGCGCACTCGGCGGAGCTGTTCCTCGTGGCGCGGGCCGTGCAGGGGCTGGGCGCGGGCGCCTCGATCGTGGCGCTGCTCGTGATGATCGCGCGGGTCTATCCGGAGGCCCTGCGGCCCAAGGTCTTCGCGGCCGTCTCCGCGGCCTGGGTGGTGCCCGCCATGGTGGGGCCGGCCGTGGCCGGGTTCGTGGCCGTGCAGTGGGGCTGGCGGTACGTCTTCTACGGGATCATCCCGCTGGTCGTGCCCGCGCTGGTGATGCTCGTGCCCGCGCTGCGCATGCCGTCCTCGTCCCATGAGCCGTCGAGCGGCCCGCGCTCCAGGCCGGTCGCGATGACGCTGGCCGCCACCGCCACGGCGGGCGGGGCCGGGGCGCTGCTGCAGGGCGTGGACCTTCTGCACAAAAGCCCCGTGGCCGGGGCCCTGGAGGCCGTCGCGGGCCTGGCGTTCCTGATCTACGGGCTGTACCGGCTGCTGCCTCCCAGGGCGCTGCGGTTCGCGCGCGGGCTGCCCACGACCGTGCTGATGCGGGGCTTCTTCTCGGCCGCCTTCTTCGGGGTGAACTCCTTCATCCCGCTGGCGCTGCAGGAGGTGAAGTCCTTCGACCTCAAGCTCGCGGGGATCGCGCTGACGACCGGGGCGCTGGGGTGGTCCGCGGGGTCGTTCCTGCAGAGCAGGCGGCAGGGGGAGGCGTACAAGCGGATCCGGCTGGGGGCGGGGTGCGTCACCGTCTCGATCCTGATCTGCATGCTCTGCGTCGTTCCCGGGGTGACCGGGTGGATCGCGGTGCCCGCGTGGATCGTGGCCGGATTCGGGATGGGCTTCGGCATGACCACGGTCAGCGTCACCGCGCTGCGGCAGTCCCCGGTCAACGAGCAGGGGGCGAACTCCGCCGCCCTCTCGGTCACGGACATGCTCGGCTCCGCCCTGGCGATCGGGGTCGCGGGCGCGCTGGTCAACCTGATCGGGCACGCCCCGGACGAGATCGCCACCGGGTTCGTCGTGATCTCGCTCCTCATGGCCGCCATCGCCCTCGGCGCGACCCTGCTCGCGGGACGCACCCGCTGAATTCCGCCCCTCCTGTCACACCGATCACGGTTCTCCTGACCCTCGTCGCGCGGAGTGATAGGACAGCGGTCAGGGAGGTGCCATGGAGGATGACGCCGATAGTGACCGCCGGGTCTGGCCGCCTCAGCCCGCTCCCAGACACCGCCGTCCTCCTCCGCGGTACGCGTGGGGCGCGCCCCACGAGGAGGAGCCGCGGCGGGGGCGTGCGGGCCCTCTGGAGGCCGTGCCGGACCCCGACCCGGAGCCGGTACGGCGGCATGCCCGTTCCAGCGCCCCGGAGCCGGTCCGCGGCGAGCCCGACCCCCTGGCCTTCGAGCCCGAGGAGCCGTGGAACCCGCAGATCCGCAGAACCGCCGCCTACGGCCTGGACCGCGACTTCGAGCCCTGGGACTCCCTTCCCCCGTCCGCGCGCCTCTACGGCTCTCCCGCGGACCCCGGGCGGCGCACGGGCGCGTCCGGGAGGGCGCTGTGGCGGTGGGCGGTCGTGTCGGTGGCCCTGCTGGCGGGCGTGGGCCTGGTGGCGGGGGCGACCGTCGTGGTGTTGCGGATCACGGCGCCGTCGGCGGAGACCGGGCAGCTGAGCGACTCCCTGGCCAAGGTGTCGGTGACGCTGCCGCAGGGATGGAGCCAGGAAGCGATGCCGCCCGTGACGGGCTTCACCTCCGTGGCCAGGGACGGCGGCGGCGGGCTCGTCATGGCCAGGCCGGTCCCCGGGGCCGTGGCGGACGCCAAGAAGGCCACGGCGGAGGCGGCGGAGCTCTACTCCAGGCTGCTGCTCAAAGGAGACCGGGTGACCGTCGTCGAGGACAAGGAGCTCCCCGGCGGCCACACCCGGGCGCTGCGGGCGGAATATCAGGATGTGGCCAACCGGCCGGCGTTCCTGAGAGTGACGCTTCTCACTCGCGCGGGCTCCGCCGTCATGCTCCTCGGGCTGCTCCAACCCGAGGAAACCGCACGCAGACAGGCCCTCGACACGGTCATGACGAAGATCAAGTACGGATGAGAAACCTGCTAAATGGACTGCCGCTACGGGCCTTGACCCGGCACGACGGTGGGGCGGCAGGCTGATGAGCAGGTTTCTTGTCCGTGGGGCTTATCACGTGAGGAAGAGCTTGGCCAGAATCCTCGGCTCACGGCACGTCTTGTCGGTCGGCCCGATTACTATCGGGTCACTGTGAGAGAGCGAAGCACACGAACCCCAGAGGTGATGCGGTGAGCACCTTCGCCGCGTCCCACCTTTCGCCTTCCTATCCCGACCGAGCCGCATGGGGCACCGCCCCCAAGCTCCGTGCGTGGCAGCAGGAGGCGTTCGACCTCTACTTCAGGCGCGAGCCGCGTGACTTCCTCACCGTGGCGACCCCGGGCGCGGGGAAGACGACCTACGCCCTGCGCATCGCCAGCGAGCTGCTCGCCAACGGCGTGATCAGGGCGATCACGATCGTCACGCCCACCGAGCACCTCAAGCGGCAGTGGGCCGACGCCGCCGCGCGGGTCGGCATCGGCATCGACCCCGAGTTCAAGAACAGCCAGGGCACGACCTCGCGCGACTACACCGGGGTGGCGGTGACGTACGCGCAGGTCGCCATGCACCCCGCGCTGCACCGGGCGCGCACGGAGGCGCGCAAGACGCTGGTGATCTTCGACGAGATCCACCACGCGGGCGACGCCAAGTCGTGGGGCGACGGCGTGAGCGAGGCGTTCGAGCCCGCCACGCGCCGCCTCCAGCTCACCGGCACGCCGTTCAGGTCCGACGACAACCCGATCCCGTTCGTCGCCTACGAGGAGGACGGCGAGGGCCTCAAGCGCAGCGTCGCCGACTACTCCTACGGCTACGGCCCCGCGCTCGACGACGGCGTCGTGCGCCCGGTCATCTTCCTGGCCTACTCCGGCGAGATGAAGTGGCGCACGCGGGCGGGCGACGAGATCGCCGCGACGCTCGGCACGCCGCTCACCAAGGACCAGCTCTCGCAGGCGTGGCGGGCCGCGCTCGACCCGAAGGGCGACTGGATCCGCCAGGTCATGCAGGCCGCCGACCGGCGGCTCACCGAGGTGCGCAGGGGCGTGCCCGACGCGGGCGGCCTGGTCATCGCCACCGACCACGAGACGGCCCGGGCCTACGCCCGCCACCTGCGCAACATCACCGGCGAGGGCGCCACCGTGGTCCTCTCCGACGACCCGGGCGCGTCGAAGAAGATCAAGCAGTTCACGGCCTCGCCGGACCGCTGGCTGGTGGCCGTCCGCATGGTGTCGGAGGGTGTCGACATCCCCCGCCTGTGCGTGGGCGTCTACGCCACCTCCACCTCGACCCCGCTCTTCTTCGCCCAGGCCGTGGGCCGCTTCGTGCGTGCCCGCAAGCGCGGCGAGACCGCCTCGGTCTTCCTCCCCTCGGTGCCCACGCTCATGGGGCTGGCCAACGAGATGGAGGTCGAGCGCGACCACGTGCTCAACAAGCGGCCTCCCGAGGACGGGCTCGACGACAGCCTCCTCGAGCAGGCCAACCGCCAGAAGGACAATCCCGACGTCCTGGGCGACGAGCTCCCGTTCGAGACGATGGAGACGTCGGCCACGTTCGACCGGGTGCTGTTCGACGGCGGCGAGTTCGGCACGGGCGCGGCGGTCGGCTCGGCGGAGGAGGAGGACTTCCTCGGCCTGCCGGGGCTGCTGGAGCCCGACCAGGTGGCGACGCTGCTGCGCAAGCGGCAGTCCGACCAGCAGGCGGCCAGGCGCAAGCAGGCGGAGGAGCAGCCGCGCGAGACGCTGGCGCCGCACGAGCAGATCGCCGAGCTGCGGCGCGAGCTCAACGGCCTGGTGGGCGCGTGGAACCACCGCACGGGCCAGCCGCACGGGGTCATCCACTCGGAGCTGCGCCGCTCATGCGGCGGGCCGCCGATCGCGCAGGCGACGTCGGAGCAGATCCAGGAGCGGATCGACACCATCCGCCGCTGGGCCACCCAGCGCCGCTAGCCGGCTCGCGCTCAACCGAGCTTTCTGACGAGGATGCGGCACAGCTCGGGCCGGAGCTCGAGCCCGCCGTTCGGGTGGTAGACGACGTCGGTGGTGGCCACCTCGCCGTGCGGCCACTCGGCGTAGCCGCGGCGCTGGTACAACCTCAGGGCGTCGGGGTTGTCCAGGCCGACGCCGAGGGCGACCTGGTCGTGACCGTCGGCCAGGAGCCGCTCCTCGGCGGCCCAGAGCAGCGCGGTGCCGATGCCCCGGTTACGCATCCAGGGCACGACCTCCAGGTGCGTGAGCAGCGCCACGCCCGGTAAGTGGGTACGCAGTTCCGGCTCCTCCGCGGGCCCCAGCCACACGTAGACGTCGCCGACCGCCACCCCGCTCTCCCAGGCGACGAGCAGGACCCCGTGACCGGAGTCCTGCCTGGCCAGCCGGTCGGTGAAGTAGCCCTCCTGCCCGAGCGAGTCGACCATGGCAGGGAGGTCCGGATGGACGGCCTGGCGGATGTCACGTGGCCCCACGGACGACAGATTCCCGGTTCGCCCGCTTATGAATCAAATGAGGTCCACTGACGCAATTGTTGTGCACCAGGTCTGACCAGCCATTTCATGGCATCGGCCACGCTCGGCCCGAGTTGCGGGATCTTGGCGAAGTGGGCGGCCCACTCGTCGCGGTCGGCCGCCCACGCCTCCAGGTACTTGACGCAGAACTGCGGCGTGATGCGGTTGAGGCGGCCCAGCGCGGCCAGCAGCGACTCCTCCATGGCCCGGCGGCTCGTCGTCGCGCCCGGCGGGAGCTCTCTGACGCGGCGCAGCACGTCCTTGACGAAGTCACCGCGCCTGGCGAGGGCGCCCACCCAGTACGCGGGGTCGGCGGCGGCCTGCCAGCCCGCGCCCTCGTCTCCGTCGAGCAGCCAGTAGACGCCCTCGGCCAGCACGTCGCCGAGCTCCTGGTCCCGGGCGCGGACGGGGCGGTCGAAAGGGTCGTACGCGCGCTGCTTGACCATTCCCGTGACCGCGAGCGGGCGCACCGATTTCTCGCCCAGCAGGTAGAACCAGTCCTCGTTGTAGATGTTCGGGAAGAACGAGGGGCCGCGGGTCGTCTCGACGGCCAGGGCGCCGCCGCCCACGAACGACTCCTGATGCCCGCCGGTCTGCCGGTGGGCGTGGCACACCACCGAGTTGTCCGGGTAGCCGCCGATGTGCATGCCCACGGCGTCGTAGGAGTCGAGCAGGGCGGCCGCGTGCGCGACCTCCTCGTGCCCACCGACCTCGATGTCGTCGTCCAGGAAGACGATGCGCCGCCAGCCCATCAGACGCGCCAGGAGCAGGCCCGTGTTGCGCTTGGCGCTGAGGTCGGTCGCGCGGGCGAACGGCGTGCCCTTCAGCAGGGCCGTCGTCGCGAAGTCGGGCAGGTTGAGCCGGGCCGGGTTGTCGATGTCGACGGAGATGAACCGCAGGCCGGTCGGCATCAGGAGGTTGGCCAGGCCCGGCTTGCTCCACTTGCTGTGCAGGGTCACGAGGGGGCAGTCCAGGGCGATCGCCAGTCGGATCGCGTGGCTCAGCCAGCGCGGATGCCTGATGGTCGGCACGACGATGGCGTCGACGCGGCCGGACTTCGCGACTCGCGGGTGGACCTCGATCAGGGCCCGGTGGGAGCCGTGGTGATGCTCCGATCCGAGCTCAGTCACCACGAGAGGGCTCCGACCACTCATGCAGCCGGAACGTGTCCAGGTTCCAATCAGGTGTGACGACCACGCGGTCCCTGATCCTGACGCGCGTGAGAATGCTGTAGGCCGCGGCGGCGCCGAAACGGTCCCGCAGATAGACGGCGTTGCGGTCGCGGAATCGCTCGTCGGTCAGGGCCCGCACCGCACCGTAGACGCCTCTGCCGTACATCCCATTGCAAATGGTCAACGTGCGCTCGACATTGTCGGGATTGACGCCGCGGTAGAAGAACCCGACGTCCTCAAGGAGTTGCAGATTATCGCCGGATCCGGCGGTGACGGTGTAGTGCCTGCGCGTGTCGCCTCCCTCGATGACCTCGAAATACGGTCCCTTTTCCCCCTCCCAGTCGGGCACCTGCCGCACGGGGAGTTCGGCCTGCGCGAGCACCGCCCCGGTCACCGCGTTGTAGTCGACGCCGCCCAGGAGCACCACGTGCGTCGTCAGGTCGTCGGAACGCAGATCCTCGGTGGAGACCAGTTTCACCGGGCTGCGCGGATTCGCGGCTCGGAGATGGCCCCACAATTCGAAGAGGGAGTCGAGGTCCGAATACTTGTACAGCTCGATGTAGTCGGGGCTCGACGGGTCCGCGTACGGGATCTTGGTCCGGTCCTCCTCCGGCACCTGCGAGCAGATGACCGTGATCGGCTCCCCGTCGCGGAAGTGCCAGGGACCGGTCTGGAGCGCGTCGCGCGCCGCCGCCGGCTCGGCGCTCTCGCCCGAGGCCTGGGACCTCAGCGCGGCCTGGCGCAGCCGGTTCAGCTCGGTGAGCAGGTGGCGGTGGTCCTCGAGCTCGCTCGGTGTCAGGTCGGACACGGGGAGCACGTGTGCCCTGCCGTTGGAGATCGATCGCTTGGTCGCGAAGAACGCGGCGTACTTCTCCAGCCGGTGTAAGGGCGGGATCTTGCTCGTATGAGCCGACTCCCATGACGAGATCAGCGCGACGCTGACCTGGAACGCGTCGCGCAGCTGTGCCTGGGTGACGCGCAGGTCAGGCCAGTGGCTCTCGCGCAGCTCGCGCAATCGGCGCGCCAGCGCGGAATTGACGCCGCTCATGCCAGCCCCATTGGTGGTGAACTTCAGTAATCTCTAGTGAACATCAACCCGGCGGCGAAATCGATGAAGAATCCGCAGCTAAGGCCTAACAGAACAGCCAACCTGCGCCAATCGGTGAGCACAAGAGCCATCAGTCTAACCATTCAGCTGTCACCGCTGTGTACGAATAGGGCGGTTCAGTCGGGGTAAACCTCTAATTGGGGAAGGTTCACTGAAGTTAGCTGAATATGGGTGGAGGTGGTTCGTGGCGAGGGTCCGATGAGCCACACCCGGTACGAGCGGCATCCCCACGCAGAAAGACAGCGGACACCCCCGCGACGAGCCCAATCATCGGCGGAGGTGCCCGCGAGCGAGGTTTCTGTCAGAGCGCGTATCCGCACCAGGGAAAACCTTCATGACCACACTAGCCCTCCACCTCTCGGTGGCAATACCAACATCAACCGATACCAGAGCCGTGACCCTCTTCCTCCTGGCGACCTTGATCACACTGGCAGCGGCGGCCATCCGCTGGATGGTGAAGCGAACCAACGTCGTCATGGTGATCAGTGGCACGGGCGTCCTGGTGATCGTCCTGTCCGTGCTGCTCGCCGCCTATGTGATCACCTTCGGGACAGTCTGAGGGAGCCGTCGCGCGCGGCGCTCCGCCCCCCGGCGCTGCGCGCGTGCCGGTCGCCTGTGACGATGGGTGACTCTGTGCGTTTGGCCACAGAGCGGTGCCCATCTGTTAGAAACTCGACAGAAGAGGCAACAACCACTCTTGGCTTGTCTCGGATACGCAGAAGGACTTTGCCCATGTCGTCTGAGGTCACCAGAAAGCCGACGCTGACCGTGACTTCCGGCCTCTCGCGAAACGCCGTCATCCTCAAGCTCGAGGGCGAACTCGACGTCAACGCCCTGCGGGTGCTGCGCGAGCATCTCGAGCCCGTCTGGGCGCTTCCCCCCAAGCCCTTCCTGATCCTGGACCTGGGCGAGCTCTCGTTCTGCGACTCCATGGGGATGAACGAGCTCGTAGGCGTCATGCAGCGGTGCGAGTCGAGAGGGACCCGGCTGCTGCTCGGAGGGGTTCAGGGGGTCATGGCCAGAGTGCTGTCGATCACCGGGCTGCGGCACGCGTTCGAGGTCTTCGCCCGGTTCGACGACGCGCTGCGGCTCGCCGTGGCCAAGCCCTGACTACGTCTGGGGGATGCGCCGCCCGGTGCGGCCATCGGTCAGGACGTAATCCGGCTTCTCCCGCAGGGGAAGCCTCAGCGCGGCCCTGCCGCCTTCGACGTGCACGGGCAGCGTGAACACGCGCTGGTGGTGCGTGGTGAGCGCGGCCATGTGCCTGCCGACGTTGGGCCCCTCGTACAGCCACAGGCGCAGCTTGCGTCCCTCGGCCCGGACCACGACCTCGGCCGCCCCGCACTCCTGCGGCGCCGCCGCCCAGGTCAGCACGATCTCGTGGGCCACCTTCGCCGAACGGGGGACCGGGACGCGCTCCTGGCAGGAAGGCATGACGTTCGCCACGATCGCCTGAGGGGCGGGCGGCGGCCGTTCTTCGGCGCCCATCGCGATCGTCCCGCCTTCCAGCAGCGCCAGCGTCACGATCGCGGCCAACCGCTCGCCGGTGCTGCCCCGGACCAGCAGCCACAGGCAGAGCGGGCCGAGGACGAGCCAGGCCACGCCCAGGGAGATGGCCAGCATGTATCTACCTCCCGCGAAAAGGAGTTTGTGACTCTCCGTATTACTACGGCTCCGGAGGGGGTTCGTCCTCTTGAATATCACATGAACGCAGCGTTGCCTATCGCATACGCTTCGCGATCAAGGGTGCTGCTGATCAGCCCAGGACGGGCGCTCCCCGGAGGGTGGCGCCCGCGTCCTTCAGCTCCGCCAGCGCCACCTCCGTGGTCGTCGGGGCGACGCCGGCCGTCAGGTCCAGCAGCACCCGCACCGCCAGCCCGTGCTTGACCGCGTCGAGCGCCGTCGCGCGCACGCAGTGGTCCGTGGCGATCCCGACCACGTCCACCTCGTGCACCCCGCGCTCCCCGAGCCACTCGGCCAGCGGGACCCCGTCGCTCGAAAGGCCCTCGAAACCGCTGTACGCGGCGGCGTAGGCGCCCTTGCTGAACACCTCCTCCACCTCCGACACGTCGAACGACGGGTGGAAGTCGGCCCCCGGGGTGCCGGCCACGCAGTGCGCCGGCCACGTGGAGACGTAATCGGGTGATTCGGCGAAGTGGTCGCCGGGCGAGATGTGGTAGTCGCGGGTCGCCACCACGTGGTCATAGCCGTGTTCGGTCACGTGGCGAGTGATCGCCGCCGCCACCTCCGAGCCGCCGGCCACGGGCAGGCTGCCGCCCTCGCAGAAGTCGTTCTGCACATCGACGATGATCAATGCGGTCCCCATATTCAGCACTCTAATAACAGGGCCCGCCTTTCACCTCGTCACCCCACTGCCGCGGGGCGCCTCAGGCGAACTCCGTGGGGACGGCCGCGTACCCCCTGCCGAGGTGCAGGGCCTCCTGGGGGAGGCTGGCGACGGCGGTGGCGTGGCGCTCGCGGGCGGCGGACAGGGGCTCCCTGCCCACGACCTGCCCGTCACGCACCAGCTCGTGCAGCAAGGGGATGCCGCCTTCCGGGGCCAGGCCGCCGGTGGTGATCAGCTCGGTCTCCACGTTGCCCGTCTCGTCCAGGAGCCGGTACGCCTGCTTGCGACCTCCGCGCGACGGCTTGCCCACCGAGCGCTTGGCCACGGCCTCCAGCTTGCCCATGGCCGTCTCCCTCGCCACCAGCTTGTACACCAGGGCCGCCGTGGGCACGCCGGAGCCGGTCACCAGGGACGTGCCGACGCCGTAACCGTCGACGGGGGCGGCGGCGAGCGCGGCGATGGCGTACTCGTCCAGGTCGGAGGTGACCAGGATGCGGGTGTCGAAGGCCCCGAGCGCGTCGAGCTGCTCGCGCACCTCCTGCGCGGCGGCGGCCAGGTCGCCGGAGTCTATGCGGACCGCGCCCAGCTCGGGCCCCGCCAGCTCCACGGCCGTGCGCACCGCCTCGGTCACGTCGTACGTGTCCACCAGCAGCGTCGTCTTGCGGCCGAGCGAGGCGATCTGGG
Organism: Nonomuraea sp. NPDC050451; assembly: GCF_044458585.1. Lineage (NCBI taxonomy): Bacteria > Bacillati > Actinomycetota > Actinomycetes > Streptosporangiales > Streptosporangiaceae > Nonomuraea > Nonomuraea sp. NPDC050451. Next base: position 180,373 of record NZ_JBITHZ010000013.1, read on the forward strand.
CCTCGAACGCGTCCTTCTCCGAGTCGTGCAGCAACGTGAACGCGTGCGCCGCCGTACCGGCCGTGGGCACGCCGTAGACGTACCCGGCCATGAGGTTGGAGGTGGAGGCGAAACCGGCGATGTACGCGGCCCGCGCGGCGGCCACGGCGGCGCCCTCGTGGGTGCGGCGCGAGCCCATCTCGATGATCGGCCGCTTGCCCGCGGCGTTGGTCATGCGGGAGGCTGCCGAGGCGATGGCGCAGTCATGGTTCAGGATCGACAGCGTGAGGGTCTCCAGCAGCACGGCCTCCGCGAAGGTGCCCTCCACGATCATGATCGGGGAAGCGGGGAAGTAGAGGTCGCCCTCGCGGTAGCCGTAGACGTTCCCGGAAAACCGGTAATCGGCGAGAAACGCCAGAGTGTCGTCGTCGACGACATGCCTCTGCCGCAAATAGGTGAGTTCTTCCTCACTGAAACGGAAGCGTTCTAGCTCGTCCAGGACACGTCCTGTCCCGGCGACAACCCCGTAGCGCCTGCCACCCGGCAGATGTCTGGCGAACACCTCGAAAACGGCGCGCCTGTGCGCCGCCCCGCTCCGGAGCGCCGCCTGGAGCATCGTCAGCTCATAGTGATCTGTGAGCAACGCAGTGCTCATGGTCATTGTCACGACTCGAAGACTACGGCCCAGATAGGGCAGACTCGGGGATGTGGGTAGCACCGCTCCAATCGCCGTTGAGCGTCCGTCATCGGACGTCCGACCCGATCTGCCATGGGTGACCATCGTCTGGAACGACCCGGTCAACCTCATGTCCTACGTGACCTATGTCTTCCAATCGGTCTTCGGCTACACGAGGGAGAAGGCCGAAAAACTCATGCTGGACGTACACCAGAAGGGCAAGGCCGTCGTGTCCAGTGGCACGCGGGAAGAGATGGAACGCGATGTGCAGATTCTCCACTCCTACGGCCTGTGGGCGACGGTCCAGCCGGATTCGGTCAAGTGAGGCACATGAGGTCAGTGAGGCGGCGCGGGTGACATCGGGGTTCTCGCCGGGCAAGGGCGGCGTCGTCGTCGCGGAGTTCGAGGCCGCGGAGGTCTCGCTCCTGCGCTCGCTCGTGTCGATGATGCTGGGCATCGTGGAGCCGGGGCGGACCAGCGACGACCCGCTGGAGCGGGCGCTGGGCATCGGCGAGGGAGAGGCGCCGACCGACCCGGTGCTGGCCAGGCTGTTCCCGTCGGCGTACGAGGACGAGAAGGATTCGGCGGAGTTCCGCCGCTACACCGAGGCCACCCTGCGCGACGGCAAACGGTCCGACGCGCAGACCGTCTTCGACACCGCCAGGTCCGGCCGCGCGGAGCTCACGCCCGAGCAGGCCCAGGCCTGGCTGCGCTCGCTCAACGACGTGCGCCTGACGCTCGGCACCAAGCTCGACGTGACCGAGGAGGTCCACGACGAGATCGCCGTGATGTCCGAGGACGACCCCCGCTACCCGGCCTACCTCACCTATGACTGGCTGACCTACCTCCAGGACAGCCTGGTCCGGGCGCTCTGGTAACTTCCGGGCATGCTGTCGATCTCGCAGGAACTGGTGGACAAGATCGTCGCCCATGCCCGTGCCGACCACCCCGACGAGGCGTGCGGGGTGATCGCGGGCAAGGACGGTGTCCCCGAGCGGTTCGTCCCCATGGAGAACGCCGAGCGCTCGCCCACCTTCTACCGTTTCGACTCCATGGAGCAGCTGCGCGTCTGGCGTGAGATGGACGACCGCGACGAGGAGCCCGTCGTGATCTACCACTCCCACACGGCCACCGAGGCGTACCCGTCACGCACCGACGTCTCCTACGCCTCCGAGCCGAACGCCCACTACGTCCTGGTCTCCACGCGGGACGAGGTCGAGGTGGAGTTCCGCTCCTACCGGATCCTCGACGGAGTGATTACTGAGGAAGAGGTAAGGTTTCTCCCATGATGGCCAGGCCGGTGCAGAGCTTCCTCTTCGCGCATACTCCGGCTGTCGTTGTGTACGACTGTCATTAGCCCGGAATCCCCATTCAGCCATCGGTGTTGCTGCCGATGGGACGACGACCTGATCTGAGGAGACTGAGCGCGATGGCCATCGAGGTTCGCATTCCGACCATCCTGCGTAATTACACCGGCGGCGCCAAGGCCGTCGACGCCGAGGGCGCCACCCTCGAAGAGCTGATCAGCAATCTGGAGTCGCGCCACCCCGGCATCAAGGAGCGCCTGGTCGACGCGGGCAGCCTGCGCCGCTTCGTCAACGTCTACCTGAACGACGAGGACGTGCGCTTCCTGGGCGGCCTGGGCACGCCGCTGTCCGACGGCGACACGGTGACCGTGCTGCCTGCCGTCGCCGGCGGGTGACATGCGGTTCGACTCGCTGATCGACTCGGTCGGCCGCACGCCCCTCGTGGGGCTGCCGCGCTTGTCGCCCTCCGCCGACGTGCGGATCTGGGCCAAGCTCGAGGACCGCAACCCGACCGGGTCGATCAAGGACAGGCCCGCCCTGTGGATGATCGAGGAGGCCGAGAAGGACGGCCGGCTCACGCCCGGCTGCACGATCCTCGAGCCCACCAGCGGCAACACCGGCATCTCGCTCGCCATGTCGGCCAAGCTCAAGGGCTACAAGCTGATCTGCGTGATGCCCGAGAACACCTCGGAGGAGCGCCGTCAGCTCCTGCGCATGTGGGGTGCGGAGATCATCTCCTCGCCCGCGGCGGGCGGCTCCAACGAGGCCGTGCGCGTGGCCAAGGAGCTGGCGGCCCAGAATCCCTCCTGGGTGATGCTCTACCAGTACGGAAACCCGGCCAACTGGCGCTCGCACTACGAGACCACCGGCCCGGAGATCCTCGAGGACCTGCCCACCGTCACCCACTTCGTGGCCGGGCTCGGCACGACGGGCACGCTGATGGGCGTCGGGCGGTTCCTGCGCGAGCGGGTGCCGGGCGTGCAGATCGTCGCCGCCGAGCCGCGTTACGGCGAGCTGGTCTACGGGCTGCGCAACGTCGACGAGGGCTTCATCCCCGAGCTCTACGACGAGTCCGTGCTGACCACCCGCTTCTCCGTGGGCTCGGCCGACGCGCTGCGGCGCACGCGCGAGCTGCTGGCCTCCGAGGGCATCTTCGCCGGCGTCTCGACCGGCGCGGCGCTGCACGCGGCGCTGGGCGTGGCCAGGAAGGCGGTCAAGGCGGGCGAACGCGCCGACGTCGTGTTCGTGGTGGCCGACGGCGGCTGGAAATACCTGTCCACGGGCGCCTACGAGGGCACCCTGGAGGAGGCGGAAGAGCGCCTCGAAGGCCAGCTCTGGGCCTGAGACAGCATGAGACAGGCGGCCGGTCCACGAAGGACCGGCCGCCTGTCTCATTCGTTGAAGCCGCTCAGTTGAACAGGAGCCGCAGCGAGAACGTCGCCTCGGTGTCGGTCTGCGTGCCACTCATCCCGACGGCACGCAGCACCTGCAGGTTGGCCTTGTCGTCGCCCTCCATGGACTTGAGGTAAAGGCTCTCCACCTTGTCCAGGTCCACGAAGACGGCGTAGTTGGCGTCGTCCGCGTTGGGGATCGCCGTCTGGAACGTCTCCGAGTCGCCCAGCGTGCCCTCACCGGCCAGCTGCTTGGCGTACTCGTCCGTCGTCGCCACGGTGAAGACGCCGTCGCCGGCGACCTTGGCGATCTGCGGCGCGGTCTGGCCCTGGGAGGTCAGCGCCTTCTGGACCTTGTCGACGATGGCCTGCGCCTTGGCCGGGTCGGTGACGATGCGCACGCCGCCCTTGATCTGGTCGCCGCCCAGGCCCTGGCTGTCCACGGCGAGCGTGAAGTTCTTGCCGAAGATCGTGGCCAGGTCGCCGGGCAGCTGCAGCCCGAGCTGGCTCTGCGCCTGCTCCAGCATCTGCTTGACCTCGGCGCCACCGGTCGCCGCGGCCTGCTTCTGGATCTGATCCCACTGCTTGGTGACCATCTGGTCGAGGCCGGAGATCGACACGGCGGCCGCCGTCGTGGCGGGCAGCGTGCCCAGGCTGGCCTTGGGCAGGTCGCCCTCGGGGGTCATGCCCTTGGCGCCGCGCACGAGGCCGGCGAGCTCGACGTACGCGCTGTCGAAGCGCAGCGCGCCGGCGAACCTGGCGTCCTTGACCTGGTCCACGAGGGCGGCCTGCTCGGCCGGGACCTCCTTCTTGGCCACCTCCATGAGCCCGCCCATGTCGGCCCAGAACGACAGCACGCCCTGCTCGCCGACCGCGCCCATGTCGTCGTTGAACTCGGCGTTGTCCGCCAGGCTGCCCTCGGACTTCGCGTACTTGTCGGCCAGCTCCTGGGTCGAGCTCAGCAGCGCGTAGTCCTCGCGGAAGGCGAGGCCGTACTTCTCGTCCTTCATCAGCTTGGCGATACCCGCCTTGGCCTGCGCCTCGTCCTTGATCTGGACGGCCACCGCGAAGTCGGGCTCCTCCTTGCCCGAGGGCACGGCGGCGAAGCCGACCCTGCTGCCCAGCCAGGGGTCGACGTCCTTGGCGAAGTCGACCTTGGACTCGGAGTCGGAGTTGATCGTGTCGAAGAGCGCCTTGCGCGGGTCCTCGCCGGTGAAGGAGTCCTTGGTGACCGTGAACTTCCTGGCGATCTGGAACAGCGCCAGCTTCTGGTTCGCGGCCGGGTCAAGGTCGAGCCGGGCGTAGGCGATCGAGTTGGCGGGCAGGACCTCGTTCGGCTGCGTGCCGCCGCCGCCGATGGCGCCCATGGCCCACACGGCGCCGCCGCCGAGCAGGATCACCGCGAGCGCGGCGGCCGCGGCGACGATCCAGGTCTTGCGGCCCTTCTTGGCCGGCTGCGCCGGGCCGAACCCCTCGGGACCCTGCTGCTGCCAGCCGCCCTGGGCGTACTGGTCGTTCTGCCAACCTTGCTGCTGCTGTTCCTGCTGCCAGCCCTGGCCCTGCTGCTGCCAGCCCTGCTGCGGTTGCTGCTGTTGCCAGCCGCCCTGGGCCTGCTGCTGGGCCTGCTGCTGGCCCTGCTGCCAGTTCTGCTGCTGGCCGTACGAGCTCTGCTGCCCGTAGCCGGCGTCATGGGTGGGCTGCTGCTGCCCGTAACCCTGCTGCGGGTTGTACGGCTGCTGCTGCCCGTAGGACGCCTGCTGGCCGTAACCCCCCTGCTGGTAGGGCTGCTGCGGCGGGTACGGCTGTCCCGATGACTGAGGCATCGTCGGGGGGTTCTCCGGCTGCTGCCCCTGGTTCCAGTTGTACGCCGTGGTCCGGTCGGGATCTTGGCCGTAGGGGGGATTATTCGCAGACATCACTCAACTCACAATGTGGACTTTTGACCACAGAGAAGTTAGCTGATGTTGCTAGACGGGCGCTTGCAATGTGCTGAAGTGAGATTCACACCCTGCTGAGTTCCTTTCTGAGCGCATTGATGTGGACCTCGCCGGTTCCGTAGTCGGCGACGCACGACCACGGCACGAATGTGCAGCCCACATAGACCAGACGGGACAGCGTGCGGGAGAACCAGGACGCGCGGTCCTGGTTGTCCCGGGTGAGACCGAGCAGCAGCGGCGCGCGGCGGCTGGAGACGATCAGTCCGTAGACGGTGTGGCTCTTCTGGAGCTCGCCCTTGTGCTTGATCACGCGGATGTCCACCACGTGGCCGACCCATATCCCGTCGGAGTCCCAGACGGACTGACCGAGGAGTTCGGTGACACTTGCCATGATCGAACTTTCTCAACCGGATCACGTTTTCGCAGGTAGGCACGCTGATGAGGGGATGTCATAGACTATGCGAGCGCTAGAACATAATTCCGGAGTTGAGGCAGGCGCGGATGACCAAGTTCGACGAGGCGACTCAGGCGATCAGGATCGACGAGGGGACGTACGACGTGTGCCTCGACCCCGGATACGCGATCGGCGGCCCGCTCAACGGGGGCTACCTGATGGCCGTGATCCTGCGCGCGGCGGTGGACGCCTCGCCGTTCGAGCATCCGGTGAGCACGACGGCGCAGTTCCTGAAGGCGCCGGTCGCCGGGCCCGCGCAGGTCAGGATCGAGCCGCTCAAGGCGGGCAGGACGGCCGCGTTCGCCAGGGCCACGCTGGTGCAGGACGACGTGGCGCACATCGAGGGACTGATCACGACGGCCACGTTGAACGAGGTCGAGCCGATTTATGCTGAAAAACCGGCGTACGACATGCCCAGCATCGAGGACTGCGCCAAGCTCCCCGACCCCAAGCCCGAGTCGGGCATGAACCTGAACGCCCGGATGGAGCTGCTCTTCGACCCGCCCACGATCGGCTGGCTGAAGGGCGAGCCCAGCGGCAGGCCGGAGTCGCGGGCGTACTTCAGGATGGCCGAGCCGCAGGACCCGGACCCGTACGTGCTGGCGCTGGCCGTGGACGCGCTGCCGCCGGTGGTGTTCTCGGCGGGCGCGCGGGGCTGGGCGCCGACCGTGGACCTCACCTGGCACCTGCGGGCGCTGCCCGCCCCCGGCTGGCTCACCCTGCTCGGCAGCGGCCGGCTGATCTCGGACGGCTGGTTCGACGAGGAGGTCGAGGTACGCGACTCCACGGGCCGCCTCGTCGCCCAGTCGCGCCAACTCGCCCGGGTCGGACGCGGCTGACCGGCCCGGATGTGACCAACGCAACACCGCCGCACGCCTGCGTGGCGTACCTGTGAGCATTCTTACGCAGAGTTGATCGTGCAGGTCGCCTACCCTCTAGAGCGTGCCGGACGCGAGTATTGGGATCTTCGACAGCGGGGTCGGCGGCCTGACGGTCGCTCGCGCGATCATCGACCAGTTGCCCCATGAGTCCATTACGTACGTGGCCGACACGGCCCGTCAGCCGTACGGGCCGAAACGCATCGCGGAGGTCCGCGCCTACGCCCTGGAGGTGATGGACCACCTCGTCGAGCACGGCGTGAAGATGCTCGTGATCGCCTGCAACAGCGCCAGCGCCGCGGTGCTGCGCGACGCCCGCGAGCGTTATGACGTGCCGGTCGTCGAGGTGATCCAGCCCGCCACCAGGCGCGCGGTGCGAGCCACCCGTACGGGCAGGGTCGGCGTGATCGCCACCAGGGCCACGATCGAGTCCATGGCCTACCACGACGCCTTCACCGCGGCGCCCGACGTGCACCTCACCGGCGTGGCCGCCCCACGCCTGGTGGAGTACGTCGAGCGCGGGGAGACGATGAGCGACGAGCTCATCGAGGTCCTGGGCGAGTACCTGGAGCCCATCAGGGCCGCCGGGTGCGACACCCTCATCCTCGGCTGCACCCACTACCCGCTGCTCACCGGCGCCATCTCCTATGTCGTCGGCGACGGTGTCACGCTGGTCTCCAGCGCCGAAGAGACGGCCAAGGACGTCTATCGGATCCTGCACGACCGCGATCTGGCGGCAGGAGGCGAGGCCACCCCCCGGCACCGCTTCCGCGCCACCGGCGACTCCCTGCTCTTCGCCCGGCTCGGGCGACGTTTCCTGGGGCCGGAGATCGATGTGGTCGAAGTCGCACCAGTGGGGGGTACTACCTCTAACGGCCACTCGGCCGCGCCGGTGTCGGGACTGAGAAGCGACGACACCGGGTTCCTGCGGCCGGGTCGCGACGCGGAGCGTCGCATCGGGAAGGAGCCCACATGAAGGTGACCATCGTCGGGTGCTCGGGCAGCTTCCCCGGGCCCGACAGCCCCGCGTCCTGCTACCTCCTCGAGGTCGACGGGTTCAGGATGCTGCTCGACCTCGGCAACGGGTCGCTCGGCGCGCTCCAACGCCACATCAGCCCGTACGAGGTGGACGCGATCTGCCTGTCACACCTGCATGCCGACCACTGTCTCGACCTGTGCTCCTACCACGTGGTCCGCACGTACGGGCCCGGCGCGCCGTACCCCACCGTGCCCGTCTACGCGCCGGCCGACGCGCCCGCCCGGCTGTCGGCCGCCTACGGGATGCCGGACGAGCCTGGCCTGGAGACCGCGTTCGACTTCGTGCCGCTGGCGCCGGGCTCGTTCGAGATCGGGCCGTTCACGCTGACCGCCGGGCTGGTCAACCACCCGGTCGAGGCGTACGGCTTCCGCGTGACCGGCGGCGGCCGGTGCGTGGCCTACTCCGGCGACACCGGCGAGTCGAGCGAGCTGGTGAAGCTGGCCACGGGCGCCGACCTGCTGCTGTGCGAGGCGTCGTTCGTGGAAGGCCCGGACCTGCCCGCCGACCTGCACCTGACCGGCCGCCAGGCCGCCCGGCACGCGGCCGAGGCCGGCGTCGACCGGCTCGTGCTCACCCACCTCGTCCCGTGGAACGATCAGGCCACCGTGCTCGAGGAGGCGATGGGAGGCGGTTTCGGCGGCCCGATCGAGCTGGCCCGCAGCGGGGCGGTCTACGACCTGGCCTGAACCTGGGTGAAGTCGCGCATGCGGGGCAACGGGGAGAACAGCAGCGGCACGAAGGTCAGCAGCCGGGCCGCCATGATCACCCACAGGGCCTCGCGCACCCCGATCTGCTGGGCCAGAAGGCCGCCGAGCAGCGCGCCCAGCGGCATGATGCCCCAGGTCACGAACCTCACCGACGCGTTGACCCGGCCGAGCAGGTGCTCGGGGGTCACGGTCTGCCGGTAGGTGATCTGGCCCACGTTCGACAATGTCGCGCTCCAAGTGAGCGCGATCGAAGTGATCGCGAAGCACACCACGCGCCAGTCGGCCTGCGTCATCGGCAGCAGCAGGCCGAAGGGCGAGCCCAGGGTGACCGCCAGCCAGGTCATCCTGGCGGTGCCGTACCGCCTGGACAGCCACGAGCCGGTCAGGCCGCCGATCAGGCCGCCGATGCCGCCCGACATGAGCAGCAGGCCGATGGTGCTGGGGGGCAGCTTGACCACCTGGGCCAGGAACAGCACCGACAGGCCGAGCACGGCGCTGGTGCACAGGTTTCCGGCCACCGTCGAGGTGGCTAACATGCGCAGCAGCCGGTCTCGCCACAGGTACGAGAGGCCCTCGCCGATGCCGCGCAGCAGCGGGGTGCGCTCGGCGACGGCGGGCGGCTTGTCGGGGACCTTGATCGTGCCCAGGAAGAGCACCGAGGCGAGCGCGCCGAGCGCGGTGGCGAACAGCGTGCGCGGCGCCCCCAGCAGCTGCACCAGCGCGCCCCCCACGGCCGGCCCGGACAGGAACGAGCCCGACCGCACGATCTCCAGCTTGGAGTTGCCGTCGCTGAGCTGCGCGGTGCCGACCAGCTCCGGCAGGTACGTCTGGTCGGCCACGTCGTTGAAGACCTGGGCCACGCCGGCCAGCAGCGCGACGGCGAACATCAGGCCGATCGTCAGCAGCCCCAGCTCCGCGGCCAGCGGGATGCTCGTGAGCAGCAGGAACCTGACCAGGTCGGAGACCAGCATCACGCGCCGCCGGCGCATGCGGTCGACCCACACCCCCGCGGGCAGGCCGATCAGCAGGAACGCCGTCGTCTGCAGTGCTGACAGGACCCCGATCTCCACCGGACCGGCATTCAGCGCGAGCACGGCAGCCAGAGGGAGCGCAACACGGGAAATATTCGCCCCGAGTTCACTGGCAACGTGCGAACCGAGGAACCGGAGGAAGTCAGGGTTACGCAACACCCCCGTTGTCATTGCGTAAGGATCCATGTGGCGGACACATTTGGTCAAGAGTGTCGTGGCGCGGAGATAGGGTGATCTGCATGTCCCGACAGGATGGCCGCAACCCTGACCAGCTTCGTCCCATAACCATCACCAGGCGTTGGCTCGCCCACGCCGAGGGATCAGTGCTGGTCGAATTCGGCAACACGCGGGTGTTGTGCGCGGCCTCGGTCCAGGACAGCGTTCCCCGGTGGCGCAGGGGCAGCGGTCAAGGGTGGGTTACGGCCGAATACGCCATGCTGCCCAGGGCGACCAATACTCGTAACGATCGCGAATCGGTCCGCGGCAAAATCGGCGGCCGGACCCACGAGATTTCCCGGCTGATCGGGCGTTCGCTCCGCGCTTGCGTCGATTACAAAGCGTTGGGGGAAAACTCCATTCTGCTCGACTGCGACGTGCTGGACGCCGACGGCGGCACCAGGACCGCCGCGATCACCGGTGCCTATGTCGCGCTCGCCGACGCGATCGCCTGGATGCGCGAGCGCCGGATGTGCCCGGGCGAGCCGCTGATCGGCTCGGTCGCGGCCGTGTCCGTCGGGGTGGTCGGCTCGGTCCCGATGCTCGACCTCTGCTACACCGAAGACGTCGCCGCCGAGACCGACATGAACGTCGTGATGACCGGCGAGGGCAGCTTCGTCGAGGTGCAGGGCACCGCCGAGGGCGCCCCCTTCGACCGCGCGGCGCTCAACCAGCTCCTCGACCTGGCGGCGGGCGGCTGCGAGGAGCTGGCGCTGATCCAGCAGGAGGCCCTGGGCTCATGAGGATCGTCCTGGCCACCCGCAACGCGGGCAAGATAGCGGAGCTGCGCCGGATCCTGTCCGGGTTCGACATCGTCGGGCTCGAGGAGTTCCCCTCGATCGGCGAGGTCGCCGAGACCGGCGTCACGTTCGAGGAAAACGCGCTGCTCAAGGCGCACGCCGTGGCTCAGGGGTCGGGGCTGCCCGCGGTGGCCGACGACTCGGGGCTCTGCGTCGACGTGCTGGGCGGCATGCCTGGCGTCTTCTCCGCCCGCTGGTCGGGGCGGCACGGCGACGACCAGGCCAACCTGGACCTGCTGCTCGCGCAGGTCTCCGACGTGCCCGCCGACAAGCTGACCGCGCACTTCGCCTGCGCCGCCGCGCTGGCGCTGCCTTCGGGGGAGTCCCGGGTGGTGGAGGGCGCGCTCCAGGGTCACCTGATCTCCGCCCGCCGGGGGTCCAACGGGTTCGGCTACGACCCGATCTTCGTCCCCGACGGCGAGGAGCGCACGACGGCCGAGATGTCGCCGGAGGAGAAGGACTCGATCAGCCACCGGGGCCGGGCCTTCCGCGCGTTGGAGCCCCTCGTACGCGATCTGCTCAGCTCGTAACCACCGTGTAAGAACCGCTCGGCGCCGGGCGGCGTAACGTCGGACTGTGCAGAGTAATTCGGTGGTGCCCGCCTGGGCGAGGGCCCTGATGGGGCTGGTGACCGGGGGCGTGGCTCTCGGGATCGCGCAGCTCGTGGCCGCGTTCGCCGGGCCCAAGTCATCGCCCGTGGTGGCGGTGGGCGACGCGACGATCGATCTGACGCCCGCTCCGGTCAAGGACTTCGCGATCAGGGCGTTCGGCGAGAACGACAAGACGGTCCTCATCGCCGGCGTGCTGATCGTGGTGCTCGGCGGGATCGCGCCCCTCATCGGGACGCTGGCCGTCCGCAGGCTCGCCTACGGCTTCGCCGGGCTGGCCGTCTTCGCGGCGATCGGCCTGGTGGCGGTGCTGACCCGGCCCGGTGCCGGGATCCTGGACGCGCTGCCGACCGTGGTGGGCGCGGCGGCCGGCGCCTGGACACTGAGATGGCTGGTACGGCGAGCAGCGGGCGAGTCCTTCACCCCTCCGACGGGCCGGTCCGCCAATGCCACTGAGTCGGCCGATGCCAGGGAGTCAGCCGAAGCCACGGAGTCTGCCGGCGCCGCCGAAAACGCCGGTGCCGCTGACACTGCCGGTGCCCCTGCGGACGGTCGTGGCGAGGGCCGTGACGGTGTGGAGCGGCCCGCGGTGATGCTGGCCGGGGCGGACCTGTGGACGTTCGACCGGCGGCGGCTGCTGACCGGAGCCACCGGTGGGGCGGTGGTCGCGATCGGGAGCGCCGTGCTCGGGCAGTCGCTCGGTGGGCGGCGGGCCGTGGACGCCGCGCGGGTGAGGGTGGCGCTGCCCAGGCCCGCGACCCCGGCCAAGCCCATTCCGGCAGGCGCGGATCTCCACATCAGGGGCTTGTCTCCATTTATTACGAATAATCGGGACTTCTATAGGGTCGACACGGCGCTGGTCGTCCCCCAGGTGGATCCCAACGCCTGGAAGCTGCGCATCCACGGAATGGTCGCCCGGCCGGTCGAGCTCACGTACCAGGAGCTTCTCGGCATGCCGCTCACCGAGGCCGACGTCACGCTCACCTGCGTCTCCAACGAGGTCGGCGGCGAGTACGTCGGCAACGCCCGCTGGCTCGGCGTCCGCATGGCCGAGGTGCTGCGCCGGGCCGGGCTCCGGTCCGGCGCCGACATGCTCCTGTCCACCTCGGCCGACGGCTTCACCTGCGGCACCCCGGTCGACGTAATCATGGACGGCCGCGACGCGCTGTTCGCGATCGCGATGAACGGCGAGGCCCTCCCCGTGGCTCACGGCTTCCCCGTGCGCCAGGTGGTGCCCGGTCTGTACGGGTACGTGTCGGCCACCAAGTGGGTCGTGGACATCAAGGTGACCAGGTTCGACCAGGACGAGGCGTACTGGACGCCGCGCGGTTGGGCGGCCAAGGGCCCCATCAAGACGCAGTCGCGGATCGACGTGCCCAAGTCGGGCGATTCACTGAAGGCCGGACGTGCCACGATCGCCGGTGTGGCCTGGGCGCAGCACACCGGGGTGGACGCCGTGGAGGTCAGGGTCGATCAGGGGCAGTGGCGGCAGGCGAGGCTGGCCGTGGTAGCGGGGCCCGACACCTGGCGGCAGTGGTCGATCGACTGGGACGCCACGGCGGGGGAGCACACGATCCAGGTGCGGGCGACCGACGCCGCCGGGCGTACCCAGACCGAGCAGGAGGCCCCGCCCGCGCCCGACGGCGCGACCGGGTGGCACACCATCACGGTCAAGGTGACCTGAGTCCCGCTTGTCCCTGTTTCCGCAGGTACGGCCGGTGGTTCTGGCGGAGAATCTTGCGGACTTCCCCTCCCCGCCACGGCGACCCCTCTACGATCGGTCGTCGAGCATGACAGGAGGCAGGACGTGTTCCGCGAGCGCAAGCCGGGCGTCCGGTGGGTCCTTCCAGACGGACAGTACAACCCTGTGGTGGCGGAGGGGGTGCGGTGGCTCGACTACGAGCGCGCCGCCGAGACCGGCACCACCTCCGCGCGCTCTCCGGGAGGCCCGGCCACCTTAGAGCCCGAAGCACCCGCCGACCCCCGGCCCGACGGAGACCCCGGGTCTGACCGCGACCGTCGACCCGACCGCGACTCCGGTTCTGACCGCGACCGCCGGCCCGGCCGGGACTCTGGGTCCGATCGCGATCCCCGATACGACCGCGATCATCGGTCCGGGCACGATCACTGGTCCAGGCACGATCATGGGCCCGACAGCGATCATCGGTCTCGGCACGATCGCGACCTCCGGTTCGAGCGTCCTTGCGTGTCCGACATGTCCGACACGCCGGGTGACCTCCTCGACGTCGAGGAGGGCGACTGGTTCGACCGGACGCGGCGGCCGTCCAGGCTCGCCGACTGCAGGCCGTACGGGGAGCCGGGCGGGCTCGCCCAGCCGGACCCGCAGGTGGAGCAGGACCTCGCCGAGGCGCTGCGGCCCGGCGATCGCTTCCCCGACCCGCGCGGCACCTGGGTGCGGCTGATCAACGGCGGCGGGCCCGCCGACGACCCGTTCCGGGCCTCCAACGCCGCCGACTGCGCGCTGGCCGTGCTGTCCACCTGGCACGGCGAGCCCGCCACGGCCGCGCCCAGATTCCCGGAGTACGACCGGATCGGCCGGCCCCTGCTGACCGGAGAGCAGGGGAGCCTGACCAGGATCGAGCGGTGGATCGGGCAGCGCTTCCAGTACACGGGGCAGGGACGGCACGCCTATCCGATGATCGCGCGGCGGCTGCGCGACGCCGGGCACGGGGCCGGTGCCGTCATCGTGGTGCGCTGGCCCGGAGGCGGCTCCCACGCCTGGAACGCGGTCAATTACGACGGCGAGGTGATCTGGATCGACGCTCAGAGGGGGCACATGTCCGTCGAACCGGCCTACATGACGGTGACCGGGGTGTTCTGCGTGATACTCGACCGGCAGGGACGGCCACGGTGAACCTCGACCAGGCTCGGGCGCTGGCCGAGGAGTACTTCAACGGCGTGCTGTCGCCCGACGAGGCGGTGCCGGTCGGGGTGCACGGGTTCCGCGACGGATATGTGGCGTGGGTACGCGAGCTCGAACCCGACGACCCGGCCACGCTGCCGGAGACGATCGGGGGCGGGTGCATCGTGATCGACCGCGCCACCGGCGAGGTGGTCGCCCGGCCGCTCCTCGACCCCGAGTCGATCGCCGACCTCTGGCCCGGCCGCACGCCACGCTGAGCCCGCCACCGGCCCGCGATAGGGCTGGGCCATGAGGGCCGGGCACCGCCTCCGCGTGGGGCGCCCGACCGCCTTCGCCGAGGTCAGCCGGAGGCGAGGGAGCCGACGATCGAGGCGCGGGCCGCGCGGCGGGCCGGGAGTACGGCGGCCAGCACGCCGGCCGCCCCCGACAGCAGCACGAACAGCGCGATCTGCCCGGTGGGCACCGACAGGACGGCCCCGTCCAGCATCGCCGTGATCGCGGCCCAGCCGAAGACCCCGCCGAGCACCACCCCCACCAGCGCTCCGATCAGCCCGAGCACCAGCGCCTCGACGGACAGCATCCGGCGCAGCTGCGGCCGGGTCAGGCCAAGGGCGCGCAGCAGCGCCGACTCCCTGGTGCGCTCGTGGACCGACAGGGAGAGCGTGTTGGCGATGCCCAGGAGCGAGATCAGGATCGCCAGCCCCAGCAGCCCAGTGATGATCATCAGCAGCATGTCCAGCGTCTCGTCGAACTGGCCGCGTACCTCCGTCGAGCTGGACACCTGCACGGTCGGGTAGGCCGCGACGGCGGTGTCCACCACCTTGCGGGCCCGCTCGGGCGGCACGCCGTCCTTGATGTTGATCAGGACGCGGGAGTCGGGCAGAGCGCCGAAGTACGTGTCGAACGCCGCCTCCGCGACCGTGACCGGAGACAGTGACGACTGGCTCCCGTCGAGCAGCGCGACCACCTTCAGCGAGACGACCCCGGCGCCCTTGGTCCTCAGCGGGACGGAGTCGCCGAGCCGCACGCCCAGCTCCTTGGCCACGCTGTCGTCCACCGCCACCTGCCCGGGGCCGAAGCCCTTCATGGAGCCGGAGGTCACGTACGGGTTGATCGCCCCGCTGAACGTGCCGACGTCGAGGCGCCGGCCCGAGACCTCGGCCTTGGTGGCGCGCAGCTGCGCCACGGAGGCCAGCTCCGGCTTGCCGCGCAGCTCCGTGGCCACGGACCGGGGGATGACCGCGTCGCGCTGCTGGCCGGCCAGCATGTAGTCGATCGGGAACTGGTCGTCCAGCTTGGCCGTCAACGTCAGCCTGGTGGACGCGGTCACCACCGAGATCAGCGTCATGAGCGTCACGCCGATGGTCAGCGCGACCGTGGTGGTCGCGGCCCGCTTGGGGTTGCGGCCCGAGTTGTCCACCGCGAGCCGCCCCGGCACCCCGAACAGCCTGCCGGGGATCCAGCCGACCAGCGTGCTCAGCGGCTTGATCAGCACCGGGCCCAGGATCAGCACGGCCAGGAACGTCAGCACGCCCCCGGCCATGACGACGAAGAGCGAGACCTGCTGGCCGGGCGGGAGCGCGAAGACGCCGACGGCCGTCGTGCCGAGGCCCGCCACCAGGAAGAGCGCGGCGAAGACGCCGCGTACGAGGCTCGCCCGGAACGTCTGCTCCTCCACCTGGCTGCGCAGCGCCGCGATCGGCGCGACCCGGGTGGCCGACCTGGCGGGCAGCAGGGCCGCGCCCAACGTGACCGCCAGACCGACGGCCAGGCCGATCCCGATCGTGGCGGGGCTGAGGGCGACGGCCGCGTCCGTGGGCAGCGGGGCGTCGAACGAGGCCAGGACCGTCAGCGTGAGCGAGGCCAGGCCGTACCCGATGACCAGGCCGAGCGCGGAGGCGATCAGCCCCACCACCGCGGACTCCAGCACGATCGAGCCGAACACCTGCCCGCGCGTGGCCCCGATGCACCGCAGCAGCGCCATCTCCCTGGTGCGCTGCGCGACGAGGATGTTGAAGGTGTTGTAGATGACCAGCGCGGCCACCATCATCGCCACGACGCCGAACATCAGCAGGCCCAGCGTGAGCATGCGGGTCTCAACCCCGGCCGCCTTGGCCAGGTCGTCGGCCAGCTCGTCGCCGGTCTTGACCACGTACGCGCCGCCCACGGCCGCCGCGACGGCCTCCTTCAGCCCGGGGGCCCGGCCCGCCACGTCGATCTCGCGGTAGCCCTCCGCGCCCGTCATCCGCTGCGCGGTGGCGGCGGTGAAGCCCACCGCGCCGGTGTAGGAGAGCTCCTGGTCCACGCCGGGGTCGAGCAGACCGACGAGCCTGAACTGGTGCTTGCGCTGCTTGGCGTCGAGCACCGTGATCGTGTCGCCGAGCTTGAAGCCCTGGGCCTTGGCGGTGTTCTCGTCCAGCACGGCGGCCTGGTCGTCGGTTCCGGGGCCGGTGCCCGAGACGATGTCGGTGCGGTCGAGCGGCCCCTGGACGACGGACAGGGCCGTGGTGGGGGCGTTCCCGACGGCCTTGCCGTCCTTGCCGAGCACGGGCGCGGCGGCGCGGATCAGGCCCTGGGCCTCCGTGACGCCTTCCAGGGCGCGCACCTGTTCCAGGACGCGCTCCGGCAGCACCGCGTCGGAGCCCTTGGTCAGCACGGCCACGTCCACCTTGCCCGCGTCGGCCGTGACACGCTGCGCGAACCCGGCCTGCACCGTGTCGTTGAGCACGAACGTGCCCGCGATGAACCCCACGCCCAGCATGATCGCCAGCGAGGTGAGCAGCAGCCTGAGCTTGTGCGCGCGCAGCCCGGCCCGTGCCGTCTTCAGCACCTCGTCACGCCCTTTCCAGCTGCACGAGCGTGTCCAGCACGGACTGCGGCGTCGGTGCGCCGATCTCGCTGACCAACTCGCCGTCGCGCAGGAACACCACGCGGTCGGCGTACGAGGCGGCCACCGGGTCGTGCGTGACCATGACGATGGTCTGGCCCAGCTCGCGTACGGAGGTGCGCAGGAAGGACAGGACCTCGGCGCCGCTGCGGGAGTCCAGGTTCCCCGTGGGCTCGTCGGCGAAGATCACCTGGGGCTTGCTGATCAGTGCCCTGGCCACGGCCACGCGCTGCTGCTGGCCGCCGGACAGCTCGCTCGGCCGGTGCCCGAGCCGGTCCTTCAGCCCGACGGTCTCGATCACCCGGTCGAACAGCTGCTGGTCCGCCTGGCGGGCGGCGATGTCCAGCGGCAGGCGGATGTTCTGCTCGGCGGTGAGCGTGGGCAGCAGGTTGAAGGCCTGGAAGACGAACCCGATCCGCTCGCGGCGCAGCAGCGTGAGCTGCCGGTCGGTCAGCCCGGTCAGCTCCACGTCGCCGATGTGCACGGTGCCCGAGGTGGCGGCGTCGAGTCCGGCCAGGCAGTGCATCAGCGTGGACTTGCCGGAGCCCGACGGGCCCATGATGGCGGTGAAGGCCCCGGTGGCGAAGGACACGTTCACCGTGCGCAGGGCGTGCACCCGGGCGTCGCCTTCGCCGTACACCTTGGTCAGATCTCTGGCCACCACCGCGGGCGGTGCCTGGCGCCGGGTATCGGTGAGCGTCACTTTCACTCCTTGTCGCGGTTTTTCAACGCGAACCACGCTAGGAGTGGAAATTTCGAGATCCATGGGACCTGCGGATGGACTTCGTGTAGGACTTCAGATGACTCCGGTCAGACTTTCGGCCGATGTGACGGCACGATCAGCCCGGCCTCGTACGCGTACACCACGACCTG
Organism: Nonomuraea sp. NPDC050451; assembly: GCF_044458585.1. Classification (NCBI taxonomy): domain Bacteria; kingdom Bacillati; phylum Actinomycetota; class Actinomycetes; order Streptosporangiales; family Streptosporangiaceae; genus Nonomuraea; species Nonomuraea sp. NPDC050451. The sequence continues at coordinate 198,040 of NZ_JBITHZ010000013.1, forward strand.
GGCCCGATCCCGCAGCCCGAGCTTGGCCAGCACCCGCCCCAGGTGCGTCTTCACCGTCGCCTCCGCCACCTGCAGGCGGCCGGCGATCTCCATGTTGGACAGGCCTCGGCCCACCATGAGCAGGACCTCGCGCTCGCGTGGCGTCAGGTCGGCCGTCGCCACCGGCTCGTCCGTCGGGAGCTGCGCGGCGAACCTGTCCAGCATCCGCCGTAACGTGCTCGGCGACACCACCGAGTCGCCCGCGTGCACGATCTTGATCGCGTCGACCAGGTCGGCCGGCGGCACGTCCTTCAGCAGGAACCCGGCGGCCCCCGCCTTGACCGCGGCGAACGCGTACTCGTCGAGGTCGAACGTGGTCAGGATCAGCACCTTCGGGCCCTGGATGCGGCTGGTGGCCTCGACGCCGTCCATGACCGGCATGCGCACGTCCATGAGCACGACGTCCACCTCGGTGGTCTCCAGCAGTTCCAGCGCCGCGGCCCCGTCGCCGGCCTCGGCCACCACTTCGATGTCCGGCTGGGCCGCGAGCACCATCCTGAACCCGGCACGCAGCAGCTCCTGATCGTCGACCAGCATCACGCGAATCAACCCGGTCACCTCCTCTATGCCGCCTTGATCATGGGCAACCTGGCCAGAACCTCGAACCCGCCGCCCCGCAGGGGCTCCGCCGACACGGCGCCGCCGTACATGCCGACCCGCTCGCGCATGCCGATCAGGCCGTGACCGTCGACGCTCCTGGGGGCCGACGCGCCCCTGCCGTCGTCGGTCACGCGTACGACGAGCTCGGGGCCGCTGTAGTCGATCTCCACGAGCGCCTGGACGCCCGGGCCGCCGTGCTTGAGCGCGTTCGTGAGGGCCTCCTGGACGATGCGGTAGACCGCGAGCTGCTGGCCCTCGGGCAGCTCGACGGGCGCGCCGCCGACCTGGAGCCGCGCGGGCACGGCCGAGCCGCGCACGAGGTCCTCCAGCTGGCCGAGGCCCGGCTGAGGGGTGTAGTCGGTGCTCGCCTGCTCGCCCTCGCGCAGGACGCCGACCAGCCTGCGCATCTCGGCGAGCGCGGCGCGGCCGGTCTTGGAGATGGCCCTGACGGCCTCGCGGGCCTGCTCGGGATCGCTGTCGAGGGCGTAGCCCGCGCCGTCGGCCTGCACCACCATCACGCTGACGTTGTGGGCCACGACGTCGTGCAGCTCCCTGGCGATCCTGGCGCGCTCGGCCGCGGCGGCCATCCTGGCCTGCTGGTCGCGCTCGCGTTCCGCCCGTTCCGCGCGCTCTTCGAGCCCTTCCAGGTAGCGCCGGCGCGTGCTGGCGTACAGGCCGGTCAGCCAGACCGTCACCGTGAAGATCGAGGCGCTGAGGAACATCCCCAAGGTGGGCGTGTCCCACCTGGCCAGGGCCAGGAACACCCCCAGCTCCGTCACCAGCCCCGCGGCCAGCGACCAGCGGAACGAGCACCGGTACGCCACCGCCCAGAGCGCGACCAGCACGGCGAGGTTGGCGGCCAGCGGGTTGACGCCCGCCAGCCACTGCCCGAAGCTGATCAGCGCGATCGCGGCGAACGAGGCGACCGCGCGGTCGCGCCAGAGCAGCGGCAGCAGCAGCGCCGCCGACAGGGCCGCGTATCCGGCCACGCCCAGGTAGGGGCCGCTGGCCGCGGTCGCGGGGACGGACGCGTACGGGATCGCCAGGATCGCGCACAGCGTGGCGAGCGGGGCGACCCGGAGGACGCCCGCCAGCTTCTCGTGGCGTCTCGACCACGCCCGCACCTTGCCGAACACACCATCACGATATGTACCGCCGTCTGACCGTTGTTCCGCCTGGAGGTGGAAGTGTGTCTACGACCCAGGTCTTACGTGGCGGGGGACAGACCGGGGTCTTACGCCGGGCTTACGGTGACTTGGGCATTCTTGTCTCTGGGAGCGCCCCTCTAGCGGGCGAGTAAAGGGAGATCGTGATGGCGGATCATGATCGCGACGCCGGGTCGCGCGGTGAAGAGGAAGCACCGCGCGACCCGACCCCTGCGGACGAGCTTCACGAGCCTGGAGAGCCGAGCAGGCTGAAGTACGGCGAGGCCCCTCCGGGCCCCGGCTTCACGATGCCTCTCGCGCCGCCCCGGCGCCCTGACTCCTACCGGGAGTTCTTCCGGCAGAAGCAGGCCCAGGTCCTTGGCGCCGGACTCATCGGCCTCGTGATCGGCGCCCTGCTGGGCGGCACCGCCGTGGCCGTGGTCAGCGGATTCGCGCACCGGGACGAGGTGCACGGGATGTACTGGCAGGAGCCGGACCGGCTGCCCAGGCGCTTCCAGGTGCCCGAGCGCCTCGAGTCCGCCTGCGAGGAGGAGAAGGACGGCGTCTCGTGCGGCTGGGTGGTGCCGAAGGCCCCGCGGGCTGACATCCCACCGGCCCCGATTCCCGTTCCCACCAGCAGCGGCTAGGCGCGGTGCGGTAAATGGTCGATGCCGGATTCGTGTGCCGGGCTCGGTCGATTACCGAAGCCCTGTCGGTATCGACGAGTGTTTGCGAAGTGCTCGGTCACCTCGAAATTCCACGTAGTGGTGGGGCGCATTCGCATATCAGCCGTCGGATCAAAGTATGCATCACATTTCAATCACCTTCCCGGGCATCGAGAGAGCGCGCTGCCGTTCTCTCGGAGCGCCCCCTTCGGGCGAGTCGTACTCCAGTCGCGGTGCTGCGACGTGCTCTGGACGAGATCGGCGTGCCCTCACGTTGCGTCATGTGCGGGACCGGAGAAACCTGGCAAGGAAAACCACTGATCCTTGAGGTGGACCACATCAATGGCAATCCGCTGGACAATCCGGCGAGAGAACCTGAGGCTGTTGTGCCCGAACCGCCACTCGCAGACAGCGACTTTTGCCGGGCGAAACAGAGGCCGATCCGGCGTACAGGTGTGCGGGCGGGGGGACTCGAACCCCCACGGTGTCTCCACCAACAGGACCTAAACCTGCCGCGTATGCCATTTCGCCACGCCCGCGCAGCCCCCGCCAATGCGGGCCTGACATAGTTTAGCGCTCTCAGCGGGGAAGAGGAGCGCATGTGAAGACGGGTACGGGCCCTCGGCGGAGGGCCCGCCGGGGTGTTCAGCTCAGGCCGAGCTTCTTCTTGAGCCCGGCCACGTGGCCCGTGGCCTTCACGTTGTAGAGCGCCTGCTCCACCTTTCCGTCGGCGTCGATGACGAACGTCGAGCGGATGACCCCCACGACCTCCTTGCCGTACAGCTTCTTCGGGCCGTACGCGCCGTAGGCCTGATGCACGGTCAGGTCGGGGTCGGACAACAAGGGGAAGGTCAGTGCGTCATGTTCGGCGAATTTGGCAAGTTTTTCCGGTTTGTCCTTAGACACGCCGAGAACGACGAAACCCTCGGCCGTCAGCTGGCCGAGATTGTCGCGGAAGTCGCAGGCCTGCTTGGTGCAGCCGGGCGTCATCGCGGCAGGGTAGAAATAGAGGATCACCCGCTTGCCGCGGTAGGCGTCAAGTGAGACGGTCTCGCCGTCGGCGGCGGGTAGCGTGAACTCGGGCGCGGCGTCGCCGGGCGCGAGCTTGGTTTCGGTCAATGGGCCCTCCTGAGTTCCTTCCCGCCAACCTACCGGCCTGGCCGCCGTGCCGTACGGTGCGCCGACCTGACAGACTGATCAGCACCACGAACGACCGAGCTCGCACGGCACGCGGAGCGGGCGCGGCCACGTGTGAGGCCGAGAGGAGAGCCATGGCTGACACCGATCCGGACGAGCTGGAGCGACGGATCGCGCGGACGCGCGCGGAGTTGGCGCAGACGGTCGACGCCATAGCCGACCGGGTGAGCCCCAAGCGGGTCGCCGAGCGCACGGTGTCCGACGTCAAGAGCAGGGCCACGCATTTCGTGGCGTCCGTCGGCGACGCGCTGGGGGTGACGCCGCGGCCGGTCGAAGCCGGCGACCATCCCGACCAGATGTGGGAGGAGGAGCGGCCCGACCTGGCGCCGGTGCTGATCGGGATCGGCGCGGTGCTGGTCGTGGGGGCGGCCATCGTGCTCTGGCGCCGCCGCAGACGCCGCTGACCCGCGGGGGCCCGGCGGGGGCGGTCAGAGGAAGGTCCGGCCCTCGCCCCGGTACGTGGGCACCGTCTCCACCAGCGTGTCGCCGTCGATGAGGTGGAGCGCGTCGAAGCGCTCGCACATCTCGCCCGCCTTGGCGTGCCTGAACCACACCCGGTCCCCGATCCGCAGGTCCTGGGCGGCCTGGCCGAGCAGCGGGGTCTGCACCTCTCCCGCCCCCTCGTCGCGGGCGTAGTGCAGCCCGGCCGGCAGGTACGGCTGGGGCAGGCGGCTCGCGTCCGGCGTGCCCGAGGCCAGGTAGCCGCCGCCGAGCACGGTCACGGTGTCCACGTTCGGGCGGCGCACCACCGGCAGGGCGAAGAGCGCGGCCGGGTGCCCGGTGAAGCGGCGGTAGAAGTCGAACAGCCTCGGGTGGAAGAATCCCGATCCGGCCGCCACCTCCGTGATGGCCTTCTCGCGTACGGTGCGCTCGACGGACCCGGTGCCGCCGCCGTTGACGAACTCCAGGTCGGTGATCTGGCGGACGGCGTTCACGATGCGGCCGCGCCTGAGGATGAGGTCCCTGGCGGAGCGGGCCTGCATGATGCGGACGGCGCGGGTGTAGACGGCGTTCGCGGGCGGGGCGTCGCCGACCCCGCCGATCTGGGCCTCGTACGCCATCAGTCCGGCCACCCGGAACCCGGGGCGCTTGGCGACGGCGGCGGCCAGGTCGGCGGCCTCTTCCGGCTCGCGGATCGGCGAGCGGAGCACCCCAGCCCGAAATTTCCCGCCAAAGGCGATATATCCGGCGTCGATGTCGATGCAGGTCCGGATCTCGGCCCGGGGCTTCACCCCGGCCACGGCCGCCTCGGCGAAGTCCAGGTGGGCGGTCGAGTCGATGGTCACGGTGATGTGCCTGGCCGCGTTCTCGTCCCCGGCCAGCTCGGCCAGCGCGTGCCGGTCGGCCGTCGGGTAGGCCACCAGGATGTCCGTGAACCCGTGGGAGGCCAGCCACAGCGCCTCGGGGAGCGTGAAGGCCATGATGCCCCGGAAGCCGTCCATGGCCAGGATGCGTTCGAGCACGGGACGGCTGCGGACCGACTTGCTGGCCACCCGGATCGGCTTGCCCGCCGCCCGCCGTACGAGGTCGGCCGCGTTGGCCCGCATGGCCGCCAGATCGAGGATCGCGAACGGCGGCTCGAGGGCCGCCGTGGCGCGGTCATAGCGCTGGCGGTCGTCCATATGGGCAGCGTAACGGCATATCGGGCAAAAGAATATGAGTGTTGTTCACCTTGTTGCCTGCCCCGTAATGTTCGGGCAAACGGGCGGCGGGGGCGCGGTTCCGGCCACGCGGGACCCGTGTACGTGTGTCGTTGTGATGACCACGCTTCAGCAGACAGTCCCCGGCGCCGCCGTCCCCGCGCGGCACACCGGGCTGCGCCGGGCGAGCAGGGCGCTCAGACCGGCGCGAACCCTCCCTGGAGCCCTCGTCGCGCTCACGCTGGCCGCCGGGCTGGGAGCGACGGCGGCCGAGATCGTGTCGGGGCTGCTCGGCCACCGGCTCGGCTGGGTCCCCGTGAACAAACTGGTCGAGCTCGCGGGCAGGACCACCTGGCCCGAGCTGTCCACCGCCGCCGTGGCCGTGGCGGGCGCGGGCACGCTGATGCTGCTGCTGGCGATCGTGCCCGGCCAGTCGAGGCTGGTGCCGGTGGAGACGTCCGACCCGCGGATCGTCATCGGCATCACCCGCTCGGGCCTGCGCCGCACGCTCCGCGCGGCCGCCCAGCAGGTGTCCGGCGTCGACCGGGCACAGGTACGGCTGCGCAGGAGCACCATCGAGGTCACGGTCATGACGGGGACGGAGAGCTCCGGCGCGATGCTCAGGCAGGTCGGCACGGCGGTGGGTGACCGGCTGGCGGGCGTGGGCACGCTCGGCACGGGCGAGGTCGTGGTCCGGCTGCGCAGAAAGGGCGCATGATGCCCGAACGTACGGACGCGCAACGAACGCCCTCCCGCGGCAAGGGGGCCGGGATGCGGCAGTACGCGGGCAACCGCGTCGGCCTGGCCATCGTGGGCGGCACGCTGCTGGGCCTGGGCGCGTACGCCTGGCTCCGCGGCCACGGCCACCTCTTCGACCTGCCCGCCACCGCCAAGCTCCTCCCGGCCCAGACCCGCCGGGTGCTCGCCGACGAGCCCTGGCCCCTGTGGATGCTGGCGCTGAGCTTCCTGCTCCTGTCGCTGGTCTCGCTCCGCTGGTTCCTGCTCAGCCTCGGCTGGGGCCGCCGCGGCGCCCGCGACGGCACGGGCACCGCCATGCTCTTCGTCGGGCTGAAGGGCGTGGAAGGACTCGGCCGGTCGGCGGTCCGGGTCGCCGAGAACGGCCTGCGCGTCACCCTGACGTGCCCGTCCACCGCGGACGTGGGCGCGGTGGTGAGCAAACTGGACCACGACATCGTCGGCAGGATCCGCCGCGAGGTCCGCGACGACGACGCGTGCACCGTCGTCCGCCTGCACGTCCGCCGCTGAAACGCGGGTGGATATTCCCGGCGGCGTTCCGCATAAAACATTCGCCAACGATCTCCGGCCGCGTGTCGATCAGGCCGGCCGGTGATCGGCGGAGACTACTTTTCATCCTGTCGGCGCGGACGCGCAAAAACAGGAGATTCGCATGAACGGAACAGGAAAACTCGCCGCGGCTCTCGCCATTTCGGCCGGTGCCGCCATTTCCGGCGGCATTTCGTCACCGGCCCTGGCCGACGGCCGTCCGGTCATAGACGTCATCGACAATGTCGTACCGAACCCGAGGGTGCTCTCGGACCTGCTCCGAACCTGAACGTGTCACCGTCGGTGCTGTGCATCCCCACGGCACAGAACACCAACGGCGCCCATGGCGACCGCAACCAGGTGGGCAACAGCCAGACCATCAACTGCACGCAGACCGCCCAGCAGACGACGAACGCGCCCAGAGATTATGAGAAAGTCACCGGGGCGGAAGTGACGCTCCCGATGGGCCTGTCGAATGTCATCACCGTCATGTGCCCCGCCGGCAAAGTGGTGCTCGGTGGCGGATATATCATCAGCGGAAACATCCCGCCGAACGCCAACATCGACGAGATCATCGATGCGCCCACCGCCGCGAACGACGGATGGCGACTTCAATTCCTGACCGCCGGCAGCACACAATTCAGGGTGACTCCGTACGCGACCTGCGCCAGGCTGTCCTAGCTCCCGGGGTCAGCACTCGATCACGTTCACGGCCAGGCCGCCGCGCGAGGTCTCCTTGTACTTGTCCAGCATGTCCCGCCCGGTGTCCCGCATCGTCTTGATGGCACGATCCAGCGGCACGAAGTGGCGGCCGTCGCCGCGCAGGGCGATCCGGGCGGCCGTGATGGCCTTGTTGGAGGCCACCGCGTTGCGCTCGATGCACGGGATCTGGACCAGGCCGCCGATCGGGTCGCAGGTCAGGCCCAGGTTGTGCTCGATGCCGATCTCGGCCGCGTTCTCGACCTGCTCGGGCGTGCCCCCGAGGGCCTCCGTGAGGCCGGCCGAGGCCATCGAGCAGGCGGAGCCGACCTCACCCTGGCAGCCGACCTCGGCGCCCGAGATCGAGGCGTTCTCCTTGAACAGCACGCCGATCGCGCCCGCCGTCAACAGGAAGCGGACCACGCCCTCCTCGTCCGCGTGCGGGACGAAACGGGTGTAGTACGTCAGGACAGCCGGGATGATGCCGGCGGCGCCGTTGGTGGGCGCGGTGACGATGCGGCCCCCGGCGGCGTTCTCCTCGTTGACCGCCAAGGCGAACAGCGTGACCCAGTCCATGGCCTGCAGCGGGTCCTTCTCCGCCGGCTCCGACTGCAGGCGGCGGTGGAGCTGGTTGGCGCGGCGCTTGACCTTGAGACCGCCGGGCAGGACGCCCTCCTTGGAGATGCCGCGGCGCACGCACTCCGACATGACCGCCCAGAGCCGCAGCAGGCCCGAGCGGATCTCCTCCTCGGTGCGTCCGAACGCCTTCTCGTTCTCCAGCATCAGCGCGGAGATCGACAGGCCCGTGTTCGAGCAGTGCTTGAGCAGCTCCTCGCCCGTGGTGAAGGGGTGGGGCAGTACGGTGTCGTCCGGCTTGATGCGGTCGGCGCCCGTGGCCTTCTCGTCCACGACGAAGCCGCCGCCCACCGAGAAGTAGACCTTCTCCCTCAGCTTCTCGCCGTCGGCGTCGTACGCGGTGAAGCGCATGCCGTTCGGGTGCTCGGGCAGCGAGATCTTGCGTTCGAAGACGAGGTGCTCGCCCACGACGAAGCGGATCTCGTGCGTCCCGTACAGCTTGACCGTGCCCGACTCGCGCATCTCGGCCAGGCGGCCGTCGATGGAGTCGACGTCGACCAGCTCGGGCTTCTCACCGGACAGGCCGAGCAGGACCGCCTTGTCGCTGCCGTGGCCCTTGCCGGTCAGGCCGAGCGAGCCGTACAGGATGGCCTCGACCCGCGTGACCCGGGAGAGCAGGCCGTCGTCGTGCAGCCCGCGGGCGAACTTGTGCGCGGCCGCCATCGGGCCTCCCGTGTGGGAGCTCGACGGGCCGATGCCGATTTTGAAAAGGTCGAAGACGCTGATCGCCATTGATGGCGCCTTTCATGCTGGGGCCGGGGCCCCGCGCAGGGCCCCGGCAAAAAGGTCAGGAATCGCCTGAGGTGAGCGCCGTGTACTCCTCGGCGGAGAGCACGTCCTCGGCGTCGCCCTCGACGCGCACCCGGAACATCCAGCCATCGCCGTACGGGTCACTGTTGACCAGGCTGGGGTCGTCGACCACGGCCTGGTTCACCTCGACGACCTCACCCCCGACGGGGGTGTAGATCTCGTTCACCGACTTGGTCGACTCCACCTCGCCGACGGAGTCGCCCGGCTCCACGGTCGAGCCGACGTCGGGGAGCTGCACGAAGACGACGTCACCAAGAGAGTTGGCGGCGAAGGCCGTGACGCCGATCGTCACGGTGAGGCCGTCGTCGAGGCCGGCCACCCACTCGTGCTCCTTGGTGTAGCTCAGGTCGTCAGGGATGTTGCTCACTTGTTCCTCCTGTAGAAGGGCAGCTCTACCAAATCCATAGGTTCATGGCTGCCCCGGATGTCCACGGCCAGGCCTGATTCGGCGCCGGTGTCCACGTAGGCCATCGCGATGGGCCTGCCCAGGCTCTGGGAGGGCGCACCGCTGGTGACCTCGCCGACGACGGCGCCGTCTTTGGTGACCGGGTAGCCGTGGCGCGGCACCCGGCGTCCCCGCGCGACCAGGCCGACGAGCCGGCGCCGGGGCGGGTCGTCCTTGACCGCCTCGAGCGCCGACCGGCCGACGAAGTCGCCCGGCTTGTCGAATTTCACCACTCTGCCCAGCCCCGCGTCGAACGGGGTCAGCTCGGCGCTCAGTTCGTTGCCGTAGAGCGGCATCCCGGCCTCGAGCCTGAGGGTGTCGCGGCTGGACAGGCCGGCGGGCTTGAGCCCGTACGGCTCACCCGCCGCCATGAGGGCGTGCCAGAGCGGCACCGCGTCCTGGTTGGCGACGAACAGCTCGAACCCGTCCTCGCCGGTGTAGCCGGTGCGGGCGATCAGCGCCTGCCGCCCGTCGACCAGGTCGGGCAGGCCCGCGTAGTACTTGAGCCCGTCGAGGTCGGCGTCGGTGAGCGTGGCGAGGATCTCCTGGGATCGGGGCCCCTGTACGGCGATCAGCGCGTACTGGTCCGACCGGTCCTCGACCAGCACGTCGAACGCCTTCGACCGCTCAATCAGCTCTTTTGCCACTTTTTCGTAGTTCGAGGCGTTTGCCACGACCATGAACTCGTCGTCGTCGAGCCGGTAGACGATGAGGTCGTCGAGCACCCCGCCGCGCTCGTTGACGATCATGGTGTACCTGGCCCGCCCTGTCGCCAGCGCCGACAGGTGGCCGACCAGCGCGTAGTCGAGCGCCTGCCCGGCCTGCGGCCCGGTCAGGAAGATTTCGCCCATGTGGGAGAGGTCGAACAGCCCGGCCGCCTGGCGAACGGCGTTGTGCTCCGCGGACTCACTCCCGTACCGGAGCGGCATGAGCCACCCGGCGAAGTCGGTGAGCGTGGCGCCGAGGCTCTCGTGAACGTCTCGTAGCGGTGTAGATCGGGACATTTGTCGCACCTCTGCACAGGATTGGATGCCAGCATCCTCCCCCTCTGTCATCGATGCCTGAGAGCTTCGCCCGAGTTTTGCCGGACTTTCACCTTCGGCGAGGCCCCGCGGGCCTGCTTTCCAGAGGTCACCTCCGGACGGGAAGCGTGGCAGATTTCCCGTCCGGCGTCCGCGCGGTCCTTTGCCTTGAGAGGTTTGCGGGGAGGGCTTGCTCCTTCAGGGACCCTGACCGGCTGTCAGGGCACTCTCCCGCACGGTTTCGCCGGTGATGCCCGTCAGCCTAGTGCCGTGATGGGGTTGTTGTCGCGTTCTGATCGCTCATGAACCACTCCGGGGGGTGGTGACGTCGAAGGGGTATGAATCGGCGAACGACGGCTTTCGGCCTGCTGACCACCCTGGCCCTCACGGGCTGCGGCGCATCGGAGGCCGCGTCCCCGCCCCGTTATGAGGCGAACCTGACGGTGCTCGAAGGCGGCGGGCACGGCCCGCAGCTGTGCATGATGGTCATGGAGTCGTTGCCGCCGCAGTGCGGCGGTCCTGACGTCGTCGGCTGGGACTGGGGCAAGGTGGATCACGAGTCGCAGGGCGGCGTGAAGTGGGGCCGGTACCGCGTCGTGGGCACCTGGGACGGCACCAGACTGACGCTCACCGAGCCGCCGGGCGCTCCCGCGAAGTCGGCCCCCGCTCAGGAGGAGGACCTCACCAGCCCGTGCCCGGCGCCGGAGGGCGGCTGGCGGCCCGTCGATCCCGCCAAGGCGACCCAGCAGGCGCTGGACCAGGCGTTGGCGCGGGCCGGCACGGCAGGGGAGTTCGCGGGCGCCTGGCTGGACCAGAGCTACATGAAGGGGCTCCCCGCGGAGTCGCCGGAGGCCAACGACCCGCGGCGGCTGGTGCTCAACCTGAAGTTCACGGGCGACCTGTCCGGCCGCGAGGCGTGGATCCGCGAGGTGTGGGGCGGCGCGCTGTGCGTCAGCGGCGCGGCGCGCAGCCAGAGCGAGCTGGAGGCGATCCAGCGGGAGGTCCAGGCCGAACTGGGCGACCGTCTCGTCTCGGTGTCGTCCGGCGTGCGGAGCAACCAGGTGAACGCGCAGGTCTGGGTGGTCACCGACGAGCAGCGCCGCGACCTCGACGCCAGGCACGGAGCCGGGGCCGTGGCCCTGAACGGCGTGCTCAGACCCGTGGGGTGAGAGCGGTCAGCAGGCCGCCACGAGCGCCTCGAAGAGGGCGCCGTCCTCGGCCGCCTCGGGGTGCCACTGCACGGCCACGGCGAAGGGGGCCGAGTCCAGCTCGACCGCCTCGATCGTGCCGTCATCGGCGGTGGCGGTGACCGTGAGGCCGGGCGCGAGCCGGTCGATGGCCTGGTGGTGGTAGTGGGGGACGGTCACGGGCTCCGTGCCCAGCGCCTTGGCCAGGCGGCTGCCGGGGACGGGCGTGACGGGCAGCGGGCCGAACCGGCCGGGGGCGGGGGAGTGGCCGGTGTGTCCCACGACGTCGGGGAGGTGCTGGTGGAGGCTGCCCCCGAGGGCGATGTTGAGCACCTGGAGGCCGCGGCAGATGCCGAGGTAGGGGAGGCCGGCGTCGAGGGCCGCCGCGATCAGCCCAAACTCGGCCTCATCCCGAAATTTGCGGATATAGCCGGTTTGATCCCCCGGCTCCTGCCCGTACCGGGCCGGATCGACGTCCCCGCCACCGGCCAGGATCAGGCCGTCCAGGCGGCCGACGACCTGCGCCGGCTCGCCGGCCGGCGGCAGCACGATGGGCTGCCCGCCGGCGCGTACGACCTGCTCCACGTACATGTACGGCAGGAGCGCCACGGTCATGTCCCAGACCGTGAACTTCGCCGGCTCGACGTACGACGTGATGCCGATGACGGGACGCTGCACGATGACCCCCGAGAACCCGGACCAGAGCTAGAGCGGCGTGACGTAGGCGCCGGAGATGCCCCCGTCCACCAGGAACTCACTACCCGTGATGAACGACGCGTCGTCGCTGGCCAGGAACGCCACCGCCGCCGCGATCTCCGAGGCCTCGGCGAAGCGCCCGACGGGGATGTGCACCAGCCGCCGCTGCGCCCGCTCCGGGTCCTTGGCGAACAGCTCCTGCAGCAGTGGCGTGTTCACCGGCCCGGGGCACAGCGCGTTCACCCTGATGCCCTCCTGGGCGAACTGCACGCCCAGCTCGCGCGACATGGCCAGCACGCCGCCCTTGGACGCCGTGTAGGAGATCTGCGAGGTCGCCGACCCCATGACGGCCACGAACGACGCGGTGTTGATGATCGAGCCCTTGCCCTGCCGCCGCATGTACGGGATGGCGTGCTTGCAGCAGAGGTAGACGCTGGTCAGGTTCACCTCCTGGACCCGGCGCCAGGCGTCGATGCCGGTCTCCAGGATCGAGTCGTCGTCGGGCGGCGAGATGCCGGCGTTGTTGAAGGCGATGTCCACGCTGCCGTAGGTGTCGAAGGCCGTCCGGAACATCCTGACGACGTCGTCCTCGTCGGTGACGTCGGCCTTGACGAAGAGGCCGCCGACCTCGTTCGCGGCCTTGACGCCCGCCTCCTCGTCGACGTCCACGCAGACGACCTTGGCGCCCTCCTCGGCGAACCTGCGTGCCGTGGCCAGCCCGATGCCGCTGCCCGCGCCGGTGATGACGGCCACCCGATCCTGCAAACGCCGCATATAAGTCACCTGTTCACTCCGATGCGATGAAGACGTTCTTGGTCTCGGTGAACGCCGCCAGGGCGTCAGGGCCGAGCTCCCTGCCGAGACCGGACTGCTTGAAGCCGCCGAAGGGGGTCCAGTAGCGGACCGACGAGTGCGAGTTGACCGAGAGCGCGCCCGACTCGACGGCCCTGGCCACGCGTAGTGCCCGCCCGACGTCGCGGGTCCAGATGGAGCCGCTCAGGCCGTACGGGGTGTCGTTCGCGATGCGCACGGCCTCCGCCTCGTCCTCGAAGCGCACCACGGACACGACAGGACCGAAGATCTCCTCGGTGAAGGCCGGGTCGGTGAGCTCCGGGGTCAGCACGGTCGGCGGGAACCAGTAGCCCCTGCCCTCGGGACAGGACCCCTGCAGGTAGGGGGTGCCCTGGACGAAGCCGCGCACCCGGTCGAGGTGCTCGGCGCTGATCAGCGGGCCCATCTCGGTGCCCTCGTCGAGCGGGTCGCCGACCTTGACGCCCCGCACGGCCGCCGACAGGCGCTCCATGAACTCGTCGTACACCTCGGCCTGGACGAGGAGGCGGGAGCGGGCGCAGCAGTCCTGGCCCGAGTTGTCGAAGACCGCGTACGGCGCCGTCCTCGCGGCCTTGTCGAGGTCCGCGTCGGCGAAGACGATGTTGGCGGACTTGCCGCCCAGCTCCAGCGTGACCCGCTTGACCTGCCGCGCCGCCTTGGCGGCGATCTCCTTGCCCACCTCGGTCGAGCCGGTGAAGACGATCTTCGCCACGCCGGGGTGCTCGACGAGCCGGGCCCCCGCGACCTCCCCTGCCCCAGGCAGCACCTGGAGCACCCCCTCGGGGAGGCCCGCGGCGAGGGCCAGCTCGGCCAGCCTCAGCGCGCTCAGCGGGGTCCATTCGGCCGGCTTGACGATCACCGTGTTGCCGGCCGCGAGCGCCGGGGCGACGCCCCAGGTCATGATCACCATGGGGAAGTTCCACGGCACGATGACGCCGACGACGCCCAGCGGCTCCTGGAACGTGATGTCCACGCCGCCCGGCACCGGGATCTGCTTGCCGTGGTTGCGCTCGGGGGCGCCGGCGTAGAAGTGCAGCACGTCGCGTACGTTGCCGGCCTCCCACCGGGCGTTCCCGATCGGGTGCCCGGCGTTGGCCAGCTCCAGCCGGGCCAGCTCGTCGCCGTGCTCGTCCACCAGGTCGGCGAACCTGCGCAGCAGCCGCGCCCGGTCCCCGGGCGACACCTCGCGCCAGGTCACGTACGCGTCCCTGGCACGCTCCACCGCCCGGTCCACCTCGGCGGCGTCGGCCAGCTCGACGTCGGCGAGGACGTCCTCCGTCGCCGGATTAACGATCTTCATGTGCTTCTTTCACATCCGCTCGAAACCACGGAACAGCTCCCAATCCGTCACCGCCGCGTCGAACGCGGCCAGCTCCACGCGCGCGTTGTTCGCGTAGTGCTCGACCACGTCCTCGCCGAACGTCTCGCGGGCCAGCTTCGACCCCTCGAACAGCGCCAGCGCGTCCCGCAGCGTGTGGGGCACGCTCTCGGCGCCGGAGTCGTAGGCGTTGCCCTCGAACGCGCTCTCCAGCGGCAGCTCGTTGTCGATGCCGTGCAGCCCGGCCGCGATCAGCGCGGACACCGCGAGGTACGGGTTGACGTCGCCGCCCGGCACCCGGTTCTCCACGCGCAGCGACAGGCCGTGGCCGACGAGCCGGAGGGAGCAGGTGCGGTTGTCCACGCCCCACTTGACGGCCGTGGGCGCGAAGCTGCCGGGGACGTAGCGCTTGTAGGAGTTGATGTTGGGGGCGTACAGGAGGGTGAGCTCGCGCAGGCAGGCGAGCTGCCCGGCGATGAAGTGGGCGCCGAGCGGGGAGAGCCCGTACGGCCCGTCGCCCGCCATCACCGGATCCCCGTCGCTGCCGCGCAGCGAGATGTGGATGTGGCAGGAGTTGCCCTCGCGCTGGTTGGGTTTGGCCATGAAGGTGATCGACTTGCCCTCCTGGGCGGCGATCTCCTTCGCGCCGTTCTTGTAGATGACGTGGTGGTCGCAGGTCCTGAGCGCCTCGTCGTAGCGGAAGGCGATCTCGTGCTGGCCCAGGTTGCATTCGCCCTTGGCGGACTCGACGTACAGGCCGGCGCCCTCCATGTTGCGGCGGATCCGCCTCAGCAGCGGCTCGATGCGGGCGGTGCCGAGCAGCGAATAGTCCACGTTGTAGAGGTTGGACGGTGACATGTCCCGGTAGCCGCGCTTCCAGGCGTCCTCGTAGCTGTCCTCGTAGACGCAGAACTCCAGCTCGGTGCCCACGTACGCGCCCAGCCCCCGCTCGGCGAGGCGGGCGAGCTGCCTGCGCAGGATCTGCCGGGGCGAGGCGGTCACGTCGCCGCCGCCCTCCCAGGCGAGGTCGGCCATCAGCATGGCGGTCCCCTCGTGCCACGGCACCCTGCGCAACGTGGCGAGGTCCGGCTTCATCACGAAGTCGCCGTAGCCCCGCTCCCAGGACGACATCGCGTACCCGTCGACGGTGTTCATGTCCACGTCCACGGCGAGCAGGTAGTTGCACCCCTCGGAGCCGTGGTTCAGCACCTCTTCGAGGAAATAGCGGGCGGACAGCCTCTTGCCCTGCAGCCTGCCCTGCATGTCGGCGATCGCGAGGAGCACGGTGTCGATGCGCCCGAGCGCCACCTCGTCGCGCAGCTCGCTGACGGAAAGGAACCCGGTGCTCGATCTCTCGCTCACGCTATCCCCGCTCCGATCTGGCCAGAGGCGCTTTCCCGTTGATTGGGCTAGTCTTAGACCATTGATGTGTATGGCGGGATCCGTTGTCAAGACCTGAGGACACGTTGGACGAGTCGGCGCGTTTGATGACGGTGTTGCGCCCGGTGCGGGCCGGCAACGCCTTCGAGGAGACGGTGGAACGGCTGCTCCAGGCCATCAAGCTCGGTGTGGTCCCGCCCGGCGACAAGCTTCCGCCGGAGCGCGAGCTGGCCGTGCAGCTCGGCATCAGCCGGGTCACCCTGCGCGAGGCGATCCGCGCGCTGTCGGACGCGGGCTACCTCGACGTGCGGAGGGGCCGGTATGGGGGTGCCTTCGTCACGTACGTCCCGCCCAAACCGGACGCGGGCGACCTGCGGCAGGTCGTGGCGGAGATGGGTAGCGACGACCTGTCGGACGCGCTCACGTTCCGCCTGGCGGTGGAGTGCGGGGCGGCCCAGGTGCTGGCCACGTCCGGCCTCTCGGAGGACAGGCGGGAGATGCTCCTGCACCGGCTGTCGGAGCTGAACGAGGCCCCGATCGAGGACTACCGCCGCCTCGACACGGCCTTCCACCTGTCCATCGCCGAGCTGACCGGCTCGACCCTGCTCGCCACGGCGTGCGCGGACGCCCGCTCGCGGGTGAGCGACCTGCTGAACGCGATCCCCATGCTCCAGGTCAACCTGGATCACGCCGCCATCCAGCACCAGGCCATCGTGGACGCCATCCTGGCCGGCGACCCCGACGGGGCCCGCCGGGCGGTCACCGAGCATCTAGAAGGCACAGCAGCTCTTTTGCGGGCCTTCCTCGCTTGACGGTCAAGAAGGTGCAGGGGTCCTCGTACCATCTCTTTCTAGAGTCATGGGGAACTGGTTCGAGCACAACATCGTCGCCACAGGACGGCTGCCGCTGTTCTGTTATTTCGTCACGCTCATCGTGGCGTTCATCGCCACGCGCATCAACGTCCGCCTGATCAGGGCGAAGGTCGGCTGGTTCCGCAACGTGAACGTGGGCGAGATGCACATCCACCACGTGGTGTTCGGAGTCGTGCTGATGCTGGTCGGAGGGGTCAGCGGGCTCATCGTGTCCTCCGCCTCGCAGGTCGGCTACGCCGCCGCGGCCTGCATCTTCGGCATAGGATCCGCGCTCGTGCTGGACGAGTTCGCGCTGATCCTGCACCTGCACGACGTCTACTGGGAGGAGGAGGGACGGACCTCGGTGGACGCGGTCTTCATCGCGATCGCCGTCACCGGCCTGCTCCTCATCGGCCTGCGCCCCCTGACCTGGGACTACGGCACCCCGGTCAATCCGGCCGCGCTCATCGTGGCCAACCTGGCTCTCGCCGTCGTCACCCTGCTCAAGGGCAAGATCTGGACGGGGATGGCCGGCCTGTTCGTGCCGCCGATGCTGGTGGTGGGCGCGCTGCGGCTGGCCCGCCCCGGCTCCCCGTGGGCCCGCTGGTTCTTCGCCCAGCGCTCGCCGCGCAAGATGGCCAGGGCCATCCACCGGGAGGAGCGGTGGCGGCGGCCGGCGATCAGGGCCAAGATCGCCTTCCAGGAGTTCCTCTCAGGGCGTCACGATCTCCCTTCCACGCGGCGCGGCCGTCGGCATACTTGAGTCATGGCACTTCCTTCGATCTACGAGGGGCTTGAGGAGAAGGTCCCGGATTCCTTGGGCGACCTTCATGGCCCGGCCGAGGGCGTCGTCGCGCTGCCGATGCATCTGGCGTGGTCGGGGCTGACAGAGTTCGACCTGTCCAAGCCCGGGGTGCGGATGGAGATGTACCGCACCGTGATCACCACTGGCCGGCGGGTCGATTACGAGACGTACCTGAACGCGGATCTCCTCGTCGGTGACTGGCCCGTGCTGAGAAGGGGGCTCGGACCCGGCTACCGCCATGTCTGGGAGAAGAAGCTCTCGCTGCCGCGGGAGACGTGTGCCTGATGCGCTTCCCGCCCTTTCAGGAGCGGTTGCTTCATGCCGTGCTGCCGGTCTGCGAGCGCTACGGTCTGGTGCTCGCAGGCGGCCATGCGATCAAGGCTCATGGCTTCACCGACCGGCCGAGCAAGGACTTTGATTTCGCCACCGCAGTGGAGATGCCGCTGCCCGATGTGGCCCAAGGCGTTGTTGGAGCGTTCCAGAACGCCGGGTTACGCGCGTCGGTCATCGAGGTCACGCCGCGTATGGGTCGCTTGATGGTCGAGGACCTGGCGACCGGTGAGGCCTGTGAGTTCGACCTGCTCCGCGAGGCGCTCCAGCAGCCGCCCATCACGTGCGGCACCTTGCAAGTGGTCGGCCTGGACGACGCCGTCGGGCTGAAGATGCGCGCCGTGCACGAGCGCAGCCTCGCCCGCGACATCATCGACATCGCCGCCGTGGGGCACCTTTACACCTATCGCGCGCTTGAGCAACTCGCCGCCATGCACCACGAATACTTCTCGGTGCATGACCTTCTCGCACGGCTGGAATTCGTCGACATCATGGCGGACGAGGCGTTCGAGGCCTACGGCGTGGACGAGGACCGGATCAAGGAGATCCGCCGGTTCACACAGGAGTGGGTGGAGGACATCAAGCTGCGGCGGCTGGATGACGGGGACATCGACTACGACGACCCGGATTTGCCGGATATCGACTGATTTCCGATGATCACCGGGGTGAGCAGCGGGCGTTTGGCGGTGCGACCGTCGCCGGAGGAGCGGCCGCGGAGGCGGCGGCCGATCCACGGGCCGGCGAAGGTGGCCAGCCAGCGCAGCTCCACCGACGCCGCGCGCCAGGTGCCCAGGGCGGGCAGCGGCGTCAGGGGTGCCATCCAGGTGTCGTCGCTGCCGGGCAGCTCCAGAGCATGGGCGACGGCGGCGGCGAAGCGGGTGTGCCCGGCCGGGCTCGCGTGCAGCCGGTCGGCGCTCCACATCCGGGCGTCCGTGAAGTCGAGCGGGAACGTGTCCAGCAGCGTGACCCCCGGGCGGGCGGCGGCGACGCGGACGCGGGCGTTGAAGTCGATCAGCCTGGGCCGGAGCGGGCGGGCCATCGGGGCGATCCTGGCGATGTCGGGGAAGGTCATGGTGACCACGTGCACGCCCGCGGCCGTCAACTGGACGATCATGTCCTCCACGATGCCCGCCACCCTGGCGGCGTCGAAGCCGGGGCGGATGATGTCGTTCATGCCCGCCATGACCGTGACCAGGTCGGGGCGCAGTGCCAGGGCGGCGGGCAGTTGCTCGGCCTGGATCTCAGCCGCCTGGCGGCCGCGGACCGCGAGATTGGCGTAGAGCAGGTCCGGGTTGGCGGCGGCCAGGTGCTCGGCGAGGCGGTCGGCCCAGCCGCGGTGGCCGGTGACGTCGTCGCCGTCCCCGAGCCCCTCGGTCTGGCTGTCACCGATGGCGACGTAACGCGCGTAGGTCATGAGGCGGTCCTTCCGGCCGGGACGCGGCGCGTGCGGGTCATGGTCTCGTCCTCTCCGCGCGGGCCGCGCGTTCGGTCAGGGTCCGGGCGGTCTCCCGGCACCAGTCGAGCATCTCGCGTTCCAGGCGGCAGCCGGCCAGGCAGGACAGGTAGGGGCCGACGTGCTCGCCCCGGCGCAGGAACGTCTCCTCGTCCAGGTCGCCGCGCATGCGCAGCAGGGCCTGCTCGAAGAACGCGAGCTTGGCCGCGGCCTCCTCGGCGCGTTCCAGGAGCTGCTCGATCACCGGCGCGGGGTCGACCCGGTCCACGGCGTGCACCTTGACGGCCAGGTCGTCGCGGATGAGCAGGTGCTTGGACGGGGTCGCCGCGAAGGCCGCCAGCTCGGCGGCCCCGGCCTCGGTGACCGTGAACACCCGCTTGTTGGGGCGGCCCCGCTGGACGACCTCGCGGCCCGCGATCAGCCCGTCGGCCTCCAGCTTGGTCAGCTCGGCGTAGAGCTGCTGGGGGGAGGCGTACCAGAAGTTGGAGACGCCGACGTCGAAGATCTTGGTGAGCTGGTAGCCGCTGTACTCGCCGCCGAGCAGCGCCGCCAGCACGGCGTGCTTCAGAGCCATGGATACTCAACTTTTTGAGTAGTCACGGATGTGACTATAGGCGCGCGGGCGTACCGGCGCTAGAGGGTGGCCACCGAGCGGAGGGCCAGGCCCGCGCCGAGCAGCACCACCATCGCGGCCGTGCCCACCGGAGCCAGGCCCGAGAGCCTGGCGGCCAGGCGGCGGCCCGCCGAGGCGCGCTGTTCCAGGCGGTCCACCAGCTTGACCAGCAGGAGGCCGGTGACGGTGAGGGTGGCGGCCATGCCGATGCCGTACGCGGTCACCAGCGCCACGCCGAACCAGGTGCGGCCGAGCGCGATGGCGCCGAGGAGGACGACGAGGGCCGAGGGGCTGGGGACGAGCCCGCCCGCGATGCCGAGCCCCACCAGCCCTGTTCGTTTTGTCGCCTCCTCGCCGCCGTGGCCATGTCCGTGGCCGTGCCCATGACCGTGTCCGTGTCCGTGGTCGTGTCCGTGGCCGTGTGGGGAGGTGCCGCGGCGGGCGTTCAGGAGGAGGCGGAAGCCGATGACGGCGATCAGCGCGCCGCTGGCCACCCCCAGCCACGCCAGCACGGACTCGCCCGCCAGCGCCGTGAACGCGCTCAGCAGCAGCCCCACCACCAGCACCCCGACCGTGTGCGTGGCCGTCACCGTCGCGCCCACCACGAGAGCGTCGCGCGGGCGCCCGCGCCGCCCGGCCAGGTACGCGGCCATGATGGTCTTGCCGTGCCCGGGGATCAGCGCGTGCCCGGCGCCCAGCACCACGGCCAGCCCGACCGCCAGCAGCCCGAGCGGGAGCGTCAGCGTGTCTGAGCCGATCAGCCCGGCGAACGTCCGGTCCAGGGCGGCCAGCGCGTCCCCGATCGGCCCGCCGATGCCGATCCCGCCGGGCACGGTGCCGCCGGGAGCGCCGGAGCCGGCCTGACCGGGCAGGCCCGCGCCGGGTACGACGGTCATCGTCGCGGTGCGCTGGTCGAGCGGGTCGGCCAGCAGGTCCTCGGGGTACGCGTGCAGCTCCTTGCTCACGCTCACCGACGGCACCGACGAGCGGGCCAGGCGCACCCCGTCGCCCACCGCCGTGATCTCCCGCCAGCCGATCCTGTCCTGCTCGAACCCGTCGGCGAACTCCACGGCCCCCGAGGCACGGACTCCGGCCACAAGCCGGCAGGTCAGGCGGCTGGTCTGGAGACCCCCTTGGCCGGGCACATAGGCGAAGTCGGAGCCGGCCACCCGCCACGGCACCGTCCTGCCCGCCACCGTGAGCCGCTGGGCGGCAGCCAGCGCGCCGCAGCGGCGGGCCGCGTACGAGGCGTCCACTTGCGGCTTGGCCTGCAGCGTGGGCAGTTCGGCCGCGTCCACGACGGCGAGGTTGCGCACGTCAGAGGGCGAGATCCGCAGCCCGTTGTAGTGGTTGACGGTGAAGCTGCCCAGCGGGTGCATCACCACGGGCGCCGCCTTGGCCGCGGCGACCAGGACGACGCTCAGGCACAGCGACAGCACCAGGCCCGTCGCGACGGACAGCAGGCCGAGCCGGATGACTCTCATGAGAACCTCGCCAGTGCGGACAGTGTCGGGTCGAAGCCGGTGTCCACCTTGACGGACCGGCCCAGCGCCTGCTCGATCTTGGCGCGGTGGTACTTCAGCAGCGGGTTCTGCCAGCCGGTCGCCGTGGCCTTCTTGGCGTACGGCAGCGCCTCGGCCGGCTTGCCCGCCTTGAACAGGGCCCAGGCGAGGGCGTCGGCGGCGACGAGGTTCGGGTTGCGCGCGTACTCGGCCCTGGCGTGCTCGACTGCCAGCGCCGGGTCCCCGTGGTCGGCCTCGAACTCGGCCCAGGTCAGGTCGTCACGCACGCCCGCGGCCTGGAACAGCTCGCGCTGCGCCTTCAGCAGGGTCCAGTCGGCGGGCCGGCCCGCCTTGATCTGGGTCTCGCCCTGCTCGATCAGGTATTGGGGGAGCGGGAGACGTTCGACGACGCTCCGGTAGAGGTCGAGCGCCTCGGTCAGCCGGCCGCTCAGCGCGGCGGTCCTGGCCTGGCCGGCGAGCGCCGGGGTGTAGCCGGGGTAGGCCTGCAGGGCCTTGGCGTACCAGTCGGCCGCCGTGGCCAGGTCGCCGGAGTGGAGGGCCAGCTCGCCCAGGTAGTAGCGGGCGTAGGCGAGGTCGGCCGGCTGCCACGCGTCGCTCTGCGCCATTTCGAGGTATTTGCGGGCTCCGGCCCTGTCGCCGCGTAGCTCGGCCGCGTACGAGGCGCGGGCGAACGCCGCCACTCCGGGGCGCAGGCCCAGCATCTCGTCCACGGCTCGCTGCGCTCCGGGCAGGTCCCCGAGCTGCGTCTTCGCGTCGGCCAGCACGCCGTAGGCCGGGGCGCCGTACGGGTTGGCGTCGATCGCGCGCTCGGCCAGCCGTACCGCCTCGGCGAACTCGTGGCGGCCGGCGGCCAGCGCCGCCTGGCCGGTGAGCACCGTGTCGTCCTCGGCCTTCAGCTTGGCGGCGGTGGTGATCGCGCCCTCCGCCTTCGTGTAGTACGACGGGTCGCCGGTGATCCTGGCCTGGTCGACGTACTGGGAGGAGAGCTGGGCCCAGCCGCGGTAGTCGCCCGGCAGGCGCTTGAGCCGCTCCTGCAGTGTCTCGGTGGACGGCTTGTCCGCCACCGGCCCCGGCGCGGGCGCCGCCGAGAAGGAGAAGATCGTGAAGGCCATGGCCCCGAGAAGGGCAAGCCCGGCGAATATCACGAAGGCACGCATGTCCAAGGCTCCAGGGTGCTGGGGAGTCGGCCGGCCGGCCGTGACGGGGAGCACGGCCGGCCGGCCTCATGTCGGCGGCAGACGGTGGGAGACGGGTGGCCTGCCGCCGGGGGCTGACCGGCCCGCTTGGAGAGGGAGCAGGCCGGTCGGGGAGTCAGCGCTGGTTCACCGCGACGTTGCTGGGCAGCGGGATGTACGGGAACGACTGCAGAATCGGCTTGTCGTTCTTGTCCACCTTGTCCGTCAGCCCGGGCACGAGCTTGCCGGTCAGCGCGGCGCCGGCCACGGCCTGCAGCTCGATGTCAACGACGTCGTCGATGAGGCGGCGGCCGTTCGGGAACCCCTGCAGGTCACCGGCCAGCACGCCGAGGCGGTTCGGGTCCTTCGCGGGCGGGATCGCCATGTTCAGCCGCAGCATCTCGGAGGGGCGCAGCTTGCCCGCGTCCTTGTTGAGCACCTGCGAGTTCAGGTCGGCCTTGATCGGGCCGTTCTGCTTGGCGATGCCGGTCAGGAAGATCTCGACCAGGTCGTTGCGCGGGGTCGCGGGGGCCTTGATGCCGTAGATGGCCTCCAGCAGCCTGGCCACCTCGGGGTCGGTGACCCGCTTGACCAGCGGTGCCACGTCGGCGTCCTTCTCCGGGGGCAGGGCGTTGAAGGCGTCCTTGAGCCCGGCGGGCGAGACGACCTCGTTCACCAGCGGGTTGCACAGGCGCGAGACCTGCACGTACCTGCTGCCGTTGAACTTGTCGGTGGTCGAGCAGACGCCGATCACCGGGTTGCGCCTGACGTCGCCCTTGAGCGCCAGCTCGGAGGAGGGCACCTGGAGGGCGACGCTGTTCACGTTGTAGCCCCTGGTGGTGTCCTGGCCGACCTCGGACAGGTTGCCGCCGTAGAGCAGGTCGAACACGCGCAGGTCCAGGAAGAACGCCTCGTCCGCCTGGCCGGCGAAGGACTTGCCGCCGCCGGGCAGGCTCTTGATGGACTGGGCGCGCAGGGTGCCGTAGTCGGGCATCGAGGCCGGGCCGACGTTGCTCGGCGCGACGATGCCGTCGCCGACCAGCGTCCGGGTGCCGCTGGGGGTGATCTTCCTGAGCGTGTAGCGCTGGCGGAAGAGCAGGTTGGGGTCGTCGAGCGAGGTGACGGGGCCGTTGTTGTACAGGAACGTGGTGTTGCCACGCTTGTCCTCGTTGCGGAACGTCCACTCGTACGTGATGTCGGGCCTGGCGTCGCCGTCGTTGTCGATCTTTATGTTGTAGCGGGACTTGGTGGCGAACGGGTAGAAGTTCGGGCCGCCGTGCGGCTCCTCGAACGGGATCCAGTTGGCCAGCAGGGTCACCGTGTCGGCCTTGTCAGGGCTCACGAACGCGTACACGTCCGTGTTGTCGTGCTGGGGGTCGCCCGCGATCATGGGAGCCTCGCGGTGCGAGGAAGCGATGCCGGAGTCGGTGCGGAGCACGGCCAACGACGACGCGGCGACAGCTGCGGCGAGGCCAAGTCCGACTAGAGCGCGCCGGTTGATCCGGAGCTCCATTTTCGGTCCTTTCGAAGGGCTGATCGTGTACTGCGAGGTTCCGGCCGGGTTCCTCGACGCCCTATTCGTCTGCCGGACGCTTCCGGATGTCGTCTCCTCCTCAAGAATGAGGGTCAATGAAAGTTGACATACTTAGGTCGTCAATTTAGGTTGACCCTGTCGAAGCGGTGCGGATCGCGCGGTCCCGTTCGTTGAAGCAAATCGAGACATGTCGTGGAAGGAGATGTGGTGGTCAAGGAGTTGCTCGCCTACGTCCGCCCGCACCGGAAGATCCTGCTTCTGGGCGGATTATTGGGCTTGATCGGCTCGGCGGCGGGCCTCGCGATGCCGTTGCTGGCCAAGTACGTCGTGGACGCGTTCGGCAAGGCCGGCTCGATGGCCGGGCCGCTGTTGGGGCTGACCGCGGCGGTGCTGATCGGCGCGGTCGTGTCGGCCGCCGGAAGCTATCTGATGGAGCGCACGGGCGAGGGCATCGTCCTCGGCGCCCGGCGCAAGCTCGTCGACCGGATGCTGCGGCTCAAGGTCGCCGACGTGGACCGGCTCAAGCCCGGCGACCTGCTGTCGCGGGTGACGGGTGACACGACCTTGCTGCGGGCCGTGCTGACCAACGGGATCGTCGAGTCCGTCAGCGCCGCGTTCATGCTGGTCGGGGCCATCGTCATGATGGCGACCATGGACGGCGTGCTGCTGCTGGTCACGCTGCTCATAGTGATGGTGATCGGCGGGCTCGTCTCGCTGATCATGCCGAGGATCCAGCGCGCGCAGACCCATGCCCAGGAGGCCGTGGGCGAGATGGGGGCCGTGCTGGACCGGGCGCTGCAGGCGTACCGGACCGTCAAGGCCAGCGGCGCGGAGGAGCGGGAGATCGCGGTGGTGGGCGACGCGGCGGTGCGCGCCCGCGACCGGGGGCTGCAGGTCGCCGGTTGGACGTCGCTCGCGGGAGTGGCGACGTGGATGGCGGTGCAGATCGCGTTCCTCGCCGTGCTGGCCGTCGGCGGGGCCAGGGTCGCGTCGGGCACGCTGGAGGTGTCGTCGCTGATCGCGTTCCTGCTGTACCTGTTCTACCTGGTGCCGCCGATCGGGCAGCTCGTCCAGGGCGGCGTCCAGCTCCAGCAGGGGCTGGCCGCGATGAAGCGGATCAAGGAGATCGAGGACCTGCCCGCTGAGCCGGTCAGCGCCGCCGTCGCGGGGACCACGCCCGAGCCGGTCGGGGTGACGTTCCAGGACGTGGTCTTCAAGTACGGCGACGACCGGCCGACCGTGCACGACGGGGTCACCTTCGAGGTGCCGCCCGGCGGGCTGACCGCGCTGGTGGGGCCGTCGGGCGCGGGCAAGTCGACGGTGTTCGCGCTGATCGAGCGCTTCTACGACCACCAGAAGGGGCTGATCACCGTCGGCGGGCGCGACATCCGCGACTGGCCGCTGGGCGAGCTGCGGGCCGCCCTCGGGTACGTCGAGCAGGACGCCCCCGTGCTGGCCGGCACCCTCCGGGAGAACCTGCTCTTCGCCGCCCAGGACGCCACCGAGGACGAGCTGCGCCGGGCCGTCGCCCGCACCCGGCTCGACGACCTGGTGGACAGGCTGCCCGAAGGGCTGGAGACGCCGGTCGGGCACCGCGGCGTGCTGCTGTCGGGCGGCGAGCGTCAGCGCGTCGCCATCGCCAGGGCGCTGCTGCGCAAGCCCCGGCTGCTGCTGCTCGACGAGGCCACCTCCCAGCTCGACGCGGTCAACGAGCTGCGGCTGCGCGAGGTCATCGCCGAGGTGGCCACGGAGACGACCGTGCTGGTGATCGCCCACCGGCTGTCCACCGTGACGAACGCGGACCGGATCGTGGTCATGGAAGGGGGCGGCGTACGGGCGGTCGGGACGCACGACTCGCTGGTCGGCGAGGACGAGCTGTACCGGGAGTTGGCCGCCACCCAGTTCCTCGTCAGCTGATCGTCGTAGGCGCAGATTCCGCTGCCTGCAACGGACCGCTGGAACGCGGTCCGTTGTACCCTGCGGGTGACAAATGTGAATGTTTTCATTCAGGAGGGTCACGATGAGCCGCAGCGTGCGCGCGCCGCGAGGCACGACGATCACCGCCAAGGGGTGGCCGCAGGAGGCGGCGCTCCGCATGCTCCAGAACAACCTGGACCCGGAGGTCGCCGAGCACCCCGAGCAGCTGGTCGTCTACGGCGGCTCGGGCAAGGCCGCGCGTGACTGGGCGTCGTTCGACGCGATGGTCAGGACGCTGACGACGCTCGAGGGCGACGAGACCCTCCTGGTCCAGTCGGGGCGCCCGGTGGGCGTGTTCCGCACCCACGAGTGGGCGCCCCGGGTGCTCATCGCCAACTCCAACCTCGTGCCCGACTGGGCCAACTGGGAGGAGTTCCGGCGGCTGGAGGCGGCCGGGCTCACCATGTACGGGCAGATGACCGCCGGGTCGTGGATCTACATCGGCACGCAGGGCATCCTGCAGGGGACGTACGAGACGTTCGCGGCCGTGGCCGCGAAGCGCTTCGGCGGGTCGCTGGCCGGGACGATCACGCTGACGGCCGGGCTCGGCGGGATGGGCGGCGCCCAGCCCCTGGCCGTCACCATGAACGGCGGGGTGGCGATCTGCGTCGACTGCGACCCGCGCTCGGTGGCCAGGCGGATCGAGCACCGCTACCTCGACGTGGAGGCGTCGTCGCTGGACGAGGCGCTGCGGCTGGCGTACGCGGCGCGCGACGAGCGCCGTCCCCTGTCCATCGGGGTCGTCGCGAACGCCGCGGAGGCCGTGCCCGACCTGCTCGCCCGCGGGGCCGAGATCGACATCGTCACCGACCAGACCTCGGCGCACGACCCGCTGATGTACCTGCCGCTGGGGGTCGCCTTCGAGGACATGGCCTCGGAGCGGGACAAGGACCCGGCCGGCTTCACCGAGCGGGCCCGGACCTCGATGGCGCGGCACGTGGAGGCGATGGTCGGGTTCAAGGACGCCGGGGCGGAGGTGTTCGACTACGGCAACTCCATCCGGGGCGAGGCGCAGCTGGCCGGCTACGGGCGGGCCTTCGACTTCCCGGGGTTCGTGCCCGCGTACATCAGGCCGCTGTTCTGCGAGGGCAAGGGCCCGTTCCGGTGGGCCGCCCTGAGCGGCGATCCCGCCGACATCGCCGCGACCGACCGGGCCATCCTGGAGCTCTTCCCCGACAACGAGCCACTCGCCCGGTGGATCAGGAAGGCCGGGGAGAAGGTCCACTTCCAGGGGCTGCCCGCGCGGATCTGCTGGCTCGGGTACGGCGAGCGGAACGTCGCGGGAGAGCGCTTCAACGACATGGTGGCCTCGGGCGAGCTGCGGGCGCCCATCGTGATCGGGCGCGACCACCTCGACAGCGGCTCCGTGGCCTCGCCGTATCGCGAGACGGAGGCCATGGCGGACGGGTCGGACGCGATCGCGGACTGGCCCCTGCTCAACGCCATGCTCAACACGGCCTCCGGGGCCGCCTGGGTGTCCATCCACCACGGGGGCGGGGTCGGGATCGGGCGCTCCATCCACGCCGGCCAGGTGACGGTGGCCGACGGGACGGCGCTGGCGGGGGAGAAGCTGAACCGCGTGCTGACCAACGACCCCGGGACGGGGGTCATGCGGCACGTGGACGCGGGCTACGAGGAGGCCGCCGACGTGGCCGCCGCCCGCGGCGTCCGCATCCCGATGCGCGAGTCCTGACCCTCCGCCCCTCCGCCATCCACCGACCCCGCGCGCGGTGGGTGGGATGGGGGTTGTGAGGGTGGTGGGATGAGAATGCGGGGCGGGAAGCGTTGGAGGTGGCGTGGCGGACGGATATCACGGTGGGCTGGGTGTGCTGCTGGATGGCCGGAGGCTGTCGCCCGTGCAGCGGAGGATCGCGCACTACCTCACCGAGCATCTCGATGAGGCGATCTTCCTGTCCAGCGTTGAGCTGGCCGAGCGGGCCGGGGTGAGCCAGCCGTCCGTGACCCGGTTCGCCATGGTGCTGGGGTTCGCCGGATACCCCGAGCTGCGCCAGGCGCTGCGCCCGCTCGTGCTGGGCGGCGGCGCGGGGGTGGCGGAGCCGCAGGAGAGCCTGCTGCGCGGGGCCATCGACTGCGAGATCCGCAACCTCGCGATCGTCAGGGAGCGGCTGGCGGCCTTCCCGCTCAAGGAGCTCGGCGAGCAGCTGGCCGCCACCGAGCCGCTGCCCGTGGTGGGGCTGCGGGTCTCCTGCGGGCTGGCCACCACCTTCGCGTACTACGCCCGCCGCATCCACCCCGACGTGCGGCTGCTCACGCACGGCGGGTCGGAGCTGGTCGACGGGCTGCACGCCGCCCGCAGGGCGGGCGCGGAGTGGGTGGTGGCCGTGGTCCTGCCGAGATATCCGGCGGAGGCCGTGCAGGCGCTGGAGTACGCGGAGAAGATGGGGCTGCGGGTGGCCGCGATAACGGATAAGTCGGATTTTCCGGCGGAGGTCGTGCTGGACGCCCCCGTCGGCGACCGGCTCGTGTTCGACTCGCACGCGGCGCCGCTCGCCCTGGCCATGGCCCTGGTCGAGGCCATGGCCGACGCGGCGCCGCTGCGCACCCAGGCCCGACTGGAGGAGTACGAGCGGATGACCGACGAGACCGGTACGTTCCTACCCGGCGATCCTGCGTAGCGAGCGCATCGACCAGATCGTGGTGAGCACCGCCAGCACGATGAACACCGCGAACGCGATCGGGATCGACGAATCCGACAACCGGCCGGCGAACAGCGCCCGCCCCGCCTCGACCGCGTGGTAGAGCGGGTTGATCGGCGCGAGCGTCTGCATCCAGCCGGGCGCGAACGAGATCGGGATGAACAGCCCGGCCAGCAGCATGATCGGCAGCATGAACAGGTTGAGCGTCTGCGACATGCCGTTCTCGTCACGCACGGTCAGCGCCAGCCCCTGGGACAGCCCCGAGGCGAACAGCCCGGTGGCGGCCATGAGCAGCAGCACCAGCAGCAGCTCGACGGCCCCGATGCGCACGCCCATCGCGATGGCCACGACCAGCACGAGGATCGCCTGGCACACCAGCACGATCATGTCCTTGGCCACCCGCCCGAGCACGATGGCCGGCCGCCAGGCGGGGCTGACGGCGTACCGTTCGAGCGAGCCGTTACGCAGGTCGGCGATCAGCCCGAACCCCGAGAACAGCGCTCCGAAGACCGCGATCATCATCATCGACGCCGGCGTGAACATCCGCAGCGCGTCCACCGTCGAGCCACCCGGCGTCAGCGACTTCAGCAGCGGCGCGAACATGAGCAGATATAACACCGGCTGCATGATGCCGAACAGCGGCCAGATCGGGTTGCTGAACGACTTCTTCAGCTCGTAGCCGGTGAACAGGGCGATGTGGCGGATCATGAGGCGGCTCCGGTGTCGCGGAGGGAACGGCCGGTCTTGGCCAGGAAGACGTCGTCGAGCGTGGAGCGGTCGAGCGCGATCGAGCTCAGCCCCAGCCCCTGCTCCTCAAGGGCCCGCAGCAGCGCGGGCAGCGTGTGCTCGCCGTCGTCGACGTAGACGCGCAGCAGGTCCTCGTCGACACGGGTCTCGCGGGCGTACGGCTTGAGCGTGTCCGCGGCCCGCTCCAGGTCGTCCACCCTGAGCGTGATCACGTCGCCGGAGACCTGCCGCTTGAGCTCCCCGGGCGTGCCCTCGGCCACGACCTGGCCGTGGTCGACGATCATGAGGCGGTCGCACAGCGCGTCGGCCTCGTCGAGGTAGTGGGTGCTGAGCAGCACGCTCGTGCCGGCCTCGCGCAGCTGCCTGATGCGGTCCCAGAGATTGGCGCGGTTCTGCGGGTCGAGGCCGGTGGTGGGCTCGTCGAGGAAGAGCAGCGGCGGGTTGTGCACCAGCCCGATCGCGATGGCCACCCGCCGCTTCTGCCCGCCCGACAGGGTACGGCCGGGGCGGTCGGCCATCTCGGTCAGGTCGAAGCGCTCCAGCACCTCGGCGGTGGCCTGCTTCGGGTCGGCCATGGCGTGGATCTTGGCGGCCATCATGATCTGGGCCCTGGCGCTCGTGGTGTCCTCCACGCCGCCGGCCTGGCTCACGTACCCGAGCTTGCGCCGGACGGCGGCGGGCTCCTTGAGCAGGTCGTGGCCCGCGATGGTGGCCGCGCCCGCGTCGGGGGCGATCAGCGTGGAGAGCATCCTGATGGTGGTGGTCTTGCCGGCCCCGTTGGGGCCGAGCACGCCGAAGATCTCGCCTTGCGCGACCTCGAGGTCCACGCCGCGGACGGCCTCTACGGTCTGCGTGCCTTTCCTGCTCCTGGTGGTGAACGTCTTTCGCAGGCCCTGCGCCTGAATGATCATTGGGGGGTTCAGCTCCTTAGGGCAATTCGTCGGCCTCAACCCGTTCGATGGCTTTCTCGACCCAGTCGAGCTGGGCCTGGACCATGGCTCTGTTGAGACGGAGGTTCTCGTCCACGTGCTGGGGAGCGCCGAAGCGCTGCTTGGCGCCGAGGGCATGTCCAAGGATCTCGACGCTCATTCTGAGCTGCTGCGTCCTGCCATAGAGAGCCGGCAGAATCTCCTGTTTTTCCAGCCGATCCATGAACGTCAGCGCCACCTGGAACGGGTCGACGATGGGCTTGACCTCGTGCCAGGCGGTCATCAACATCCGGTGGAACTCTTCGCGGCCCTGCTCGGTCAGTTCGTATACGACCTTGCCGCCCCTGCCTGCCTCGACGACGGCCAGGAGTCCTTCGTCGGCCATCTTGCTCAGCCCGTGATAGATCGACCCGAAGGCGACGTTCGCCCATTGGTCGGTGCCCATCACCTCCAGCCGGCGGCGGACCCCGTAGCCGTTCATGGGGCCGTCGAGCAGAGCGCCGAGGATGAGGATGCGCGTCGAAGCAGACATGAGTACAAGTTTGTATTCAAATTTGAGCAGTCGTCAACATCAATAAGCTGATCTCCATGAACGAACGACCGACTGCGCTGGTCACAGGCGCTTCGCGCGGGATCGGCGCGGCCGTGGCCGAGGCGCTGGGCCCCACGCACCACGTGATACTCAACGGCCGCGACGAGGAGTCGCTGGCCGCCGTGGCGGCCGGGCTGCCCGACGCGCGGGTCTGGCCGGCGGAGCTGACGGGGCTCACGGAGGCGGACGTCGCGGGGATCGACCGGCTCGACGTGCTCGTGCACTCCGCCGGGATCAACCGGATGGGCCGGATCGCCGACCTGTCCGCCGCCGCGTGGCGCGAGACGCTGGAGGTGAACGTCGTCGCGGTCGCCGAGCTGACCAGGCTGCTGCTGCCCGCCCTGCGCAGGGCCGGGGGACACGTGGTCTGCGTCAACTCGGGTTCCGGGCAGCGGGCCAACCCCGAGTGGGGCGCCTACGCGGCCAGCAAGTTCGCGCTGAAGGCGTTCGCCGACGCGCTGCGGCTGGAGGAGCCGCGGCTGCGGGTGACGACCGTCTACCCGGGCCGCACGGCCACCGACATGCAGCGCGAGCTGCGCCGCTACGAGGGCGGCGAGTTCGAGCCCGAGAAGTACCTCACGCCGCAGGGCGTGGCGCGGGCCGTGCTGGCCGCCGTCACCGCCGGCCCCGACGCCCACCTCACCGAGCTGACCCTCCGGCCCAGGGGTGGCCCTGTCAACTGAATGGATCCATTCACTACAGTGGGGCCATGCTTGAACCACTCGCGCACATAGGACGGGATCCGGCGACCGGGGGCTACGTCAGGGACGCCTGGTCGGACGCTGACATGGAGCTACGCGAGTGGTTCGCGGGCGAGGCCCGGCGGCGGGGGCTCGACCTGCGCGAAGACCGCAACGGCAACCTCTGGGCCTGGTGGGGCGACCCCTCGGGCCGCCCTGGCGTGGTGACCGGGAGCCACCTCGACTCCGTACGGCAGGGCGGCGCCTACGACGGGCCGCTCGGGGTGGTGTCGGCCTTCGCCGCCCTGGACCTGCTGAAGGAGCGCGGGGTCACGCCGCCCAGGCCGGTCGGCGTGGTCTGCTTCACCGACGAGGAGGGCGCCAGGTTCGGGGTGCCGTGCATGGGGTCGAGGCTGCTCACGGGCGTGCTGGAGCCCGAGCGGGCCCTCGCGCTCACCGACGACTCCGGCGACACGCTGGCCGACGTCATGACGAAGGCCGGGCGCGCGCCGTACGAGCTGGGGCGGGACGACGAGACGCTCGCCACGGTCGGCACGTTCGTGGAGCTCCACGTCGAGCAGGGCCAGGCACTCGTCCACGAAGGGCGGCCGGTGGGCGTGGCCGCGGCGATCTGGCCGCACGGACGCTGGCGCTTCGACTTCCACGGCCGGGCCGACCACGCGGGCACCACCCGGCTGGCCGACCGGGACGACCCGATGCTGCCGTTCGCCCGCATGGTGCTGGCCGCCCGCGCGGCCGCGGAGCGCCGCGACGTGGTGGCCACGGTCGGCAAGGTACGCGTCTCGCCGGGCAACGCCAACGCGATCCCCGGCCTGGTCTCGGCCTGGCTCGACGCCCGAGGGGCGGACGAGGACGCCGTACGCGCCCTCGTCGCCGAGCTGACCGAGGAGGCGCAGGCAACGGTGCGGGAGGAGTCGTGGACCCCGGTCGTCGACTTCGACGTGCCGCTCAGGGAACGCCTGGCCAGGGTCGCGGGAGGTGACACGCCGGCGCCCGTCCTGCCCACGGGGGCGGGTCACGACGCGGGGATCCTGGCCTCGGCGGGCGTCCCGAGCGCGATGCTGTTCGTCAGGAATCCCACCGGCGTGTCCCATTCCCCCGACGAGCACGCCGAGCGGGCAGACTGCGAGGCGGGAGTCGTCGCCCTCGCGGACGTGCTGGAGGACCTGTGTCGCTGACGTACTGGTGCGAACAGGCCTGGCTGCCCGGCGGGGTCGCGGAGGGCGTGCTCATCGAGGTCGACGGCGCCAGGATCGCGAGCGTCGGCCAGGGCCCGCCGGGCACGGCCGAGCGCCTGCCGGGGATCACCGTTCCGGGCCTGGCCAACGCCCACTCCCACGCCTTCCACCGCGCGCTGCGCGGCACCGCCCAGGTGGGCAAGGGCGACTTCTGGACCTGGCGCGAGCGGATGTACGAGGTGGCGGCGGCGCTGGAGCCCGACTCGTACCTCCAACTGGCCAGGGCCGTCTACGCCGAGATGGCGCTGGCCGGGGTGACCTGCGTGGGCGAGTTCCACTACCTGCACCACGGGCCGGACGGCCGGCCGTACGACGACGCCAACGAGATGGGCCACGCCCTCGTCCGCGCGGCCCGCGAGGCAGGCCTGCGCATCGCGCTGCTCGACACCTGCTACCTGTCCGGCGGCATCGGCGTCCCGCTCACCGGCGCGCAGCTGCGCTTCACCGACGGCGACGCCGAGCGCTGGGCGGTCAGGGCCGACGACCTGGCGGCGGCCTACGAGGGGCAGCACGACGTGGAGATCGGCGCGGCCATCCACTCCGTACGCGCGGTGCCGCCGGAGCAGATGTCGGTCGTGGCCGAGTTCTCCCACCGGCACGCGGGCCCCCTCCACATGCACGTGTCCGAGCAGCCGGCCGAGAACGCCGCCTGCGTGGAGATGTACGCGGCCACGCCGGTCCAGGTGCTGCACGAGCGGGGCGCTCTGGGGCCGCGCTCGACCGCCGTGCACGCCACTCACCTGACCGACGTGGACATCGAGCTGATCGCCAAGTCCGGTACGCACATCTGCATGTGCCCCACCACCGAACGCGACCTCGCCGACGGCATCGGCCCGGCCAGGGCGGCCGCCGACCGGGGCGCGCAGATCACGCTCGGCTCCGACAGCCACGCCGTGATCGACCTGTTCGAGGAGGCGCGGGGGGTCGAGCTGGACGAGCGGCTGAGCAGCGGCAAGCGCGGCAACTGGAGCGCCGCCGACCTGCTCGCCGCCGCGACCGTCGCCGGCCACGCCTCCCTCGGCTTCCCCGACGCGGGCCTGCTGGTGCCCGGCGCGTGGGCCGACCTGGTCTCGGTACGGCTCGACTCCGTACGTACGGCGGGCGCGAGCGGACCGGAGGCCGTGGTGTTCGCGGCCACGGCGGCGGACGTGCACTCGGTGGTCTCCGGCGGCCGCCGCGTCGTCACGGACGGGCGGCACCGGCTCGGCGACGTCGGATCCATGCTGGCCGAGGCGATACGGAGGGTGAGATGAGCACGACGCTGATCGACGGGATCGGATCGCTGTACACCGGCGACCCCGAGCGCGAGGAGATCCCCGACGCGGCGCTGGTCATGGCGGACGGCCTGGTCGCCTGGGCCGGGCCCGCCGCCCAGGCCCCCGACGCCGACGAGCGGGTGGACGTCGAGGGCCGCGCCGTCATCCCCGGCTTCGTGGACAGCCACGCCCACCTGATCTTCGCGGGTGACCGGACGGCCGAGTTCCAGGCCCGCATGTCCGGCGAGCCGTACACCGGGGGCGGCATCAGGACGACGGTCGCCGCCACCCGGCAGGCCGGCGACGCGGAGCTGGCCGCCCACGCGCGTGCCCTGGTCAACGAGATGCTCGCCCAGGGCACCACGACCGTCGAGATCAAGAGCGGCTACGGCCTGACCGTCGAGGACGAGCGGCGCTCGCTGGAGATCGCCGCCGGGCTGACCGGCGAGACCACGTTCCTGGGGGCGCACGTCGTGCCCGCCGGCATGGACGCCGACTCCTACGTGCGGCTGGTCGCCGGGGAGATGCTCGACGCGTGCGCCCCGTACGCCAAGTGGGTCGACGTGTTCTGCGAGCGCGGGGCCTTCGACGGCGACCAGACGCGCGAGATCCTGGGCGCGGGGCTCAAGGCGGGGCTGGGCGTGCGGGTGCACGCCAACCAGCTCGGGGAGGGGCCCGGCGTGCGCATCGCCTGCGAGCTGGGCGCCGCCTCGGCCGACCACTGCACCCATCTGACGCCGGCCGACGTGGACGCGCTGGCGTCGTCGGACACGGTGGCGACGCTGCTGCCGGGGGCGGAGTTCTCGACGCGGTCGCCGTACCCGGACGCCCGGAGGCTGATCGACGCGGGGGCGACCGTGGCGCTGGCGACCGACTGCAACCCGGGGTCGTCGTTCACGTCGTCGATGGCGTTCTGCGTGGCGCTGGCCGTCCGCGAGATGCGGATGACGCCGCTGGAGGCGATCAGGGCGGCGACGTACGGCGGGGCGCGCGCGCTGCGCCGTACGGACGTAGGCTGGCTGCGGCCCGGGGCCCGTGCGGACCTCGTCGTCCTCGATGCCCCCTCCTATGTACACCTTGCTTACCGGCCCGGCGTCCCCCTCGTTCACCAGGTGTTTCGCGGCGGTCTCCTCCTTTAGGAGGACATCCAGAACCATCCCTGCGACGTACTGCTTTTGGGAATCTTTGCATTTGGCCGGACGTTGGCCGGGTATAGAACGCAGCTGCGGAACGAGGTGCGGGGATGGCAAGGCCTACGGGGAGTCGCACGCAGGAGCAGCACATCGCCGAGCGCGATCTGCTGGGGACCTACCTGGCTGAGATCGGCCGGGTCCCGCTGCTCACGGCGGAGGAAGAGGTGGAGCTCGCCAAGCGGATCGAGGCGGGTCTCTTCGCCGAGCAGCTGCTCGACAGCGGGGGCTCGGAGCCGCGTATCGGGGACGCGGCCGACGAGGAGTTGGAGCGGCTGGCCATCTCCGGCCAGCGGGCGAAGGACGAGTTCATCCAGGCCAACCTGCGCCTGGTGGTGGCGGTGGCCCGGAAATACTCGGGGCGGGGGATGCCGCTGATCGACCTGGTGCAGGAGGGCAATCTGGGGCTGGTCAGGGCCGTGGAGAAGTTCGACTACCGGCGGGGGTACAAGTTCTCCACGTACGCGACGTGGTGGATCCGGCAGTCGGTGGGGCGTGCCATCCACGAGCAGGCCCGCCCGGTGCGCCTGCCCACGCACGCGGGGGAGCAGATGACGCGGCTGATGCGGGTCCGCCGCGACATGCTGGCGGAGTTCGACGCCGAGCCCACGGACGACGATCTCGCCGAGATCCTCGACCTGCCGATCGAGCGCGTACGCGAGCTGCGGCGCTGGGCCTCCGACCCGGTCTCGCTCCAGCTCGGGGTGGGCGACGAGGACGAGACGGAGCTCGGCGACATGATCGCCGACGAGACGTGGGCCGATCCCGAGCAGCAGGCCATCGACATCCTGGAGCGCGAGCGGCTCGATCAGTGGCTGACGGGGCTCGAGGGCGACACCAGCGAGATGCTGCGGTGGCGGTACGGGCTGGTGGACGGGCGCGAGCACACGCTCACTGAGGTCGGGGAACGCTACGGGATCGGCCGCGACCGCGCCCGCCGCATCGAACGCGACGCCCTGGCCCGCCTCCGCAAAATGGCCACCGCCGCCGCCTGACCGGCCTCCGCCGTTCCGCGTCCCGCCGACGCGGCGCTTTGGCCTGGGCGGCGCCTTTGACGGTGGGTGGCCCGGGATGGTGTGCTCGGTCGGGGGTGGCGTCCCAGCGGGGGGCTAGTGGTGGAGGATGCGGCGGAGGAATTCTTCGACGGCGGCAACCGCGATGGTGTGGTCGCCGCCGCGGGCCACCATTAGGGCGCTCTCGTTGACGGCCGCCAGCAGCATGTGCGCGTGCAGGTCCAGGAACTCGGCCGGTACCGCCCCCGTGGCCCCCAGGGCCGCCTTCAGCATCCCGAACGAGTAGCGCTCCTCCATGGCCCGCCACCGCTCCCAGCCCATCACCGAAGGCGCGTCGATGAGGACGATGCGTTTGATGACCGGGTCCCCGGCGAGCGAGATCCAGGCCAGTACGCCGGCGCGGAGGGCGGCCGCCGGGTCGGTGATGCCGCGGACGGCTTGCCGGATCTTGGCGCCGATGGCCGACTCCGTGGCCTCCAGCACCGCCTCGAAGAGGGCGTCCTTGCCGGCGTAGTGGTGGTACAGCGCCCCCCGGCTCAGCCCCGACTCCTGCAGCACCGCCTCGATGGAGGTGTCGTCGTAGCCCCGGTCGGCGAACAGCCGCGTGGCGATCGCCAGGACCCTGTCGCGGGTGGCCGCGCCGCGTTCCGCCTTGAGGTTCATGGACCCACCATAGACAAACCGACCATCAGTCGGTAATTTCGTAGACCGACAGTCGGTTTGTAATCTGCCCGAGGAGGGTCCCATGGAGGGCATCAGTTACGTCGACGTGGGGGAAGGGCCGGTCAGCCTGTTCGTGCACGGTGTCGGCACCAGCTCGTACCTGTGGCGCAACGTCATCGCCGCGTTCCGCGACGAGCGTCGCTGCGTGGCGATCGACCTGCCGCTGCACGGCGGCAGCGCCCCGCGCGACGACCTGTCGATCCCCGCGCTGGCCGAGGCCGTCGAGGAGCTGTGCGAGGGGCTCGGGCTCAGCGAGGTGGATCTCGTCGCCAACGACACCGGCGGCGCCGTGGCCCAGGTCTTCGCCGTACGCCACCGCGAGCGCCTGCGTACGCTCACCCTCACCAACTGCGACGTCCACACCAACACCCCGCCCGAGGCGTTCAAGCCCACGGTCGACCTGGCCGCCAGGGGCGAGCTGGCCGCGCTCACCGCGCTCGTGCTGGACCAGCCGGAGCTCCTGGCCCAGACCGCGTACGGCGAGGGCTACGGGCGGATCGACGACCCGGCGGCGCTGGTCGACGCGTACCTGAGGCCGATCTTCGCCAAGCCCGACGGCGGCCGGGCCTTCGAGCGCCTGCTGACCTCGATCGACGCCAAGGACATGATCGCCATCGAGCCGCAGCTCACCGTGCTGACCGTGCCGACGCTCCTGGTCTGGGGCACGGGAGACGTGTTCTTCGACGTGAGCTGGGCCCGGTGGCTGCGGGACACGATCCCCGGGGTCAAGGAGATCGTCGAGATCGAGGGCGGGCGGTTGTTCTTCCCCGATGATCGGGCGGATGAGCTGGTGCCGCATCTGAGGTGGTTCTGGGCGCAGCCGTAAGATCGCCCCATGTATCTGGAGGCCGTGCGGCGCTACCCCGTCAAGTCGATGCTTGGGAGGGACTCGCTGAGAGCGAGCTATAGCTGATCGACGCGCCTCTTGAGGGCGCCGAGTTCGAGCGTTCGGTGCCGGAGCGGGTGCTGGCCGAGGGCATCGAGGCGGAGGGCCCCCACACTGTCGGCACGCTTGCGCCGCCTCGCCCGCCGGGACGCTCTTCGATTTCGCCCCGATCCACCTCATCGCAATCTCGGCGATCGCGCGGATCGGCGCACTCGGCCCGTGTGGCTCCGTCGAGGCCCTCCGTTGCCGGCCCAACCTGGTGATCGGGACGGAGGTGGAGCGACTGGCACTTGTCGTGCACATGTTCTACTCGACTGCTCCAACTCTTGGTATCGTTGCAGCAACGCAGCGTGAAAACTCGGAGGAGGCGAGTGGCCATCATGCGAGCGTGCCCGTTCGGGCGCGATCCGAAAGCGCTGACGATGTGGCGTGCCTGCGTTCGCTGGTCGGCCACGGGCCGTGCCGGCATCGCGTGGGAGGCCCGCCGGCATGGCTGAGCTGCGCCCGATCGGCCCCGCTTTCGTCGTGGCCGGCCCGTCCGGTGTCGCCGTCCGCGACCGGCTCAAGCACCTCACTCCCGCAGATGAGCAGGTGTTGCGCCTGGTCGGCGTGCATCTGGGCGCGCTGGCCTCCGCCGATCTGAAAGCCCGGTGCGCCGATGGGCTGGGGCACTGCGCCGGAAGCTGGGCGGCCCGCAAGCGCGAGCTGACCGTGCAGTCGTCGGCGCGTTGGGCCGGGGCCATCACCAAAGCGTCACATGATCAGTGGGCGCTGGCCCGCCGCGGCCAGGCCGACCACATACGCGACCTTGAAGCCGCCATCGCCACGATCACCCGCCGACTGTCTCAGCCCGTCGGGAAGAAGGGCGCCCGCAAGGAACCGGGCGGCTACCGGTCGGCGCAGGAGTGGTTCGCCAAGTCCCGCCGCCTGGGCGTGCTGCAGGACCGACTGCAACGGCGGCGGGCCGAGCAGCAGGCCGGGCGGGTGCGTGTGGTGCGGGGCGGCAAACGCCTCGCCCGCGCCCGACACCGCCTGGAGGCCGCAGGGCTCACCCAGGCCGAGTGGCGGCAGAGGTGGGAGGCCGAGCGCTGGTTTCTGGCCGCCGACGGCGAGTCCGGCAAACGCTACGGCAACGAGACCATCCGCATCACCCCCGACGGCCAGGCGTCGATCAAGCTGCCCGCACCGCTGGCACATCACGCGAACGCGGCACACGGCCGCTACGTGCTGGCCTGCCGGGTGGCCTTCGCCCACCGGGGCACGGAGTGGCGGGATCGTATCGAGGCCAACCGGGCCGTGGCCTATCGCATCCACCTGGACGTTCAGCGGGGACGCTGGTACATCACCGCCTCCTGGCAGATCCCTGCGGCCCCGGCCGCGCCGATGTCGGCTGCGCTCGCCCACGGGGTGATCGGCGTGGACACCAACGCCGACCACCTGGCCGCCTGGCGCCTGGACACCCACGGCAACCCGATCGGCAACCCCCGCCGCTTCACCTACGACCTGAACGGGACCGCCGAACACCGCGACGCCCAGGTCCGCCACGCCCTGACCCGGCTGCTGCACTGGGCCGGCGCCTGCGGCGTGAACGCCATCGCCATCGAAGACCTCGACTTCACCGCGGACAAGACCCGGGAGAAGCACGGCCGCCGCAAACGCTTCCGCCAGCTGATCTCCGGCATGCCCACGAGCAGGCTGCGCGCCCGACTGACGTCGATGGCCGACCAGAGCGGGATCGCGATCATCGCCGCCGACCCCGCCTACACCTCCAAATGGGGCGCCCAGCACTGGCAACAGCCCCTCACCACCACCAAACGCACGACCACCCGCCACGACGCAGCCGCCGTGGCGATCGGCAGACGCGCCCAAGGGCACCCGATCCGGCGTCGGACGGCACCGCCCCCTGTCCACCGGAGCGATGAGCAGGGGCATCGGACCGCCCAGGCAGGACCGGAACCCCGCGGGCGTGAGGGAACCCGCCCCCGCATCCCCGGACCACGGACACGATCCGTGCCGCCCGGACGCGGCGAGAACGCGGG
Organism: Nonomuraea sp. NPDC050451; assembly: GCF_044458585.1. NCBI lineage: Bacteria > Bacillati > Actinomycetota > Actinomycetes > Streptosporangiales > Streptosporangiaceae > Nonomuraea > Nonomuraea sp. NPDC050451. The sequence goes on from NZ_JBITHZ010000013.1 coordinate 237,866, forward strand.
CGACCAGAACGCTCAACACCGTTCGGAGCGTTCGGCTGAGCACACGCAACTCATGCTCAGTCCATAGGAACGGTTCGTGGAGAACGACTGCATTGCGGAGGCACAACCGGGTGCCCGTGTTCGACATGGGGCCGCAGCCGTGCGCGGGGGTGTACGCGCGAGTGGTGCGGCCCGGGAGGGTCAGGAAGGGCGACCGGGTACGCGTGGCGGGGCTTACGACGCCAGCGGCGTGAGGTATTTGTCCAGGTCGTCCAGGATCTTGCCGGCCGCCGTGACGCCGATGCCGGTCATCCAGATCTCATCGTCCACGTTGTGCGCGTTGTTGGACTTGACCGCGCCGAGGTTCTTCCACAGCGGCCCGCCGGTCACCGTGGTCTGCGACTTGACGGCCGCCTCCCCGTACGCGGTGTAGAAGATCGCGTCGCCGTCCGCCTGGGCGATGTTCTCCTGGCTCAGCTTGCCGAAGCGCTTGTCGGCCTGGTCGGCCAGCTTCTGCACCTCGGGCCGCTGGATGCCCGCGTCACCCACCACGATGCCGCTGAAGGACTCGGGCCCGTACATGCGGATCTCGGTGGGCATGAACCGCACGATGCTCACCTTAAGCTTCGAGAACTTCGCGCCCACCTCCTTGGCGCGCGTCTCATAGGTGGACAGCAGCTGCTGGGCCTGGTCCTTCTTGCCCAGCGCCTCGGCGTCGAGCAGGAAGTTCTCCTTCCAGGTGATGCCCACCTTCTCGGTGAACACGGTCGGCGCGATCTTGCTGAGCTTGTCGTAGAACGCCGCCTGCCGGAACTTGCTGCCCAGGATGAGGTCCGGCTGGAGCGCCATGATGGCCTCGATGTTGGGGGCCTGGGTGGTGCCGACCGCCTTGGTGGCCGACAGGGCCGAGCCGAGGTAGGCGGGCCACTTCTGGTTCTGGGACGCCTGCGCCGCGCCGACGGGCGCCAGGCCGAGCGAGACCATCGAGTCGAGCTTGTCCGTGTCGAGCACCACCACCCGCTTGGGGGTCATCGGCACCTTCGTCTCTCCCATGGCGTGCTTGACGGTCCGGGTCGGTCCCGCCTCCTGCGAGGACGTGGAAGTGCCGCAGGCGGCGAGGGCGAGGACGGGGAGCATGGCGGCGACGGCCAGGCGAAGACGCATCGGCATTCCTTGATCGGAGGTTAGGCAAACCTAAGTATCTCATGCCTGATATTGCTGAGCCGAAATGGGATGTGTGAGAACACCGAAACGCGTCCGAAACACCAGTGTGGCGAGATTCACGAATGTGAAACACGCCTGGTCGAGTCATGAAACCGCGGACGAACACGCTGTGGCCACACGTCACATGTAAGGAGGGTCGCGTCGTGAAGATCGATAGCGGCACCACAGCCTGGATGCTCGCGGCCACCGCGCTGGTGTTGCTGATGACTCCGGGTCTCGCTTTCTTCTACGGGGGCATGACCAGGGCCAAGAGTGTCCTGAACATGATGATGATGTCGTTCGGCGCCATCATCACGGTGACCATCGCCTGGGTGCTGTTCGGGCACTCGCTGGCGTTCACCGACAACCCCAGCTCGGCGATCAACAACGTGGTCGGCGGCTTCGACGCACTCGGCCTGCAAAGTCTGGTGGACACGGCCACCAAGGACGACGGCACCGGCATGCCGAGCCTGGTCTTCTCCGCCTTCCAGCTGACCTTCGCCATCATCACCGTCGCGCTGATCAGCGGCGCGATCGCGGACCGGGCGAAGTTCGGGGCGTGGATCCTCTTCTCCATCCTCTGGGCGACGATCGTCTACTTCCCGGTCGCCCACTGGGTGTGGGGCACCGGCTGGCTCAACACGATGGGCATCGAGGACTTCGCGGGCGGCACGGTCGTCCACATCAACGCCGGTGCCGCGGGCCTGGCACTGTGTCTCGTGCTCGGCAAGCGCGCCGGCTGGCGCAAGGAGCCGATGCGGCCGCACAACCTCCCCTTCGTCCTGCTCGGCGCGGGCCTGCTGTGGTTCGGCTGGTTCGGCTTCAACGCCGGCTCCGAGCTGGCCGTCGACGGCACGGCCGGCCTGGCGTTCATGAACACCCAGATCGCCACCGCGGTCGCCGCGGGCGCCTGGCTCGTCGTGGAGAAGATGCGCGACGGGCACGCCACCAGCCTCGGCGTCGCCTCCGGCGCGATCGCCGGTCTGGTCGCCATCACCCCCGCCTGTGGTTTCGTGGACCCGTGGGCCGCGATGCTCATCGGCCTGCTCGCCGGCGTCATCTGCGCCTACGCCGTCGGCCTGAAGTACAAGCTCGGCTTCGACGACTCGCTCGACGTGGTCGGCGTGCACCTGGTGGGTGGCGTCATCGGCGCCGTCTCGCTCGGCTTCCTGGCCGCCTACCCCTTCCTCGAACAGCAGAGCAAGGGTCTGTTCTACGGCGACGGATTCGGCCAGCTGGGCCTGCAGGTGCTCGGCCCGGTCGCGGTCGGCGGCTACTCCTTCGTCATCACCTGGGTTCTCGGGAAGATCATCGACAAGACGATGGGCTTCCGGATCTCCACCGAGGACGAGCGCACCGGTATCGACGTCACCGCGCACGCCGAGACGGGGTACGACCTCGGCACGGTCTACGCCTCCGGCGTGACCTCCCCCAACGGGCCCACCGCCCCGGCTGCTAAGAAGGTGGACGCATGAGGCTCATCACCGCGATCATCAAGCCCTTCAAGCTGGATGACGTGAAGGCCGCACTGGAACAGTTCGGCATCAAGGGAATGACGGTCAGCGAGGCGAGCGGCTACGGCCGCCAGCGCGGCCACACCGAGGTCTACCGCGGCGCCGAGTACCAGGTCGACCTGGTGCCGAAGGTCCGCCTGGAGGTCCTCGCCGAAGAGGATGACGCCGAGGACGTGATCGACGTCATCGTCAAGGCGGCGCACACCGGCAAGATCGGCGACGGCAAGGTCTGGTCCGTCCCGGTGGACACCGTCGTCCGTGTTCGCACGGGAGAGCGGGGTCCTGAAGCCCTGTGACCCGGCGGGGCTCGGCCGAAACGACGGATCCACGGCGACGCCCGGACGACGGCGTCCGGGCGGAGCTCGGCAAGGGGGCACAGCATTGAGGGGAGAGGCCCGTTCGTACGCCGCGGCCCGCAAGGAGCGGACCACGGACACCGACCGCTGGCTCAAGGATCTCTTCCGCACGGCGAGCGACGGCGACCACGTCTCACTGGTCGCCGTCGGGAGCCTCGGGAGGGGCGAACTGGCACCAGGCAGCGACCTCGACCTGGTCCTGCTGCACAACGGCCGGGCCGACGTGGCCAGGATCGCGGACCGGATCTGGTATCCGGTCTGGGACTCCGCGGTCAACCTCGACCACTCCGTGCGGACGGTCGAGGAAGCGGTGGGCGTCGCCAGGCAGGACCTGAAGGCCGTGCTCGGCCTCATCCAGGCCCGGCACGTGGCCGGCGACCCCGAGCTGACCAGGAAGGCCAGGGAGGCGGTGCTGGCCGAGTGGCGGGCCGACTCCCGGCGCCGGCTCGGCGAGTTGCGTGAGGCGGCCGACAAGCGGGCGCAGGTGAGCGGCGAGCTGGCCTTCCTGCTCGAACCCGACCTCAAGGACGGGCGCGGCGGGCTCCGCGACGTCCAGGCCATGCAGGCGGTGGCGGCCGCCTGGGTCGCCTCGGCGCCGGGCCCGAGGGCGCGCGAGGCGTACGAGTTCATCCTCGACGTGCGGCACGCGCTGCACGTCGTCACCGCCCGCGGCACCGACCGGCTGGTGCTGCAGGAGCAGGACGCCGTGGCGGGAGTGCTCGGCCTGCTCGACGCCGAGGCGCTCATGCGCAGGCTCGCCGAGGCGGGCCGGACCATCTCCCACGCCTTCGACGGCACCTGGCGCACCGTTGACAGGCTCCTGTCAGGGCCCGCTCCCCGAGGCCGCCGCCCGCTGGCGGACGGCGTGGTCGAGCACGGCGGCGAAGTGGTGCTCGCCAGGGGGGTCGACCCGCGCAAGGACCCCGTGCTGGTGCTGCGCGCCGCCGCCGCGGCGGCCGACTCCGGGCTGCCGCTCGCCCCCGCGACGGTGTCCGTGCTCGCAGCTCAGTCGCCCCCCATGCCGGTGCCGTGGCCGGAGGAGGCACGCGACTCACTGGTGTCGATCCTCGGCGCGGGCCGCGCCGCCGTGCCCGTGTGGGAGGAGCTCGACCAGGCGGGCATCCTTGTCAAGTTGCTTCCTGACTGGGAACGCGTACGCCATCGTCCCCAGCGCAACCCGATCCACCGCTTCACGGTCGACCGGCACCTGATCGAGGCGGCCGCGAACGCCGCCAGCCACACGCGCGACGTCTCCCGTCCCGACCTCCTGTTGATCGGGGCGCTCCTGCACGACGTCGGCAAGGGCTGGCCAGGGGACCACTCCGCCACCGGCGAGGTCGTGGTCCGCGACATCGCCACCCGCATCGGCCTGCCCGCGCAGGACGTCGAGACCCTCGCCACCGTCGTACGCCACCACCTGCTGCTGCCCGAGACCGCCACCCGCAGGGACCTCGACGACCCCGTCACGATCGAGAAGGTCGCCGCCACCGTCGGCTCCCGGGAGGTCCTCGACCTGCTGGCCGCGCTCGCGGTCGCCGACGGCAACGCGACCGGGCCGGCCGCCTGGAACAGCTGGAAGGCCGGGCTCGTCGCCGATCTCGTGCGCCGGGTCAGGTCCGTGCTGGCCGGCTCGCCGCCGCCCAAGCCGCCGACACTGTCGGCCGATCAGACCGCGCTCGCCCGGCACGGCGGCGGGGCCGTCCGCGTCAACGGGGGAGCCGTCACGGTCGTCGCCCCCGACCGGGTGGGGCTGCTGTGGAGCGCAGCCGGCGTGCTGTCCGCACACCGGCTCATCGTGCGCTCCGCCTCGTCCGCCTCCGCGGGCTCCACCGCGGTGATCGAGTTCTCGGTCATCCCCGAGTACGGCTCCCCGCCCGACCCCGCGACGCTGGAGTCCGATCTCCGTCTCGTCCTTGCTGGCCGTCTTGACATAGAGCAGCGGCTGGCCCGCCGTGCCCGGGCCATGCGGCCGCCTCGCGTACCTGTGGCCCCACCTCGGGTGACACTGGTCGACGACGCCTCCGCGACCGCCACTGTGGTGGAAGTCAGGGCCCATGACAGGCCGGGACTTCTGTGGCGTATTGGACGGGCGTTCGGCGAGTGTGGTCTTGACGTGAGGGCCGCTCGCGTGGAGACTCTCGGCGCGGAGGCGGTGGACGTCTTCTATGTCGTGGATCGCGCCGGTCGCCCCCTCAGCGACGCCGGGCAAAGGGCACAAGTCCGCGATCAAGTCCTGGCCGCACTGCGATAACCAATAGCACACGACTACCGGTCACATGTGTAACGATTGTGTCCGAAATGCCCGGTAAGTCAGAAGCTGCGGATACCTTGTGGACGGCTTGAAGGCCCGTCGGTGGGACGGGACGATTGAGGGGTAGCGGAAGCAGTGACGGGGAACTCCGACAGCGGCCCAGCCGTGAAGCGGGACCGCGGAAAGCGGCCACTGCCACGCCTGGGCCTGAGAAACTGGCGTGTGCGGTGGCGGCTCACCGCCCTGATCCTGGTGCCCACCATGGCCGGCGTCGTGCTCGGGGGAGCGCGAGTCGTCGGATCGGTGCAGAGCATCGGCGACTACGACCGCACGGCGACCGGTGCGGAGCAGGCGGCCCATATCCGCGACCTGCTGCAGGCGATCGGGCTGGAGCGTGACACGGGCGGCTGGATCGGCGCCAACCGCGCCATGCGCAAGAAGCTCGCCCAGCCGCTCGCGCAGCGCAAGGCCGCGGTCGACGCGCTGGTCAAGACCGTGAACGCCGATCTCGAAACGATCGACGACTCCTACGGCCCCCGCATCGTGAAGGCCGCCCAGCAGGTGAGGTACGACCTGGGCCGGCTGCCGAGGATCCGCGCCGAGGGCCAGACCGAGACCATCCGGTACGACTTCCTCACCGACACCCTGCTCAAGCTGCACGACGAGCTGAGCCTGCTGTCCGACGACCCGCAGATCATCGGCCAGTTCCGCGCCCTGAGCGCGCTCGCCGCGGCCAAGGAGGAGATCTCCCGGCAGCGCGTCCAGCTGCTCCAGGCCTCGTACAACACCCAGCGGGTGGACGCCAAGGAGGTCGAGCAGTTCATCGCCTCCAACGCCCGCGAACAGAGCGACATCTCCCAGGTCGGCGCGGAGGCCGGCGCCGAGGTCGGGCTCAAGCTGTCCAAGGCGCTGACCTCCCAGCCCGAGTACGTCAACGTCCAGCTCACCAAGTCGCGCGCGGTCACGCTGGCCAGCGGCCGGGCGCCGGGCGCGCGGATCAGCGACAACCTGATCTCCGCCAACGGCAGCCGCGAGCAGTGGTTCAACGAGAACTCCGTGGCCGTCGACGTGCTGCACGGCATCGAGCAGGAGCTGGCCGGCGAGGTGAGCCTGCGCAGCAAGGAGCTGCGCGAGTCCGAGATCCGCAACGCGATCGTCGCGGGAATCCTGATCCTGGCGCTGCTGCTGCTGGTCCTGCTGCTCACCGTGGCCATCGCCCGCTCCATGGTCACCCCGCTGCGCCGGCTGCGTACCGAGGCGCTGGAGGTGGCCGGTTTCCGGCTCCCCGACGTGGTGCACCGCCTGCGGGCCGGCGGCGACGCGTCCGCCGGCGAGGTACGGCCGATCGAGGTCGACGGCAACGACGAGATCGGCGAGGTCGCCAGGGCCTTCGACCAGGTGCACCAGCAGGCGGTGCGGCTGGCGGGCGAGGAGGCCGATCTGCGCAGCAACATCAGCTCGATGTTCGTCAACCTCTCGCGCCGCACCCAGACGCTGGTCGAGCGGCAGATCTCGCTGATCGACGGCCTGGAGAAGGGCGAGCAGGACGGCGCCCGGCTGGCCGACCTGTTCAAGCTCGACCACCTGGCCACCCGCATGCGCCGCAACTCCGAGAACCTCCTGGTCCTGGCCGGCCACGAGGCCACCCGCCGGCGCAGCCAGCCGGCCAAGCTGGTCGACGTCGTACGCGCCGCGCTGTCGGAGGTCGAGGGCTACGAGCGCGTCCAGGTCAAGGTGCACCGGGCCACCTCGGTGCTCGGCAGCGCCGCGAACGACCTGGTCCACCTGGTCGCCGAGCTTGTCGAGAACGCCATCCAGTTCTCCCCGAGCAACTCCCAGGTCATCGTCACCAGCAGCCTCATCGAGGGCGGCGGCGCGCTGCTGTCGGTGAGCGACACCGGCATCAGCATGACCGAGGAGGAGCTGGCCGAGGCCAACCGCCGCCTGGCCGAGCCGCCCGTCGTGGACGTGTCGGTCTCCCGGCGCATGGGCCTGTTCGTGGTCGGCCGCCTGGCGCTGCGCCACGGCATCCGGGTCCAGCTCAGGAAGGGCGAGGGCGCCGGCCTGATCGCGATGGTGCTGCTCCCGCCCACGCTGATCGTCGACGGCACGCAGCAGCAGCCGCTGCCGCAGCGGCCCGCGTTCGGCGGCGGGACCGTGCCCACCCCGGCGAACCCGCCCGTGCAGAACGGGACGTTCAGGTCGTTCGGCAGCTTCGACTCCTTCGACGGCGGCCGGCGTCCCAACGGGCCCGCCCCCAGGCATAGTTTCCAGCCTCCCGAGAGCACGCCGGGCCCGCGCTCGTTCGACAGCGGGCCGTACCACTCGGACCCCGGCAGGGCAGGCGTGAACGGCTTCACCGCCGACACCGACGGCGGCTCCTACCGCAGGCAGGCGCCCTCGCTCGACTCCGGCGTCTACCCGTCGCTCCCGAACACGGGCTCCTACCCATCCGGAAATGGCGCGTTCCAGACGCCTCCGCCGCCCCCGTCGTACACCACGAACGACGTGCGCCGGCCCGACCCGACGCCCTCGGTCGAGGTGTCGCCGATGGAGCCGGAGCAGGAGGAGTTCCTGCCCATCTTCGCGGCGGTGGAGTCCGCCTGGTTCCGCAGGCCGCCGGAGGAGGCGGCGCCGCAGGTGGCCGGAGATGGTAAGGACAAGCCCGCGCAAGCCGTACCCTCTGGGGAGGAAGCGTGGCGAACGGCGGCCGACGCCGGTTGGCGCGCGGCGGCCGCTGCCGCCGAGCCCAACCTCGGCGGCATCACCGCCGCCGGGCTCCCGAAGCGCACCCCCAAGGCCAATCTGGTTCCCGGTACGGCGAGCCAGCAGGCGCAGCCGCAGCAGTCGCAGCGGCCGGCTCCGATGCCGCCGGTTTCGGCGGATCGGATGCGCAGCCGGATGGCCAGTTACCAGCAGGGTGTGCGACGGGGCCGCCAGGAAGTACGTGGACAGGAGGAACAGAGTGAGTGAGCGTCCCGCCGGGGAGGATGCGTGACAACCCTTAGCCACGAGGCGAACAGGTTCGACTGGCTGATCACCGACTTCGTGCGTAACACGCCCGGAGTCGCGCACGCCGTCGTCGTGTCGGCCGACGGCCTGTGCCTGGCCGCCTCCGAAGGCTTTCCGCCGGACCGGGCCGACCAGCTCGCCGCGGTCTCCGCGGGCCTGCTGAGCCTGACCGTGGGGGCCTCCAGGGTGTTCGAGGGCGGCTCTGTGACGCAGACCGTCGTCGAGATGCAGCGCGGCCTGCTCATCGTCATGGCGATCAGCGACGGCTCCGTCCTGACGGTGCTCGCGGGCCCCGACTGTGACATGGGCCTGGTGGCGTACCAGATGACGTTGCTGGTAGACAGGGCCGGACAGGCGCTCACGCCGGCCCTGCGGGCTGAACTCCAGGCCGCCAGGACCCGGTGATGTGATGGAACTGATGGGAGAGGGCCGTGTACGGCGTTGACGGAGCCGGGGACGAAGAGCCCCTGTTCCGTCCTTACGCGGTGACGGGTGGCCGTTCTGAGCCGCGCTATCACCTCGCGATGGAGACGTTGATCTCGTCCATGTCGATCCCGGACGACGAGATGGCCATGCTCACTCCTGAGCAGGAGGCCATCATGCAGTTGTGCAGGTCGTTCCGGTCGGTCGCCGAGATCTCGGCCCTGCTCCGCGTCCCGCTGGGCGTGGCCAGGGTGCTCGTGGCGGACATGTCCGATGAAGGACTCGTCCGCCTGCACCAGCCACGCCTCAGCCAGGGACAGCCAGACCTCAACATGCTCGAAAGGGTGCTCAGTGGACTACGCAGGCTCTAGCCCCGGGCTGACGTCGACGAAGATCGTCGTCGCCGGTGGGTTCGGCGTCGGTAAGACGACGTTCGTGGGGGCGGTGTCCGAGATCCTCCCGCTCACCACAGAAGCGGTGATGACGGACGCGTCCGCGGGCATCGACGACCTCGGTCTCACCCCCAACAAGCAGACCACGACGGTGGCCATGGACTTCGGCCGCCTCTCGCTCGACCGCGACCTGATCCTCTACCTGTTCGGCACGCCCGGGCAGCACCGGTTCTGGTTCATGTGGGACGACCTCGTCCGCGGCGCCATCGGCGCGGTCGTGCTGCTCGACACCCGCCGGATCGCCGACAGCTTCCCCGCGATCGACTACTTCGAAGAGGCGAAGCTGCCGTTCGTCATCGGCATCAACGGCTGGGACGGGCAGTTCCCGCACACCGACGACGAGGTGAGGGAGGCGCTCGCGCTGTCGCCGTACGTGCCGATCGTGCGTACCGACGCCCGCAACCGCGAGTCGGTCAAGGCGACGCTGATCTCGCTGGTGGAGCACGTCGTACGGCTGCGTGCCGCCCCCGTGCGCTAGCTCCAGGGGACGCTCTCCAGCGAGTTGAGCACCGGCACCAGCTGCTCCTCCTCGTAGGCGAAGTGGGCCTCCATCTCGCCGGCGATGCGCTCCAGCGTCGCCGGCTCGGGGGCCTCCCGCAGCTCGGCGACCAGGCCGGCGATCACCGTGTGCTCGGCGCGCAGCCGGTCGAGGGGCTCCTTCAGCTCGGGGAAGAGCTTCTCCAGGTGCGGGAACGCCACCCGGTCCTCGCCGTTGTGGTGGAAGGCCATCGCGTCGCAGAAGGCCAGGCAGTGCGCCCTCAGATCGTCGGCGGGCGCCCCTCGGCGGACCTTGGCCAGCTCGCCCCTGAGGTAGTCGTGGATCCTGGCCAGCTCGTCCCCGAACGCCTCCAGCCGCTCGCGCTCGGGGTAGAGCGCGATGACCGGGATGACGCGCTCGGTTTTGTCCTGATACGCGGCGAAGGCCGGGTTGATCGCGGCCTGGCGGGCGTACAGGCGGTCGCGCTCCTCGCCTTCGAGCGACACCGCCCGCGCCGCGAACCTCTCCTCTCCCAGCTCGACGACGACCCTCGGGTTGGCGAGCAGGTTGTGGTACCAGGCCGGATCGGCGTCGCCGCCCGCGTTGGAGGCGAACACCAGGACCCGCTCGCCGTCGCGCAGGTAGACGGCCGGGTTGGTGCGCCGCCAGCCCGTCTTGGCGCCCGTGGTGGTGAGCAGCACGAGAGGCGTGCCCTCGAACATGCCGCCCACCTCCCCGCCGTTCGCCCTGAACTCCTCGATCACCTGCTGATTGAAATCGGTCACGTCATATCCTTGGACGAGGCTTCGTATTTGCTTTGCAAGCAAAGCTAATTTAGACATCAAGGTGTTCGACATGTCAACAGACGGCTTGAGCGTGGACGACGGGATCAGGACGCTGCTGCTGCTGATGCCGCGGATGGTCGGGCGGGCCAAGCGGCTGGGGGTGCCACCCGAGCTGCAGTCGTTGTCCCTGGCGCCCCGGCACCTGTCGCTGCTGGCCTACCTGCTGTTCGACGGGCCGATGACGGTGAACGAGCTGGCGGCCCGGCTGGAGGTGGCGCCCGCGACGGTCAGCCTGATGGTGGGCGATCTGAGCAGGAAGGGCATACTCGACCGGCGCGAGGACGACGCGGACCGGCGCCGTACGATCGTGAGCATCGCGGACCGGCACCAGGAGTCGATCAACGAGTGGCTCGGCTACGGCGCCAAGGCCTGGCGCGAGGCCTTGGGGCCGCTCACGCCGGAGCAGCGGCGGATGTTCGTGGACACCCTCATGGCCTACGAAAAGGCCCTGTCGGGCTGAGCTGTCGGGCTGAGCTGTCGGGCTGAGCTGTCGGATTGAGCTGTCGGATTGAGCCGTCAGGCTGAGCGGCGGCTTATCAGGGCCTCGACGCCGTCGAGGACGCGCTGCAGGCCGAACTCGAAGGCGTGCTCCGGGCTGTAGGCGGCGTTGAGGGCCTCGCCCGCCGTCTGGCCGACGCGCGCGGCCGTGGGGTAGCGGTCGGCGTCGGCGATCCGGCTGAGGAAGGGCGCGTGCGCGGCCCACCATTGCTCGTCGGTCATGCCCGTCAGGCTCTCGGCCTGCGCCGCCTCGACCGCGCCGCGCGCCGCCCCGTGCACGAACCCGGCGACCAGCGTAATCACCGAGTCCATCTCCAGGTCCGTCAGCCCGATGCCGTCCACGGCGCGCAGCTCGTAGTCGTACTTGGCCGTGACGTTCGGCCCGAGCACCGGGCGGCTCGCCGCCACCTGCAGCAGCCACGGATGGCGCAGGTAGAGGGCCCAGTTTTCCCTGGCGATCTGCTCCAGCCGGCCCCGCCAGCCGCCGGGCACGTCCTCCGGCCTGGCCGTCTCGCCGTAGACGGTGTCGAGCATGACGTCGAACAGCTCCGGCTTGCCCGGCACGTACGTGTAGAGCGACATCGTCCCGACGCCCAGCCGCTCGGCCACGCGGCGCATGGAAAGCGCCTGCAGCCCCTCGGCGTCGGCCACCTCGATGGCCGCGCGCACGATGCGGTCGACGCTCAGCTCGGGCTTGCCCTTGCGGCTGGCGCGCTCGCTGGTGCGCCAGAGCAGCGCCAGGCTGCGCGCGGGGTCGCCCTTTCCCGAGTACTCAACGGTCACATGCGTACGGTACACCGTACGGTTGCCGCCGTGAACCGTATGCTGTACGGTACGCCGTACGGAATTCAGGGAGGGGACACGCATGCCAGCGGTGCTCGCGCAGAACCTGCGCAAGAAGTACGGCGAGAAGGCGGCACTCGACGGGATCGACCTCGACGTGGGCCGGGGCACGGTCTGCGGCCTGCTCGGCCCCAACGGCGCGGGCAAGACCACGACCGTCCGCATCCTCACCACCCTCCTGCGCGCCTCGGGCGGCCGCGCGGAGGTGGCGGGGTTCGACGTGGCGACCCAGCCCCGGCAGGTACGCCGCAGCATCGGCCTCGTCGGCCAGCACGCCGCCGTGGACGAGATCCTGACCGGGCGGCAGAACCTGGAGCTGTTCGGCCGCCTCTACCACCTCAGCCCGTCACAGGCCCGGGCCAAGGCGGACGAGCTGCTGGAGCGGTTCGGGCTGGAGCACAAAGGGCCGGCCAAGGAGTATTCGGGCGGCATGCGGCGCAGGCTCGACCTCGCGGCCAGCCTGATCCTGACGCCGCCCGTGCTGTTTCTCGACGAGCCGACGACGGGGCTGGACCCGCGCAGTCGCACGGAGATCTGGCGCACGGTGCGCGACCTCGTCGCGGACGGCACCACCGTGCTGCTGACCACGCAGTACCTGGAGGAGGCCGACCAGCTCGCGGACCGGATCGCGGTGATCGACGCCGGGCGGGTGGTGGCCGAGGGCACGCCGGACGAGCTCAAGTCCAAGCTCGGCGGCGACCGGCTCGACGTGGTGATCCACGACCCGGCGCGGCTCGACGAGGCCGCCGGGATCGTCGGCGGGGCGGCGTCGGGGCCGGCCGAGGTCGATCGGGACACCAGGCACGTGAGCGCGCCGGTGAGCGACCGGGTGCGGGCGCTCACGGAGGCGCTCGCGACCCTGGCGGCCGCCGGGATCGAGGCCGAGGACGTCGCGGTGCGCCGTCCCACGCTCGACGAAGTCTTCCTGAACCTCACCGACCGCCGAGGGGGCGCCGTATGAGATGGGCTCTGGCAGACGGCTGGACCGTCGCCCGCCGCGACCTGATCCACTGGGCTAACCAGCCGATGACGGTGGTGTTCGGGGTGCTCTTCCCCGTGGTGATCACGCTGGCCTTCGGGTACCTGTTCGGCGGCGCGGTCAAGGTGCCCTCGGGGGCCGACTACTTCGCGTTCCTCATGCCCGGCATGTACGGCATGACGATGCTCTTCGGTCTCAGCGCCACCATGATCGCCGTCGCCACCGACGTCTCCAAGGGCGTCACCGACCGCTTCCGCTCGATGCCCATGGCGCCCTCGGCCGTGCTGATCGGCCGGGCCGTCGCGGACCTGCTCAACTCGGTCCTGATCCTGGCCGGGCTGCTGGTCTGCGGCCTGGCGGTGGGCTGGCGGCCGTCCTCCTTCCCGGGCGCGCTGGGCGCCGTGGGCCTGCTGCTCCTGCTGCGCTTCTCGCTGCTCTGGGCCGGCATGTACCTGGGGCTGCTGATGAGGGATCCGGGCGGCGTGGTGGCGATCCAGGTGCTGGAGTTCCCGGTGGGCTTCCTGTCGAACGCCTTCGTCGCCCCTGACACGATGCCGGGCTGGCTGGGCGCGATCTCGGAGTGGAACCCGCTGTCGTCAACGGTGGCGGCGGCCAGGGAGCTCTTCGGAAACCCCGGCTGGGGCGGCGACTCGTGGGTGGCCCAGCACGCCGTCCTGATGGCGGTGATCTGGCCGGTGGTGATCACCGTCGTCTTCTTCGTCCTGTCGGTACGGCTCTATCAGCGGCTCGACCGGTAGGCGTCACTTCACCCGGTAGTCGGTGAGGAGGGCGATGGAGTGCTGGGCCGAGCGGATGCGCCGGACCCGCTCCTCGTCCTCCCCGCCCAGCTCCAGCCCCTCCTCCGCGATCTCCCCGAACGCGGCGAACGAGGCCAGCCGCTGCCGCACGACCTTCTCGAACGCGTCGTCCTCGATCCGGTAGTACGTGGTGCGCTCGCCCGGCCGGGTGCGGCGCCGGACGAGACCGATGGAGGTCAGCAGGCGCAGGTTGGACGTCATGGACGCCCGGCTGGCCCCGATCGCGTCGGCGATCTCGCCGGCGGACTGCTCGGCGGGGGTGCAGATCAGCAGCCAGCCCAGGACGCGCCCGGTGATGGGCGCCAGACCCCAGGCATCGCCGCAGAACGTCGCCACGCGCTCGACCCACTCGAGTGTCCGCTCGCGGTCGTCGGAAGGAGCCATGGGTTTAGTTTAGGCTGAAACAACTGTCACCCGCCCTCTCGATCGCCGGGCCTCAACGCGGGATCCAGTCCTTCCACACGATCTTGTTGTCCCGCACCCACCGCTCGGCGGCCTGCTCGGCGGTCATCTTCTCGTTGATCATGTCGCTGGCCACGGAGTTCTGGTCGTCGTTGGTCCAGGTGAAGTTGCGGACCAGCTCGTACGCCTTGCCGCCGGTCTGCGCGAACTTCTTGCTGACGATCTTGTCGAGCAGGTACGGCGGGTAGTCGCACGCGACCCGCTTCGCGTCGTCGTCGCAGCCGAGGGCGTAGGGCGGCAGCGCCACCTTGACGAGTTTGACCTTGGTGAACAGCCATTGCGGCTCGTAGAAATACAGCAGCAGCGGCGTCCGGTTCTTGGTGGCGAACTCGGCTGCTTTGATCAGCGCCGCCTCGCTGCCCGAGTAGACGACCTTGTAATTGAGCCCGAGGTTCTTGATGAGAGCCTCGTCATTCGTCACGAACGTCGGATCTCCGTCCAGAACCTGTCCGGCATTTCCGGTTTTGTCGGTCCGGAAAAGGTGTGCGTACTTATTGAGGTTTCGGTAGTCCGTAATGTCGGGATATTTCTTGACCATCCACTCGGGGACATACCACCCGATGATGCCCTGGTTACCGGTGAGCCCGGCCGACAGGGCCACCTTCTTCTGCTCGATGAACTTCTTTTTCAGGTCGTTGTGGCCCCAGTTCTCGACGATCACATCGACCTTGCCCTCCTCGAAATCCTCCCAGGAATCGCCCTCCTTCATGGTCCGCTTGCGCACCGTGTAACCCAGCTCGTGCTCGAGCAGGTACGCCAGCACGGCGGCCTGGGCCTCGTACCCGACCCAGCCGTGGATGTCGATGTTGACGGTCCCCTTCGACCCCGTGGCGGAGCCGGGCTCCTCGCCGGAGCAGGCGGTCGTCAGCAGCAGGGCCGCGACCAGCGGCCCGACGAGCTTGTTCGTTCGCAACATGAGGTCTCCCGGTGACCGCGGCCCCGTGCGGGGCCGCGGTCAAGAGGGCGTCACTTGGGGATCCAGGCCTGCCACTTGGCGGTGTTGGCCTCGATCCACTTCTTGGCGGCCTGTTCGCCGGTCATGCCGTTGTTGGTCATGTCGTTGGCGACGGCGTTCTGGTCCTCGTTGGTCCAGCTGAAGTTCTTGACCAGCTCGTACGCCTTGCCGCCGGTGTCCGCGAACTTCTTGCTGACGATCTTGTCGAGGTCCATCTCCGGGTAGTCGCAGGCGACCTTCTTGGGGTCGGCGTCGCAGCCGTCGGTCCAGGCGGGCAGGTTGACGCGGACCAGGTCCACCTTGTCGAAGAGCCAGTGCGGCGTCCAGAAGTAGAACAGCAGCGCCTTCTGCTGCTCCTGCGCCTGCGTGGCGGACTTGAGCAGGGCCGCCTCGCTGCCGCCGGTGACGACCTTGTAGTTCAGCTTCAGGTTCTTGACCAGGGCCTCGTCGTTGGTGACGTAGCTGGGGTCACCGTCGAGGAGCTGACCCTTGCCGCCCGACTCCGAGGTCTTGAACAGCGAGGCGTACTTGTTGAGGTTCTTGTAGTCGGTGATGTCCGGGTATTTGTCGGCCATCCACTTCGGCACGTACCAGCCGATGATGCCCTTGTTGCCGGTGGAGCCGGCCTCGACCGCGACCTTCTTCTCCTCGATGAACTTCTTCTTCAGGTCCGGGTGGCCCCAGTTCTCGATGATGACGTCGACGTCGCCGGTCTCGAACCCCTCCCACGCGAGCTGCTCCTTGATCTCGGGCAGCTCGACGTTGTAGCGGAGCTCGTTCTTCAGCAGGTACGCGACGACGTTCGCGCTGGCCTCGTAGCCCACCCACGGGTTGATCGCGATCTTCACGGTCCCGGTGGCGGCGCTCGATCCGGAGGCCGCAGGGGCGGCGGAGGAGCTGGGAGAGGTCTCGACCTTGGCTCCGCCGCAACCGGCAGCGGCGAGCCCGAGGGCGAGGAGGCCTGCGAGCAGGCGAATCTTCATGTGGATTTCCTTTTTCGGGGGGAGGGGCGCCTGTCGGCGCCCTGCGTGATGCGGTCGAGCATGACTCCGAGCAGCACGGTCGCGATGCCGGCCACGAAGCCCATGCCGAAGTCGGGTCGCTGGGAGAATCCGACGACCACGTCGTAGCCGAGGGCCCCCGCCCCGACCAGACCGCCGACGACCACCATGGCCAGCGT
The DNA here is from genome assembly GCF_044458585.1 of Nonomuraea sp. NPDC050451. Lineage (NCBI taxonomy): Bacteria > Bacillati > Actinomycetota > Actinomycetes > Streptosporangiales > Streptosporangiaceae > Nonomuraea > Nonomuraea sp. NPDC050451. The sequence continues at coordinate 254,114 of NZ_JBITHZ010000013.1, forward strand.
CATCACGATGCCCTGGTTGGCCGCGAGCAGGATCGCCCGCCTGGCCATGGGCAGCTGCACCTTCCACAGGAGCTGGCCCGAGGTCGAACCCGCCGAGGTGGCCGCCTCGACGACCGTGGCGGGCACGCCCTTGATGCCGTCCTCGACCAGCCGCACCACCGGCGGCACCGCGTAGATGACGGAGGCGAAGATCGCCGTGAACCGGGTGGTCTCGAACAGAGCCAGCGCCGGCAGCAGGTAGACGAACGCCGGCATGGTCTGCGCGGCGTCGAGTATGGGCCGCTGCACGGCCGAGTATCGCGGCGAGCGGGCCGCGGCCACTCCGAGCAGCAGGCCGGCGACCAGCGTGACGAACACCGCGACGACGACCGTGGTCAGCGTCTGCATGGTGTGCTCCCAGACGCCGAGCAGCGCGATGGCCAGCAGGCAGGCCAGGGCCGTCAGCGCCGGGCGTACCCCGCTCACCCGCCAGGCCACGGCTAGCACCGCCAGGGCGACCAGCCACCACGGGGCCGAGGTGAGCAGCGCCTCCAGCGGGTTGAGCAGGGCGCTGGTCATCAGGTCCTTGATGGACGTGGTCACGTCGTACCAGCTGGTCTCGGCCCAGCGGACGGCGTCGTTCACCTCGGCCACGAAGTTGACCGTGAGGCTGTCCGGCCACGTCCTGGGCAGCACGGGGATGAGCGCGACCCCGGCCACCGCCAGCACGCCGGCGGCGACGAGGTCGACCCGGCCCAGCCTCGTGTGCGGCTCGCGGTGGGCGATCGCCATCATGGTGCGGTCGAGCAGCACCGCCATGATGACGATGGCCACGCCCGCCGGGAGCATGATGCCGACCTGCGCCCGCGACAGGCCGCGGATGATGTCGCCGCCCAGGCCGGGGGCGGAGATCAGGTTGGCGATGACGACCATGGAAAGGGCCATCATGATCGTCTGGTTGACCGCCAGCGCCATCGTCGACCTGGCCAGCGGCAGGTAGACCTTGAACAGCGTCTGCCGGCGCGTCGCGCCCAGCGAGCTGGACGCCTCGACGGCCGTGGGCGAGACCTCGGAGACGGCCAGCGCGGTGATGCGGATGGCCGGCGGGATCGAGTAGATCATCGTCGCGATGGCCCCGGCCGGGGCGCCGATGTGGAAGAACAGCGCGAGCGGAGCCAGGTAGGCGAACGTCGGCATGATCTGCATGACGTCCAGCACCGGCGTGATCACCCGCCGGAGGCGGCCCGAGAGCCCGGCCCAGACGCCCAGCGGGATCCCGATCGCCAGGGACAGCAGCACCGAGACCGCGACCAGGGCCAGCGTGTCGACGCTCGACTGCCAGAGCCCCAGGAATCCGAACGCGCTCACGCCCGCCACCGCGGCCAGCCCGATCCGCCAGCCGCCCGCCAGCCAGGCCAGCGCGCCCATGACGCCGGTGATGCCGGGCCAGCCGAGCGCGTACAGGACAGTCTGGAAGAGGCCGTACAACCAGCCCACGAAGAGCCGGATGTAGTTGAGGAAGTACAGGAAGAGCGGGTTGTCGTTGCGGTGGTCGTCGATCCACTCGCGCAGGTCGGTGACCGCCAGGAACTGCGGCGCCTCCTTGTCGTGCGGCAGCGTCGCCGTGCCGCGGAAGACCAGGTACGCCACGGCGAAGAGGACCGCCACCCCGGCGGGCGCCGCCCACTTCGGCAACTTCAGCCGGGAAGGAGTGCTGACGGCCGTCGTGCTCATGCGCCCTCCTTCGTCGGTCGCATGAGCACTGCGTGGCTGTGTCCAATGGGTCGCTCGCTGCGCTCGCTCATGCCTTCACCGTGACGTCCGCGCCGGAGAGGAAGGTCAGCAGGTCCACGCGGTCCACGACGCCCACGAGGTCGTCGCCGTCCACGACCCTGATGGGGCGGGAGGAGGCGGACGAGGCGCCGATGGCGTCCATGATGAGCGTGGTGGCCGGTAATACGGGCCCGTCCAGCGGCTCGCCGGGCTCGGGCTCGCGGCAGATCCAGCGCAGCGTCAGCACGTGGCTCCTGGGCACGTCGCGTACGAAGTCGGCCACGTAGTCGTCGGCGGGCGCACCCACCAGCTCCTCGGCGGTGCCGAGCTGCACGATCGAGCCCGCCCGCATGATCGCGATCCGCTCGCCCAGCTTCAGCGCCTCGGACAGGTCGTGCGTGATGAACACCATCGTCTTGCCGACTTCCCGGTGCAGGCGGATCACCTCGGCCTGCATGTCGCGCCTGATCAGCGGGTCGAGCGCGCTGAACGGCTCGTCGAACAGCATCACCTGCGGGTCCACGGCCAGCGCGCGGGCCAGTCCGACGCGCTGCTGCATGCCGCCGGAGAGCTGGTCGGGGTAGGCGTCGGCGTACCCGTCGAGGCCGACGAGGGAGAGGATCTCCGCGGCCCGCGCGTGCCTGGCCGCCTTGGCGGTGCCCTGGATCTCCAGCCCGTACGCCACGTTGTCGATCACCTTGCGGTGCGGCAGCAGGCCGAAATGCTGGAAGACCATGCTGACCTGGTGGCGGCGGATCTCGCGGAGCCGCGCGGGGGAGGCACGGCCGATGTCCTCGCCGCCGATCCTGATCTCGCCCGCGCTGGGCTCGATCAGCCGGGTGAGGCAGCGTACGAGGGTGGACTTGCCGCTGCCGGACAGGCCCATGACCACGAAGACCTCGCCCGGTCGCACCTCGAAGCTCACGTCCCTGACGGCGGCGGTGCAGCCGGTCTTCTCTCTCAGTGCGGCCTGGTCGAGATGCCTGTCCTCGCTGTCCAGGACTTTCTGCGCCCTGGCGCCGAAGATCTTCCAAAGGCCCTCAACAGTGATGGCCGCGCTGTCGGGAGAAACCCCCACCATCGCCTCCTTCTTTGACCGCCACAACATATGGCGCGAATAACTGAAATCTCAACGCCGTGACACTCCAGAGACCTCCATGCTCCTGGCGTGTTATGAGGTTGGAACGTACTAAAGCCCCAAACCGTGACATCCAACTGGATAAAGGCTTATTTCCCGCTTTCCGATCATGAATCATGGAGCTCCAGGTTTTAGCACTTGAGTCACACGAGTCGCTTTTTGTAGCGTTATGTTCGGGTGGGCCACACTGCTGTGGGATGTGTTCTAATTGGCCGGCACTTGCTGATTTCCCCACGGGACACAGCCCCCTCAAATACGCCGATTCGGGCGAGGTGCGTTCGGTGACTACAGCGTTGGGTGAGAGGCAGGCCAGTAACGGCAACTGGCGGCTGAGCAATTGGCGCGTCCGCGCGCGTCTTGTTGCCCTCATCCTGATCCCGACGGCCGCCGCCGTCCTGCTCGGCGGCATCCAGGTGCTCGCCAGGACGTCCGCCGCCGGTGACTACGCGCGTACCAACCAGTTCGCCCAGCTCTCCGCCGAGTTGGGCGGGCTCACCCACCAGGTGGCGGCCGAGCGCGCCACGACCGCCTGGTACATCGCGCGCAACCGGCCGGCGGGGATGCTCTCCACGGTGCAGGCCCAGATGGACCAGGCCGACCTGGCCGTCAGGCAGGTACGCGGCACCGCCGGGCAACTGCTGACCGAGGTCAGCGGCCGTAGCGCCGACCAGCTCGAGAACCTGCTCAGCCGCCTGGACGACCTGACCGGCCTGCGCAAGCAGGCGCTGGAGGCCAACCTGCTGCCGGGCCCCGCCGTCGAGCTCTACACGACCGTGATCGGCGACCTGCTCTCCGTCCACAACGAGCTGATCAAGGACAGCGTGGACGACGAGCTGTTCCGCCAGACCCGCATGCTGAACGCCCTGGCCAGGGCGAAGGAGAGCGTCTCCTACCAGCAGGCCCTGGTCACCGCCGTGCTCGTCGAGGGCGCGTTCGACCAGGACCAGCTCAAGCGCTTCCTCGGCGAGCAGTCCAAGGAGCTGAACGAGCGCAAGGCGTACTCCACCGAGGCCACCGCCGAAGAGCGCCGCTTCTTCGACGAGACCGTCAACGGCAGGTCCGCCGACCGCATGCTGTTCCTGCGCGAGCTGGTGCTGATCAGGAGCACGAAGGGGCTGCCGCTGCGCGGCCTCGACCTGAGCAAGCGCGACGACGCCAAGGAGTGGTTCGACGCGGCCAACGTGGTCGTCGACTCCATGCGCGAGGTCGAGGAGCGCCAGGCCCAGGGCATCGTGGCACGCAGCGAGGCGCTCAGCGCGGACGAGCGGCAGCAGGCGCTCGTGACCGCGGGCGCCGTGCTCGCCCTGCTCGTGGCGGTCCTGCTGATCACCACCGGAGTGGCCAGGTCGCTCGTGCGGCCGCTGCGCCGCCTGCGCGGCGAGGCGCTGGAGATCGCGGGCAGGCGGCTGCCGGACTTCGTCCAGCACCTGCGAGAGTCCCGCGACGGCGCCGTCCAGGCCGAGGTCCCGCCCATCGGGATCTTCTCCAGGGACGAGGTCGGCGAGGTCGCCCGCGCGTTCGACGAGGTGCACCGCGAGGCCGTACGGCTGGCGGGCGACGAGGCCAAGCTCCGGGCGAACGTCAACGCCATGTTCGTGAACCTGTCCAGGCGCAGCCAGACGCTGGTCGAGCGGCAGCTCACGCTGATCGAGCGGCTGGAGCGCGGCGAGCGCGACGACACCCGGCTCGGCGACCTGTTCAAGCTCGACCACCTGGCCACCCGTATGCGCCGCAACAGCGAGAACCTCCTGGTCCTGGCCGGGCAGGAGGCGGCACGCAAGTGGAGCGAGCCGGTCGAGCTGATGGACATCGTGCGGGCCGCGCTCGGCGAGGTCGAGAGCTACGACCGGGTCAGCATCCAGGTCCAGTCGGACGTCGCCATCGCCGGCCAGGCCGTCACCGACGTGGTGCACCTGCTGGCCGAGCTGGTCGAGAACGCGGTCTCGTTCTCCTCGCGGGACACCAAGGTCATCATCTCCAGCAGCCGCATCGACACCGGCTCGCTGATGTTGTCGGTCACCGACCACGGGATCGGCATGAGCGCCGAGGAGCTGGCCGAGGCCAACTGGCGGCTGGCGAACCCGCCCGTCGTGGACGTGTCGGTGTCGCGGCGCATGGGCCTGTTCGTGGTCGGCCGGCTGGCGCTGCGGCACAGCATCCGGGTCCAGCTGCGCATGCAGGACATCGGCGGGCTGACCGCCATGGTGCTGATCCCGCCCGCGCTGCTCACGGCCGTGTCGGGCACGGTGGCGGGCGCGGTGCCCGTGCCGGCGCGCATCCCGGTGCCCAGGCAGGCCAACCCGCCGACGCCGGCCGCGCCCTTCCCGGGGCATCCGTCCTTCGGGACCCTGCCGCCCGCCGACCCCTTCCCTGGGCATCCGTCGCTGGACGTCGTCCCCGCGGCGCCCGAGCCGTCGTCCTGGTTCAGGTCGTCGCAGGCGCACTCGGTCGAGCAACTGCCACCTGACCTGGGTGGGCCGGCGGACTCCTACCCGTCGTTCGCCACCCCGCCGGCGCCGTCCAAGGACGAGGAGTTCCTGCCGATCTACTCCGCCGTCGAGGAGAGCAGCTGGTTCACCAAGTCCACGCCGACGGCCGACCACCGCGACCCGGCCTGGTCCTCGCCCGCCGATCAGGGCTGGCAGGCGGCCGGCGCGGCCGCGGAACCGGCGCAGAACGGCACGACCAACTCCGGCTTGCCGAAGCGGACTCCGAGAGCGAATCTGGTACCGGGCACCGCGAGTCCGAAACCCCCGCCCGCTTCCGCTCCTCCGGTGTCGCCTGACCGGCTGCGCAACAGGCTGGCCAGCTACCAGCAGGGCGTGCGCAAGGGTCGCGCCGAGCTCGAGGAGGACTCATGAGGGAGCTCAGCCAGGCGGCCAGGGACATGAACTGGCTGGTCAGCAGCTTCGTCGACGAGGTCCCAGGGGTGGCGCACGCCGTGGTCGTGTCCGCCGACGGGCTGCCGATGGCGTACTCCAAGGGCTTCCCAAAAGACCGCGCCGACCAGCTCGCCGCCATCGCGGCCGGGCTCGTCAGCCTCACGCAGGGGTCGGCGCGGGTGTTCGAGGGCGGAGGGGTCACCCAGACACTCGTCGAGATGGACCGCGGCCTGCTGCTGGTCATGTCGATCAGCGACGGATCCTGCCTGGCGGTGCTGGCCGCGCCCGACTGCGACATGGGCCTGGTGGCCTACCAGATGACGATCCTGGTCGAGCGCGCCGGGCAGGTGCTCACACCTGCCGTGCGGGCGGAACTGTCGGCGGCGCGTCCGTGATGGATCCCGCTGCGGCCGGACAGACAGGGTGATGGGAGTAGACGTTGGCATCGTGGCACAACGATGAGCCGGAGCGCAGCTCGCTCGTCCGGATGTACGCCGTCACCGGTGGCAGGACGACTCCTCGTACGGAGCTCGCCATGGAGGCCCTGGTATCGTCGGCCACCTCGGCACGACTCGGCATGACGTACACCCGTGAATACCGCGCGATCAGCGAGCTGTGCCGGCAGGTGCGCTCCGTGGCGGAGATCTCCGCGCTGCTGAGCGTTCCTCTCGGAGTGGCGAGGGTGCTGGTGGCCGACATGGAGGCGGACGGGCTGGTCAGGGTGTACCAGCCGCAGCTGGACGCGGGCCTCCCCGACAGGGGCCTGCTTGAAAGGGTATTGAGTGGACTTCGCAGGCTCTAGCCGGCTCACCTCCACGAAGATCGTCGTGGCGGGTGGGTTCGGTGTAGGGAAGACCACGTTCGTGGGCTCCGTGTCCGAGATCATGCCGCTGACCACGGAGGCGGTGATGACGGACGCGTCCGAGGGCATCGACGACATCGGGCTCACGCCGGGCAAGACCACCACCACCGTGGCCATGGACTTCGGGCGGCTCTCGCTGGACCAGGATTTGCTTCTCTATCTGTTCGGCACGCCGGGGCAGCACCGGTTCTGGTTCATGTGGGACGACCTCGTACGCGGTGCCATCGGGGCCGTGGTGCTGGTGGACTCGCGGCGGCTGGCCGACAGCTTCCCGGCCATCGACTACTTCGAGGAGTCCGGCATCCCGTTCGTCATCGGGCTGAACGGCTGGGACGGGGTGTTCCCGCACAGCGAGAGCGAGGTGCGGGAGGCGCTCACGCTCTCCCCGCACATACCGGTCATCCGCACCGACGCGCGGGCGCGGCCGGCGGTCAAGAACACCCTCATCTCGCTCGTCGAGCACGCGCTCGCCGCGCGGGCCCACTGACCCCTACTGGGCGGCCCACCACTTCCCGGCGACCAGCTCGGCCACCAGCGTCTCGGTGAGCAGGGCGACGTCCGGGTCGTCGTCGTGCGCGTACCTGACCGCGGCCCTGGCGTCCTTCACTTCGGCGCCCACGGTGACCACCGTGGAGCCGCGTTCGCGCACCCAGTCCATGGCCTGCTCGGTGTAGCGGGAGCCGGGGTAGAGCAGCGCGCGGTAGTCGAGGGTCTTGGTGAGGTAGACGTCCACGTGTGACCAGTCGCCCGTCTCGCACGCGTCGGCGGGGCGGCGCGGGCCCTCGCGGAACATCAGCGCCGACTGCTCGGCCGACGACAGCCGCTCCGCGGGGGCGATGGTGTAGACGCCGCGGTCGCCGTCCAGCAGCTCCATGGTCATGGGGAGCCATTCGTCCCTCCTGTCCAGGAGGTCCGTCGTGGCCTCGGCGGCCCGCTCCAGCAGCTTCGGCAGGTCGCGGCCCGTACCGGTGAGGTGGGCCTCCAGGGCCAGGAGGAGGGCCAGGGTGTGCTGGAACGTACGGCAGGCGACGCCGCCGCGCTCCTCGCCCGCGCGCATGTCGACCACCAGGTCGGCCTGCTCGGCGAGGGGAGAACCCTGGGTGTTGGTGAGCGCCGCCAGATAGGATGGGCCGCCCGTGTACCGTTCCACGGCGTCGAGGGTCTCCCTGCTCGAACCGGTGGCCGAGATCGGGACGACCAGGGTGTCCGCGGCGGCCGGGTAGGTGGCCTCCGCCGAGGCGTAGTCGGCGTACGCGTCCACGCCCGCCCGGCGCAGGCGCAGCGCGGCCACACCCGCGGCGTACCTGGAGCTGCCCATGCCCAGGAAGAGCACCCTGGTCAGGCCCGAGGGGAGGGCCGCGAACGGGTTGTCCTCCCTCAGGGCGGCGGCCAGGCCCCTGAGCGCCGCCGGCTTGGCCTCCAGGTCGGACAGGTAGAGCTCGGAATTCACGTGATGTTCTCCTCTTGGTACCAGGTACGCAGGACGCCCATGGGGGCGTAGCGCCATCGGGGCAGGTGGCGGGCGGCGTAGATGAGCTCGCGGCACTCCTGCTCCACCTCGAACGGCCGGACCAGCCTCTCATCGAGCAGGTCCGGCCGGTCCTTCTCGGCCAGGCGGGCCTTGTAGGCGGCCAGCAGCCCGGCGCGCGCCTTCGCGGCCCAGGCGGCCGCCGCGACGGGGTCGGCGTCCCTCCGCCTGATCGCGACCTGGGCCACGTGCTCGATGCTCGTGGTGAGCTGGGCCACGTCCCTGGCGGCCGGCTGGCACGGGTCGGCGTCGGTGACGGTGGGGTTGCCGTCGAAGTCGATCACCGCGTAGCCGTCCCGCCATCTGAGGATCTGGCCCACGTGGAGGTCGCCGTGGATCATGATGCGGGGGCCGGTGATCGGCGCCTGGAGGGCGGCCAGCTCGCGCCGGATCGCCGGGGTCCGCGTGGCCAGCCACGCGCCGTCCTCGCCGTCCGTGAGCTCAAGGGCCTCCGCGAGCGCGGCCTCCGCCCTGGCGGCCGCCGTACTCGTGGCACCGAGCGCCGGCACAGGGAGCGTGGCGAGGGCGAGGTGCAGGTCGGCGGCGAGGCGGCCGAGCACGGGGGCGAACTCCGTGGCGCCGGCCTCGGCCTCGTCGACGCACCACTCCCAGCCGTCGCGAGCCTCCGGCAGATAGCCCGTCACCAGGGCCAGGAGCTGCTCGTTCCCGTCCACAGCGCGGGTCAGGGCCGCGTAAGGGGGTGCTGTGTCGTTGAACCCCGCCTCAACGAGGTGAGCGAAGACCTCTGGGGTGGGGTGGGGAAGTGGAACCGGTGGGGTGATCCACTTGACGACGACCTTCTCGTCCACGACCACCGAGTAGTTCGTCTGGTCCACGTGCGGGCCGAAATCCCGCTCACCTGGGGCCCCAGTGTGGAGATCTCCAAGGCTGTACGAGAGGGTGGGCAGCGGGAGGAAGCGCCGCACCGCGAACGGCGGCGGCACCTCACCCCCCAGCAGCGCGAGGAGTGCGGCGCTGACACCCCGGTCTCGGGCCGTGAGGGGCCTCTCACCGAGAGAGAGCAGCCGATCAGCTATTGAATCCCAATTCAACTCGTAGACCAAACTTCCTGGTAGCAATGTCATCAAAAGTCTTGCTCATGTTGATTTACCCTGCAACACTCCTGCTCTGGTCTGCTGTGTCCGGTAAGGTCGCGCGACCCCTCAAACTGCACAAATTTCAGAAGGAGTAGCGGCCGTGCCCCGTATCCGGTTCACCCGTCGTCTCCCGGCTGCCATCACGGCGGCCGGCCTCGCGCTCGCCGTCGCGGCGTGCGGCGGTGAGTCGTCGACCAGCTCAGAAGGCACGGCCCCGGCGGCGGCCGACCAGCTCAAGCCGAACGCGGACCTGTCGCAGCAGTCGCTCCAGATCACCGTGTGGGCCGACTACACGCCCAAGGAGCTGCCCGAGAAGGTCAAGGCGAAGCTCAAGGTCAAGGACGTCAAGGTCGCCCTGCACGACACCAACGAAGTCGCGATGACCAAGCTCACCGCCCCCGGTGACAGCGGCATCGACGTGGCGTTCGTGTCGGGCCAGTACGCCCAGGCGCTCAACGCGGCGGGCCTGCTGGAGCCGATCCACCCCGAGCTGATCCCCAACCTGGCCAACCTCTACCCGGAGGCCACGCAGCTCTCCTACGACAAGGGCAACAAGTACTCGGTGCCCTACACCTGGGGCACGACCGGCATCTGCTACCGCTCCGACCTGGTGAAGTCCGAGCCGACGAGTTGGAACGATCTGCTCAAGCCCCCGGCCTGGGCCGACAAGAAGGTCACCATGATGACCACCGAGCGCTGGCTCGCGCTGCCCGCACTCAAGGCGCTCGGCTACTCGGTCAACACCGACAAGGACGACGAGATCGCGAAGGTCAAGGACCTCCTCGTCGCGCAGAAGCCCCACCTGCTCACCTACGACGACACCACGTTCGGCGACAAGCTGAAGTCCGGCGAGGCCGTCATGGTGGAGGCGTGGGACGGCTGGTGCCCGACCACGGACCCGAAGAACAACATCAAGTTCGTGGTGCCGAAGGAGGGCAGCGACCTCTGGGTGGACACCATGGTGATCATGAAGTCCTCCAAGAACAAGGAGGCCGCGCACGCCCTGATCAACTACATCCTCGACCCCGAGATCCACAGCTGGGCCGCCGAGAACATCAACTACAAGGTCCCGAACAAGGCGGCCATGGACCGGGTGCAGGTGCCCAAGGGCTCGCTGCTCGGCATCAAGCCCGCCGAGCTGCTCAACGGTGAGTCGATCATCGACCTGGGCCAGGCGTCGACCAAGTACACGCGCCTGTCGACCGAAATCACGGCACAGCAGTAAACAGTGAAGTCTGAGGTCAAGGCCCGGTCGGCGTCCAAGGGACGCCGGCTGGGCGCGTTCGTTTTCCTGTCACCCGGTGTGACCTATCTGATCGTGCTGCTGCTGGTGCCGCTCGTGCTGGTGCTCAGCAACACGGTGTTCCAGCGCGGCCGCTTCGGCGGCATCGTCTACGAGTTCACCACCGAGAACTTCGAGCGCCTGGTCGATCCGCTCTACCTCGGCGTGGTGGTCACCTCGCTGAAGATCGCGACCCTGACGACGCTGATCGCGCTGCTGATCGGCTATCCCACGGCCTACCTGATCGCCCAGCTGCCGCCGAAGTGGAAGACGATCGCGCTGGTCGCCATCGTGCTGCCGTTCTGGACGAACTTCATCATCCGCGTGTACGCCTGGATCATCCTGCTGAGCGGCCCCGGCGTGATCAACTCGCTGCTGGGCACGGACCTGGAGCTGCTCTACAAGCAGGGCACGATCGTCACCGGGCTGCTCTACTCGTACCTGCCGCTCATGGTGCTGCCGCTCTACTCCGCCATCGAGCGGCTCGACCCGCAGCTGCGGGAGGCCTCGGCCAACCTGGGGGCCTCGGCGTTCACCACCTTCAGGAAGGTCACGCTGCCGCTGACGGTCCCGGGCGTGATGACCGGGTGCCTGTTCGTGTTCGTGCCGAGCTTCGGCAACTTCGTCATCCCCGAGATACTCGGCGGCAGCAAGTCGATCATGGTGGGCAACCTGATCCGCGACCAGTTCCTGAAGGCGCGCGACTGGCCGTTCGGCTCGACGCTCGCGCTGGCGCTCATCGCGGTGCTGATCGTGCTGCTCCTCGTGCAGGCCAGGGTGGCGCGCCGTGCGTAGGTCAAAGCTGCTGTACATCCCGTTCTGGGCCACGTACGTCTTCCTCTACCTGCCGATCGTCGTGCTCGTCGTCATGTCGTTCAACTCCGGCAAGTCGGCGTACACGTACGAGGGCTTCAGCTTCAAGTGGTACGGCGAGCTGGTCAACGACGAGCGGGTCAGGGACGGCCTGGTCAACACGCTGATCGTGGCCACCGGCTCCACGGTGATCGCCACCGTGCTCGGCACGCTGCTGGCCGTCGGGCTGGCCCGGCACACCAGGTCCAAGACGCTGGACGCCATCGCGCTCATGCCGGCGGTGCTGCCCGACCTGGTGCTCGCGATCGGCCTGCTGCTGTTCTACGGCCTGATCCAGCTCACGCTCGGCCTGTACTCGGTGATCCTCGCCCACGGCCTGTTCGCGATGGCGTTCGTGGCCGCGGTGGTGCGCACCAGGCTGACGAACTCCGACACCTCGCTGGAGGAGGCCTCGCGGGATCTGGGCGCGGGGCCGGTCACGACGTTCATGAAGATCACGCTTCCGCAGCTGACACCGGGCATCGTCGCCGGCGCGCTGCTGGCGTTCACGCTGTCGCTGGACGAGTTCGTGATCGCCTTCTTCACGATCGGCAACAGCGACCAGACGCTGCCGATCGTCATCTATTCGATGATCCGGTTCGGGGTCACCCCGAAGATCAACGCGCTGGCCGCGATCCTGCTCCTCGTGAGCTTCACGGCGGTGATCGCCGGGCAGCGCATGACGAAGATCGGGGAGAGACGTGCTCAGGATTGACGGGATCACCCGCAGGTTCGGGGAGGTCACGGCGCTCGACGAGGTGTCGCTGGAGATCGGCCAGGGGGAGTTCTTCGCCCTGCTCGGCCCTTCGGGCTGCGGCAAGACCACGTTGCTGCGCATCATCGCCGGGTTCGAGACGCCCGACCGGGGCACGGTGACGCTGGACGGCGAGAACCTGCTGTCCAAGCAGCCGAACCGGCGGCCGATCAGCCTCATGTTCCAGTCGTACGCGCTGTTCCCCCACATGACCGTGGCCAAGAACGTGGCCTACGGCCTGGAACGCGAGCGGGTGCCCCGCCAGGAGGTGAAGCAGCGCGTCGGCGAGGTGCTGGAGACCGTCGGGCTGTCGGCGCACGCGGACCGCAAGCCCGCCCAGCTCTCCGGCGGCCAGCGGCAGCGCGTCGCGCTGGCGCGTTCCATCGTCAAGCGGCCCCGCCTGCTGCTGCTCGACGAGCCGCTGTCGGCCCTGGACAAGAAGGTCCGCGCCGACATGCAGCTGGAGCTCAAGCGGCTGCAGCACGAGGTGGGCATCACGTTCGTGGTGGTCACGCACGACCAGGAGGAGGCCATGTCGCTGGCCGACCGCATCGCGGTCTTCGACAGCGGCAAGGTGCGGCAGGTGGACGAGCCGATCGCGCTCTACGAGCGGCCCCGCACGCCGTTCGTGGCCGACTTCGTCGGCGCCAACAACCTCTTCCACGGCACGGCCGGCGGCCTCGACGGCATCAAGACCGACGACTTCGGCATGCTGGCCGGCGCCCCGCTCGAAGAGATCGAGGCGGGCGCCAAGGCGCTGCTGGCGATCCGGCCGGAGAAGGTCGAGCTGGCCGACGAGAGTGCCACCCGCGGCCTCAAGGGCAGCGTCCTGGACGTCAGCTTCTACGGAGGCGTGTCGCACATCTCCGTGGAGGTGCCGGGCCACGCCAAGCCGGTGCTGGTCGCCGTGCAGGGCGCGAGCACGGTGAAGGCGGGCGCGAAGGTCAAGGTGCGCTGGAAGGCCGAGGACGCGGTCATCATGGCGGTCGACCGGTGAGCTCAGTGGGCCAGGTCGTTGCCCGTGGCAGCGCGGGCGTACGAGAGGATCAGCTCGGCCGCCTCGGCCGGGCCGATCACCGGGTGCCTGGCCGTGATGCGGTAGCCGTACGCGTCCTCCAGCGCCACCAGGTTGCGGGCGATCGTCAGCGAGTCGGCGCTCAGCCTGAACACCCCCAACGCGGCGCCGGTGTCCAGGACCGCCTGGTACATCGAGACCTGGCGGTCGTAGAGGGAGGTGAGCAGCACGCCGTAGACCCGGTTGCGGCCCGCGGCCCCGCCCAGCTCGTTGAGCAGGCGGACATCGGGGTCGAGCGACCCGGTCGGCAGCCCCGACTTGATCGTGAGGACCAGCTTCTCGACCGGATTGGTGAGGGTGGCGAGCTGCCGCACGCGCTGCTCGTAGAAGCGCTCCATGCCCGCGTGCTGCGCCTCGACCAGCAGTTCGCTGAGGTCGGGGTAGTGGTAGAGCACCGCGCCGGAGGTCAGACCGGCCTCCTCGGCGACGTGCGAGAGCTGTACGCCGTCGATGCCGTGACGGATGATGGCCCTGCGCGCGGCCTCGATCAAGTCGATGCGCCGGTCACTACGGCTCTTACGCTGAGCCACCCCCACCGCCTTCACTCGTTTGGCTGCTGTTCAGTTAGCCGTGACCATAGTGCCCGTTACTTGACCTTCACGCTAGATGAGTTCTTGAATTCCTCTTCAAATTGATGAGTTTCCCCGGAGTCTCGATGTCTCTCACCATCCTGTTCATGCCTGAAAGCGCCTACGGGCCCACCAACAACTCGATCGGCATCGGCGACATCCTCCGCCGCCGCGGCCACCGCGTCGTCTTCGCCGCGGAGGCGTCGTGGAAGGGCAAGCTCGAAGCGCTCGGCTTCGAGGAGGACCTCGTCGACCTCGCTCCGCCGGCCGAGGACGCGGAGGAGGAGCAGGACCCGGGGCAGTTCTGGAAGGACTTCATCCGCGAGACCGCCCCCGAGTACCGCAAGAGCACCCTGGAGCAGCTCGACACCGTCACCAAGCCGATCTGGGACTCGCTGATCGACGGCGTGAAGTACTGCGAGCCGCAGCTCAAGGCGATCATCGAGCGCGTGAACCCCGACGTGATCGTCGAGGACAACGTGATCACGTTCCCGGCGCTGCTCACCGCGGGCAAGAAGTTCGTCCGCATCGTCTCCTGCAACCCGCTCGAGGTGCGCGGCGAGAACATCGCGCCGGTCTTCTCCGGCCTGCCGGCCGACGACCGCTCGGAGTGGGAGGCCTTCCGCGCCGAGTACGACCGCACCCACCGCGAGGTCTGGACCGCCTTCAACGAGTGGTGCGTCGAGCAGGGCACCGAGCCGCTGCCGGAGCTCGACTTCATCCACGAGGGCGACCTGAACCTCTACGTCTACCCCGAGATCCTCGACTACGCCGACGCCCGCCCGCTGGGCGACTCCTGGCACCGGCTCGACTCCTCGGTCCGGGAGACGGATGACGCGTTCACGCTGCCCTTCGAGAGAAATGCGGGCTCGCTGGTCTACTTCTCGCTCGGCTCGCTGGGCTCCTCCGACGTGGAGCTGATGCAGCGCGTCATCGACGTGCTGGCCACCACGCCGCACCAGTACATCGTCTCCAAGGGCCCGCTGCACGAGGAGATCAAGCTCGCCGACAACATGTGGGGCGCGGAGTTCCTCCCGCAGACCAAGATCATCCCACTGTGTGACCTGGTCATCACCCACGGCGGCAACAACACGACCACCGAGGCGCTGCACTTCGGCAAGCCGATGATCCTGCTGCCGCTCTTCTGGGACCAGTACGACAACGCACAGCGGGTCGACGAGCTGGGCTATGGTGTCAGGCTCTCCACCTACACCTTCACCGACGACGAACTGAAGGGGGCGGTCGAGCGGCTGCTCGGGGACACCGAGCTGCGCGCCCGGCTCGCCGCCGCGGGCGAGGAGATCAGGCGTCGCGACGGCCTGCGCAAGGCCGCCGACCTGATCGAGCAGCTCGGCCAGTGAGGACATGACTTTCCATGCGTGAACTGATCAACCCCGCCACCGGGCTCCCGTGCGCCGAGATTCCTGACACGCCGGTGGAGGGCGTGGCGGCGGCCGTCGACCGGGCCCGCGCGGCCTTCGAGGAGTGGTCGCAGACCACCCCGGCCGACCGCGCGCGGCTGCTGCTGCGGGTGGCCGACCTGGTGGAGGCCGACGCCGAGGAGCTGACCAGGCTCGAGGTGGAGGAGACGGGCAAGCCCGCGGCGGTGTTCAGGGACGGCGAGCTGCCGTTCGCCGCCGACAACCTGCGCTTCTTCGCCGGGGCCGCCCGTTCCCTCGAAGGCTCGGGCGCCGGTGTCTTCAGCCCCGGCTACACCTCCGTCCTGCTGCGCCGTCCCGTCGGGGTGGTGGGGTCGATCGCGCCGTGGAACTTCCCGTTCGTCATGGCCGTCTGGAAGGTCGGCCCGGCGGTGGCCGCGGGCAACGCCGTGGTGATCAAGCCGGCCCCCCAGACCCCGCGTACGACGTTGCGGCTGGCCGAGCTGTTCGCCAAGGCGGGCGCGCCCGACGGGCTCGTCCAGGCGGTCACCGGGGACGCCGAGGTGGGCCAGGCGCTGGTCACCCACCCGGGCGTGGACATGGTCAGCGTCACCGGCTCCACGGAGACGGGCCGGTCGGTCATGACCGGGGCCGCGGCCACGCTCAAGCGGGTGCACCTCGAGCTCGGCGGCAAGGCGCCCGCGCTGGTCTTCGAGGACGCCGACCTCGCGGAGATGGCCCACGGGGTGGCGATGGGGGCGACGTACAACACGGGGCAGGACTGCACGGCCGCCACGCGCGTCTACGTCGCCCGCGAGGTGTACGCGGACGCGATCGAGGCACTGCGGGCAACTCTTGCCAGAATTACCGTCGGTGACCCCTGGGACCCGGCCACGGACATCGGCCCGCTGATCTCGGCCGCGCACCGGGACCGCGTGCACGGGTTCGTCTCCAGGGCCGGCGGGCGCGTGCTCCACGGAGGCGCCCCGATCGAGGGTCCCGGCTTCTTCTACCCGCCCACGCTCGTGACCGACGTCGCCCAGGACAGCGAGATCGTCCAGGGAGAGCTTTTCGGACCCGTGCTCGTGGCGCTACCGTTCGACGGCGAGGACGAGGCGGTCAAACTGGCCAATGACACGCGGTACGGTCTGGCCTCGTCGGTGTGGTCGCGTGACGTCTCCAGGGCCATGCGCGTGTCACACCGGCTCGATGTGGGCGTGACCTGGGTGAACGACCACCTGCCCATCGCCAGCGAGGCGCCGCACGGCGGGGTGAAGGGCAGCGGGTTCGGCAAGGACATGAGCCAGGAGGCGGTACAGGAGTATTCGGTGACGCGGCACCTGATGGTGAAGCACGCGGCACCCGCTGAGCGGGATTCGTTCCGGCCCGCCTGAAGACGTGTACGGCGATATGTTGCCCAAAGTGACCCTTTGGGCACGTGTGATGGGATATGTTCGGTTGGCCGATCTGGTACGGGTTGTGTTCCAATTACCCAGCCGGAACGAATCCCATGCGCCACACGCGTGTCTGATTTCTTTCGAGCACGTACCGGCGAGAGGTTGCGAGAGTCAGTGAGGACGAAAGACCCCAGGCACACGAGGTCAGGGGAGTACACAGGCGGACGTTTCCGGCTGGGGAACTGGCGTGTGCGCTCGAGGCTGGTCGCGCTGATCCTCATCCCCACGGTGGTGGGTGTGCTGCTCGCCGGCGTGCAGCTGGCCAACGCCATCGGCACCAGCGCCGAGTACCGCCGGCTCACCCAGGTCGCCGAGCTGGTGCAGCGCGTCGGAGCGCTCAACCACGAGCTCGGCAAAGAGCGCACGCTCACCGCGTGGTACGTCTCCGACCGCAGCAGAGGCCAGCGCCTCGTGCAGCTCAAGACGCAGCGGCAGGCGACGGACACGGCCAAGAAGCAGGTGCTGAGCGCGGCCAACGCCATCGACGCCTCACACTCCGCGCGTGTCATCGAGGGCGTCGCAAACATGCGCCGGTGGCTCGACGGTCTCGACAGCCTCCGCGAGTCGATGGTCTCGAACGTGCCGCCGCGTGCCGCCATCAGCACGTACACCACGATGATCGGCATCTTCTCCGCGATCGAGGCCGACCTGGGCGACGGCGTCAACGACGACACCCTCCAGGGTGACGTGGCCGCGCTCGGCTCGCTGCAGCGGGTCAAGGAGGAGATCTCGCGCCAGCAGATCATCCTCATCGTGGCGCTCGTCCAGCGGAAGCTGGACAACGACGACCTGTCGGACTTCCTGGGCTCCTGGAACAGGCAGCAGGCCGAGCTGGCCGCCTTCGAGCAGGAGGCGGACGCCAAGGACCTGGAGGCGTACCAGAAGGGCGTCAAGGGCCTGCAGATCGACCTCGCCGACGCCATGCGCCAGCGCGCGCTCGCCCAGATGCGCGAGTACAACGAGATCCGGGACCTCGACGTCACGACCCGCCGCGACCTCGGCAACTGGTACGAGTCGACCACGCTGTCCGGCAACGCCATGCGCAAGGTCGAGGACGGCCTGGCCACCAGGATCGTGGCCAGGACCCGGGAGCTGAGCGACACCGAGCAGCGCAACGCGATCATCTCCGGTGCGGTGATCCTGGTCCTGCTGCTCCTCGTCCTGGTCTTCACCACCCGCGTGGCCGGTTCGCTGGTCCGCCCGCTGCGCCGGCTGCGTGCCGAGGCGCTCCAGGTCGCCACGACCCGGCTGCCCGAGACCGTCCGCGTGCTGCGCGAGTCCGGCGAGGGCGCGCAGGTGCCCGAGACGCCCTCGGTCGGCATCAACACCCGCGACGAGATCGGTGAGGTCGCCCAGGCCTTCGACGAGGTCCACCGCGAGGCGATCCGGCTGGCCGGCGACGAGGCCAAACTGCGGGCGAACGTCAACGCCATGTTCGTCAACCTCTCCCGCCGCAGCCAGACGCTGGTCGAGCGGCAGCTGCAGCTCATCGAGGGCCTGGAGCAGGGCGAGGAGGACGAGCAGCGGCTCGCGAACCTGTTCCGGCTCGACCACCTGGCCACCCGCATGCGCCGCAACAGCGAGAACCTCCTGGTCCTCGCCGGCCAGGAGGCCGCGCGCAAGTGGAGCGAGCCGGTGCCCCTGGTCGACATCGCCCGCGCCTCGCTGTCCGAGGTCGAGAACTACGAGCGGGTCCAGATCCAGATCCCGTCCGGCACGCTGATCGTCGGCCCGGCCGTCACCGACGCCGTCCACCTGCTCGCCGAGCTGATCGAGAACGCGATCTCGTTCTCCCCCCGCGAGAGCAAGGTCCAGGTCACCAGCACCCCCGCCGAGGGCGGCGTGCTCGTGTCGATCAACGACCTGGGCATCGGGATGAACCAGGAGGAGCTCTCCGAGGCCAACTGGCGCCTGGCGAACCCGCCCGTCGTGGACGTGTCGGTGTCGCGGCGCATGGGCCTGTTCGTGGTCGGCCGCCTGGCCCTGCGCCACGGCATCCGCGTGCAGCTCAGCCCCCGGGAGACGGGCGGCCTGAGCGCTCTGGTCTTCATGCCGGACATGCTGATCAGCAACGGCCTGGGCGTCCCGCAGCAGGGCGGGCAGTACGAGGCGTTCACGGACTTCGACCCGAGCATGTTCGCGGAGCCGTCGCGGAACGGGTCCGGCTCCTACGCGGCGGGTCCCTCCGGCGACGGTCCCGAGCACGTGGTGGACACGCAGTGGCCGGGGTCGCTGCCGGTGCCGGGGAGCGGCAACTGGGCTCCCTTCGGCGGTGACCAGCAGGCGCCGTTCAACGACCAGCCCGCGCCGTTCAACGAGCAGCCCGCCGCGTTCAACGACCGGCCCGCCGGGGACCGCCCGTTCGGCGAGCAGCCGTTCGGGGATCAGCCGTTCGGCGAGCAGCCTTTTGGCGAGCGGCAGTCGC
This sequence comes from Nonomuraea sp. NPDC050451, assembly GCF_044458585.1. NCBI lineage: Bacteria > Bacillati > Actinomycetota > Actinomycetes > Streptosporangiales > Streptosporangiaceae > Nonomuraea > Nonomuraea sp. NPDC050451. The sequence goes on from NZ_JBITHZ010000013.1 coordinate 273,166, forward strand.
CCTTCACCGAGCAGCCGCAGAGCTCGCAGAACGGCGACCAGCCGCGCTGGCCGTCGTTCGCCGAGGAGCCCCCTCCTTCCGCGCAGCAGCCGTTCGGGGAGCAGCGCTGGCCGTCGTTCGCCGAGGAGACGCCGCCTCCCGCGCCGCAGTCCCAGTCGTTCGCGGAGAACCGGTGGCCGTCCTTCGCGGAGCAGCCGCCGCCCCTGCAGGAGGAGGAGCCGCGCTGGCCGTCGTTCGCGACCGAGCCGCCCAAGCAGCCGCAGGAGGAGCCGCGGTGGTCGTCGTTCGCCGACCCGACGCCGCGCAGGTCGCTGTTCGAGTCCGAGGATCGTCCGCAGCCGCAGTTCGGGGAGTCGTACCGCTCGCCGTTCGCGGATGAGGTCAAGTCCGCCGACCAGTTCCAGCAGAACGGGCACTCCAACTACGACAGGTTCGGGCCCGGCGACTACTCCTCGCAGGACATGACCGGCCCGCTCCCCGTGGTGCGCAACTCGCCGATGGAGGAGCAGGGCGACGAGTTCCTGCCGATCTTCTCGTCGGTCGGGTCCGACTGGTTCCGGCGGCCGGAGCCCGAGGTGCTGCAGCCGCACAGCGAGCCCGCTCCCTACGAGGCCGAGCCGGAGATCACGGCCGTGCACCCGGCCGTGCCCGCCGACCCGGCCCCGGCCCCGGCCGCTCCCGCGCAGTCCCCGTCGGGGTTGCCGCGGCGCACGCCCGGCGCATCGGGGGCGGGCGCGACGTGGTCCTCGCCCGCGGACTCCGGCTTCCAGGCCGCGCAGGCCGCCGCGCAGCCCGCGCAGGGCGGCATGACGTCCTCGGGCCTGCCCCGTCGCGTGCCCAAGGCCAACCTGGTGCCCGGTACGGCCAGCCTCGCCGAGCCCCAGGCTTCGTCGCCGGCACCGCAGATCTCACCCGAGCGGCTGCGCAGCCGGCTCTCCAGCTTCCAGCAGGGCGTCCGCCAGGGCCGAGCGTTCACCCGGGGCGAAGAGAATGAGGAGGACAAATGAGAGAAATGAGCCAGGGAGCGCGCGGCATCAGCTGGTTGATCACGGATTTCGTGAACAACGTGCCGGGCGTCGCCCACACGGTCGTGGTGTCGTCCGACGGTTTGCCGCTGGCCTTCTCCGAGGGTTTTCCCAAGGACCGGGCCGACCAGCTCGCCGCGGTGGCGTCCGGCGTGATCAGCCTGACCCAGGGCGCCGCGCGGGTCTTCGAGGGCGGTATGGTGACCCAGACCGTTATCGAGATGCAGCGTGGGCTCTTGATGATCATGTCCATCAGTGATGGGTCCTGTTTGGCGGTCCTGGCGGCTCCCGACTGTGACATGGGCCTGGTGGCATACCAGATGACCCTGCTGGTCGAGCGGGCGGGCCAGGTGCTGACGCCGGCCGTACGCGCCGAGCTGCAAGCGGCCCGCCCCCGCTAGCGGGGCGGTGACAGGAGATCATGGTGTCAGGTCAGGGTTGGGCTGGTGATAGCACTCCGCCGCATCCGGCGGCTCCCCGTCCGCAGAAGCAGAGCTCCCTGGTACGGCCCTATGCCGTGACCGGGGGGCGTACCGCTCCGCGGATGAAGTTCGCCATGGAGGCATTGGTGTCCTCCGTGACGTCGGAATACCAAGACATTTCCCTACTTAGTCCGGAGTATCAGGCGATTATTCAACTGACCCGGAACGTCCGGTCGGTTGCCGAGATCTCCGCCCTTTTACGCCAGCCCCTTGGCGTGGTCCGGGTGCTGATCGCCGACATGGCGTCCGAGGGCCTGATCCGCGTGCACCAGCCTGCGCTGGACGCCGGAAAGCCGGACCTCAACTTGCTCGAAAGGGTGCTCAGTGGACTTCGCAGGCTCTAGCCCCGGCCTAACCTCGACGAAGATCGTCGTGGCCGGGGGCTTCGGCGTGGGGAAGACGACGTTCGTGGGTGCGGTCTCGGAGATCTTGCCGCTCACCACCGAAGCGGTCATGACGGACGCCTCCGCGCACGTGGACGACGTCTCCCTCACACCGAACAAGACCACCACGACCGTGGCCATGGACTTCGGCCGGGTCTCGCTCGACCGCGACCTTATCCTTTACCTGTTCGGCACGCCCGGACAGCACCGCTTCTGGTTCATGTGGGACGACCTGGTACGCGGCGCCATCGGCGCGGTCGTCCTCGTGGACACGCGGCGCCTGGCGGACAGCTTCCCCGCGATCGACTATTTCGAAGAAGCGAAGCTGCCGTTCGTGATCGGCATCAACGGCTGGGACGGGCAGTTCGGGCACGCGGAGGACGAGATCCGCGAGGCCCTGTCGATCGGCGGCCACATCCCGATCGTGCGCCTGGACGCCAGGCAGCGGGAGTCGGTGAAATCCACCTTGATCACCCTGGTGGAACACGCCCTGACCCGCCACATGCACACCCCGGTGTAGGCGGACCGCGGCTCACCCCGGAGTAGGTGGGCCGGGTCCACCCACCCGTTGCCCATCTGGATGGTGGGCCGCCTGACGCCCGCCCCGCACAATGGCCTTCGCAATGGGGCGCTTCGCGCCGAAGGGCTCAGACGTTTCCTGTCTGGGCGCCTTCGGCGCACCCCACGCCTTCGGCGACTGGTCGGCCCCACCCCTTGACCTACGAGGCGGTGGGCCGACTTCTGCCCACCCTGCCTGCTGGATCAGGCAAGCTTCGTTGGGCGGTCGCGGCTGGTAGCCCTGCCGAACCCGGTTGACGGCCGGCGGCGGGTTCCGCGACGACGGCGCGTTCGCCCGGGGCAGGATCTCCCTGGTTGAGGGCCTGGCGCCTGGCCAGAGGCGCTCTCTGCGCGATCAGGCTCCGGCGCGGCCCAGCGTACGCTCCGGCGTGTCCAGCCAGATCCGTTGCCCCTCCTGCGTGATGGTCATGCCGAACCGCTCCCGGCCCGGCTCGCCCCAGGACACCCACTGGGCGTAGGCGTCGGTGATCTCATCCCACAGGGACCGATCGCCGAGCTGGTATGCGAGGTGATCGCCGTCCGGGTCGTGAACCGCCGCCGCCCAGTGGGTCGGCTCGACAGGGTCGACGACGTACAGCACGAAGCGGTCTCCCTCGTCGACCTCGCGGATGTGCAGGCCGGTGAGAGCCGACATGGCCAGCCCCGCCCCGGCCGGCGCGTGCGCGATCGTGCGCGGGTCGACCTGGGTTGTGGACCGTCGGCCGCTGCCGTCGTCGTCGGAGACAGGGGATCCGTCCTGCGAGCGCATCATCATGTACGACGTGTAGCCGGGGAACCGGCCGGCGGCGACCCCGTCCGGCATGACCACGAGCCGTACGGAGAAGTCGACGTCGAAGCCAGGCGAGAACGGCGCCACGATCACGCCGCCCGGCCGGGTCTGCTCGACCCACGCGTACGGCACCGTGTGGACGGCGCAGGTGACGTGAACCCGGTCGTACGGTGCTCCCTCGGCCCACCCGTCCGCCCCGTCTCCGACGATCAGGTGCGGGTGCACGCCGGCCGCGGCCAGCGTCTTTCCCGCTTGCTCGGCGACGGCCTGGTCGACCTCGATCGAGGTCACAATGCCGTGCTCGCCGACCAGGTGGGACAGCAGCGCGGCGGTCCAGCCCGTCCCCGTGCCGATCTCCAGCACCCGATCGCCCGGCTCCGGATCGAGCAGGGTGAGCAGATCGACGACGGTCCCCGGGGCGGAGTTGGAGGAGGTGTAGCGCCCGTCCACCTCGCGGAGGTCGGTTGCGCCGGCGTCGAGCTGCGTCACGATGGCGTCCGGTCCGTACACCGTGGCCCACCAGGTGTCCGGGTCGGCGTCCTGGTCGATGAGGCGGGGGCCGCCCCCGGTGAGAACGACCCCGGCAGGGGGCACGAACCGATGCCGGGGCACGGCCCGCAGCGCCTTGTCGATGGCGCCGCTGACCGGGCGGCGCTCGCTGATGGCGTCGATGAGGCCATCAAGACGGGCGCCCAGGTCGAGGGTCACTTGCCGTCCTTCTTGTCCCCGTCACCGCTGCCGCGCTTGCCCTCGCTGCCGTCTCCGTCGTTCTGGCTCTTCTTCTCCTTCGGGGGAGTGAACGGCTTCAGGCTGGGCTCCTCGCCCTTGTGCTTTCCCATGCCGGCCTCCTTCGTCTAGACGAGTTGCTCACCGTGATCGTATGACTACAGTCCGGAATGGGTAAGGTAAATGCCAGTTCCAGCCTTCGCCGATAGGCGACTGTCACCCCCGCTGTAACGCGCCCAGGCTTGGCATAGGTGAGCCTCGCCCCCAGCCGAGAACCGGAAGCGGGGCCGTCGTCGGCTGATCTCGCCTATCAGCCCTTCGCCGGCTGATCGGGTCGTCGGCGCAGCCGGCGTAGCACTGGCTGCATTCGGCCGGCAGCAGCCGGAGTCCGGCTGCCACTGGCACTTCGGCCTACCTCATGGCCTGCATGGTGTGGCCAAGCCGGATCATCGCCGCGTCGCGGGCGCGGGGCCAGCCTCGTCAGGCGGATGGTGGATGTACCGACCTGCGATCGTCGCACCACTCGACGTAGGCGCGGGTGTGCAGGATGAACGCGTGTCACCCTACGTCCACCTGCGCAGAAGGGATAGGCGCGCGGGGGTTGAGGGCGCCAGGCGGACAGTCAACCGAGCGTCTGCCTCGTCGGGCATCTGCTCCGCCGGCTCGTTGGCCTCATCGAGCCAGTGTTCTGCCGCTTGGTCGTTGCTGGTCGCGGCGCACGCCATCGCCGCATTCGACGACCGGTGCCCCACCCCTTGACCTACGAGGCGGTGGGCCGACTTCTGCCCACCCTGCCTGCTGGATCCGGCAAGCTTCGTTGGTCAGGGCCGCAGGTTGCCCTCCAGACCTCGCAGTCAGGTCAATCGACGTGAGGATAAGCGCCCTTCAGTGCGCTGGGACGGCGTCTCCCCGATCTCATCATGGAGGGCCGTCCAGAGATTGATGTTCACACGGGAACGACGGTGACCAAGCTCTCCAGCCCGACGAAGTCGTCGGTGTTACGCGTGAAGAGCGGCAACCCTCGGCTGGAGGAGACTGCGGCGATCATGAGGTCCATTCGGCGAGGTCGCGGGTCACGCTTCGCCGCTAGCGTCAGTGCGACAAGACTGCCGTATCGAGCCGCCGCGTCGGCATCGAAGGGCAGAGGCTCGAAGTCGGTTACCGCAGCGCCCAACTTCTCCATGCGCGCGACTCGGGTGGCCTGATCCTTGGCCATGGCCACACCTTGGTGAAGTTCGGCAAGCGTGATGGCTGTGAGCTCTGGATAAGCCGGGAGATCGGCGGGAGAGATCTCGGTGAGATCAATGTAAACGCACGTGTCTATCACTCCGGCACTGTGCCGCTCAGTCATCGCGGCCCCTCCCACGGGTCGTCGTCGATGCGGTCTTCGGAGCCGAAGAACTCGTCGGCCTCTCGACGCATCGCCGCGTAGTCCACGACTGGAAGTCTGCGATGCCTGGCGACGAGCTCTTCAGCGCTCAAGCGCCGTCGGCGTGGAATCGGTCGCAACTCGGCGATCTCGACTCCGTTGCGGGTGATGTGAAAGACCTCGCCTGCCTCAACCTGATCCATGACAGCGGCGGAGTTATTGCGAAACTCCCGTTGGGTGATGATCTTCATTATGTGTCTATCGTAGCTTGACGTAGCCCCCTGTGCTACAGATGGTCGAAACGGCCGGGCGGATGCGGAGGAGGGCTGAGCCGCCCGGGCATTCCGAGCGAAGTACACGACGCCTACGGCTTCGCGCCCGTGTCCATGTGCGCAGGGCTGCGGCGATCCCACCTACCGCCAGACGGTTGTCGGGTCGGTGACGTGATCATCTCTCTCGTCAGGAATGGCACGGTGGCCTTGGTCATCCTCGATGGCGACGCCTCCGATTTCCCCGGAGATCCACACGGCGCCGCCCAAGACCGTTCCGGTCGTCAGAGGGTCTTCACGGTGCCGCCGTCGATGATGTGGTCCGCGCCCGTGATGTTGCCCGCCACATCCGACAGCAGGAAAGCGATCAACGCGGCCACCTCCCGCGGCTCGGTGATGCGGCCCGTGGTGATGCCGATTGCGGCCGGGAGGCCCTCCAGGAACGTGGCGTGGTCCGCGCCCGCAAGGGCGGCCACCTTGCCGCCGAAGCCGTCCGGGTCGTCCCAGATCGCGGTACGGACGACACCGGGCGAGACGGTGTTGACCCGGACGCCCCGAGGGCCGAACTCCTCGGCGAGGGACTTGCCGAGCGCGGTCAGGGCGGCCTTGGCGGCGCTGTAGGCGACGGGGCCGGCGGCCGGGAGCCGAGAATTGATGGACGAGACGTTCACCACCGAGCCGCGGCGCTCGATGAGGCTGGGCAGGGCGGCCCTGGTGACGCGGACGGCGCTGAGCAGGTTGAGGTCGAAGATGGCGGCCCACTCCGCGTCGCCGGTGTCGAGGAAGCCGACCGGCTCCACGGTGTCGCCGCCGCCGACGTTGTTGACCAGCAGGTCGATGCCGCCCAGCTCGGCGAGCGCGGTGTCCACGAGGGTGGAGACCCCGCCGGGGGTACTCAGGTCGGCCGGCACCGCTATGGCTCCCGACTTCTCCAGTTCGGGGGTGATGGTGCGGGCGGCGCCGACCACGCGTACCCCCTCGTCGATCAGGGTCTGCACGGTGGCCAGGCCGATGCCCCGGCTGGCGCCGGTGACGACGGCGGTCTTGCTGTCGAGTCCGAGCTTCATGATCTCTCCAATTTTCTTGAACTCTAGGTACAAAATGAGGTCGCAGTGAACCCCCGAAAAGGGGGGTTGAGGTCAGAGGGAGTCGATGACCGCGTCGATCACTCTGGTGAGGCGGTCCGGGCCGTCGGCGACGCGCGCCAGCAGGCGCATGCCGACGACGGTGTTCAGCAGCAGGCTCCCGATCGCCTGGGCGTCCCGGTCGGCGGCGATCTCGCCCGTGCGCCGGCCCTCCTCGACCAGTGCGCGGAAGGCGTCCTCGGTGCGGTCGAACATCCGCCGGACGAGCTGCGCCGCGCTCTCGTCCGCCCGGCCGAGCTCGGCCGCGGTGTTCACGGCCAGGCAGCCGCGCCGGTCGGGGTCGGCCAGGTCCATCTCGGACAGGAGGCGCAGTGTCCTGCGCAACCTGTCCTTGACGGGGCCCGGCTCCTCCAGCATCTCGATCAGCGCCGACGCCTGGCTGTCGCGATAGCGGCCCAGCGCCGCCTCGAACAGCGCGTGCTTGCTGCCGAAGGTGTTGTAGAGGCTCCCCTTGCCGATGCCGAGCGCGTCCACCAGGTCCTGCGGCGTGGTGGCCGCGTAGCCCTTGCGCCAGAACACTTGCATGGCGTGCTCGACGGCCACATCCGGATCGAACTGCTTCGGCCTCCCCATGACAACGAAGCTAGCAGTTTCTGGACCTGGAGGTCAAAATCAGCCGGCGGCCGGCATCTCCGGCGGCGCGCCGGTCGCCAGCCAGTGAGCGCGCCGCGTGATCGCGGCCGGCCAGCCGTCCGGCACCACGGTGAAGGTGCCTGCCCGCACTGCCGCGAGGGCCTGGTCCGCGATGTCCGCGGGGTCCTCGCCGTCGGGCGACATGCCGGTGCGGACCAGGGCCGGGCACAGCATCGTCACGCCGATCGGCGTGCCGGCCAGCGACAGCGCCGCCTGTTCGGCGAGGGCGACGACGGCGTGCTTGGAGGCCGCGTACGCGCCACCGGCGGGAAACGTGACGAGCCCCGCCAGGGAAGCCGTGATCAGGATGTGCGCCGGCCGGCCGGACGAGAGCAGCCGCGGGACGAACGCGCGCAGTCCGTTGACCACGCCGCCGACGTTCACCGCGAACACGCGGTCCCAGTCCTGCGGGCTCACCTCCCACGGCGTGCCCAGGTCCTGGCCGACGATGCCCGCGTTCAGGCAGACCAGATCGGCCTCCGGCGCGGCGGCGGCCAGCGCCTCCATCTGCGCGGCGTCCGAGACGTCGGTCGGGACGGCCTCGCCCCCCAGCTCGGCCGCGGCTTCGGTGAGTGCCGTCTCGTCGACGTCGGCGAGCACGACCCGCGCCCCGTCCGAGTGGAGGCGGGCGGCCAGCGCCCTGCCGATCCCGCCGGCGGCGCCGGTGACGACGGCGTTGGTGATGTTCATGAAGCTGCTCCAAACATGGTCGATGGGTCCGCCGTCGCGGTGGGAGTGCACACGACCGCGTCGAAGGCCTGGTGCAGCGGCGTGTCCACGGAGGCGCTCTGCGACCGGATGCGGTCCAGCGGCGGCCCCGAACGCAGGTCGGTCAGGGTGACGGCCTCGCCGAGCCCGGCGTCGACGAGGGCCCCTTCCACGCTCCCGGGAGCCGGGGCGTCGACGCTGACGACGTCGAGCGCGAATCCGACCGGGGAGCCCTCGGCGGGGACGATCATCTCCGGAACCTGGCCCGCGGTGTGGGTCAGCGCCACGGCGCGGTAGCGCGGGCCGAGGTCGCGTGCGAGGTAGTGGCCCATCGGCAGGGCGGCCAGGTGGCCGCCGAAGGTGACGGGGGTCTTCTGTATGTGGTTGTTGTGGGCGACCAGCACGACTCGCGCGCCGGTGCCGGCCCGCGCCAGGTGCCACCGTACGGCCGCGGCCATGTAGTGGTCGCGAGCCGAGGTGTCGCCCGGCGAACCCGCGCCGGAGAACAGGTCGTTCATCGCCCGGAGCATGTAGTCGGTGTGGCAGGCGGCTTCCAGGTGGCGGCGGGCCGTGTCGTACCGGTGCTGGTCGCCGCGCGAGACGTAGAGCGGTTCGAGTGCCCGCAGCCGCAGCGACAGCCGGGACAGGCTCGCCGTGAGGGAGTCCCGGAACGCCGGGTCGAGAGCGCCCCACGCGGGCGCCGACACGGCGGCCGAGCCTCCGGTGATCTCGCCGGCCGCGCTCAGGACGCCGGCCACGAAGTCGTCGAGGTCCGGGTCGACCTGTCGCAGGTACTCGGCGACCGGGTCGAGGTCCGGGCGCAGGGTGAGGGTGTTGGGCAGGTCGATCCCCACGATCCGGACGGGCTGCGACCTGCTCCGGTTGTAGCGGCGCAGCCAGCTCAGCAGTTCTCCGAACACGCCGCGGGTGAGGGGCCCGGCGAGCCGGGAGAGGTCGCCCTCGTCGCCCTCGCCGGCGAGCCAGGCGTTGACGGCGGAGGCGTCCGCGGATCCGAGCTCGAAGGCCACGTCGGTGAACCCGCAGCGTTCGAGGAGGAAGCGCAGCAGCCGCGCGCGGGCGAGGTTGAACTCGCGGACGAAATGGGCGCCCTCGCCGACGGCCACGACCTGGGCGTCGCCGATCACGCCGCGCAGCGGTTCGAGATCGTCGAGGACGGGGTCGGCGGGGTCGAGGGTGTTGAGGACAGTCGTGTGCCCTGACAGGGGACGGGAAGTCATGGAAATGCACTCGTTTCTCGGTGGATGCCGGAAGCCGGCGGTCAACGCGTCGAAGCACGCGGAACAGAGCGCTCGGCCGGACCCGTGTCGACGGGTCGCCGGAAGCGCTGTGGTGTCCGCTTACGGACGCGGATCAGAGAAACAAGGTGCCCGGAACCATGCGGCCGATCATAACGGAGCCCATGCACGCTCCGTCACCGTCGGCGCCGGTGCGTACGTTCATACTCAACCTCTTGACCTTGTCAGACGGGGTCGGTAATGATCAACCGCGACTCCCGCCGAAAGGTGAACACGTGCGATTCATCGCAGGCAAGACCGCGGCTTTAGCCGCCGTCCTGACAGCAGTCCTCGTCGTCCCCCAGCCCGCATCAGCGGCTGCCCAGCTCATCGGGAACGGCACCTTCGACAGCTCCACCGCCCCCTGGGCCGCGATCGGCCAGACGACCGTCGCGCTCGACGCCAAGCGGCTGCGGGTGGACGTGAAGGCCGTCGTCGCCAACCCCTGGGACGCGATGGTGGCCACCCCCACCACCGCCGCCCTGAACCCGGGCAAGAGCTACACCCTCTCCTTCGACGCCTACTCCACCGTCGCCTTCAAGGCCACCGCGACGGTGCAGTACAAGGCCACGCCCAGCAGCAACCAGTCGCTGGCCACGGGCGTGCAGCTCACCACGTCGAGCAAGCGCTACAGCATCCCCTTCACGGCCGCGACCGCCACCGACACGGCGGCCGAGGTGACGTTCCAGCTCGGCGGGTCCGGCGGGACGCCCGTGGTCCGGTTCGACAACGTCTCGCTGATGGAGACGCAGACGACGCGTCCGACCTCGCTGTTCGTGTGGAACCAGTCCAACCCGGCCAAGTTCGTCACGGCCAATCCGAACGCCGGCCAGACTCCGGCGATCTCCGCGAACATCGCCAACAAGCCGATCTTCGAGTGGTTCGGCGGCTGGTTCAGTGACATCACCCAGGCCGTGGACACCTACGTCGGCGCGGCGCAGGCCCAGGACAAGCTGCCGATGCTGGTCGCGTACAACATCCCCAACCGGGACGCGTGCGCCAACCAATCGGGCGGCGGCGCGGGCGACGCGGCCGGCTATCACACGTGGATCACCGAGTTCGCCAAGGCCATCGGCACCAGGCACGCGATCGTCGTGCTGGAGCCTGACGCGGTCGCCGCCGCCGGGTGCGTGACCAAGATCGGCAAGGACCCCGAGGACCAGTACCGGATGCTGCTGGACGCCACGCAGGTGCTGAAGGCCCAGGCCCCCAACGCGTGGGTCTATCTGGACGCGGCCAACGCCACCTGGCTCGCACCCGACGTCATCGCGCCGCTGCTGGTCAAGTCGGGCATCGCCAACACCCGCGGCTTCTCCGTGAACGTGTCGAACTACTTCTGGACCACCGACTCCGAGGCGTACGCCGTCGGGGTCAACGGCCAGCTGTCGGGCACCGTGGGCGCCAAGAAGTACGTGATCGACACCAGCCGCAACGGCAACGGCCCCTACACGGACAGCACGCCCGAGGACAACTGGTGCAACCCGCCCGGGCGCAAGCTCGGTGCCTCGCCGGCCAGGCAGTTGAGCGGCGCCGAGTACGTCTTCTGGGTCAAGGTGCCCGGCGACTCGGACGGCGTGTGCGGCATCTCCAGCAAGCCGGCCGGGCAGTTCGATCCCGACCTGGCGATGGCCCTGATCAACGGATAGTCCCCTGGTGGCCGGGCCTCCCGATGAGAGGCCCGGCCGCTCTCATGCGCGCTGGAGCAGGAGGGTGACGAAGCCGAGTGCCTCCCGGTAGCCGTTGAGCCAGAGCTCGCGGTGCTCCCGCGAGACGGCGAGGGCCTGGTCGCCGTCGGGGCCCGGGTTGGCGGCGGCCCATCGGGCCAGGGTGCCGGTCCACGACCATTCGTACTCGTCCCACTCGGCGAGGGTGCTGATGTGGCCGTAGACGGCCAGCCAGCCCTCGGACTCGGCGGCGGCCACCGTGCCCGCCAGGTCGGGGTACGCGCCGATGGCCTCCACGACCTCGGGAGCCGGAGGCTTCTCCCAGAAGGCCTCCCCGATCAGGGCCAGCCCGCCGGGCCGGACGAACCTGGCGACCGCGTCCATCGTGCCCTTCAAGCCCTGGAACGCGTGGGTCGAGCCCACGCAGAGCACCAGGTCGTACGGCTGCTCCGAGGAGAACTCGGTCGCGGACATCTCGTGCAGCCTCAGCCGGTCGGACAGGCCGCGCGCGGCCGCCGCCCGCCCCGCCGAGACCACGGCCTCCTCGGAGACGTCCACGCCGTCGGCCGTCGCCGAGGGGACGAGTTCGAGCGCGCGGAGCGACCATTCGCCTTCGCCGCATCCCAGGTCGAGGATGCGGGCCCCCTCCGGCAGGGCCGCCCGGCGCAGCAGGCGGTCGAGGTTGCCGGGCGTGATGGGCGCGGCGATCGGATGGTCACGGTGGGCGATGGCGCTGAGCAGCTTTCGTTCCATGCCGTTCAGTCTCGTGGCGTCCGCAACCGGTTTATCGGCCGTACCGGTCGAGGACGGCCCGTGCCGTGGCGGCCATGGCCTCGTCCACCATCTCGCCCTCGAACGTCACCGCGCCCGACCCGCCGGCCTGCGCCGCCTCCACCGCCGCGATCAGCCGGGCGTAGCGGGCCAGCTCGTCGGGGGAGGGGGAGAAGGCCGCGCTGATGACGGGGACGTGGGAGGGGTGGATCGCCATCATGCCCTCGTAGCCGAGCGAGCGGTTCTGCTCGGCGAAGGAGCGCAGCCCGTCCAGGTCGCCGATGCCGGTCCACAGGCCCGCGACCGGGTTGGGGATCCCGGCGGCGCGCGCGTCGAGGAGCACGCGGGAGCGCAGGCCGAGCGTGCTCTCCGGGGTCCAGCGGTAGCCGACGGCGCGGGCGACGTCGCCGCCCGGCGCGGTGACGGCGCCGAGGTAGGCGATCCGGGACGGGGCCGCCATGGCGACGTCGTACGCCGCGCGCAGCGCGGAGGCCGTCTCCAGCAGCGGCACCAGGGCGATGTGCCCCTGAGGCAGGCCGCGCTCGCGTTCGCACCAGGCGAGCAGCCGGTCGGCGAGGCGCACGTCCTCCGGGCCGCTCACCTTGGGAAGCACGACCCCGGTGAGCCGCTCGTGCGCGACGGCCCGCAGCTCCTCGGCGCCCGTCCAGCCGTCCAGCGGGTTCACGCGGACGAGCAGGGCCAGGTGGCCCGCGTAGCCGGCCACCGCCGCGGCCACTTCGCGGCGGGCCTGCGACTTGCCGTCGTCGGGGACCGCGTCCTCGAGGTCGAGGATGACCGCGTCGGCCCCCGCCGCCTCCGCCTTGGCCAGCCACTCAGTCCTGGTGCCAGGCACGAAGAGCAGGGAACGGAGCAGGGGACGCTCAGATGACACCGTGCTGCTCCAGCTCCGCCAGCTCCTCCTCGGCCAGCCCCAGCCACTCGTGGTAGACGAGGTGGTTGTCCTGCCCGAGCGCGGGGCCGGTGCGCCAGACCTTCCCGGGCCGCCGGTGGAAGTGGGGGATCACGCCCTGCATGCGCACGGGGCCGAGGTCGGCGTCGTCGACGGTGATGATGTCGCCGCGCTCGGCGTAGACGGGGTCGGTGGCGATGTCGGCGGCGGTGAACACCCGCGAGGCCACCACCTCCGCCCGGGCGAACTCCGCCAGGCACTCGTCCGTGGTCCGCGCGGCCACCCATTCCCGCAGGCCCTTGTCCAGGGTCTCCCGGCCCTCGTGCTGCTGCGCCGAGGTGGCGAAGTCCTCCTCGGGCAGCCCGAGCAGGCGGGCCACGTTGCGTACCGAGCGGAGGGTCGCGGACGTCACGGTGATCCACTCGCCGTCGCCGGCGCGGTAGGTGTTGATCACCGCGGCGGGCGCGACGGCGAGCTGGTTGCCCGCCCGTTCGGGTACGGTGCCGAGCTGGTCGTACGTGATGATCTGCCACTCGATCAGCCGGTAGAGAGGCTCGAAGAGGGCCAGATCGATCCACTCGCCGTCGAAGCCGGGGTCGCCGGCGCGGCGGTGGAGGGCGGCGAGCACGGCGTAGGCGCCCATCAGCCCCGTGACCGCGTCCCCATGAGAGAACCCCGTGTGCACGGGCGGCCCGTCGGGGAACCCCGTCAGGTGCACCACCCCGCTCCTGGCCTCGCCCATCTTGCCGAAGCCCGGCTCGTCCGCCCGCGAGGACGTCGCCCCGAACCCGGAGATCTGCAGCAGGATCGCCTTCGGGTTGATCCGGTGCACGGCCTCCCAGTCCAGCTCCCAGTCGCGCAGCCGCCCGGCCCGCAGGGTGACGATCACGACGTCCGCCCAGGCGACCAGCCGGTGGGCGATCTCGCGTCCGGCGGCGTGGTGCAGATCGAGGGTGACCGAACGCTTGTTGCGGCCGGCGACCTTGAACCACAGGGGCACGCCGTCGCGTACCGGACCCATCGCGCGGGCGGCGTCGCCGGCGCCTGGAGCCTCCACGTGCACCACATCCGCACCCTGGTCGGCGAGCATGGAGCCGGCCATCGGCCCGGCCACCACGTGCGCGAACTCCACCACCTTCAGCCCGCGCAGCTGCCCCTGGCCGCTCCCGCCCGTGTCCTGACCCGTGCCTGTCACCCGCGCTCCTTCGCCTCCCGATCGCGACTCGGTCGTTTCATCCTGCCGAGGCGGTGAAATGCGTGTCCAGCACAAGAAACCCATCATTCAATGCGCTTTGCGCATGAATTGCGGGTGGCCTCAGTCGCGGTTCCAGGAGACGCCCGCCGGCAGCTCCCGCAGCTCGCGGCGGAACCCGTCCAGCAGATCGAGGAACGCGCTCGTCGCCACCGGCAGCGTGCGGCGGGCCCGGACCACGACGTCCAGCCGGCGGTCCACGACGGGTTCGGCGAGCGGCCGGTAGACCAGCCTGCCCGCCCCCATCAGCGGCAGCACCAGGGCGGGCATCGCCGAGACGCCCAGCCCGGCCGTCACCAGCCCGCCCACCGTCGCCACGCTCCCCGCCTCGGCCGCGAGCGTCGGGGCCGCGCCGGCCTGCGCGAACGCCGCGTCCGTGAGCCGCCGCACGCTCGACTCCGGCCCGATCGCGAGGAACGGCTCCCGGGCCAGCTCCTCCCAGGTGATCTCCGGGAGCTCGGTGAGCGGGTGGTCCTCGGGCAGCACGGCGTGGAAGCGGTCCTTGATCAGCGGGCGGTGTTCGAGCTGCTCGGGGGCGGCGCCGACGGTGGAGATCGCGAAGTCGGCATCCCCCGAGAGCACCCGGCCGAGCACCACCTGCTCCAGGCCGTCCATGATCCGCAACCCGGCCATCGGCCGCCGCAGCCGGAACTCGGAGATCACCCGGGGCAGCAGCACCGCGGCCACCGACGGCAGCGTGGCCACGGCCACCACGCCCGACTCGCCGAGCAGGTAGCGCTCCAGCTCCTTCATGCCCGACCGGTGGGCGGACACGATCTGCTCGGCGACCCGCAGCGTCTCCACCCCGGCCGCCGTCAGTTGCACGTTGCGGGTGTCGCGCTCCAGCAACTGCGCGCCGAGCAGCCGCTCCAGCTCGGCCACCGCGCGGCTGAGCGACGACTGCGACACGTGCATCTCGGCCGCCGCCGCCGTGAAGCTCGCCGCTCTGGCCACGGCGGCGTACGCGGCCAGCAGCCGCAGGTTCGCCTCCATGGCCGTGAGCATAGACCCGAACTTTTGCGCAGAACGCATGGATAAATGTTGCTTTGATGCTGGACCTGAGATTTCGTCGCTCGGAAACTCTTCCGTAATACTCCGGCACGTCACCCCCCGCGAGCCGGGCGAGGAAGAAGGCGAACACCGATGCTGGCAGCCCTGGGATTCACCACGATCGTTCTGTTCCTGCTGCTCACCATGACCAAGCGCGTGTCGGTCCTGATCGCGCTGGTGCTGATCCCGGTCCTGGCGGCGCTGGCCGGGGGCTTCGGCGGCGAGCTGGGGAAGATGATCCTCGACGGGCTGACCAAGGTCGCGCCGACCGGCATCATGATCGCGTTCGCGGTCCTGTACTTCAGCCTGATGATCGACGCAGGTCTCTTCGATCCGCTCATCCGCGGCATCCTGCGCGTGGCCAAGGGCGATCCGCTCCGCATCGCCGTCGGCACCGCCGTACTGACCATGTGCGTGGCCCTCGACGGCGACGGGGCCTCGACGTTCCTCATCACGGTCTCGGCGCTGCTGCCGGTCTACCGGCGGCTCGGCATGAGCCCGCTCGTCCTGTCGGGCGTCGTCTGCCTGGGCGCGGGCGTCATGAACCTCATCCCCTGGGGCGGACCCACGGCCCGCGCGATGGCGGCGCTGAAGCTGGACAGCTCCCAGGTGTTCACGCCGGTCCTGCCCGCGATGGCGGCGGGCATCGCGTGGGTGCTGGTGGCGTCGTACCTGATCGGACTCAAGGAGCGCCGCCGCCTCGGCACGATCGCCGCCCCTGAGATGCCCGAGGAGCGGCTGGTCGGCGAGGGGCCCGGCACCCAGCGGGCGCCCGTCCACCCCGCTCTGACGGTCTTCAACCTGGTACTCACGGTCGCCCTGCTGGTCGGGCTCGTGCTGCAGGTGATGCCGCTGCCGGTGCTGTTCGTGGTCGGATTCGCGATCGCGCTGCTGGTCAACCACCCGACCTGGGAACGCCAGCAGGAGCTCCTGGAGAAGCACGGCAAGAGCGTCGTCCTGGTCACCACGATGATCTTCGCGGCCGGCGTGTTCACCGGCGTCCTCACCGGCACCAAGATGATCAGCAGCATGGCGTCGGCGTTCGTGAGCGTCATCCCCGACTCCCTCGGCGGGCACCTGCCCGTCCTCGTGGCCCTCACCGGCATGCCGCTCAGCCTGGTCTTCACCCCCGACGCCTACTACTTCGGCGTCCTGCCCGTGCTCGCCGAGACCGTCAGCGGCTTCGGCGGCGCCCCGGCCGAGGTGGCCAGGGCGGCCATCCTCGGCCAGATGACCACCGGGTTCCCGCTGAGCCCGCTCACCGCCTCCACGTTCATCCTGGTCGGGATGAGCGGCGTGCAACTGGGCGAGCACCAGCGCTTCATCTTCAAGTGGGCCTTCGCCACCACGCTCGTGATGACCGTGGTCGCGCTGCTCACGGGCGCGTTCTCCCTTTGACCCCTGGAGAGTGACATGAGCTGGCGCGAGCTTGCCCTCATACCGGCGCTTGTGGCGCTGCCGCTGTTCCCGTCGCAGCCGGATCTCGACGTCGAAGTGCTCTCGAACCGGGCCGACCTGGTCTCGGGAGGTGACGCGCTGGTCAGGGTCACCGGCTCTTCGCGGGTACAGGTCGAGCTCAACGGCGCCGACGTCACCTCCCGCTTCGCACCCGGGCCGGACGGCACGCTGACCGGGCTGGTCGACGGCCTCTCGCCCGGCGAGAACGTCCTGACCGTCCGGCCGCCGCGAGGGCGGGCCGAGCGGCTGACCATCACCGACCACCCGCCGGGCGGCCCGGTGTTCTCGGGCCCGCAGGTGCGGCCGTGGCAGTGCCAGACGGCCGAGAACGGCCTCGGTCCCGCGCTGAACGACCGGTGCGACGCCGCGCCGGTCCGCAGCGAGATCACCCTCGGCAACGGCGTCAAGGCCACCCTCGAACGCGGCACCGTCAACCGCGGGATCTACGACGTGCTCGTGCCGGCGAACTGGAACCACAAGCTGGTGTGGGTGTTCGGGGCGGGCACGGGCCAGCAGTACCGGCAGGGGGTCTCCCGCGGGCTGACCATGCCGGAGGCGCAGGAGGCGGCCGCCAAGGGGTTCGCGGTGGCGTCGTCCACGATGACCGACAACTACCTGCACAGCAACGACGTCACCTCCGCCGAGACCGTCATGATGGTCAAGGAGCACGTCGTCGAGACGTACGGCGAGATCCGCTACACGATCGGCCGCGGCGGCTCGGGCGGGGCGCTCCAGCAGTACCTCGTCGCCGACGCCTACCCGGGCCTGCTGGACGGCCTCCTGCCGACCCAGGACTGGCCGGACCAGATCGTCGGGGCCTACCGCGAGTTCGGCGACTGCGCCGCGCTGGTCCGCGCCATGGACGCCTCGCCGCTGTGGACCGACCCCGGCGACAGGACCGCGGTCTTCGGGCACGGCGGCACCGGCGTCTGCGCCACCTCCGCCGGCCGCGCCCCCGACTACATGAAGCCCGACGACGGCACGTCCTGTGCGGGCGAGGCGAGCTACGACCCGGCACGCAACCCCGGCGGCGTCCGCTGCACGCTCCAGGACTTCATGATCTCCGTTTACGGCGCCCGTCCGCAGGGGTGCGCCGGCGTGCCGTGCGCCCGGCGGCCGTGGGACAACGTCGGAGTCCAGTACGGCCTGACCGCGCTCCGCGACGGCCGCATCAGCGCCGAACAGTTCGTCGACCTCAACCGGCGGGTCGGCGGCTTCGACATCGACATGACGTGGACCCCGTCGCGGAGCGAGGCCGACGTCGAAGCCGTCGAGATCGCGCACCGCACCGGACGCGTCGTCTTCGGCCGGGGGCTGGCTCAGGTGCCGATCCTCGTGGTCCGCGGCACCGACAACAACGACTACCACTACCCGTGGCGCAGCCTCGTGCTCCGCAACCGGCTCGACCGGGCCAACGGCCACCACCGCAACCAGGTGCTCTGGACGAACGGCAGCGACGGCTCGCCCCTGGACGTCATGGACCGCTGGCTCGCCGCCGTCGACGCCGACCGCCGGCCGATCCCGCTGCCCGCCAAGGTCGTCCGCCACCGGCCCGCCGAGGCCGTGGACGCCTGCTGGATCTCCGGCGCCAAGGTCACCGACCAGGCCGCCTGCGACCAGGCGTACCCGCACAAGGCCGACACCCGGGTCGCAGCCGGCGAGGGCCCGACCAGTGACCTGCTGAAATGCCGCCTCAAGCCGCTGCGGCGGGGGGACTACGACGGCGTCGCGTTCACGGGGGAGCAGTGGGCGCGGCTGCGCTCGGCCTTCCCGGCGGGCGTGTGCGACTACTCCCGCCCCGGAGTCGGCCAGACGGACCCGGTCACGGGCCGCCTGCGCCCGCCCCAGCCCTGGCTCACCTTCGCCACGGGCCCCGGCGGAACCCCTCTCGGCCCCCCTCCGTCCTCCCACTCCCTCTAACCCACCCCCTCAGAGGACCCGGCAGATGAAACCCCTCAAGATCCTGGCCGCCCTGTCCGCCGCCCTGGGCCTGACCTGCGGCCCCGCCCTCCCCGCAACCGCCGAACCCGCGACCGCCATGTCCCTCCCTCCCGACCCGTTCTTCGCCTATGACCGCCCCGCCGAGTACGGCGTGCACCGGGAACGCGTCACCGTCCCTCTGCGCGACGGCAGCCACCTGGCCTGCGACCTGCACCGTCCCGCCGCCCCCGACGGCGCCCCCGCCCCCGGCCGCTTCCCGGGCATCGTCTACGACTACAACGCCTACAACCAGCTCGGCCCCCAGGGCCAGGCCGCCGCGTACTTCGTCACCCGGGGCTACGTCGCGGCCGTGTGCAACGTCCGGGGTTCAGGCGACTCGCCGGGCTACCTCGACCCCTTCAGCGGCCAGGAGCAGCGCGACAACTACGACCTCATCGAGTGGCTGGCTGTCCAGCCCTGGTCAACGGGCCGCATCGGGCAGACGGGCGTCAGCTACGGCGGGCACTCGTCCCTCCTCGTCGCCGTCAACAAGCCACCCCACCTGGCCGCCATCATCCCCGTGGACGGCATCAGCGACTGGTACGAGAACACCATCTACCGGGGCGGCATCTACTCGGCCAGGATCCGCGACTGGCAGCGCGCCGTCGCCCCCGACACCCTCGTGACGTACGCCCAGCACCCCCTCTACGACGACTTCTGGCGCGAACGCAGCGTCAAGTCCCGCTGGAAGAACCTCGACGTCCCCGTCCTGGAGATCGCCGGCTGGTACGACCGCTACCGCCAGGGCATGGTGGAGAACCTCCAGGCGCGCGGGCGCAACGTCTGGCTGGTGTCCGGCCCCTGGGTGCACGGCTGGCCGGCCGGGCAGCCCGCCGACATCGGCAACGGCGCCTACCTCGCCTGGTGGGACCGCTGGCTGGCCCGCCGCCCCGGCACTCCGCTGCCCGCCGCCAGGGTGACGTCGTATGAGGTGCCGGGTACGGGCTGGCAGCAGTTCGACAGCTGGCCACCGGCGGGGGCGCGGCCGGTGAAGCTCGGCCTCGGAGCCGACGGAACCCTGGCCGCCGACCCCGGCAGGTCCGCCACCCGCGCCTTCGAGGTCAACACCGAGCCGGTCGCGGGCGGGCCGGGCCGGCGGCTGTCGTTCGCGACGGGGCCGCTCCAGCGCGACCTGGTGCTCGCGGGGGAGGTCCAGGCCAAGGTGCGGGCCTCGTTCACGGCGGCCGACGGCAACATCGCGGTCGTGGTGCAGGACATCGCCCCCGACGGCACGGCCACCCGCATCACCCAGGGCTGGCTGAAGGCGAGCCACCGCTTCGGCCACGAGCGCGCGGTCCCGGTACGCCCCGGCAGGACGTACGACCTGGACATCCGCACCTGGCCCACGCACTACCGCGTGGCAGCCGGGCACAGCATCAGTGTCACGGTGTCCAGCGACGACTACCCGGAGATCGACTCCGACGCCCCCGCGGGACAGGTGTCGCTGAGGCTCGGCCACGGCGGCTCGAACATCCGCCTGACCACCCTCTGACCTGGTCCCCACCTGAGCTCACATGCGGGACAACAGCTCGGCCTTCTTCGCCTGGAACTCCTCCTCGGAGAGCAGCCCCGCGTCCCGCAGCTCGCCCAGCTTGGTGATCAGCTCGGCCACCTCGGCACCCGACGGAGCCCGGACCAGCTCCGGGGCCGCCGGGGCGGCGCCGAGCGCGGGGGCGGCCTGGTCAGGGATCGACGCGAGGACGGAGGCCGCGAAGGGCAGGGACTTGTGCGTCGCCCCCCATCCGAGCCCGAAGACGACAGAGGCCGGATCCTTGTTCGGATCGGGATCCGGCCGGCCGCCGCGCACCCTCAACCGGAGACAGCCGCTCGCCCCCTCCGGCGCGTGCCACTCGACGTTCTCCAGATCCGACGCCGAGAACCGCTGGTCACCCGCGGCGTATTTGGCGGTCGACGCCCCCGACCAGAACCACGTGAACGTGATGGCCTCGCCGTCGAACGTCGCCGCCCCGTCCCACCCCTTGAAGGAACGGGGCACCGAAGGCGCCTCGACCATGAACCGCGTCACGGGCCCGGACTCGCCGACGGCCGCCCGCAGCTCATCGGCGTAATAGTCGGCGAGCGTCTCCCGCTTGGCGGGCAGCACGAGCCGATAGGGATCGGCCGCCTCCTTGAGCTGCCCGGCCGCCGCGGTCATGACCGGATCGGCACCCCGCCTGGGCACCACGCGCAGCACCACGGTGCCCCTCTTGCCGGCCGCCACCGTCACCTCGGCGATCGCCGCATGGGGAATGACGCGTTCGCCGAGCTCGGAAATGAGTTTGGGGACCTTGGCGCCTTCGGGCCTTATCCGCAGCGAATCCGCCTCGAACACCCAAGCGCAACCCTGGCCCGCCAGGACATCATCCACGAAGCCAGGCTAGGCGATCCACACCACATGTGGACATCGTGGCCCTGACGGCCCGCCTCCGCCTGCAGGAGAACCAGCGGTGCAGCCCGATCGCTGAAGGCCGCCGGGAACATTCATGCGCCGTCCTCGGACCTACACGGCCGCCGCTACGGCCGCGGCGATGAAGAGCACCTGCAGGGCGGTGCGGGCGACCAGCGGGGTGACCGGCTTCCCGGCCAGGGTGAGGCCGCGGCGGGCGGCCGAGACGTTGGCCGGGAACATGGCGACCATGAGCAGCGCGAGCCCGATCGCGGCGAACGGCGCCAAGGCCGGGATCAGGAGCCCGGCGGCGCCGGCCAGGCCGACCAGCCGCAGGACGGCGAAACCGCCGATGAGGGCGATGAACGGAACCATCCATTCCTCCTATCTTGTCACCGGAAAGATTGAAGGAGACTCGCGATCTTGTCAACGTCAAGATAGGGTGAGGGTCGCATCGATGATCACGAGCGCGGAGGTGAGGCAGATCAAGCAGCAGACGACCTACCACCACGGCAACCTGCGGCGCGCCATCATCGACGCCGCCCTCGCGGCCATCGCCGAATCCGGCCCGGCCGGCTGGAGCCTGCGCGAGCTGGCCCGGCGCGCGGGCGTCTCACACGCCGCCCCCGCCCACCACTTCGGCGACAAGACGGGACTGCTGACGGCCGTGGCCGCCGAGGGCTTCGAGGCGTTCGCCGACGCCCTGGAGCGAGCGGACGATGACGTGCTGGAAGTCGGAGTCGCCTACGTCCGCTTCGCCATCGACCACCGCCCCTACTTCGAGGTGATGTTCCGGCCGGAGCTGTATCGCGCGGACGACCCCAGCCTGAAAACGGTACGGGAGCGCGCCGCTCATGTACTCGTCACCAACGCCGGCAAGGTGTCGCCGAGTCCGGAGCAAGATCGCTTGACCACCATCGCCGCCTGGTCGCTGGCCCACGGCTTCGCCGGCTTGTGGCTGAGCGGCGCCCTCCCCGAAACCGCCCACGCCGATCCGCAAGCCCTGACCCGCTCGATGATCCAACTCTTCTTCGGCCCGACGCATTAGGGCTCATGCGGGAGGAAAAGGAAGGACGTTGCGCAAGAACTCGCCCTGGTGGGCCGATATCCGGAACGTGGCTGTCCGGGCGGCGCCGCGACGCATCAGTCGAGCCACAGCCGGACCAGGCAGCGGCTCTGGTCGGGGGCGCCGGAGTCGGTGAACGCGGTCCGGCCGTGCAGGATCACGGTGTTGTCCAGAAGCAGGAGGTCGCCTGGGCGCAGCCGGAAGCGCAGCACTACTGCCGGGTCGGACAGGACCGCCTTGAAAGCCTCCAGCGCGGCGAGCGCACCGGCGGTCAGCGGCTTTCCGGCCTCCTGCTGGCTCCGCTCGATCCACAGCCGGTTGTAGTGCACCCGTAGCCGGCCTCGGTGCCACTGGAACACCGGGTATACCCGGTCGAAAGTGCTCCCGGCCCCGAAGTGGAAATCCCGCCGGAGCTCGTCGAGGACCTGGGGGCACTGCGCCAGTAGGCGGTTGTACACGGTGTGTCCGCTGGCGAGAAGAGAGTGCCCACCGTACGCCGCCGCCCGTAGGCACAACAGCGCCAGCAGCCGCGGCGGCCCGGGCGCGCCCGCCCTGTCGGTGTGCAGGGCCAGCTCCTGATCGGTCATGCCACGGCGTGCCGCGGCTCCGGCCATGGGACGTACCAGATTGACATCTGCTCGCGGAGCCCCCAGCAACGGACCGAGCCCGCCGCACAGCAGATCGACCCCGTCCTCCGGCCATCCCCGCACGACCACCAGCCCCGGCCCCCGGCCCAGAGCAAGCGCGACGCGTTCAGCCAGGACGTCCAGATTCGCCCGATGCTCATCGGCGAAGTCGATCAGCCAGTCCTCGTCGCGCAGGGTGTCCCGCGTCCATGCCGTCGGGCCAACCACCGTGTGATCCATCGCCGCCCCAAGAAAGTCACCCCGGCCGCGTTACTCAAAGTGATGAAGTTTAGCCAATGAGTAATCAAAGCCGCTTGCCGCCTTCAGAAACAACACGACCGCCACTGGCCGTCAAGGGTCTCGTTCGCGGCATCCCGCCGCCCGGCGGCACTGGCGCGACCTGGGCTCGGCGCCGGGTGGGGCACGCGCCGCTGAGGTGTTTGCCGCCGCGTTGGTGAGCTGGACGGCCTGATGATCGAACGTCTTGCCCGTCGGCTCAAGGCCATCGTCATTGCTGGTGAGCTGGGAACGGTCTGTCGGATCGAGCGAGTGCCGAGATCAATGCGACCCACGACCGTCACGTACGCCGCTGAGGACGCCCAGCTGGCTCTAAGGCTTGCGTTTGCTTCGTTTGTTTCGGATACTGCGATTAGGAGGTGTCGCGATGGCAGATGTCCAAGCCAAACGTGTTCAACCCGGGATCATCGACGCTGAGATGGCTGGTCGCGCCGTGCGGCGGATCAAGGACTACCTCATGCGGTATCCCGAGCAGACGACCATTCTTGTCGCAGGCGAGCACGGCGATGAGGGTCCGCTGATCTTGCCTCGTGAGGCTGTGAGTCTGCTCGCCTTCATCCTCGCTCAGGCGGCTGAAGGACGGGGAGTAACGGTCATTCCGTCTCACGCGGAGCTGACGACGCAGCAAGCGGCAGACATGCTCAACGTTTCACGCCCTTACCTAATCAAACTTCTTGAGACGGGAGAAATTCCCTTCCGGTTGATCGGCAAGCATCGGCGCATCACGTATGAGGATCTTCAGGAGTACAAACGTCGCGACGATGTCAAGCGCCGTACGGCTGCCGATCAACTTGCTGCGCTCGGTCAAGAGCTGGGTATCTGAAGCATGGCCTTCGTAGTTCTCTACGACGCGAACGTGCTCTACGGCAATACACTTCGCGACCTGCTCATTCGTCTCGCTATGACCGGGCGTATACAGGCCAAATGGAGCAATGGGATCCTCGACGAGATGCAGCGTAACCTTGCTGCCAACCGCCCCGACATCCCGGAAGAGAAGCTGGGTAAGCTCCGCCACCTCATGAACTCGGCCGTACGGGATTGCCTGGTCGAAGGATATGAGCCCTTGATGGAAGGGCTGAAGCTTCCCGACCCGGGCGATCGGCATGTGCTCGCCGCAGCCATCAAGGCCGGGGCGCAGATCATCGTGACGTCGAACCTCAAGGACTTTCCTGCGGAGCACTTGGCTGCATGGGATATTGAGGCCAAATCCCCCGACGACTTCGTGCTGGACCAAATCGACCTCGATGGAAGAGTCGTATGGGCCTGTGTGCAGCAGATTGCGGACTCCCGCATGAGTCCGCCAGAAACCGTTGACGACGTGCTCGACGCATTGGAGACGGCCGGCCTCGTCGAGTCAGTTGCCGCGCTTCGAGCTGGGTAATCGAATGCCATGGCCCCCGTGGCCTTTGGCGCTGTCCATTTGTGGATTGGCCAAACGGGCGAGATGCTGGTTGATCCAGCAGGCAGGGCGGGCGTCGGCAGGCCCACCACCCAGATGGGCAACGGGTGGGGGAGTCAGGCCCACCTACACCGTGGCGTGGCTGCCGCGGACCAGGCGGCCGACCTCGGCGCGGAGGTGGACGAAGTCCGGGTGTTCGCGGGTCGTGATCTGGTCGCGCGGCCCGGGCAGTTCCACCTTGAGGTCGCCGACCACGTGGGCCGGGGCCTTGGACAGGACGACCACGCGGTCGCCCACGTAGACGCTCTCGTCGATGTCGTGCGTGATGAGCACGATCGTCATCTGGTGGTGGCCGCGTACCTTGAGGACGAGGTCCTCCAGGTCCTCGCGGGTCTGCGCGTCCACCGAGCCGAAGGGCTCGTCCATGAGCATCAGCGACGGACGGTAGGCCAGCGCCCGCGCGATCGCCACCCGCTGCTGCATGCCCCCCGACAGCTGGAACGGGTATTTGCGCTCCGCGCCCGACAGGCCGACCGACTCCAGGGCCTCTTGGGCGGCCTCGCGGCGCTGGCGCTTGTCCATGTTCTTGCGGCGCAGCGGCAGCGCCACGTTGTCGGCCACCGACATCCACGGGAACAGGGAACGGCTGTAGTCCTGGAAGACCACGGCCAGGTTGTCGGGCGTCTGGCGTACGACGTTGCCCTCGACCTTGATCTGGCCGCCCGTCGGCGTGAGCAGCCCGGCGATCGACCGCAGCAGGGTCGACTTGCCCGCTCCGGAGGGGCCGACGATGCACAGCAGCTCGCCCTCGGCGACGCTCAGGTTGAGGCCCTCGATGGCGTGGTGCGCGTTGGGGGTACCGCCGCCGTAGACGTGGGAGAGGTTGTCTATCTCGAGCAATGGAGTTCCTCAGGGGGCGAGACCATGGACAACACGGAGCCGGAAATACTCTATCCGAGCGGGAATCGGCATACTTTGTAAACGCGTGCGATCTTACTCTTACGTGCTGGAGAGTTGCTGGGCGGCGTGGTGCCAGGCCAGCACCCGTCGTTCGACGACCAGGAAGAGCTCGTTGAGTGCGTAGCCCAGCACGCCGAGCAGCACGATCCCGCCCCACATGGCGGGCAGGTCGAAGGTCTGGTACGCGGACGTGAGCTGGAACCCGATGCCGTTCACGGTGCCCGGCAGCAGTTCGGAGAAGACCATGACGATCAAGGAGAGCGACAGCGCGAGCCGCAGCCCCGCGAACATCTTGGGCAGCGCCGACGGCAGGATGACCCGGAACAGCCGCTCGGTCCTGGACAGCCGGAACACCTGGGCGGTCTGCAGGTGCAGCGGTTCGACCGAGCGGGCGCCGTCGGCGGTGTTGAGCAGCACCGGCCAGACGATGCTGAAGACGATGAACGTCAGCTGCATCCGCAGCCCGAACCCGAACACCACCACGAAGACCGTGACCAGCGCGGGCGGCGGGATGGCCCGCAGGAACTGCAGCACCCCGTCGAGATAGTCGTACGCCCTCGCCGACAGCCCCAGCGCGAGCCCGAGCGCGACCCCGGCCAGTGCGCCCCCCGCGAACCCGGCGTACATCCGGCCGAGGCTCGGCAGGATGTTCCCGATGGCCTCCTCGGTCAGGAACAGCGTGCCCGGCGGCCCCGAGAACCACATCGCGTGCATTCTGACCACGATCGTGCTGGGCGGCGGGAAGAACGTGCTGCCCACCAGTCGCGTGGCCGCCTCCCAGGCGAGGATCAGCCCGACCAGCACCAGCGACCGGAACGCCGCCCCTCGCATGCCCCTGGTCCTCATGCCGTCTCTCCCAGGCGCGCGTGGTGCCAGCGGAACGCCCGCCGTTCGACGGCCACCAGCAGCGCGTTCACCAGTACCCCGAACAGCCCGACCCAGAACACCGCGGCCAGGATGTCGGTCATCCGCGCGGGCACGGCGATGCCGGCGAAGAAGATGAACACGCCGATGCCCTCGCCCCGCCCGGCCACGATCTCGGTGCTGACGATCAGGATGAGCGCCACTCCGGCGGCCAGTCTGAACCCGGTGGTGATGAAAGGCGCCGACGACGGCAACGACACGCGCAGCAGCACCGCCATGGGCCCGAAGCCGTACGACCGCAACGACTCCTTGGCGATCGGGTCGACGCCGCGCAGGCCGTACATCGTGTTGTAGAGGATCGGCCACAACGAGGCGTAGACCGCGAGCGTGATGCGTACCTGCAGCCCTGTGCCGATCAGGAGGGACACCAGGGGGATCAGCGCCACCGACGGGATCGGCCGCAGGAACTCCACGACCGAGCGCGTGGCGGCGTCGACGACCGGCACGCTGCCGAGCAGCAGCCCGAGCGGCACCGCGATCACCGCCGCGAGGCAGAGCCCGATCGCCCAGGCGAGCAGGCTCGTCAGGGCGTGCGCGCGGAAGGCGGGATCGGCCATCAGCGTCACCGCCCGCCCGAGTATCGCCGTCGCGGGCGGCAGGTTCTCCGGGTCCACCAGCCCGGTCCGGCTGAGGAGTTCGATCAGGGCGGCGAAGGCGAGGGCTCCGCCCGCCCGGCGTGACCAGCGTGTCGCGGCGGACGCCGGGCGGGCGGGGGCCAGGGTCTGAGCGCTCACCCGGACGTGGTGGGCGACATCAGCGACTTGACGTCGATCGCCTTCGTGAGCCACTTGGCCTCCAGCATCCAGTCGGCCACCCGCTGGAGGCGGACCGGGTTGTCGTTGCTGGAGAAGTACGGGAACGTGACGGTGGCCGCGGTGGCCGCGTCGATCTGGGTGAAGTTCGGCAGCACCTTGGCGACCACTTCGCGGTTGTTCTCCATGAGCTTGGCCGCGTTGTGGATGGCCCGCTGGAACGCGGCCGCCGTCTTCGGGTTCTTGTCGTACCAGTCCTGCGTGCCGACATACCCGGAGATCGGGAACTCGGCGGCGGGACCCGACGCCGGGTCGAGGATCTTACGGGCGCCCATCGCGGACGTGGCCGCCGTGACCATGGGCTCGCCCAGGTACGCGGCGTCGATCTGGCCGCCCTTCCACGAGGGCATGATGTTCTGGAACGTCACCTGGACGTACTTGATCTTGGACGGGTCGACGTTGTTGGCCTTGAGCACCTGCGTCAGCGCCAGCTCCTGGAAGTTGTGCAGGACGTTCACGTTGATCGTCTTGCCTTCGAGGTCCTTGGCGGTCTTGATGGGGGAGTTCGGCAGGGCCATGATGCTGAGCGAGTCGGGGGCCGCGCGAGAGCCCTCGGCCAGGATGCGCAGCTTCAACGCCTGCTTGTCGTGCGCCTGGAACATCGACACGTAGTTGCCGAACATGGCGTCGATCTCACCCTTGACCATCATGGGGATGGCCTCCGGCGCGGCCTGGACCACCTGCGGGGTGACCTCCAGCCCTTCCTTCTCGAAGAGCTTCTGGTCGATGGCGACGTAGATGGCGGCACTGTCGATGGCGGGCAGGGTGGCGACCTTGATCTTCGTCTTCTCCAGGCCGCCGGCGGATGCGGACGGTGCCGCGCTGGGTGTCGTGGAGCCGCCCGTGCTGCACGCAACGGCGCCGAGTGTCAAAGCTAACCCGATGATGGCGGCCCTGGCGGGACGGCCAAGCCTCATGTCAGGGACTCCCTTCAGATGGAGCCAGGCGGGGGGACCGGGTGGCTTCTGCTCCCGGGGGCTGTGTGCCTGACGCACAACAGGGATAGACCGTAACACCAAATCTGTAGTCATTATCGCGAAAACGATGCCTGTGGTTGCAATGTCGGGTTCTCGTTCTATCGTGAAAATTTGATGAGCGGTAAGAGATCGGTGTTTGTCCGGTTTGTGAAAGGAGGGGATTGGCGGGGCGACTGTTACTGATGGGGCCGGTCAGTCGAATATTCCACGAGTCCGGAGGAGGCTCGCTGGACACTCTTCTGTTGCCTGTTTCACCAGCTAGAGGGCAGCCTTACCGATTCTGCCGAAATTTTTGGACAATCGGGGATAAATGCCCCAATGGGGCACTAGTAGTGGTTGGCCCGCGCCAACTGCTGTGCTCAAATGACTGCACTATCTGACGTACATATTGCCCCACGTGCATTTACCTGCATGGTCACCGAGAATTCCCCTCCAGGGGCGAGAGGTTGCGAAGGCAAGTGAGAACGCAGAGCGCTGAAGCTTCCGCCGACCGCGAGCCGCACGGGCATCAGAAGCGACGGCTGCCCAACCCTCCTTCACGCAGGTTCGGGCTGGGCAACTGGCACGTGCGATCGCGCCTTATCGCGCTGATCGTCGTCCCCACGGCCGTGGCCGTGGGTCTGGGCGGACTGAACGTGTTCACCTCGCTCAGGGACGCCAACACCTATCAGACCCTCAGAGAGGTAGCCGAGCTCAGCCAGCAGCTCGGCGCCGTCACCCATGAGCTGTCCTTCGAACGCGACCAGACCGCCCTCTACATCGCCCAGGGCCGCCCGGGCAACCGCGAGGCCCAGCTCCGTACGACCTACAGCGGTGTGAACAACCTCATCGACGAGGCCAAGCGGCGGGCACAGGCGCTCTCGGACACCCATGCCGAGGCCGTACGACCCGTGCTCCGGCGACTGGACGAGATCCCGACGCTGCGTGAGACGGCCGTCAAGGGGAAGATCCAGCCCCTCCCGATGATCCAGAAGTACTCGCAGATCATCGCGGCCCTGCTCCAGTTCCACGACCAGGTCGGCCAGGTGGCGGTGGACGACGAGGTCTCGCACAGCGCCAGCGCGATGGCCGCCATCGCCCGGGGCAAGGAGCAGGCCTCCAAGCAGCGCGGCGTCCTGGCCAGCGCCCTGGACAAGAAGGGCTTCGACAGCGGCGAGCTCGACGCGCTCACCGACGCCAAGTCGCGTGAGGAGAGCGAGGAGACGCTGTTCGCGACCCTGGCCACCCTCGACCAGCTCGAGCTCTACCGCAACACGGTCGTGGGCAGGGACGTCGACCAGACCGACCTGTTCAGGCTGCGGGCCATGGCGCAGTCCGCCGAAGGCAAGGAGCTGAGCATCGGCATACGGCCGGACAAGGACGTCGCCACCTGGTTCGACGTCAGCACCGGCAAGATCGACGCGCTGCGCAGCGTGGAGAAGGACCTGTCCTCCTCCGTAATCCTGCGCGCCCGCGCCCTGGAGGAAGCCGCCAACCGCTCGGCGCTGATCTCCGGCGGCCTCATCCTGCTCCTGCTCATCGTGGTCACCGCGATCATCTCGCTCATCGCCCGCTCGCTCATCAGGCCGCTGCGCAAGCTGCGCGGCGAGGCCCTCGACATCGCCGGCCACCGCCTGCCGGAGACCGTGCAGCAGCTGCGCGACAGCGGCGACGGCGCGGCCGGCCCCGTCATCCCCATCGGCGTGGACACCCACGACGAGATCGGCGAGGTCGCGCGGGCGTTCGACGAGGTGCACCGCGAGGCGGTCCGGCTGGCGGGCGAGGAGGCCCGCCTGCGAAGCAACGTCAACGCGATGTTCGTGAACCTGTCGCGGCGCAGCCAGACGCTGGTGGAACGGCAGATCACCCTGATCGACGGGCTGGAGCAGGGCGAGCAGGACGAGCAGCGGCTCGGCAACCTGTTCAAGCTGGACCACCTGGCCACCCGCATGCGGCGCAACAGCGAGAACCTGCTGGTGCTGGCCGGCCAGGACCCGCCGCGCCGCTGGAGCCAGCCGGTCAAGCTGGTGGACGTGGCCCGCGCCTCCCTCTCGGAGGTGGAGAACTACGAGCGGGTCGTCCTCCAGGTTCCGGACGGCGTCTCCGTGGCCGGCCAGGCCGTCAACGACGTCATCCACCTGCTGGCCGAGCTCGTCGAGAACGCCCTGTCGTTCTCGCCGCGCGAGACCAGGGTGACCGTCTCCGGCAGCCGGATCGACGGCGGCGGCGTGATGCTGTCGATCACCGACGCCGGCATCGGCATGACCCAGGAGGAACTGGTCCAGGCCAACGACCGCCTCACGGACGCGCCGAGCGTGGACGTGTCGGTGTCGCGCCGCATGGGCCTGTTCGTGGTCGCGAGGCTGGCGCACCGGCACGGCATCCGGGTCCAGCTGCGCCCGCACAGCTCGGGCGGCCTGACCGCGATGGTGCTCATCCCGGAGAACATGCTCGGCTCCCAGGCCCCCAACTTGTCCGGCATGCCGTCCTTCTCGGGCAACCAGCCTCCCGCCCTCGCGGGCGCGGGGAGCGGTGGTCCCGGCGAGCAGCCGTACTCGGGGCCGCACCCTGCCCCTCCGGCCACGGACTGGCCGCAGCCCGCCCCTCCGGCCACCGACTGGCCGCAGCCCACGTACCAGATGGGGTCCGGCCAGATGGGGCCCGGCCAGATGGGGCCCGGCCACCCGTCCTTCCCGTCGCACCCGGAGATGAGCGGCAACTGGCCGCCGACGCAGCAGTGGCAGCCGGACGCCAACGCGTGGCCGTCGGAGCCGCGCATCGGCAGCGGATACGACAGCTCCGACGTGTGGACCCCGCCCCGCAGCCCGTCCTGGAACGGCGACCGCGCACTGCCCAGACGGCCCGTGCCCGAGCCCCCGCCGGGTGGCTGGGGCCGTGACACCATGCCGCCGCAGCGGCCCGGGTTCGACTTCCCCGAGACCGAGTCCGCCAACCCAGGCTCCATCCCGGCCGCGCCGCCCGCCTCGGCGGGAGACGACTACTTACCCATCTTCGCCGCGGTGGAGTCGGCCTGGTTCGGCCGCAACAACGGGGCGAGCTGGGGTTCGAGCAAGGCCGACGAAGGATGGAGCGCCGCGGAGGCAGTGGTGGAACCGGTACGTGACGGCCAGACGGCGGCGGGACTCCCCAAGCGGGTGCCCAAGGCCAACCTGGTGCCCGGCTCGGCCGACACCTCGGCTCCGAAGGGCGTGACACCGATGCCGTCGGTGTCGCCGGACCGCATCCGCAACCGGCTCTCGAGCTTCCAGCAGGGCTTCCGTGCGGCGCGTGACGACATCACCGAGGGCAGGGCGTTCCCCTCTGGCCCCAGGAACAACGACAGGGAGGAGGGAGTATGAGCGAGCGAAGCGAGCGACCCATCAAACACAGCCGACTGTCGCTCATGCGACCGACGGAGGAGGGCGCATGAGCGATCTGAGCCATGCGGCACGTGGTGTCGACTGGCTGATCACTGACTTCGTCAGTACGGTTCCGGGCGTCGCGCACGCGGTGGTCGTCTCGTCCGACGGGCTGCCATTGGCGGCCTCGTCGGGCTTTCCGGCTGACCGGGCCGATCAGCTGGCTGCGATCGCGTCGGGTCTGGTGAGCCTGACGCAGGGTGCGGCCAGGGTGTTCGAGGGTGGTGCGGTCAATCAGACGATCGTGGAGATGCAGCGCGGGCTGATGCTGATCATGTCGATCAGCGACGGCTCGTGCCTGGCGGTGCTGGCGGCTCCGGACTGTGACATGGGTCTGGTGGCGTATCAGATGACGCTGATGGTTGATCGCGCCGGTCAGGTGCTGACCCCGGCTGTGCGTGCCGAGCTGCGCGCCAGCCAGACCAGGTGATGTACGTGTCAGACCCGAGATGGAACAGCGGCGGTTGGGCGCCCCCGCCTGTGCCCCAGTCCCAGTCGCAGCTGAATCCCGACCCCGCATCGCCCGTCCGTCCTTATGCCGTGACAGGTGGACGGACGGCGCCGCGGGTCAAGCTGGCGATGGAGGCCCTGGTGTCCTCGGCGACCGCCGAGCACCGGGAGTTCTCGCATATCACGCCGGAGTACCAGGCGATCAGCCAACTGTGCCGGCAGGTGCGGTCCGTGGCGGAGGTGTCCGCCCTGCTGCGGATCCCCCTCGGCGTGGTGCGCGTGCTGATCGCTGACATGGCTGCCGAAGGTCTTGTCCGTGTGCATCAGCCACAGCTGGACGAGGGCAGGCCGGACGTCAATCTGCTCGAAAGGGTGCTCAGTGGACTTCGCAGGCTCTAGCCCCGGCCTCACCTCGACGAAGATCGTGGTGGCTGGAGGTTTCGGGGTGGGCAAGACGACTTTCGTCGGCGCGGTGTCGGAGATCATGCCGTTGACCACGGAGGCCGTCATGACCGACGCCTCCGTGGGGATCGACGATCTGGGCATGACGCCGCTGAAGTCGACCACGACCGTCGCCATGGACTTCGGCCGGGTCTCCCTGGACCGTGATCTGATTCTCTACCTGTTCGGGACGCCCGGGCAGCACCGGTTCTGGTTCATGTGGGACGACCTGGTACGCGGCGCCATCGGCGCGGTCGTGCTGGTGGACACGCGCCGACTTTCCGACAGTTTTCCGGCGATCGACTACTTCGAGGAGGCCCAGCTGCCTTTCGTGGTGGGCGTCAACGGCTGGGACGGTGAATATCCGCACAGCGACGCCGAGGTACGCGACGCCCTGACGCTGGCGCCGCACATCCCGTTGGTGCGGCTCGACGCCAGGTCCAAGGACTCGGTGAAGGCCGCGCTGATCAACCTGGTCGAACACGCGCTCTCGGTCCGCATGGCCGTGCCGGGCTGGGGTGGTTAGCTCCGCTTTCGCGCCGCTTTCGCCCGCGTGGGCGCGTTGACAGCCGCGGCACTCTCCTGATCACAATGGCTCCCGCCGAGCATCGCAGGAGCATCATGTCCCGTGGCCGCACCACATGAACGTGAGGAACCCGATCACCGGGCAGGCCGACAGGCCGCTCGCCCCTGTCCCGCCCGACCGGCTCGCCGCCCTGGCGGCCGGTCTGCGCGAAAGGCAGCGGAGCTGGCTGGAGGCCGACCGCGGCGAGATCCTCTCCAGGTTCGCCGCCGCGCTGGCCGCCGACGAGGAATTGCTCGCGGCGCTGGTGGCCGACACCGGCAGGGTGGGGGAGTCGGTCCTGGAGCGGCAGATCGTCGCCGGCCTCATCGACCGATGGGTACGCCAGGCGCCCGCCCTCCTCGCCCCCCCGGCCGAGACCCCCGCCTCGCTGCCCGGCGTCTTCGTGGGTGGCGACGTGGTGCCGTACGAGCTGGTCGGGGTGATCAGCCCGTGGAACTTCCCGCTCCTGCTGGGCCTCATCGACGCCGTGCCCGCGCTGGCCGCGGGATGCGCGGTGCTGGTCAAGCCGAGCGAGGTGACGCCCAGGTTCATCGAGCCGCTGATGCGGCTGGTCCCGGACGAGTTGCCGCTGGAGGTCGTCGAAGGGGACGGCGAGACGGGGGCGGCCCTGGTGGACCTGGTGGACGCCGTGGTCTTCACCGGCAGCGTGGAGACGGGACAGGTGGTCGCCGAGGCGGCGGCCCGCGCGTTCGTGCCCGCGTTCCTGGAGCTGGGCGGCAAGGATCCGGCGATCGTGCTGGCCGGGGCCGACCTGGAGCGGGCCGCGTCGGCCGTCCTCTGGGGCGGCACCGCCAACGCCGGGCAGTCGTGTCAGTCGATCGAGCGCGTCTACGTGGCCCGCGAGGTCCACGACGAGTTCCTGGCGCTGCTGGTGGACCGGGCCGGCAAGGTGGGCCTGACCTGCGAGGGAGGCCCGATCGGGCCGATCATCGGCCCGGGCCAGGAGGACGTGATCGCCGCCCACCTGGCCGACGCCGTCGCCAAGGGCGCGACCGTGCACACGGGAGGCCGGATCGAGCGGCACGGCGGCGGCCACTGGTGCCGCCCGACCGTGCTGTCCGGCGTCGACCACGGCATGCTGGTGATGACGGAGGAGACGTTCGGCCCGGTGCTGCCGGTCATGGCCGTGGACGGGCCCGACGAGGCGGTCGCGATGGCCAACGACTCGGTCTACGGCCTGTCGGCCGCGGTCTTCGCCGCCACGGAGGAGCAGGCCATGGCCGTGGCGGCCCGGCTGCGCGCCGGCGCGATCAGCGTCAACGACGCCTCGCTGACCGCGCTCGTGCACGAGGGCGAGAAGCACTCCTTCCGCCTGTCGGGGCTCGGCGGCTCGCGGATGGGCGCCGCCTCCATCCGCCGGTTCGTACGCCGCAGGGCCTTCCTGGTCAACCGTTCCGACGCCGCCGACCCCTGGTGGCACTCGACGAAGGAGTAGTTCCGGATGGGACTTCGCGCGGACATGCCGCTGCTGGCCCGCCACGAGGGCGAATGGGAGGGCGAGTACCTCCACCTCGACCGAGAGGGCAACCCGATCGACCGGCACCGCGTCCAGATGACCTGCGCGATCCTGGACGACGCCGTCTACCACCAGACCAACCGCTACGTCTGGGACGACGGGCGCACCGAGGTGCACGAGTTCCCGGGCACCTACCTCGGCGGCGGGCGCTGCGGGTTCGACACCGAGCGGATCAAGGGCGAGTTCTGGGAGCTGGACGGCAGCACCATCTACCTCAGCTGGCAGTACAAGGCCGAGGGCGAGGACCTGCGCCTCCACGAGATGATCGTGCTCAGCGAGGACGGCAAGTCCCGCAGCCGCGTCTGGCAGTGGATCAAGGACGGCATGTGCGTGAAGCGCACCCTGATCAACGAGCGCCGCGTGAGCTGACTCAGCCTCTCGCCCCTCGGTGCCACGACAGCACCACGCGCTCGAACCCCAGGAACGCGGTGTTGAGCAGGATGCCCAGCAGCCCGAGCAGCACGATCCCCGCCCACATGGCCGGGATGTCGAACTGGCTCTGCGCCTCCAGCATCCGGTGCCCGATGCCCTCGGTGCTGGCGACCAGCTCCGAGATGATCATCATGATCAGGGCCAGCGACACGCTCAGCCGCAGCCCGGCGAAGATCTTGGGTGAGGCGCCGGGCAGGATGATCCGGGTGAGCCGCTGCCAGGGGCCGAGCCGGTAGACGACCCCGGTCTCGATGTACTGCCGGTCCACGTGGCGGGCGCCGTCCATGGAGTTGATCAGTACGGGCCAGACGACGCCGTACACGATCGCGGCCAGCTGCATCGGGGTGCCGATCTTGAACAGCGCCAGGAAGACCGGCACCAGCGTGGTGGGCGGCACCGAGCGGCCGAAGTGCAGCAGCGGCTCCACCAGGGCCGACAACCAGCGCGAACGGCCGAGCGCGACCCCGATCGCCATCCCGGCCACGCAGGCCATCGCCCAGCCCGCGAACAGCCTGGCCAGGCTGGGCAGCAGGTCGGCGACGGCTTCGTCGGTCAGGAACGCCCGCGTCCACGGCCCCGAGAACCACAGTTCGTGCAGCCTGGCCACGATCCGCGACGGCGGCGGGAAGTACGCGGCCTGCGCGGACCGCGTGGCCAGCTCCCAGCAGAGCACGGCCACGGGCAGCAGCCAGTACCACACGAGCCCTCGCCCGAAGGAGGTCCTCCGGGAGAGAAGGGAGGTCATGAGGCGTTCCCCGTCCGTTCCCGGTGCCAGCGGAACACGCGCCGTTCGGCGGCCGTGAACAGCAGGTTTGCGGCCAGCCCGATCAGCCCCGCCCACAGCGGCGCCGCCAGCATGCGGTCGAGCCGGTTCGCGCTGCCCGCCAGCGACAGGAACGCGCCGATCCCGCCCCCGCCCGGTGCCAGCAGCTCCGCGCTGACGGCCACGATCAGGGTGACCGACACCGCGATCCGCACGCCCGTGGCGATGAAGGGCGCCGCGCTCGGCAGGCTCACCCGCAGCGCCACGGCGACCGGCCCGAAGCCGAAGCTCCGCAGCGTCTCCTTGGCCAGCGGATCGACGTCGGTCAGGCCGTACAGCGTGTTGATCAGCACCGGCCACGTGCAGGTGTAGACGACCAGCGCGGTCTTGGCGTCCTGGCTCTCGGTCCACAGGAACATCGCGATCGGGATCAGCGACACCGACGGGATCGGCCGCAGGAACTCCACCAGCGGCCGCACCGAGCGCTCCACGAACGGGACCGTGCCGAGCAGCAGCCCCGCGGGCACGGCGACCGCGACCGCGATGACCAGCCCGCTCGCGCACGCGGCCAGCGTGGCCAGCACGTCGGCCCTGAACTGCGGCTCCAGCGGCAGCTCCGCCGCCGTGGCGAGCACGGACGACACGTACGGCCATCCGGCCGGGGCCAGCCCGAGCCGCCCGGCCACCTCGACGAGGGCGATGAACACGGCGATCCCGAGCCCCCCGAGCACCGCCCGCCCGATCCGGTGTTCGATCATCCGCCCACAGGCGCGAACAGCTGCGCCACGTCCACCTTGGCCTTGAGGTAGCCATAGCCGTGCAGCAGGTCGGCCAGCTTCTGGACGCCGGCCTTGTCGGCTTCCATCGAGAACTTGCCGAGCGTCATCGCCGCCGCCGCGTCCGCCGGGATCTGCGTGTACGTCGGCACCACCTCGTCGATCGCCTTTCTGTCGGAGCCCGCGATCTGCTGGGCCTTGGCCAGGGCGCGGTGGAAGGCGGCGGCCGTCTTCGGGTTCTTGGCCAGCCAGTCCTCCGTGACGCCCCACCCGTCGATCGGCACGCCGGCCGTCACGCCGTCGGTGGTGTCGATGATCTGCGTGGCGCCGCTCTTCTTCGCCGCCGTCAGGAACGGCTCGACCAGCCAGGCCGCGTCCACCTTGCCCGAGCCCAGCGCGGAGATCTGGTCGGTGAACGGCACCGGGAGGTACTTGACGTCCTCGGGCTTGAGCCCGGCCTCCTGCAGGTGGGCGTTGGTCAGCGTCTGGCCGAGCGCCTTGAGCACGTTGACCGCGATGGTCTTGCCCTTGAGATCGGCGGGCGCCTTGATGGGGGAGCCCTTGGCCACGACGACGCCGGCGATGTTGGGGGCGGCCTCCTGGCTGTGCTGGAAGAGCTTGAGCTTGGCGGCGCCCGAGTCGTTGATGGCCATCAGCGACACGTAGCTCGTGAGGAACGCGTCCATGCTGCCGTTCAGGATCTTCGGCATGACCGCCTGCGGCGCCTGGATGATCTCCGTCTTGACGGTCAGGCCCTCCTCCTTGAAGAAGCCGCGCTTCTCCGCGATGAACAGCGGCGCCGACGACGGGACCGGCACCACGCCGACCAGCAGCTGGGTCTTCTCCAGCCCGCCCGAGGACGAGGTGCTGCTCGTGCCCGTCTGGCTCCCTTCTCCTCCTCCTCCTCCTCCGCATGCGCTGAGCGTCAGCGCGATCGCCATACCCGCGACTACGAACCTGGCCAGCTTCATCGCCAATGCCTTTCTCGGTCCTGAGAGTTCACGAATTACCGGTGGCCTGCCTGTGCCAGACGAGCACCCGGCGCTCGGCCAGCACGAACAGGGAGTTGACGACGTAGCCGAGGACGCCCAGCAGGGCGATCGCCGCCCACACCCCGGCGCCGTCGAAGCTGCGCATGGCTGTCAGCAACTGGTAGCCGATGCCGTCCGTGCCGCCGACGAGCTCGGAGATCACCATGAGGATCAGCGCCAGCGACAGGCTCAGCCGCAGCCCGGCGAAGATCTTGGGCGCGGCGGCGGGGAGGACGACCAGGCCCAGACGCTGCGGCCGCGACAGGTTGAAGACCGTGGCCGTGTCGGTGTAGGTGCGATCGACGGACCTGACACCGTCGATCGAGTTGAGCAGCACCGGCCAGATCACTCCGAACACGATAGTGGCCAGCTGCGTGGTCAGGCCCGCCCGGAACAACACGAGGAACAGCGGCAGCAGCAGCGGAGGCGGGATGGCCCGGCCGAACTCGATCAGCGGGTCCACGTAGTCGGTCGCCGAGCGCGAACGCCCGAGCAGCACACCCGCCACGATCCCGATCAGCGCGGCCAGCAGCCAGCCGCCGAACATGCGGCCGAGGCTGGGCAGGATGTTCGCGATCGCGTCGTTCGTCAGGAAGCCACGAGCGGGCGGGCCGGAGAACCACAGCTCGCGCATGCGCGCCACGATCGTCGTGGGCGGCGGGAAATCGGTGTCCCCGATCGCGCGCCCGGCGATCTCCCAGAGGACCAGCACCACGGGGACCACCCAGAGCCGGGCGAGCGCCTTCACGAAACGGCCCCCGTCCGCGCGTGGTGCCAACGGAACAGGCGGCGCTCGCCGGCGAGCAGCACCATGTTCGCGATCACGCCGAAGAGACCGGCCCAGAACGTCGCCGCCATCATGAGATCGGTCCGGTTGCCGTTGCCGGCCACGGTCACGTAGACGCCGATCCCGTTCACGCCGCCGGCCACCAGCTCGGCGCTGACGGCCAGGACCAGCGCGATCCCGGCGGCGATCCTGACGCCGGTCGCGACGAACGGGGCCGCGCTGGGCAGGCTCACCCTGGCGAGCACGGCCAGCGGGCCGAACCCGAAGCTGCGCAGGGACTCCTTGGCCAGCGGGTCCACGTCGCGCATGCCGTACAGGGTGTTGATCAGGATCGGCCAGACGGACGCGTACACGATGACGGAGACCTTCATCAGCTCGTCCACCGGGACCAGCAGGATCGCGAGCGGGATGATGGCCACGGAGGGGATCGGCCGCATGAACTCGAGCACGGGCCTGATCGCCCGCTCCACCGGCGTCAGCGCGCCGAGCAGCACGCCCGCGGGCACGGCCACCGCGACGGCGGTCAGCAGGCCGAGCGCCCAGTTCGTGAGGGTGGCGCCCACCCCGGCCAGGAATTTGACGTCGGCCGGGAGGCGCACGGCTTCGTACAGGACGGCCGAAGGCGGCGGAAAGAGGAGGTTCTCGCCCAGGCCGAAGCGGATGACCAGCTCTCCGGCCAGGAGGAACCCCGCGGCGCCGACGGCGCCGCGGAGCACGCGGGCACCCGTCATCCGCCCGGGCTCGCCGCGATGAGCGACTTCACGTCGATCGGGCCGTTGATGTACTTGTACTCGAGCATGAGGTCGGCCACCTTCTGCAGCCGGGCCGCCTCCAGGGTGCTCGGGTAGGCGCCCAGGGTGATCGCCGCGGCGGTCTTGGCGTCGATCTTCGTGTACGTCGGCAGCGCCGCCTCGATCTCCTTGCGGTCACCGGAGGCGAGCTGCTGCGCCTTGGAGATCGCCCGCTGGAAGGCGGCCAGCGTCTTCGGGTTCTGCTGGACCCATTCGTCGGTGGCCATCCAGCCCGCGATGGGGAGGTCCGCGGTCTGGCCGGTCATGGTGTCGGCGATCGTGCGGAAACCGAGCGTGTTCTTGCTGGCCGTGATGAACGGCTCGGTGATCCAGCCCGCGTCACCCTGCCCCGCGGTGATCGCGTTGCCCATCTCGGGGAACGGCTTCTCGGCGAACTTGACGTCCGCCTCGCTGAGCCCGGCCGCCTTGAGTTGGGTCGTGACCGCCAGCGTGGCGATGTTCCTGAGGTTGTTGACCAGGACCGTCTTGCCCTTCAGGTCCGCGACCTTCTGGATCGGCGAGTCCTTGGGAACCATGATCTCGAAGGTGTTGGGGGCCGCCCGGTACATGTCCGCCACCAGCTTGATCTTCTTGCCCTGGCTGGCGGCCAGGATCGAGGACACGTAGTTGGTCTGCGTGATGTCCAGGGCGCCGCTCTCGATCTGCGGCAGCGCGGCGGCGCCGCCGGTGATCGTGACCGGCTCCACCGTCAGGCCCTCTTCCTTGAAGAAGCCCTTGGCCTGGGCGATGTAGAGGGCGACCGGGTCGGGAATGGGCAGCGCCCCGACCTTGACGGTGGTCTTCTCCAGGCCGTTGGGTCCCGTCGAGGCCGGGGACGCGCCGCCCCCGCTGCAGCCGGTGAGCGCGAGGACGGCGACGGCGCCGAGCGTGAGTACGTGACAGCGCAGTTTGCGTGTCATGGGGGGTCTCCTACTTGTAGTTGGGAGAGCGAGACACGTTACTTTGCGTGAGCGTACCCGAGGAATGATCGACTTTGCAGGCGCATGCGCTTTCAGGCAGGCCGGGACACGTAGCGGCCCACCGGCCGGCCCACGATCTTGCCGGCGTCGAGCACGTGGTTGCCGCGCACGAACGTGTCGGTGACCTTGGCGGTCAGCTCGAACCCCTCGAACGGCGTGTACTCCTGCGTCGACTCCGAGTCCTGCGCGCGTACCGTCCAGGTCTGCCCGGGGTCGACCAGGCAGATGTCGGCGTCGAAGCCGGGGGCGAGGGTGCCCTTGGTGCGTAGTCCGTACCGCTTGGCGGGGTTCCACGAGGTCAGCGCGGCGATCCTGCCGTACGGCAGGCCCCTGCGGCGGCCTTCGGTGATCAGGCCGGGCAGCAGGTACTCGGCGCCGCCGAACCCGGCCTTGGCCACGAAGACGTCGTCGCTCGGTTCGCCGAACTTGAGCTCCTCGCGGCAGCAGGCGTGGTCGCTGACCACCCAGTCCACGGTGCCCTCGAGCACGTGTCCCCACAGCGCCTCGACGTCCTCGCGGGGCCTGATCGGCGGGTTGACCTTGGCCCCGATGCCGCTGGCCGTGTCGATGTCGGCGAGCAGGTGACCGATCGTGACCTCGCGGCGGAAGTCGATGTGGGGGAACGTCGCCGCCATGCGCACGGCGGCGTCCAGAGCCTTGGCGGAGGAAAGGTGCAGCAGGTTGATGTTGGCCAGGCCCGTCTCGTGGGCGAGGTAGGAGGCGATGAAGACGGCCAGCCCCTCGGAGTGCGGCGGGCGGGAGGCGCTGTAGGCGGCCAGGCCGCTCAGGTCTCCGGCCTCCTCCACGAGCTTCGTGTACGCGGTCATGATCTCGGCCGTCTCGCAGTGCAGCGACAACGAGATCTCGCCCGCCAGCTCGGGCAGCCGCTCCCTGGCCGCCTGCACGCCGCGCATCACGAACTCGAAGTGCGCGTAGTCGTAGCGCTCGCCCTCCGGCAGCATGAGGAAGGCCCGCTGGTCGTCGGAGCGCCCGTGCAGCCCGTGCCCGCCGTAGAACATGAAGATCTTGAACGACGGCACGCCGAACCGCTCGACCAGGTCGGGCAGCTCGCCGATGTGCCCGCTCGACATGGGCGCCAGGTGGAAGCCGTAGTCGACGTAGGCCCGGCCCTCGGCCTGCTTGAGCACCTCCGGGAAGAACTCGGCGTAGGGACCGCCCCTGTTGAGGTAGTACTGGCCGGTCCGCATGTAGGTGAGCGCCGTCGTCACGCCGCCCTGGGCGCTGGCCCGGCTCTCCGACTCGGTGTCCTCGGGCAGCGGGTTGTAGATGCCCCAGTGCTGGTGGGCGTCGACGACTCCGGGGAAGGCCAGCTTGCCGCCGCCGTCGATCACCTCGCCGGCGGCGGACTGGCCGGGCTCCACCCGTACGATGCGGCCGTCCGCGATGGCGATGTCCGCCTCCACGGGGTCGTCGTGTTCGTGGGTGACAACCTTCACGTTCTTCAACAACAGGTCGGTCACAGCAGTGGTCTTTCCTAAGCGAGGCGGTGGGCGTGGCGGTGCCAGGACAGCACGCGCCGCTCCACCGTGAG
Source organism: Nonomuraea sp. NPDC050451 (assembly GCF_044458585.1). Classification (NCBI taxonomy): domain Bacteria; kingdom Bacillati; phylum Actinomycetota; class Actinomycetes; order Streptosporangiales; family Streptosporangiaceae; genus Nonomuraea; species Nonomuraea sp. NPDC050451. The sequence continues at coordinate 314,584 of NZ_JBITHZ010000013.1, forward strand.
GAACAGTGAGTTGAATGCGAAGCCCAGCACGCCGAGCAGCACCACGTTGGCCCAGATGGCGGGCATGTCGGCGGCGCTGACGGCCATGTTGAGGAGATAGCCGAATCCCTCGGTGCTGGCCTTGAGCTCGGAGATGACCATGAGGATCAGCGCCAGGGAGACGCTCAGGCGCAGGCCCGCGAAGATCTTCGGTGCCGCGGCGGGCAGGATGATGCGGAAGAACCGCAGGCGGGCGGGCACGCCGAAGACGGCCGCGGTCTCGACCTTCAGCACGTCGAGGTTGCGCGCGCCGTCGATGGAGTTGATCAGGATCGGCCAGACGATGCCGAACACGATGGTCGCGACCTGCACCTGCGGGCCGATCTGGAAGAGCACGAGGAAGATCGGCAGCATCACGGGAGGCGGCACCGCCCGGCCGAACTCGATCAGCGGTTCGACGATGTCGGCCAGCCAGGGGGTCCTGCCGATGGCCACCCCGAGCGCCACGCCGATGACCACGGCGATGGCCCAGGAGCCGACCACCCTGATCAGGCTGGGCAGGAAGTGGTGGACCGCCTCTTCGGTGAAGATGAAGGGCCCGGAGAACCACATCTCGTACATCCGGGACGCGATCAGGGTCGGTGCGGGGAGGAACGGAGTGGCGAGCGCCCCCGCGAGCAGCTCCCAGCCGAAGAACATGACCGGGACCAGCCACAGGCGCTTGACCAGGGTGAGGATCATGTGTTTCGCCACCTGAACAGCCGCCGCTCGACGCGTGCGAGCAGGATGTTGACGACGAGCCCGATCACGCCGGCCCAGATCAGGACCGCGACGACGTCGATCAGCGCGTCCATGCCGATGCCGGTGCTCGCCTCGATGAGGAAGCCTCCGACGCCGACCGAGCCGCCCACGATGTACTCCACGCTGATGGCCAGGATGAGCGTGATGGAGGCGGCCAGCCGGACGCCCGTCGCGATGAAGGGAGCCGCGCTCGGCAGGGCGACCCGCCAGATCACCGCGCCGGGGCCGAACCCGAACGAGCGCAGCGTCTCCTTGCCCAGCGGGTCCACGTCGCGCACCCCGTACAGGGTGTTGATCAGGATCGGCCAGGAGGCGGCGAACACGATGAGCGCCACCTTGGCGTTGATCTCCGGCTGGAAGAAGAACAGCGCCAGCGGGATCAGCGCCACCGAGGGGATGGGTCGCAGGAACTCCACGAACACCCGGGTCATCTCCTCGACCACCGGGACCGTTCCCAGCAGCAGCCCGATGGGGACGGCGATGAGGACGGCCAGCGGCAGGCCGATGGCCGCCGCGGTGAGGGTGCCCGCGATGTCCCCGAGGAATTCCGGGTCCACGGCCAGGGAGAAGGTCCTGGCCAGGGTGTCCGCGGCCGGAGGCATCCACTTGAACAGGCCCGACATGCCGAGAAGCTGCCAGGCAAGCAGAAAACCCGCCACGCCGATGGCGTGGCGGGTGTATTTGGCCAGCTTGGCGCGGGCGAGCGGGGTCTGCCCGCGCCGCGCCGGGTTGATCGTGGTCATCATCCCTGAGGTGCTGCGTAGATCATCGAGTTGACGTCGATCTTCTGCTTGAGCATTCCGGCGTCGAACATCAGGTCGGCCACCCGCTGGATACGCTGCGCGTTCAGCGAGGTCGGGTAGGCGCCGAGGTTGATCGTGGCGGCGGTCTCAGCCGGGATCTTGGTGAAGGTCGGCAGGACCTTGGTGACCGCGCTGCGGTCGGTGGCGGCGATCTGCTGCGCCTTGGCCATGGCCCGCTGGAAGGCGGCCAGGGTCTTGGGGTTGTTCTGCGTCCACTTCTCCGTGGCCGCCCAGCCGGTGATGGGCAGACCGTCGGTTGGGCCGGACATGGTGTCCAGCAGCATGGTGGCGCCGATCTCCTTCTTCGCCTGGCTGACGTACGGGTCCGTCATCCACACGGCGTCGACGCTGCCCTTGTCCAGCGAGGAGATCCATTCCGTCGTCGGGATCACGACGTAGGTGATGTCCTTGGTGGCGTCAATACCGGCGATCTTGAAGTGGGGGCTCATCGTGAGCGTGCCCAGACCACCGACGATGTTGACGCCGATCTTCTTGCCCTTCAGGTCGGCGACCTGCTTGATCGGGGAGTCCTTCTTGACCATGATGCCGAAGGCCCCGGGCGCGCCCTGGTAGGAGTCGGCGATGTACTTGAACTTCTCGGAGCCCGACTGCTGGATGGTCAGGATGGTCGCGTAGCTGCCCAGCACCACGTCCATCTGGCCGTTGGAGAGCTTGGGGAGCACCGCCTGGGGAGCCTGGATGGGCTCCTGCTTGACGTTGAGGCCTTCTTCCTTGAAGAAGCCGCGCTCCATGGCGATGAACAGTGGCGCAGAGTCCGCACCCGGATACTGTCCGACCAACAGGTCGGTTTTCATGCCGCCGGCCGCGGAACTCGAGCTTTCTGGTTTGTCGCCGGAACTTGAACACCCGGTGATGACGAGGGTGCTCACAAGCCCAATCAGGGCACTACGCCCTAATGCACCGAACCGCATTACGCGTCTCCTTATGAACCCATGGGGGTGGGGGTGTTGGTAACTGAGGGTGTCAGCGACGGGTGAACCCTAGCGCAGCCCGTAGTTCCCGATGCACCGGGAACTCCTAAAATTAACAAGATATATCACCATATGTGGCAATATATCCTTTTTGTCCGATTTTTATCTCGGACCCGGCTTGACTTAGAGGGCCTGTGGCAGGTGTTGTGATTTGCGTAAAATGTGCAGCTGTGTGTCGACCGTGATCTTTGCGCTATTGGCCGATCTCGTGTTGATGTGCTCCAATAAGCTCTCGCCCCAAGGGTGCGTCGGCGTCACACCGCAAACAACCTGCATAACGTGATCTTCGTGCACCAGACCGTCCGAGGAGAGGTTGCGGAGGCAAGTGAAGAGTGTTGTCCCCTCTGTGGGCGGGGATCCGGGCTTAATAGAGGAAGCCCCCCGACACGCGTCTGGCGGACCACAGCAGCCGGCCGCCCCAGGCGTTGCGGGCGAGTCTGGGAAGGCTCGGACGGGATCGCGTTTCTCCCTGCGTAACTGGCGTGTGCGCTCCAAGCTCCTGGTCCTGGTCGTCATCCCGACCCTCGCCGCGCTCGTGCTCGGTGGCCTGCGCGTCACCACCTCGATCGCGAGCGCCGGCGACTACGCACAGGTCAACGAGGTCGCCGTACTGGCGAGCCGGCTGACCGCCCTCGCGCACGAGGTCGAGGTGGAGCGCGACTACACCGCGCGCTTCGTCGCCCTCGGACGCAAGGCCGGCAGGACCGAAGTGACCGATCAGTACGAGCCGGTCAACAAGCTCGTCGCCGAGGTCAAGGGCAGCGTCGACGCCCTGGCGACCTCCGACAGCCCTCAGGCCCCCGAGGCCCTGCGCATCAAGAACCGTCTCAACGAGCTCGACACCGCGCGTAAGAACGCGATGGACTCCCAGCTCGACGTGAACTCCGTCATCGAGCTCTACGACCGGTTCATCACAGACCTCCTCTCCCTGAACGACACCATCGACCAAGGTGCGGTCGACAAGGAGCTCTCGGCGAGCGTCTCCGGCTTCGCCGCGCTCACCCGAGCCAAGCAGTACGTCTCCACGCAGCGCGCGCTGCTCGTGGCGGCCCTGGCCACCAGGGAATTCGGCCGCGTCGAGCTCGACTCCTTCATCGCCGCCCGCGCGCAGAAGAACAGTGAGCTGGCCACCTTCCGCGCGCAGGTCCCCCTTGAGCTGCGCCAGGCGTACGACGACACCGTCAGCGGCAAGGCCGTCGACCGCGCGGAGATCCTGGCCGCCCGAGCCCTGTTCCTGCAGAGCCTGGGGCAACCACGGAACGTGTCGGACCCGAAGCTCGGCCTCACCCGTGACGGCAAGGACTGGTTCGCCGCCATCAGCGAGACCATCGACGGGATGCGCAAGGTCGAGCAGCGCGTCGCCGACTCGATCGTGCTCCGCAGCCGCACCCTGGAAGGGGCCGAGCAGCAGAGCGCCGTCATCGTGGCGGTCGGCATCCTGATCCTGCTCATCCTCGTGCTGCTGGTCACCGTGTTCATGGCGCGTTCGCTGAGCGGCCCCCTGCGCAGGCTGCGCAGGGAGGCGCTGTTCATCGCCGGCCGCCGGCTGCCCGACACCGTCCGCCAGCTCCGTGAGTCGGAGTCGGTCGGGGACGTCGACGTCCAGCCCATCGGTGTCGCCTCTCAGGACGAGATCGGTGAAGTCGCGCGGGCCTTCGACGAGATCCACCGCGAGGCGGTCCGGCTGGCGGGCGAGGAAGCCCGCCTGCGAAGCAACGTCAACGCGATGTTCGTGAACCTGTCGCGGCGCAGCCAGACGCTGGTGGAACGGCAGATCACCCTGATCGACGGGCTGGAGCAGGGCGAGCAGGACGAGCAGCGGCTCGGCAACCTGTTCAAGCTGGACCACCTGGCCACCCGCATGCGGCGCAACAGCGAGAACCTGCTGGTCCTCGCGGGCCAGGACCCGCCCCGCCGCTGGAGCAAGCCCGTCAAGCTGGTCGACGTCGCCCGCGCCTCGCTGTCCGAGGTCGAGAACTACGAGCGGGTCGTCCTCCAGGTTCCGGACGGCGTCGCCGTGGCCGGCCAGGCCGTCAACGACGTCATCCACCTGCTGGCCGAGCTGATCGAGAACGCCCTGTCGTTCTCGCCCCGCGAGACCAGGGTGACCGTCTCCGGCAGCCGGATCGACGGCGGCGGCGTCATGCTGTCGATCAGCGACTCCGGCATCGGCATGACTCCGGACGAGCTCACCATCGCCAACGACCGCCTCATGGACGCCCCCACCGTGGACGTGTCGGTGTCGCGCCGCATGGGCCTGTTCGTGGTCGCGAGGCTGGCGCACCGGCACGGCATCCGGGTGCAGCTGCGCCCCCACGGCACCGGCGGTCTGACCGCCATGGTCCTGATGCCGGAAGCGCTGCTCGGCTCGCAGTCTCCCGCCTACGCGACCCCCGGAAGCAACGGCATGGGCACCCTGGACTCGTTCGACGAGAGCTTCGGCGCTCGTACGGCCATGCCATCCATGCCTTCCATGCCTCCCATGCAGCCCCCGATGCCTCCCGTGCCGCCGCCGCCCGCCCCCCAGTGGGGTCCGGGAGGCTACCAGCCAGGACCGGGACACCCGTCGTTCCCCTCACAGCCGTCCTTCTCGGCCCAGCCGAGCATGGACGTGGGCTGGCCGTCCGACCCGCGCAGCAGCAGCGGCGGCTACGACACCTCTGACGTCTGGGTGCCGGCGCGCAACTCCAACAGCCGGCCGGGCGAATGGGGCCAGGACAACAGCAACTCCTCCCTGCCGAGACGGCCCTTCGGCGGCGACCAGATGGACATGGGGCAGCCGAAGTACGACTTCCCCGAAACGGAGTCGGCGGCCACCGGTCCCATCCCGGCCGTGAAGCCCGCCTCTTCGGGCGACGAATACCTGCCGATCTTCGCCTCGGTCGAGTCGGCCTGGTTCGAGCACGGCAACGAGGGCGCCGCCACCTGGGGTTCCGCCAAGGCGGACGCGGGCTGGAGCGCCGCGGAGGCGGTCGTCGAGCCGGTACGTGACGGTGCGACCGCGGCGGGGCTGCCCAAGCGGGTGCCCAAGGCCAACCTGGTGCCCGGCTCGGCCGACACCGTCTCGGCGCCCAAGGGCGTCGCCCCCATGCCGGCGGTCTCGCCGGAGCGGGTGCGCAGCCGTCTTTCGAGCTTCCAGCAGGGGTTCAGGGCGGCACGTGACGACATCAGCGAGGGCAGGACGTACCCCTCCGGTCCGAGAAGTGTTGAAAGCAGGGATGAGCGCGCATGAATGACTTGAGCCAGTCGGCACGTGGGGTGGACTGGTTAATCACCGATTTCGTCAGCACCGTTCCTGGCGTCGCTCACGCGGTGGTCGTCTCTTCCGACGGGCTGCCGCTGGCGGCCTCCGCGGGATTCCCGGCTGACCGGGCTGACCAGCTGGCTGCCATCGCGTCGGGCCTGGTGAGCCTGACGCAGGGCGCGGCCAGGGTGTTCGAGGGCGGTCCGGTCAATCAGACGATCGTGGAGATGCAGCGCGGGCTGATGCTGATCATGTCGATCAGCGACGGCTCGTGCCTGGCGGTGCTGGCGGCCCCGGACTGTGACATGGGTCTGGTGGCGTATCAGATGACGCTGATGGTTGATCGCGCCGGGCAGGTGCTTACCCCGGCTGTGCGTGCTGAGTTGCGCGCCAGCCAGACCAGGTGATGTAGGTGACAGACCCGAGATGGAACAGCGGCGGCTGGGACTCCCATAACAGCGGTGCGTGGGATTCCCAGAACAGTGGGAGCTGGCAGCCTCCCCCTCCGCCGCCGCCCAGCAACGACCCCGCCTCGCCGGTGCGGCCCTATGCCGTGACCGGCGGGCGTACCGCGCCCAAGGTCAAGCTGGCCATGGAGGCCCTGGTGTCCTCGGCGACCGCCGAGCACCGGGAGTTCTCGCACATCACCCCGGAGTACAAGGCGATCAGCCAGCTGTGCCTGCAGGTCAGGTCGGTGGCTGAGGTCTCGGCGCTGCTGCGGATCCCGCTCGGTGTGGTGCGTGTTCTGATCGCGGATATGGCGGCCGAGGGCCTGGTTCGGGTGCATCAGCCGCAGCTGGATGCGGGTAGGCCGGACGTCAACCTGCTGGAAAGGGTGCTCAGTGGACTTCGCAGGCTCTAGCCCCGGTTTGACCTCGACGAAGATCGTGGTCGCCGGTGGGTTCGGGGTGGGCAAGACGACCTTCGTCGGCGCGGTGTCGGAGATCATGCCGTTGACCACGGAGGCCGTCATGACCGACGCCTCCAAGGGCATCGACGATCTGGGCATGACGCCGCTGAAGTCGACCACGACCGTCGCCATGGACTTCGGCCGCGTCTCGCTCGATCGTGACCTGATCCTGTACCTGTTCGGCACGCCCGGACAGCACCGGTTCTGGTTCATGTGGGACGACCTCGTCCGCGGTGCCATCGGCGCGGTGGTGCTCGTGGACACGCGCCGCCTGGCGGACAGCTTCCCCGCGATCGACTACTTCGAGGAGGCCCAGCTGCCGTTCATCGTGGGGGTGAACGGCTGGGACGGCCAGTACGCCCACAGCGACACCGAAGTGCGTGACGCCCTGACCCTGGCGCCGCACATCCCGATGGTGCGCCTGGACGCCCGCTCCAAGGACTCGGTCAAGACCGCGCTGATCAACCTGGTCGAGCACGCGCTCTCGGTCCGCATGGCCGTGCCAGGCTGGAGCGGCTAGCGGAGCGGATAGGCTGGAGTCTTAGACGTTCATTCGCTTCGAGGACTGGCCAACCACGTGTTCGAGACGCTATCCGACCGGTTGACATCGGTCTTCTCCTCCCTCCGGTCCAAAGGCCGGCTGTCCGATGCCGACATCGACGCCACCACCCGCGAGATCCGCATCGCCCTGCTGGAGGCCGATGTCGCGCTCCCGGTGGTCAAGGCGTTCGTCGCCCAGGTCAAGGAGCGCGCCCGCGGGGCCGAGGTCTCCCAGGCGCTCAACCCGGCGCAGCAGGTCGTCAAGATCGTCAATGACGAGCTGATCGCGATCCTCGGCGGCGAGACGCGCAGGCTCCGCCTCGCCAAGACGCCGCCGACCGTGATCATGCTGGCGGGTCTGCAGGGCGCCGGTAAGACCACCCTGGCCGGCAAGCTGGCCAGGTGGCTGCGCGAGCAGGGCCACACGCCCATGCTGGTCGCCGCCGACCTGCAGCGCCCCAACGCCGTCCAGCAGCTCCAGGTCGTGGGCGAGCGCGCCGAGGTCGCGGTCTACGCCCCCGAGCCGGGCAACGGCACCGGCGACCCGATCGAGGTCGCCCGCACGTCGATCGACGAGGCCAAGCGCCTGCTGCACGACATCGTCATCATCGACACCGCCGGCCGCCTGGGCATCGACCAGGAGATGATGAAGCAGGCCGCCGACATCCGCGACGCGGTCTCGCCCGACGAGGTCCTGTTCGTGGTCGACGCCATGATCGGCCAGGACGCCGTCACGACGGCGCAGGCGTTCATGGAGGGCGTCGGCTTCGACGGGGTCGTGCTGACCAAGCTCGACGGCGACGCCCGCGGTGGCGCCGCCCTGTCGGTGCGGCACATCACGGGCCGGCCGATCATGTTCGCCTCCACGGGCGAGAAGCTCGAGGACTTCGACGCCTTCCACCCCGACCGGATGGCCTCCCGCATCCTCGACATGGGTGACATCCTCACCCTGATCGAGCAGGCCCAGAAGACGTTCGACGAGGAGCAGGCCGCCAAGATGGCGGGCAAGCTCACGTCGGGCGAAAACTTCACGCTCGAGGACTTCCTCGAGCAGATGATGATGGTCCAGAAGATGGGGCCCATCAAAAACCTGCTGGGCATGATGCCCGGCATGGGGCAGATGCGCGACCAGCTCAACTCCATCGACGACCGCGACCTCGACCGCATCGCCGCCATCATCCGCTCGATGACGCCCGGGGAGCGCCAGGACCCCAAGATCATCAACGGGTCGCGCCGGGCCCGCATCGCGGCCGGCTCCGGCGTCACGGTCACCGCCGTCAGCAACCTCGTCACCCGCTTCTTCGAGGCGCAGAAGATGATGAAGCGGATGGCGGGCGGCATGGGCATTCCCGGCATGCCGGGCGGCCGGGGCAAGGCGGCCAAGGCGCAGAAGAAGGCCAAGAAGGGGCGGCGCGTCAGCGGCGACCCGCGCAAGGCGGCCCTCGGCAAGGCCTCCGCCGCCGAGGAGGCTCCGGCGGCCGAGCCCAAGAGCGGCGGCCTGCTGGGCAACCTGGGGGGCAAGCTGCCTCCGGGGGTGGAGCTGCCGCCCGGCTTCGACCCCTCCAAGTTCCGCCTGCCCGGCCAGAAGTAACCCCCGCCGGGACCCTCACCCGGCGGCGCCACTCCGTTTCCGGAGGTGGCGTGCCCAGGGCTCCCGGCGGCGGTCCACCCCGGGCTATCGGCGGCCTTGGCCCCCGCGGTCCGCGCTGTAGCTTTTCCAGTGGCATGTGCCCCGCTTTCGGCGCCTTCTCCTGGGGCTTCTGTGTTGGCAGTCGCCCACCCTGGAGCCCGCGGCGGCGCGCTCTCGGCCCTGCGGCTGTGGGCCCCACCTTCCCGCCGGCCCGGCCCGGCCCGTCACCGTGAGCGCCCGCGCACGCCGCCCCCGCCCGTCTGCCCTGCGGTATCGGGCGCCCCATTCGCGTGTGCCGGGGATCATGCGCCGGCGGGATAGCATGGGCGGGTCGCTCGCCGTACATGCGGCCAGGTCGCAAGCGCCGCTGAGCCTCCGGGAGCCGTTCGGGCACGGACGGAGGCGGCGCGTCGTGACGGAACGTCGATGGCAGTGCCGTCGATCTGGCACAATGGCATGTTGGAACATCGTGACCAGGCGGGTGCCCTCTCACCTCCCGCCGGACGCGCCTGTCCCTGGAGCGTCGTCTTGTCGTGCCCCACTCGGCGAGATGCCGTTCACCCACGCTCGAATGCAGGAGAGACCACACCCGTGGCAGTCAAGATCAAGCTCAAGCGGCTCGGCATGATCCGCAACGCTCAATACCGCATCGTCGTCGCCGACAGCCGCACCAAGCGTGACGGCCGGGCGATCGAGGAGATCGGCCTGTACCACCCGAAGGACAACCCTTCGCGCATCGAGGTCAACGCCGAGCGTGCGGCCTACTGGCTGGGGGTCGGCGCGCAGCCGACCGAGCCCGTCCTGAAGCTGCTCAAGCTCACCGGCGACTGGCAGAAGTTCAAGGGCGAGCCCGCCCCTGCGCCGATGAAGGTCGCCGAGCCCGCGCCCGACCGTCACGCCCTCTACGAGGCCGCGGCCAAGGAGGCGCTGTCCGGTGGCGACACCGGCACGGCCGCCACCACGCCGAGGAAGGCCAAGAAGAAGGAAGTGGCCGAGGCCCCCGCCGAGACCCAGACCGAGGGCGAGGCCTGACGTGCTCGAGGAGGCTCTCGAGCACCTCGTGAAGGGCATCGTCGAACATCCAGACGATGTCCGGGTCCGCGCACGCCGCATTCGCAGCGGGCGCGTCCTGGAGGTCCGGGTGCACCCCGAGGACCTGGGCAAGGTCATCGGACGCGGCGGGCGCACCGCCAAGGCGCTGCGCACCGTTGTGAACGCCCTGGCCGACGGGAAGTACGTACGGGTCGACCTGCTCGACCTGCACGAAGCAGTCCGTTAGCGTCAGGTTTCCGCGCCCTCATCGGCTTTGCCGGCCGATGGGGGCGCTTGCGTTAGGAGTTCATGTTGCAGCTGGTCGTCGGCCGGATCGGCCGTCCGCACGGGGTGCGCGGTGAAGTGACCGTGGAGGTACGCACCGACGATCCCGAGCTGCGTTTCGCCGTGGGCACGTCCATCGCCACGGATCCCGCCGGCAAGGGGCCGCTCGTCATCGCGGGCCGCCGCTGGCACAAGGGCTTCCTGCTGCTGACCTTCGAAGGGGTCGCCGACCGCGACGTCGCGGAGGAGCTGCGGGGCACCATGCTGGTCATCGACTCGGCCGAGGTGGTGCCGTCCGACGACCCCGACGAGTTCCACGATCATCAGCTCATCGGCCTGACGGTGGAGACCGCCGCAGGAGAGACCGTGGGCGAGGTCACCGACGTCCTGCACCACGGCCAGGACCTCCTGGTGGTACGCAGGGCCGGGGCGGACGAGGCGCTCATCCCGTTCGTCAAGGCGCTGGTGCCCGAGATCGACCTGGAAGGCGGGCGGCTGGTCGTCGATCCGCCAGAGGGCCTGCTGTGATGCGGCTCGACATCATCTCGATCTTCCCTGAATACTTCGCGCCGCTCGACGTCTCGCTGATCGGCAAGGCCCGCGAGCGCGGCACGCTCGACGTACGCGTACACCAGCTCCGTGACTGGACCCACGACGTGCACAAGACCGTGGACGACACCCCCTACGGCGGGGGGCCGGGCATGGTCATGAAGCCCGAGGTGTGGGGCGAGGCCATCGACGCCGTGGCCGGGGACGGCGCGCCGCGGATGATCGTTCCGACCCCGAGCGGGCGGCCGTTCACCCAGGAGCTGGCGCAGGAGCTGGCGGGGGAGCCGTGGCTGCTGTTCGCGTGCGGGCGTTACGAGGGCATCGACTCGCGGGTCATGGAGGAGTACGGCTCCCGGCTGCGGGTCGACGAGGTCGGCATCGGCGACTATGTGCTGGCCGGGGGCGAGGTGGCGGTGCTGGTCATGGTGGAGGCCATCGGGCGGCTGCTGCCCGGCGTGCTCGGCAATGCCCAGTCGGCCGTGGACGACTCCTTCGCGCCCGGATCCATGCAGAATCTGGTCGAGGGCCCCGTCTACACCAAGCCGCCCGTCTGGCGGGGGCATGAAGTGCCTGAGGTGCTGCTGTCCGGGCATCACGGAAAAATCGCCAGATGGCGGCGTGACCAGGCGCTGCGCCGTACCGTACGCAACCGGCCGGAGCTGGCGGCCGCGCTCGACCCCGACACGCTCGACAAGCACGACAGGAAGCTCCTCGAGGAGCTGTCGTTTCGCGTCGAGCGCGAAGATATGGCAAACTGAGTCGATGCCAACCACCATTTGGTTGGTTCGTCATGCCCGGGCGGAGCGACCCCGGGCCAGGAGACAGCAAGCGCGTCCGCCACGAGCTTCGGCCGGGTGGACCTCCGCGTGCTCACGAGAACTTGAGGACAGCTCTCATGCACACGAAGATCCAGGAGCTCGAGAAGGCGACGCTGCGCAGCGACGTGCCGAGCTTCCGTCCCGGTGACACGCTCGAGGTTCACGTACGAGTCGTCGAAGGAAACCGTTCCCGTATCCAGGTCTTCAAGGGCTTCGTGCTGCGCAGGCAGGGCAGCGGCGCCCGCGAGACCTTCACGGTCCGCAAGGTCAGCTACGGCGTCGGCGTCGAGCGCACCTTCCCCGTGCACAGCCCGGTCATCGAGAAGATCGTGCTCGTGACCCGCGGCGACGTGCGCCGGGCCAAGCTCTACTACATGCGCGACCTGCGCGGCAAGGCCGCCCGTATCCGCGAGAAGCGCGAGACGACGGCCGCCAAGTAGCCCGGTCTTTTCATGGCCCGCGCACTCGCGCGGGCCATTCGGCTTTACAGGGCCGTTTCCTTTATGTGGAGCGACTCGTGCATGGGTGTAACGTCGGTCGAGGCTTGTCGAGCCGAAGCATCATCTAGGCTCGTCAGCGATGACTAGCGAGAGCCAGGAGCACGGCGCGGCGCGCCGCCCTGTCGAGGACGAGGTGGACGTGGTCGCCGAAGAGACTCAGAAGCCAGCTAAAGGCGAGAAAAAGGAGAAGAAGGGGTCGTTCTGGAAAGAGCTTCCCGTTCTTGTCGTCGTGGCCCTGGTGCTGGCCCTGATCATCAAGACGTTTGTGGTCCAGGCCTTCTACATTCCGTCGGAGTCGATGGAGAACACCCTGTTGAAAAACGACAGGGTCCTGGTCAACAAGCTCGTCTACCACACGCGCGACATCGAGCGCGGCGACGTGGTGGTCTTCTCGGGAGTCGACTCCTGGGACGGTGAGTTCCAGATGGAGGAGCCGTCCAACCCGGTCGCGGCCTTCTTCCGCTGGGTCGGCACGGCGTTCGGCCTCGTGCCCGGCGAGAAGGACTACATCAAGCGGGTCATCGGCGTCGGCGGTGACCACGTCAAGTGCTGCGATCCCAAGAATCGCATCACGGTCAACGGCACGCCCATCGACGAGGAGAGCTACCTCTATCCGGGCAACGTGCCGTCCGACAAGTTCTTCGACATCACGGTGCCGGAGGGGCGGCTGTGGGTGATGGGCGACCACCGGTCGGTCTCGCTCGACTCCCGGTCCCACACCGGTGACGCGGGCGGCGGCTCCATCCCCGAGAGCCAGGTCATCGGGCGGGCCTTCGTGATCGTCTGGCCGTTCAACCGGGCGACCTCGATCGACATTCCGGATACGTTCGGGCAACCGGCGCTTCATGCGCTCGGTGGCTCCGTACCGCTGGTCGCCGGGTTCGGGCTGGCCCTACCCTTGGTCCTGGTCCGTCGCCGCTGGAGGGGGAGGAAGCGCTGATGGCCGTCACCAAGAAGGCGGAGGGCGTGGGGAAAGAGAAGAAGAAGGGCGGCTTCCGCGAGACGGTGCTGCTGCTGGTGCTGGGCGTCGGCATCGCCCTGCTGCTGCAGGCGTTCGTGGTCGGCTCGTTCTACATCCCGTCCGTCTCGATGGAGAACACGCTGCTGGTCAACGACCGGGTGTTCGTCAACAAGCTGGCGGGCAAGCCCGAGCGCGGCGACATCGTGGTCTTCAAGGGCTGGAACAACGGCGAGGACACCATCAAGCGGGTCATCGGCGTCGGCGGCGACAAGGTGGTGTGCTGCGACTCCAAGAAGCGCATCACGGTCAACGGCACGCCGCTGGAGGAGACTTCCTACCTCTACCCCGGCGATTACGCTTCCGGCGATAAGTTCAACGTCACCGTGCCGCCCGGAAAGCTCTGGCTGATGGGCGACCACCGCAGCGCCTCGGCCGACTCGCGGGCCCACATGGACGAGGCCGGAGGCGGGTTCATCTCGGAGAACGACGTGATCGGCAAGGCCGTGGTGCGCTACTGGCCGCTGTCCCGGGGGTATCTCTTCTCCCGTCCTGACACTTTCGACAAGGTCAAATAGCGGTCGCTTTCGGTCGCGGTTCGCGGCGTATGGGGCGTACGCTGCCTCTGTCATGACAGTTGCGTTCCGCCCTCGACCAAGCGTCGTCCGGCGCGATTCCGGACTCTACGCCTATGAGCGGGCGCTCGCCCGCCGCGGCCTCACCCCCATCGCGGGCGTCGACGAGGCCGGCCGCGGCGCCTGCGCGGGGCCCCTCGTCGTCGCGGCCGTGATCCTGCGCAGGCAGATCGACGGCCTCGGCGACTCGAAGCTGCTCTCCCCGGCGGTGCGCGAACGTCTGTACGACCAGATCGTCCGCGTCTCCCACATCGGCATGGTGATCATCCCGCCGGGGGAGATCGACGCTAAAGGTCTTCACAAATGCAACGTTTCAGGAATGCGGCGGGCTGTCGCACAGTTGCCCTGTGACCCGGAGTACATCCTGACGGACGGCTTCCCGGTGCCGGGCCTCCCGGCGCCGTCGCTGGCCGTGTGGAAGGGGGACCAGGTGGCCGCATGCGTGGCGGCGGCGTCGATCGTGGCCAAGGTGACTCGAGACCGCCTCATGGTCGCGCTCGACGAGCGCTACCCGCAGTACGGCTTCGCCGAGCACAAGGGGTATGTCACACCAGGACACCGGCTGGCGCTGGAAACGCACGGGCCGTGTCCTGATCACCGATACTCCTTCGTCACGGTGGCGAGGGGGATGGGTGAAAATGAAATGGGGGCCGGGGTTGCCTGACCAGGCGAACCGGGGGACCGGTACGACAGGAGGACCGCGATGAGCGCAGAAGATCTCGAAAAGTACGAAACCGAGATGGAGCTGCAGCTTTACCGCGAATACCGGGATGTCGTCGGTTTGTTCACATACGTGGTCGAGACTGAGCGTCGGTTCTATCTGACCAACTCGGTCGACCTCGACGTCCGTACCGCGGAGAACGGCGACGTCTTCTTCGACGTGAAGATGCAGGACGCCTGGGTGTGGGACATGTACCGGCCGGCGCGGTTCGTGAAGAACGTGCGGGTGGTCACGTTTAAAGATGTGAACGTGGAAGAACTGGCCAAGGCGGACCTCGAGATGCCCAAGGAGGGGTTCTCGGGGTAACGAGGCGGGGCCCCGTACGCTCTCAGCTTGACCGGCCGCCGACGGCGCGCTCTGGGACAGGCTGTGCCCCACGACGCCGGAGATGCAGTCGCCATCGCTAGCGCGTTCTCGTATGCGCGGCCGGCTCAGTGGGGCGTGATGCCGGGATGAAGATGCACGGGATGAGAGCGGCCACGGTGAGGCCGATGCTCCACAGGAACGCGGCGTGGAATCCGGTGACGGTTCCAGCAGTGGCGGAGACGCCGGTGACGACTGTCGCCAGGAGCGCGGTTCCGGCGGCGCCACCCAGTTGCTGAACCAGGCGGACGACGGCAGATCCGGCGGGGACCTGCTCGCGCGAGAGCTCGGTGAACGCGTCGGCGGTGATGGCGATGTTGACGGCGCTGAGCGCTCCTCCGCGGACGATCAGGGCGATCCCGAGCAACACCCAGCTGGTCTGGGCTGTGGCGATCGTGAAGGGAAGGGTCGCGGCGGCGCACAGGATGACGCCGACGACGGTGATGAGTCTGGCACCGAGGCGGTCGACCACGCCGCCGACCCACCTGGTCAGCAACGACCCGACACCTTGCAGGGCCAGCACCGTCCCGGCAGCGAGAGCGCTCATCTCGCGCTGCTGCTGGAAGTAGAGCGGGATCAGGAACAGCGCGCCGTAGAGGGCGACGCCGGTGAGGAACAACGTGGCGGTGGCCGAACTGAACGCCTTGTGCGCGAAGATCCGGACAGGGATCGCGGCGCGCGTCCCGCGGGCGAGGCTCCAGGCGATGAACCCGATCGTCAGCGCGACTCCGGCAACGAGCGGTGTCCAGATACGAATTACGGCGTCGCCGCTGTCGGCCGCCGCGTCGCTGAGCGCGTAGAGCAACGCAGCGGTGCCGATCCCGAGCAGGAGCACCCCGGGAAGATCAAGCCGTTTGTCGGGCTGGGCCGGCGCACGGGGCACAAAGTTGAGGGCGAGCAGGATCGCGGCGACGCAGATGGGGAGGTTGATGACGAAGACCCATCGCCAGCTGTCCGAGTTGACGATCGCCCCACCGACGAGAGGGCCGGCGATCGGGGCGATGGTGCTCACGAGCATGACGATGGTGAGTACGCGGCCGGTCCTGGTCGGTCCGGCCGCCCGTACCAGGATCGTTTGCAGGACCGGCAGCATGACGCCCGCGCCGAACCCCTGCACGGCGCGGAAGACGACCAGTGACCCGAAGTTCCACGCCAGGGCGCACAGCCCGGACCCGGTCAGGAAAAGCGCGAGCCCGGCGATCCACAGTCGCTTGGCGCCGAATCGGTCGGAGGCCCACGCGGTGACGGGCACGGTTACGGCCAGGGCGAGCAGGTACGCGGTCGCCACCCACTGAATCGCGTCGGTGCCCACCTGAAGGTCCGCGCTGATCGCGTGCAGGGCGACATTCACCACGGTCGTGTCAACCAGCGGTGCGACCCCGCCGACGATCACGACCAGCGCCAGCCGAATCAGCGG
Organism: Nonomuraea sp. NPDC050451; assembly: GCF_044458585.1. Taxonomy (NCBI): domain Bacteria; kingdom Bacillati; phylum Actinomycetota; class Actinomycetes; order Streptosporangiales; family Streptosporangiaceae; genus Nonomuraea; species Nonomuraea sp. NPDC050451. The sequence goes on from NZ_JBITHZ010000013.1 coordinate 330,761, forward strand.
CCGGCCCAAGGGCTCCAGTCTCGTTCGCTCCACCATCCTTGCCCCTTCTAGATAAGAGACGCGTGTATCTTATTTCTCTAAGATACACGTGTATCCTGAGCGTGTGGAAGCTCGGACAGAATCCCGCCCGGCACGGCGACGCCGTGGACGCGAGCTGGACGACGCCCTCCTCGAGGCCGCCTGGGAGCAGTTGCAGCGCGAGGGATACGCCGCATTCACGATCGACGCCGTGGCACAAGCCGTAGGAACAAGCCGCGCCGTGATCTACCGCCGCTGGCCCGGCCGCGCCGCCCTCGTACACGCGGCAGTGCGTGCCCACACGGGCACGGTCACCGAACACGTGCCCGACACCGGCAGCCTCGCCGGTGACGTCTTCGTCCTGCTGCACGAGCTCGCCGACCGGATAGAGCGGATCGGCGTGGACGTCGCCACGGGGCTACTCAGCGAGCTCGACGAGATACCCGACGACGTGAAGGGCACCGTTCCTCGCGTGTTCGAGCAGGTGATCGACCGCGCGCGGGCGCGAGGCGAAATAGGCGGCTCCCCGATTCCCGAGGCGGTGCTCTCGATGCCCGGCGCGCTCATCCGATACAACATGATCTCCGAGCGAGCTGCGCCGTCTGATCAAGCCCTTGAGCACATTGCGAACCAGCTGTTCCTTCCGCTCGTTCGCCACCACGCCTCGCTCTGATGCAGCCCCATCCAGGGCACGCTCAAGCCCGGCCCGCTATGCACAACGCTCAGCAGCGGCACCGCCAACAACCATCACGGCCGGCAACACCTAGCCGACACCGTGCCCTGTGCGGGGCGGCCAACGTCGCGCACCGCGCTCATGAGTCTCCATCACGCGCCAGAAACAGCGCTGTGGCGCCTGGATGCCTCAGCGTGGCGTACAGCCCCAAACGGCCGCCCGCATCGATCCCAGACCACGCCCGGCAGCGCACAGTCACGCAACCCACATCATGCCCACAAGCCCTGCCCACATCCGCCCTCGACACCGCGCTGCGCCTCGACACCGCGCTGCGCCTCGACACCGCGCTGCGCCTCGACACCGCGCTGCGCCTCGACACCGCGCCGCGCCTCGACACCGCGCCGCCCCACCGCGCCGCCCCACCGCGCCGCCCCACCGCGCCGCCCCACCGCGCCGCCCCACCGCGCCGCCCCACCGCGCCGCCCCACCGCGCCGCAAGGCCCAAGGAATCTTGCCCACAACGCGACACACCACAGCCCTCGCCACCACAAACCCTCACCAAACCGGGTCCCCCTCCGACCCCCGGCCCCCGCCTGACCGAACCGCGTCCGCAGACCTGCGTCCCCACCCGCATAGGGGCCGTCCGACCGAACTACCCGCTGACCAGCACAGCGGAGCCGCAGCCCCACACCCAGCCCTGAATCCAGAACCGCGTCATCCACAACCGCGCATACGCAACCCCGCTCCATCCGCCAACGAGCCAACCGCCGAGGCGCTATCCACAGGTCGCCCCCTGACCCACCCCGGCCATCCCCAGAACCCCGTTCGGCCCCGCCCCCACCACCCCTCATCCACGAAAGTCGGTGCCCAGACCAGCACCGGGCTGACGACGGAGGTGGCATATGGCCGCGAAACACGACCAAGACCTCGGCAAACAAGGCGAACAGGTAGCGGTGACCTACCTGGAGGCCGAGGGGATGAAGATAATCGCCCGCAACTGGCGCTGTCGCCACGGCGAGATCGACATCCTCGCCGAGGAAGGCCCCACCCTGGTCGTCGTCGAGGTCAAAACCCGATCGGGCAGATCCCACGGCACAGCCCTGGAGTCCGTGAGCCGGGTCAAGCTGGCCAGGCTGAGGATGCTCGCGGCCAAGTGGCTGGCCGCGCAGCCGCGTACGTTCCGCACCGTACGGGTGGACGTGATCGCCCTTGAGCGCTTCGCCGGTGACTTCGCCCTGAGCCACGTACGGGGGGCGATCTAGATGGCCGTGGCCCGTACGCGCAGCGTGGCCGTGATCGGAGTGACGGGCCGCACCGTCGAGGTCGAGGCCGACGTGGGCAACGGCCTGGCCGGCATCCACCTCATCGGCCTCCCCGACACGGCGCTCAGCGAGGCCCGAGACCGGGTCAGGTCCGCGATGGTCAACAGCACCTATCCCTGGCCAGACGCCCGCATCATCGTCAGCCTCTTCCCGGCCAGTCTCCCCAAGCGCGGCTCCCAGTTCGACCTTGCCATAGCCGTGGCCATTCTGAGCGCCGCGGGCGTGATCCCGGCCGAGCGCATCGCGGAGCCGTTCTTCCTGGGCGAGCTCGGCCTCGACGGCCGCATCAGGCCCGTACGCGGCGTGCTGCCCTCCATCATCGGCGCGGCCAAACACGGTGACGTCACAGTCGTCGTCCCCGCCGCGAACTCAGCCGAGGCCGCCCTCGTGCCCAACGTCAAAGTGGTCCCGGTGGCCCACCTCCGCCAGCTCGTTGAGTGGCTGCGCAGGGGAGACGACGAGCCCGAGCCCCGGGTCGAGGAGTGCGCCGAATTGCCCAAATCCACCGACGGCCCGGCGGTGGATCTCGCGGACGTCGTCGGTCAGCCGGTCGCCCGACGGGCTCTGGAGGTGTGCGCGGCAGGCGGCCACAACCTCTGGATGCTCGGCCCGCCGGGCACGGGCAAGACCATGCTGGCCGAACGCCTCCCCACCCTCCTGCCGGACCTGGAGCTCGACCACGCCCTGGAGGTCACGGCCATCCACTCCGTCGCGGGCGCCCTGCCGCCGAACGCTCCCATGATGAGTAGACCCCCGTTCGTCAGCCCACACCACACGGCGACGTCCGCCGCGATCATCGGCGGCGGCAGCGCGATCGTACGTCCAGGAGCCGTCTCCCTCGCCCACAGAGGCGTCCTCTTCCTGGACGAGGCCCCCGAGTTCCCCCGCCACGTGCTCGACGCTCTCCGGCAGCCTCTGGAGTCCGGCCGCGTGACGGTGTCGAGGTCCGCGGGCTCGGTCACGTTCCCGGCCCGGTTCATGCTCGTCCTCGCCGCCAACCCCTGCCCGTGCGCCCAGGCCGAAGACCAGGGCGAGACCTGCAAGTGCACCCCCACGATCAAGCGCCGTTACCTGGGCAGGCTCTCCGGCCCACTCCTCGACCGCATAGACATGAAGGTCACCGTGGTCCGCTCGTCCAGACGCGAACTCCTCGCCGACCGCCAGTTCGTAGAAACGAGCAAGACGGTGGCCGAACGCGTCCTCCTGGCCCGCGAACGCGCCGCCAAACGCCTGACCGGCACGCCCTGGCGCACGAACGCCGAAATCCCCTCCTCGCTGCTCCACTCCGACTACCGCCCGTCCAACGAGGCCATGAAACCCATGACGTCCTGCCTCGACTCCGGCACCCTCACCGCCCGCGGCCTGGACCGCGTCGTACGCGTCGCATGGACCCTCGCCGACCTGGCCGACAAGGACACCCCGGAGGAGGACGAAACAAACGCCGCCCTCAGCTTCTGGCTGGGAGTGAAGTCCTAACACCCACCCCAAAAGCAACCCCACCACCCCACGCCCGCACCGCGATCGGGCCTTCACCCACGCGGCTCTACGCCACCACCCCCAGCCCCACATCCCTCCAGGAGCCCTCATGCCCAGCTCAATCCCAGAAGCCGACACACCCCTCACACCTCCACCAGCCGCTACCCCCGGCCTACCTCCACCAGCCGCAGCCGCTACCGCCGGCCTACCAGGAGCAGACGCCCCACCAAGCCCCCCTACGGACCCCGACACGACCCACGCGCCTACCGAAACGACCTTGACCAACGAACCGCCCGCAGCCGCCGAAACCGCCCCGTCCACCAACACGGGCACCGCCACTGCCCCTAGCACCTGCACAAGCCCCGCTACGGTCGGCAACCTGGGCGCCGCCGCTGTCGCCCACACAAGCCTCCCCACCTCCGCCGAAACGGGTATCACCGCAGGCAATGGCACCGCCGCGGTCGCCTGCACGAGCCGCGCCAGCACTGGCACCGCCATAGACACCGCCACCGGCATGAGCGAAAACGTCGCCGTCAGCACCGGCATAGCTCCCACCGATCAGCTGCTGGAAACGCCCAAGCCAACCCACTCCGCCCCAATAACCAGCAACACGCAGCATGAGCCCACAACCACGCCCGAAACTGAAACCAAGCATCAGCCCGTGATCAAGCCCCAGAACAGGGCCAATACCCAGACCATGGTCACAACCTCACTCCCACCTCCGCCCCGGCAGCCGCCCCCGCCCCCACCGTCGCCTGCGCCCCCGACCCCGCCCATGCCCTCACCTGCGTCCCCACCCCCACCCCCACCCCCACCCGCACCTGCGCCCGCGCCATCGCCTGCGCCCGCGTCCGCGCCACTGACTGCGCCCGCGTCCGCGCCACTGACTGCACCTGCGCCCGCGCCATCGCCTGCGCCTGCGTCCGCGCCATCACCCGCGCCTGTGCCTGCGTCCGCGCCACCGCCTGCGCTTGCGCCCGCACCCGTGCCATCGCCTGCGCGCTCGTCCACGGCCACAAACTCGGCTACGGCCGCTACCTCGGCCGCCCCGGCGGCCCCGTCCACCCCGGCGGCCCCGTCCACCCCGGCAGCAGCCCCATCCACCCCGGCAGCCCCGTCGACCTCGGCGGCCCCGTCCACCTCGGCCAGGAGCGAAACCGAGGCCAGAGCCACGCTCATGAGAGCGGCCGACGTCGGCGACCCCATCATGGGCCGTCTAGTGATGCAGTACGGGGCCTCATCGGCAGTGGAGGCGATCCGCGCCCGTACTCTGCCGCCAGAGTTCGTAGCCCAGGAAGCCAAGCGAGCTCAGGAAGCCCATCAAGGTCGTCCCCCCGACCTCACCGCCCGTCTCAACGCCTGGCACGCCCGCCTGGCAGCGGCCAACCCAGCAGCAGACCTCGAAAACGGAGAAAAGTCCGGAGCCCGATTGATCACTCCGGGCAGCCCGGAATGGCCCACCCAACTGGACCAGCTAGGCCCCGGCCGCCCTCTCGGGCTGTGGCTCCATGGGACGGCCGACCTGCGCTTCTCCTGCCTCAAATCAGTGGCGGTTGTGGGGGCACGAGCCGCCACGTCGTACGGCACCCACATCGCAGCCGAGTTCGGCGTCGGTCTCGGTGAGTCGGGCTGGACCGTCGTGTCGGGCGGCGCCCACGGCGTGGACAGCGCCGCTCACCGAGGAGCCCTGGCCGCCGACGCACCAACAGTGGTCGTCCTGGCCTGCGGCGTCGACATCTGCTACCCGGCGAGCCACGAAGTCCTGTTCGCAGCCGTTAGAGATCGTGGCGTCGTGATCAGTGAGTGCCCGCCCGGCGTCCATCCCACCCGAGCCCGCTTCCTCATCAGAAACCGCCTGATAGCCGCCCTGTCAAGGGGGACCGTAGTGGTGGAGGCAGCCCTACGCAGCGGCGCCCTCAACACAGCCGCCCACGCCCTGTCCCTCAACAGGCACCTGGCAGCAGTCCCCGGCCCGGTCACCTCAGGCATGTCGGCCGGCTGCCACAAACTCCTCCGCGACCGCAAAGCCATATGCGTAACCTCTTCGGAGGAGATGATCGACCTGGTCGGCGTAATAGGCGACGACCTGGCCCCTCAATCCCGAGCTCCTGCAGTCCCCAGAGACAGACTCAACGAACCCACCCGAAAGGTCCTCGACGCGATCCCCAATCGAGGCGGCGCAGGTCCCGCGTCCATAGCGGTCACCGCAGGGCTAAGCCTGGACGCCACCTTGAGCGCCTTGGGCGGCCTGGCGGCCGCAGGCTACATAGAACGAACCACGAATGGCTGGCGCCTCCGCAAACAGCTTGCCTCCTACCCCAAAGCCCCCGATTCCGCCGCCCTGGAACCCCCAACAACCCCCGAGCTCGATAAATCAGACGACCCCCCGTTCCCAGACGACGACTTCCCCCTCTAGCCACAGCACCACGGTTGGCACTGAGGCATGAACAACCCACCTCTGAAGGCGACCGGACCGAGCCGATGCGACGGCCGCCACGGCCTGAGGAGTTGCTGCCCGATCGGTACAGGGCCCTCGGGCTGGGACGGCCCGCCAGGCCGCCGAGCCATGCGCCGACAGCCAGCCGCGATGTACGTGGATGGCGTCCGGCGCGACAGAGCTTTGGAACCGGGCAACGGTTCATCACGCTTGGATAGCGGCCGGTTACGTCCCGTCGGGTGAGCGGTGGTCGTGCGGGGACAATTGTCTGACCAGCCAGGACTGCTGGGACGAGATGGCGACGTCCGTTCGGGCGGAGCCATAGATCACCGCCGCTGAGACGTAAGGCAGGCAAACTTACTCCCGTAAGCGGGCCCCGTGCTCCGGCGCCCCGGTTGCGTCCCGCCGCGGGGAGGGGAGAAGGGGACATGACCGGCATTTGTAAGCGGGCCCTCGCACTCCCCGCTCCCGCCGCAGGACATGTCCGGCGCTTTTCGAGGAGCGTATGGGCGCTGCAGAGCCCGTCGTTTCTGAACCGCTCTCCGTCTTCCATGCCACCTAGCCGGGTGCCTTCGCGGCCTCAATCACAAACCCTCACATCTTGCGTTCCGCTGGCTCGCCGGAGGGACGCCCGGCGTCCAGGAGTCGGTGGACGTAGCGGGCTGAGGGAGGTTTCCTCTCCGCGCGAATGCCAGCTGCTTCAACTAGTGAATCTCAGTGGAACGACGAAGATATTAGGTGAAATCGGGGATGTGGGGGCTTTGTCTGTGCTGGTCAGAGCATTGATTGTGGGCTGCACAAAGTCGGAGTCACCGGTTGCAGATCCTCTTCGCGAACCACCACTCGGAAGGCAGACTGATGTCTGCGGCCATCGCTTTGCTCTCCTTCGGTCTCGACTTAGGCCCTCGAAGGATCAAGCGATGGCCGTCACCATTTCCCCAGCTCGTCGCTCTGCACCTCCAATTCCGCACTGGTCATTCGGGTTCGCTCGGTCCTACGACGCAATTCTCACGATCAAGTAGAGGTGGGCACTGCGCCGGCTGCTGTCGTGGCCGCAAGAGGCGCCAAGACGAGGATGCGTGGCCAGGCGGCGTGACTCTCCTTCATGGCTCGGGGCCGTCTGTACACAGGGCAGCTTGGAGCACGCGTGGCGGAGATGCGGTGGTCCTGGCACTGGTGAATGGGCGTGTCTGAACCGCCCCGACTTTGATGGAGACCTCAACGGTTGATTCCGGCGGGTTCGCTGGGTTGGTGTTGAGCGTAGTAGAGAGCCTCGTACTCCTCTG
>NZ_JBITHZ010000014.1:0-323192 GCF_044458585.1 Nonomuraea sp. NPDC050451
TTCACCGTCGCGCTCACACCCTCGAGCTTGTTCAGCTTGCGCTCGATCCGGTTCGCGCAGGACGCGCAGGTCATGCCACCGATCGACAGCTCGACAGCCCTGCCTTCAGTCAGGGAAGACATCGCCTCTCCTTTCCTCGTGTCCTGCGATCAATGCGCGTGATTGCTGTGAGAAGGGCTCGCGCTCGGCTCCGCCGTGGGCTTGGGCTGTCCGGCACCGGCCTGAGCGGTGAAGTCCGCGGTACGGACCTTGCCGTCATGCTGGAAGTCCAAAAACAGCCGGTAATCACCACCGCTGGGCACCTCGGCGTAGAAGGTGATCTCCGGCCCGGCCTTGACGCTGTCCTCCGGGTGCACGTGCAGGTAGGCCAGGTCACCGGCCCGCAACGCCACCAGATGCCCGTACGCTCCCAGATACGGCTGCAGGTCGGTCACCGGCTTGCCGTCCTTGCTCACGCTCAGCGTCAGCTTGCTCGCCTGCCCCGGCACCAGGTCTCCCTGCAGGGACACCGTGTAGCCGTCCACCGTCGCCGTACGACTGACCTCCGTCAGCGCCCGCGGCGCGTAATCCCCCGCCACCAGCAGATCCGCACCCAACGTCAGACCACTCCCCCCGGCAGGAACGAAATCGGCGAAAGCCCGATAAGCGCCCGGATCATCCAGCGTCAGCTTCACCGACCACACACCATCAGCGGCCATCTCCGGATGCACATGCTGGAAGCTCGCCAGATCCCGCGACACCACGATGAAATGCAGCTTCTTGTCATGCTCGACCTGATAATCGGTCACCGGCCTGCCGTCAGGACCCGTCACCGTGAAACGGAAATCCGTCGGCTCACCGGCCTTGACGGTGGTCAACGGGGTCAGGGTGTAGCCACTCTGCGACACCTGAAGCCCCCCAGGGGTATCGTCCTGCGCCGTTGCGGTGGGCTCCGCATGACCGCCATGACTGTCGGCGGCGGCGGGAGTCGAATGGGTCGTCCCGTGTTCCGAAGCCGGAGCCGGGGCGGGGCCGACCTCCCCCACCGCGCTCCCCACCCCCAGGGCGCCACCGAAGACAACGGCCAACCCCACGACGTAAGCACCCAGCCTGGTTGCCGCGTTCATACCGGACTCGCCACCTCATAGCCCGCTTCCTCCACGGCCGCAACGATCTGCGCCGCGTCCACCGGGCCGTCGCTGTTCACGGTCAGCAGGCCACTGGCCAGGTCCACCTCCACCGAGGTGACCCCGGACACCCCACCGACCTCCTCCTTCACCGAACTCACACAGTGGCCGCAGGTCATGCCCTTGACGGTGTAGATAGCGGTAGCCATAACGATCAACCCTCTCCAGTGATGTCCATCAAGAACGCACGAGCCGCGCGATCGCGTCGGAAGCCTCTTTGACCTTCGCCTGAGCCTCCGGCCCGCCCTGGGCGGCGGCATCGGCGACACAGTGGGCCAGATGATCCTCCAGCAGGGAGATCGCGACCGACTGCAGGGCACTGGTCGCCGCCGACACCTGCGTGAGGATGTCGATGCAGTACTTGTCGTCCTCGACCATCCGCTGCAGCCCCCGCACCTGACCCTCGATCCGGCGCAGCCGGCGCAGCTGGTCCTGCTTGTTGTCGCTGTATCCGACCATGTCTCCCCCTTTCCGACTCCTGCAACGTACCATACCCCCCTACCGTATTCCAAGCCGGGAAATTTCCGACCTCGCGCCGGAGGCGCATGCCACCGGCGACACGCAGGTGAGCGATCAGGGCCGACGGCCGGCACAACTATTAGTGGGCATAGTAGGTCGTGTGCTCACTCCACCCAGGAGCTCTCCCCGGACGGACACGTCATCGCAGCTCAATGCGAATTACGGTGTTTACACAATGGGCTCTTGCATCTACGTAGCCGACCTATAGAGTCACGTGCAACGCACGCCCTCCCCGATGGGGTCATCTGCACCTCATATACCCCCCGGAGGTTTTGTTGTACCACCGAACCACGGCCGCACTGCTCTCCCTCGCGCTCCTCACCGCATGCGGATCCAGCACCGGCACGACACCCACCGCCCCCGGCAGCCAGCAGGCGAAGAGCATCACCATCGCCATCTCCTCCGACGAGGGCACGCTCACGCCGTTCACCAACCAGACCGGCTACCCGGGCAACAACCTGGTGAAGCTCCTGTTCGACACGCTGGTGATCGTGCGGGGCGACGGCGTCGCGCCGCTCCTGGCAAAAGAGATCAGGACCTCCGACAACAAGACGTTCACCCTGCCGCTCCGGCCGGGCGTCACCTGGCACGACGGCAAGCCGCTCACCTCCGACGACGTGGTGTTCAGCGTCGACTTCTACCGCAAGAACATGGAGGGCGACTCGTCGATCGACGTCCGCCCGATCGCGAAGGTCAGCGCCAGTGGCGACACCGTGACCATGACGCTCAAGGCGCCCGACCCCGAGTTTCCGCGCCGGATCCTGGCCGACATGGCGATCCTTCCCAAGCACCTGTGGGAGTCGGTGCGGAAGGTGAGCACGGCGGAGGTGGACAAAGCCGTCGGCAGCGGGCCGTACAAGCTGACCCGGTACGACAACGCCCGCGGCTACACCCTCACCGCCAACCCCGCCTATGCCCTGGGCAAGCCCAAAGTGGATTCGATCAAGGTGGCCGTGATCCCGGAGGAGTCCACCCAGTTCGCCGCCCTGCGCACCGGAGAGGTGCACATGTCGGCACGCATCGTGCCCCCGCAGCAGCTCGCGACGTTGGAAAGGCAGCCGGGCATCGGCGTGGTCAAGGGCACCGAGTTCGCCTCCACGCTGCTGGCCTTCAACACGACCAGACCGCCGTTCGACCGCCCCGAGGTAAGACGGGCTCTGGCCAAGGCCATCGACACAGGCGATCTGGTCAAGACGGCGCTGCTCGGCCAGGGCACCCCGGGCAACCCCGGCTTCATCCACGCGGAGTCGCCCATCAAGGGCGACCGGCTCCTGCCGATCTTCGACGCCGAGGCGGCCAGGCGGGAGCTCGACGCTCTCGGCGCCAAGCCGGGACCGGACGCGATCCGGGTGCTGGACGGCAAGCCCATGTCGTACGAGCTGCTGGTGCAGAGCGCCTCCACGGACCGGCTGCGCAGCGCCGAGCTGATCCGCGACATGCTCAAGAACGTGGGCGTCGCGGTGAAGGTCACCTCGCTCGACTCCGACTCCCTCGACGCCAAGGTCTGGCCCGACTACGACGTCCGCAAGGGCCGCAACTACGACATGTCCATGTGGGGGTGGTCCGCTCCCGTCATGCTCAGCAGCGGCACCATCGCCCAGCTCCTGGCCTCCGACCCGGACGACGGCAGCCTCAACGTCGTCGGCTTCAAGAGCCCGGCCGTCGACGAGACGATCGCCACCATGACCGCCGCACCCACCATGGAGGCCAGAACGGAGGCCGCCAAGAAGCTCCAGGCCCAGATAGCGGAGCAGCTGCCGTTCCTCACCCTGTACTACCGCAACGGCGCCTACGCCTTCCGCAAGGACGTCTACAGCAGCTGGACCTGGCAGAACGGCGCCGGCGCGCTGCACAAGTTCTCCCTCGTCGACTACCGGCTCGGATGACGGCCGTCCAAGCCGTCCGCCGCGGCTACCCCCGCTACATCGCCGGCAGGCTCGCCGAATACCTCTCCGTGCTGCTGGTCGCGCTCACGCTCAACTTCGCGCTCCCCCGGGCGCTCCCGGGCGGCCCGCTCAAGCTGTTCGGCAGCCCGGAGGCGCTGGCCAGGCTGACCGCCGACGAACGCGCGCAGATCGCCACGCAGTACGGCTTCGGCCGGCCGCTCCCCCAGCAGTTCCTCGACTACCTGACCGGCGTGTTCACCCTGGACCTCGGCACCTCGCTGTCGGACGGCCGCCCCGTCATCCAGGCGCTGGCGGACGCGCTGCCGTGGACGCTGCTCCTGGTGGGCACCAGCACCGCGGTCACCGCCGTCCTGGGGGTGACGCTGGGCGTCGCGGGCGCCCTGCGCCGCCGCCGGGGCAAGGGCTCCGGGCTGCTCGGCGCGGCGGTGATCGCCGACTCGGTCCCGCAGTTCTGGCTTGGCATGCTGCTGATCGTCCTGTTCGGGGTGAAGCTCCAGGTGCTGCCCACCTACGGCGCGTCCGGGCCGGACGGGGTGACGCCCGGCGGGGTCCTGCAGCACCTGGTCCTGCCGGTGACGACGCTGACCGCCACCGGCATGGGATACCTGTTCCTCTACACCCGCTCGTCCCTGCTCACCGTGCTGACCAGCGAGCCGGTCCAGCACGCCCACGCCCGCGGAGTGCCGTACGGCAGGCTCGTGCGCAGGCACGCCCTGCGCACGGCGCTGCTGCCCGTGCACACGATCCTCATGCTGGAGATCGGCTTCCTGGCCGCCGGGGCGATCGTGGTCGAGACCGTCTTCGCCTATCCCGGGCTCGGGCGGCTCACCTTCGACGCGATCACGGCCCGCGACTACCCGCTCATGCAGGGGGCGTTCCTGGTGCTCACCGTCATGGTGGTGCTCATGAACGCGCTGGCCGACGCGACGTATCCGCTGCTGGATCCCCGCGCCAGAACCGGAGGCCGGAGATGATGTTCCTCAAGGCGCCGCGCCGGAACCTGCTCGGCGCACAAGGAGTGATCGGTGCAGGCGTCCTCGTCGCGATCGTCGCCATCGCGGTGTATGGCGTCGTCCTGCCCGATGGCGCGGGGCGCGAGCGGGTGGCCGAGCCGTACGCGCCGCCACGGGCAGGCTTGCCGCTGGGTTCCGACGATCTCGGCCGAGACCTGCTCGACCAGCTCATCGTGGGCGCCGGCACGTCCCTGAGCCTGGCGTTCATCGTCGCCGTCTGCACCACGCTGCTGGCCGCGATCATCGGCGGCGCCGCCGGGATCGGCCCCCGCTGGCTGTCGGTCTCGCTCATGCGCGGCGCGGACGTCCTGCTGATCCTGCCCGAGCTGATCCTCTACATCCTGGCGGCCGCGTTCCTCGGCCAGTCCTTCGGCGTACGGGCGGCGATCCTGGCGCTCATCCTGTGGCCGGTCCCCGCCCGCGTGCTCCGAGCCGGCGTGCTCACCGCCTGGTCCCGCGGCCATCTGGAGGTGTCGCGGGCCATGGGCGCACCGGCCTGGTGGTTGCTGGCCCGCCACGGCACGTACCTCATCGGGCCGCTGCTCATCCCGGTCTTCGTCCGCACCGCGAAGGTCGCCATCATCTACGACGCCACGCTGTCCTTCCTCGGCCTCGGCGACCCGACCTCGCCGAGCTGGGGCACCACGCTCTACTGGGTGCAGACCAACGGCGTCTTCCTGTCCGACGCCTGGCTGTGGTGGGCGCTGCCGCCCGGCGCCGCCATCACGCTCACAGTGCTCTGCCTCGCCCTGATCGGCGTCGCGGTGGAGGAACGGCTCAACCCTGCCCTGCGGGAGGCTGCCCGATGACCTTGAAAGTACGCGACCTGACCGTCCGGTACGGCGGCCTGGCCGCGGTCTCGCACGTCAACCTCGACATAGCCGACGGCGAGATCCTGGCGCTGGTCGGCGAGAGCGGCTGCGGCAAGACCTCGCTGGCCCGCACCCTGCTCGGCCTGCTCCCCTCCACCTCACAGGCCGGCGGGTCCGCGCTGCTGGGCGAGCACGAACTGGTCGGACGGACCGACTGGACAGGTGTGCGCGGCACCCGCGTCGCCACCGTGCCACAGGGCGCGATGAGCGGGCTCAGCCCCGTGCACCGCATCGGTGCCCAGCTCGCCGAGATGCTCACCCTGCACGGCGGCACGGCCCAGCCCGCCGACCTGCTCGACCGCGTCGGGCTCCAGCGGGCGATGCTCAGGTCATATCCGCACGAGCTGTCCGGCGGGCAACGCCAGCGGGTGGCCATCGCGCTCGCCCTGGCCGGCGAGCCGGACCTGCTGGTCGCGGACGAACCCACCACCGGGCTGGACGCCATCACCCAGCGGCAGGTCCTCGCCCTCCTGGCCGAGCTCCGCACCAGCATGCTGATCGTCTCGCACGACCTGGCCGGGCTGCTGCCGTACGCCGACCGCGTCGCCGTCATGTATGCGGGCCGCCTCGCCGAAGTCCGCCCGGCTCGCGCGCTGTCCCCGGCTTCCGCCCACCCCTACACGGCGGGGCTGCTCACCGCGACCCCGGTCGCCGACCGCGCGGTCGCCTGGGGCAGCATCCCCGGCTCCGCGCCCGCCCTCGGGCACGTCCTGCCCGGCTGCGCGTTCGCGGCCCGCTGCCCGCTCGCCGTCGACCGCTGCCGCGAGGAGACGCCGTCCCTGGTCGCGCACGGAGAGGCGCAGGTCGCCTGCCACCGTCACGACGAGCCGGACCGCCCTTCCTACCCGAACGTGCCCCGCACCGACAGCCCGCCGGGAAGCACCGTGGTCAGCGCGTCAGGCATCCGGCACACGTACCGCGCCCGCTCACGTGTCGTGGACGCGCTGCGCGACGTCGACCTCGAGATCAGCGCGGGCGAGATCGTCGGCCTCGTGGGCGAGAGCGGATCGGGCAAGAGCACGCTCGCCCGGATTCTGCTCGGTCTCATCAAGCCGACCGCCGGTCGCGTGACGCTCGAAGGCCGGGAGCTGACGGCCGGGCGTGCGCTGCGCCGCCTGCGACGGCGGATCGGCTTCGTCCACCAGGATCCCTACGATTCGCTCCATCCTGGCATGCGGGTAGCGGCGCTGGTGGCCGAGCCGATGGCGGTGGCCGGAGTGCCTCGCGGCGAGCGGCTCGGCCGCGTACGGGAATCGCTGACCGCTGCCGGGCTTCCTGACGATCACGAGTTCCTCGCCCGCTTCCCCGGCCAGCTGTCCGGCGGCCAGCGCCAGCGGGTCTCCATCGCCCGAGCGCTCGCCGGCGGCCCCGCGCTGCTCATCGCGGACGAGGCCACTTCCATGCTGGACGTCTCCACCCGCGCGGGGATCGCCACCACGCTGCGGTCCCTGGCCGGCGAACGCGGCCTCGCCGTCTTGCTCGTCACCCACGACCTGGGCGAGGCCGTCCAGTCGTGCGACCGCATCCTGGTCCTCCAGGCAGGCCGGGTCGTCGAGCACGGCCCGGCCGAGCACCTGGCCCGATCCCCGTCCCACGCCTACACGACCCGCCTCCTCCAAGCCTCTACATGAGCCTGTCCGGGGTGAGGGGCACGGAAGTCGTACGCCGGTCGCGGTCTACGTGCTCGTCGCTGCCCTCTATGAACGGCTGTGATCAGCGCCATCGAGAGCAATCCAGTAGCGGCGCTTGACCCCGATTTCGGTGCTGCGCACGTCTTCCAGGACACCGCCGTTGCTTTCGATGGTGCGCGCCGAAGCGGCGTTGCCGTCGTCACAGGTGAGAAGGACCCGGTCCAGACCGAGCGCCGGCGCCTTGCGGAGCACCGCTCCCAGCGCCCACGTGGCCATCCCTCGTCTCCTGGCGGAAGGCCGGATGCTGTAGCCGATGTGTCCACCGCCTTCCAGCAGAAAGGCGTTCAGATAGTGTCGAAGGTCGATGGCTCCGAGGTAGGTCCCGCCGTCGACGATCCACCAGTGGGTGGCGTGCACGCGGCCTTCTCCGACGGGCAGCGACCGGTCTGACTGCCGGCGCAGTCGCTCCACCCATGAGGCGAACCCTTCCGGACTGCTGAGGTCATCGTCAGCAACCAGTCGCAGGCCGGCCCCGTCCTGGTGAGCACCGGGCTGCCACTCGTCACGCGCCGTGAGCCACGAGGAATGCAGTCGTGCCGTGGGAGCGATCAGTTCGATCATGCGACGGACGATAACATCCGCGCCCTCTGCTTCATGATCGCCTTGTTCTGTCAAAGCTGCTGGTAGCCGAGCAGCGTCATCATCCCCGACTCGGCGTGATAGATGTTGTGGCAGTGGATCATCCAGATGCCTGGAAGCAGCAGCAGGCGCTGGGCCGCCCGGCACGCTCGCGTCATGCGACAGATACTACGGCATGCCAACAATAACTCGCCGACGACGGCCTCGATTGCACCTTTAAACGCAGGTCAGGGGGGCATCCATATCAACTATGAAGAGTCGTATATCACTGGTTGTGGAAGCTGAGGTGGCGGCTGAGCAGGTGGGTCACCGGAGGCACGGTGGCCAGCCGTAGGGGCAGGTCCCGTATGGCGAGCTCGAGCCGGTTACGGGGAGCGTGCACCCCTGTGTTGGCACGCCCCTTGCGCTGCCGT
Source organism: Nonomuraea sp. NPDC050451 (assembly GCF_044458585.1). Taxonomy (NCBI): domain Bacteria; kingdom Bacillati; phylum Actinomycetota; class Actinomycetes; order Streptosporangiales; family Streptosporangiaceae; genus Nonomuraea; species Nonomuraea sp. NPDC050451. Next base: position 8,161 of record NZ_JBITHZ010000014.1, read on the forward strand.
TCGAGCACCTCCGGCCGCAGCACGTTCTCCCAGGCCCGCAGCGCGGCGGGAAGATCGGCAGGGTGACGTTCGAGTTCGGTGCCCAGCAGGTCGGCGCCGCCCACGGCCAGGGAGGAGCCATACCCGGCGAAGAGCGTGACGCACCAGGCGGCGTCACCGAGCAGCACGACGCGACCTTGGCTCCACCGGTCCATGACGATCTGGCTGACGCTGTCGAAGTAGACGGCCTCCTCACGCAGGTCGGCGAGCAGCCGCGGGATGGCCCAATGCGGGCCGGGATAGGCCTGCCGAAGGGCGCGGCGCGGCCCCTTGGCCAGCTCGGCGTCGGGGTCCTCGGTGCTGTAGGTGAAGAACGCGGCGACCCGGCCGCGCCCGAGGTCGGCGACCGTGAACGTCCTGCCGACCGCCGTGACCGTGGTGAACGCCCGCTCCGGCGCTCCGTCGGGCAGCTTGTCCAGGGTCAACGCGGCCACCACGTGGCCGAGGTCGCGCCGGTGGCGTTCTTCGGGCCCGAAGACGAGCTCTCGTACCGTCGAATGGAGGCCGTCAGCGCCCACGAGCAGATCCGCCCTTTCCGTGGACCCGTCGCTGAGCGTGACGTCGACTCCCTCGTCGTCCTGCGCCACGGCCGTGGCAGTGGTGCCGAACCTGATGTGGGCCTGATCGGCCACCGCCTCGTAGAGCACGTCCTCGATGTCGCCGCGCAGCAGGGCCATGCCGCTGTCGCCGAGCAGGCGCCGCACGGTGGTGTGCGGGACCTTGAAGCGCGGGCGGCCGTCAGCGCGGAGGTAGGCGAGGTCGAAGGCGTCGACCTGACGTTCTTGGAGCGCGGGCAGTACGCCCATACGTTCCGCGGCGGCGTACCCGAGGCCGGAGAACACGACCGCGTAGCCGCCTTCCCTGCGCGACGGGGCGCGTTCGACGACGAGAGGTTCCCAGCCGATCCGGCGCAGCCGCAGCGCGGCGGCCAGGCCCGCGATGCCCGCGCCTACGATGATCGCTCGTTTTGCCGTCATGCTTGTCTCCTTTGAAAGAACACCATCGCGATCGCGGCGCAGAGCGCCATCAGGACCGCGGAGATGACGAAGGCCAGGCCGTACCCGTCGGTGAGCGCCGCCGCGTCGGGCCGCTCACCGGCACGCGTGGCAGCCGTGGTCGCGAGCACCGCCAGGCCCAGCGCGCCGCCGAGCTGAGCGCTGACGTTGAGCAGCGCGGAGGCCACACCGCTGTCGGACGGCGCGACGCCGGACAGCGCGGCGTCGGTGAGCGGAACGATCACGATCCCGAACCCGGAGCCTGCGACCACCAGCGGCACGACCACGTTCCCCAGCAGACCGCCCGTCGGCGAGATCGCACCCAGCCACAGCAACCCCCCGGCGGCGACCAGCATCCCGGCCGTGACCACCGCCCGGATGCCAAAGCGGCGCACGAGCGGCGGGGCGGCCCAGGAAGCGCCGATCATGATGACGGTCAGCGGCATGTACGCCAGCCCTGTCATCAGCGCCGAGGTCCCGAGCACCTGCTGCATGAACAGCGTGGCCAGGTAGAAGGCTCCGAACAGCGCGCCGGCCCGCACCGCTTGGATCAGGTTGGCTCCTGACACGGACCGGTTGCGGAGCAGGGCGAAGTCGACGAGTGGCCGCCGGGCCACGGCGCTCTCGTGGAAGGCGAAGCAGGCCAGCAGCGCCACGCCGGCGAGCAGGAGCCACCACTGCGTGCTCAGCACCGCGTAGGCGACCAGCCCGACCCCGGCGGTGGCGGTCACCGCACCCACGACATCGAAGTCGCCTTTCCGGCGAACGGCGCCCGGCGCGGGGAGGAAACGCCCGGCCAGCAGCAACAGCCCCCCGACCGGTACGTTGATGAAGAAGATCCACCGCCAGCCCGGGCCGTCCACCAACAGCCCGCCCGCGACCAGGCCGAGGGTGCTGCTCACCGCGGTCGCCGTCGCCCACACCGCGAATGCCCTGCTGCGCGCCCGCCCCTCGGGAAAGATCAGGGCGATCAGGGCCAGCGTCATCGGCGCGACCAGGGCCGCCGCCAGCCCTTGCGCGGCGCGTGCCCCGATCAGCACTCCGCCGTTCTGCGCCAGCCCGGCCACCAGCGACGCCCCGGTGAACAGCGCGATGCCGCCCATCAGGATCCGCCGGTGCCCGAGCAGGTCACCCAGCCGGCCGCCGAGCAGCAGGAACCCGCCGAAGGGCACCAGGTAGGCGTTCACCACCCAGGACAGGTCGGCCGCCGCGAACGCCAAGTCGTCCTCGATGGCGGGCAGCGCCACGTTCACCACCGTGGTGTCGACCGCGTCCAACACCTGGGCCAAGCAGAGCGCGACCAGGGCGAACACATGCCCGCGCGTCCATAAGAACTCTCGCGTCTCCATACCTCTCCCTCAGAATGAACACTCGCTCATACAGTATGAGCGAGTGTTCATTCTGGCAAGGCGGGTAGAGTTCGGAGTCATGTCACCGCGTGGCGTCACCATCCCCGAAGTCCGGCAGCAACTCTTCGACGCCGCCGAGCAAGTCCTGCTGCGCGAGGGCCCCTCCGGGCTGACCGGCAGAGCGATCACCCGCGAAGCCGGGGTCGCCACCGGGCTGCTCCACAACCACTTCGGCGATCTGGACAGCTTCCTGGCCGCGCTGTTCGTCGACCGAGCTCAGACCGCGACACGGAGCCTGCACGGTCTGCCCGACCGGGCCGGCACCGCGACCGTGGCGGACAACCTGATGGCGGGCATCGAGACGCTGTGCGCCGGAAACCTCCTGGCGCTGGCCGGACTCGCGCTGGCCCGGCCGTCCATCGTGCCCCGCCTGGGCGAGGCGCTCGGCGAGGGCACACTCGAACTGGACGCCAGCGAACGAATGTTCACCGCCTACCTGGAGGCCGAACAGCGGCTGGGCCGCGTCCCTCCCGACGCCGACACCGCTTCGCTGGCCCTCGCCATGGTCGGCGCGGCACACCAGCTTCTTCTGACCCGCGGTCCGCGCGCCCCGGACCTGCGTGAGCGCATGCGGCGCGTGATCTCCGCACTCATCGAGCGCTGAGCAGCGCTTCCTACCGTATACCCGTTATGGGTACCATCATCTACTATGGTGATACGTAGTGCGGTCCTGCTGTGATGGACGTCTTTTCGCGGCTGGAGTCGTTCGGCGAACGCTTCCGGCTTGAACGCGGCCTGACGCCGCACGACGGCTGGATCGCATGCGACCGGCTGCTCGACCCCTCATCGGAGGAGCTCTCCCGCGTGCTGGAAGCCGAGCGCGTGGCCAGCGGCCAGAAGTCGGATCACGCCACCGCGCTGACCGTCATGGCCGTGTACGCGGGCACCGTGACCGCGTCCGCGCTGCTGGCATGGGCCCTCGACAGGGTGGTCGTGGACATGCGACCGCACAACGTCGCCATCCGGCTTTCCGAGCACCACGGGTTCGAGGCGGTCGGGCTACGCGAGCCGAGCACCGTGGAGGCGCCCGTCGACACGCTTGTCTCCTGGGTGCTCGACGAGCATCTTCTCCCGCTCGCGCACGCCATGCGTACGCGCACCCGTGCGGGCCTACGTCAGCTCTACGGCGGAGTGGCGCACGGGTGCGCAGCGGCATTCTGCATCGCCAGCCGCCGCGGCGGCGACGTCGATCTGCTGCAACGGGCCAACGAGGAGTTCCTCGCCGCCTCCATCGGCGGCCTGGAAAAGCTCGGCGAAGTGATCAGACTTCGCGAGGGCGACCGCGAAGGACTGTTCTACCTGCGCAACACCTGCTGCCTCTACTACACCTCCGACGAGGCGGTGAAGTGCTCCAGCTGCTGCCTGGACAGCGTCGAGGACCGCGTGACCGCCTACCGCCGGGTCCTGGCGGGCGGAGTGGTCCCCCACTGAGCCGTACCCGCGGACCCGTCATGGCTCCCCGGCGGCGCCGGACTCCACCGCCTGCCATCGGCAGATCTTCTTGGAGACCAGCTCTGCCCCGATGCGCCGGTAGAACCGCTGTGCCGCCACGTTGGCCTCGGCGACCTCCCAGCGGATCACCTTGCCGTCCGAGGCAGCGGAGATCGCCCGCATCAGCAGTTCCCCGACCCCGTGGCCGCGCTCTCCGGCGCGCACGTAGAGGTCGTCCAGCGCGAGGTAATCGCCGCCCGACCACAGGCTTACCCTCTCGAGCCAGGACACGTAGCCGATCGCCCGCCCATCCCGCTCCGCGATCAGATAGGCGATCTCGGGGCGCCTGAGCAGCTCTTCCATGCGATCGACGCGCACGGTGATCGCAGCCCCCTGATTCTGGTGCTCGGCGAGCTCCCGCATCAAGCCGAGAACGGTCGCCGCGTCACCGGCCGTCGCACGACGGATCGACACCATGGTGAGTTCCCTTCTCAGCCGGTGGGCGGGATGTGGCGCAGCCGGAGGAGCGCGAGAACCGCCGCGCCGCCCGCGATGACCGCCGCGATGACGGCCGCCACGTTGAGTCCGGCGGCGAACGCCTCTCGAGCGGGGGCGAGGACCTGCGCGGCGAGCTCGCCCGGCAACCCCTGTGCCGCAGAGACCGCGCCGCCGAGGCTGTCGCTGCCGGCCGCGACGGCCTCTGGTGGCAGGCCGCCGGGCAGTTCCCCATTGACCCGGGTACGGTAGACGGCTGCGCCGATGCTGCCGATGACGGCGATGCCGAGCGAGATGCCCAGGTCGCTGCAGGTCGTGGCGAGCCCGGAGGCCGCGCCCGCCTTCTGCGGCGGCACCGAGCCCACGACGAGGTTGGTGGTCAGCGCCATGGACGGCGCGACTGCCGGATAGAGCACCATGAAGCCCGCGACCAGCAGCGGCAGCCCGCCGACGGCGTCGACCTGGGTGAGCATCAGGTAGCCGATCACCTGGACGGCCAGCCCGGCCGCGATGAGGTACCCCGGGCGGACCCGCCGTACCAGGATCGGGGAGACCGTCGAGACCAGCACCAGCAGGGCCGCCCCCGGCAGCACCCACAGCCCCGCCCGCAGCGGGGAGAGCCCCTCCACCAGCTGCAGGTACTGCGTGACCAACAGGTACACGCCGCCGAGCGCGATCGCGGCCAGCAGGAAGACGCCAAGCGCGCCGCTGACCGCGCGGTGGGCGAACAGCCGCACGTCCAGCAGCGGCTCCGGCAGCTTCAGCTGGCGCAGCACGAACCACACGCCGAACGCCGACCCGGCCACGACGCTGACCAGCGCCGTCGCGAGCGTGCCGTCCTTGCCCAGCTCTTTGACGCCGTAGACGATGGGCAGCAGCGTCGCCAGCGACAACGCCACGCTGAACAGATCGACCCGGCCCGCCGCCGGGTTGCGGTTGTCGGGCAGCAGCACGAGGGCACCGATCGCCACCACCACCATGACCGGCACGGCCACCAGGAAGGCCGCACGCCAGGAGAACGTGTCCAGCAGCGCCCCGCCGAGCACGGGACCGAGACCGGTGCCCACCGAGATGCCGCCCGACCACATGCCGACGGCGACGCCCCGCCGGCGCGCGTCGGCGAACGTGGCGAAGATCAGGCCCAGGGTGGCGGGCATCTGGGTGGCGGCCGCGACTCCCAGGACGGCTCGCCACAGGATCAGCAGAGCGGGGTCGGAGGTGTTCGCGGCAGCCAGCGAGACCAGGGCGAAGACGACCGCGCCGGCGATCAGCAACCGGCGATGACCGATCCTGTCCCCCAGCGTTCCCATGGTGACCAGCAGCCCCGCCATCAGGAAGCCGTAGATGTCGATGATCCACAACGTCTGGGTGCTGGTCGGCCGGAGCTCCGCGGCCAGCTGGGGAATGGCCAGGAACAGGATGGTGAGCATCATGAACAGCAACATGGCGGGCAGGACCAGCACCACCAGCCCCAGCCACTGCTTGAGACCGGCGCGCCGGCCGTCGTCGATATCCGCGGATGACATGAAAGCGTTCCTCTGAACTTCAGGGTTGACGATGGGCTCCCAGGCGTGGGCACTCGTGTGCCCGCCGGCCGACATCGTCAAGGGGATTGACGTCCCCCACGTTAGAAAGGCCCGGGCGGCCGCCGAATCAGTGAAATCGCCGGTCTCAGGCGGGCCGCTCGGCGAGGACCAGCCGCATGAGCTCGGCCCGCGAGGTGATGCCGGCCTTCTGGAAGACCTTGCGCAGGTGGTAGTCCACGGTGCGTGGGCTGAGGAACAGTTGCGCGGCGATCTCCCGGTTGGTCAGCCCCTCTCCAACGGCCAGCGTGATGCGCAGCTCCTGCGGGGTGAGCGTGTTCAACGTGTCCGCCTCAGGCGTGCGGGTCCGGGCCGACTCCCCGGTGGCGCGCAGCTCGCCCAGCGCGCGGTCGGCCCAGGTGAGCGCGCCGATGCGGCGGAAGGTCTCCGCCGCGGCGCGCAGGTGTTCCTGGGCCTCGGAGCGCCGCCGGTCACGCCGCAGCTGCTCGCCGAACAGCAGCTGCGTCCGGGCCTGCTCCAGCGGAGCGTCGGACATGGCGTGCAGCCGCAGGCTTTCGGCGTAATGGACGTCGGCGCCGCCGTCGGTGCGGACCAGCGCCCGGCAGCGGGCCGCGAGTGCGCCCAGGCCCGGCGAGGCGATGCGTTCGGTCCACCGTGCGTAGCGGGCCGTGGCTGCGGCGGCCCGATCCCGCTCGCCGGCGCGAACCAGGGCCTCGACGAGGTCGGGGACGATTCCCATGGCGAGGTCCGGGGGTGTGTCGGCGTCCCGGCCGCCGACCGCGTCGAAGTGCCATACGGCTTCGCGATACCTGCCCGCGACCAGCTCGATGAGCCCGAGCGCCCGCCTGGCGTAGAACACGGCGTCGGCCAGGTCGCGGCCGGACGCCTCGGCCAGCACCTCGGAGGCCAGCTCGCCGGCGTCCGCCCGGCCCCGGATGGCCGCGCACAGCGCGAGCAACCCTCGGTTGCGGCATGCCGTGTTCGGCTGGCCGACCTCGGCGGCGAACTGGCCGCCCTCCTCGGCGTGGGCCTCCGCGAGCCCCAGCCGGCCGCGCGAGATCTCATCGGCGGCCTGGTACTCGAGGTTCCACGCGAGCGCGCCGAGCGCGCCGCTGTTGCGCGCCAGTTGCCCGGCGTTGCGGTACAGGCGCCCGCTCAGCTCATGATCGCCGAGTGCGCGGGTGATCGCCCCGGCCAGCGTCATCGTGATCGGATCGGTGAGCGACTCGACCGCCGCGCGGTCGCGTACGGTCGGTCCCGGATCGCGGCCTGTTCGTGCCCGAGCGGCGTCCCGAAGGAGCAGCAGTACCGCGTCCTCCGGGTTGTCCGACGCCGGCTCGATCTCATCGAGCCAGTCGGCGAGGTCGGACCAGGCCTGCGGCCGGTTGGCGCGGACGCCGAGGTTGCCGTACATCGCGACGGTCGGGGTGAAGCGGCGCCGGTCGATCCGCAGCACGCGTGGGATCCAGGGCCTGATCAGGTCCATCGCGTCGTTGGGCGAGCCGGCGAACTCGGCCACGACGGCTCGCATGACGGCCACGGAGATCCGGTCCGTCTCGTCCAGGGAGGGCTCGCGCTCGGCCCGATCGAGCAGCTCGACGGCCGCAGCGGTGAACCCGCCCTGGGCGGCGGCGTGCGCGGCGTTCCACAGCCGCCGTCCTCTGCGAGGGCCGTCGACCGTGAGCTCGGCCGCCCGCGACAGCGAGGCCATGGCCGCGGCCGGGCCCCCGCGCTGGGCCGCCTGTTCGGCCGAGTGCTCGAGCTGGTCGGCGGCGTACTCGTCGTGCCCGACGACGGCCTGCCCGAGGTGCCAGGCATGGCGGTGCTGGTCGGCCGGGGAGTCGAAGGCCGCGGCGAAGGCGCGGTGGATCGCGACGCGCCGGCTGCTGGTGGCGCTGTGGTAGATCGCGGATCGGATCAGCGGATGCCGGAACACCAACCGCGTACCGTCGTAGGCCAGCAGCTCGTCGAGCTCGGCTCGGTGCAGCAGGCCGGTGGCGATCCCCATGGAGGTGGCCGCCTTCTCGATGGTCGCGACGCTGCCCGAGCCGTCGGCGGCGATCAGCTGGAGCAGCGGCAAGGATTCGACGTGCCGCGTTCGGATCCTGGCCAGGAACGACCGCTGTAGCCGCTCGGTCATGGCCGGCGGCTCCTGCGTCCCCTCCGGCGGGATCCTCCTTCCGGCGAGTTCGAGCAGGGCCAGGGGATTCCCCCCGGTGACGGCCAGCAGCCGGTCCTGCTCGCCCTCGCTGAGGCGCCGCCCGCCTGCGCGCTCGGCGAGCAGCGCCCTGGCCGCGTCGGGTCCGAGGCCCGCAAGCTGGACGCGGCGCAGGTCGGGCAGGTCGGTGCTGTGGCCCTCGTCGGCGCGCGCGGCCAGCACCACTGCGATGGGCTCGTCGTCCAGCCGCCGGGCGACGAACGCCAGAGTCTTCAGCGTCGGCCGGTCGGCCCAGTGCGCGTCGTCGACGACGCACAGCACCGGCTTCTCCCCGGCCGCCAGAGACAGCAGCGACAGGGTCGACAGACCCACCAGGAAGGGATCCGGCGGCGCGCCGTGCGCGCTCCCGAACAGGACGCGCAGGGCCTGCGCCTGCGGGTCCGGCAGCTCGTGGGCCCGTCCGAGCACGGGGAGCAGGAGCTGGTGCAGCGTCGCGTACGCGAGATCGGCCTCCGGCTCGACGCCCACCGCGCGAAGCACCCGGAACCCGGCGGCCTGCTCCAAGGCGTGGGACAGCAGCGCGGTCTTCCCGATCCCGGGCTCACCGTGGAGTATCACTCCGCCACCGCGTCCGTCGGCGGCGTGCCGCAGGAACGACTCGAGGAGTTCGCTCTCGTTGTCTCTCCCCAGCACACGCCGAGCATAGAAAGCACCGGCACCTGTGACAAAGCGGGCCTGCTGCTCAAGCCTGGGCAGATCTTTTAGTTGCCGGTGGTCAGGACCATGCGGAAGCGGGCCCGGCCGGAGATCATCTTCTGGAACGCCGCACCGGCCTCCTCCAACGGGGCCTCCTCGATCCACGCCCGGATGCCGTTCTGGGCGGCGAACCTCATGGTGTCCTGGGTGTCGACCGCGATGCCGGACGCGTGCCCGTGCACCCGCCTGGCCCCGTTCACGAGTTGCAGGGGCGTGACGTCCAGCCGCTCCATGTCGACGCCGACGATGATGAGCTCGCCGCGGCGTCCCAGCCCGTTGATCGCCTGGGACATCGCCGCGGCGTTGGTCACCGTCGCCAGCACCGCCTTGGCTCCCCCCTGGGCCTGCAGCGCATCGGCCATGTTCTCGGTGGCGGTGTCGATGTAGCGAGCCGCGCCGAGCTTGTGAGCCAGCGACGCCTTCTCGGGGCCGCGGGCCATCGCGATGGTGTCGAAGCCCATCTTCGAAGCGAACTGAACGCCCAGGTGCCCCAGGCCGCCCAGACCGAGGATCGCGACGGTGTCGCCGGAACGCGCGGAGCTGCGCCGCAGCGCGTTGTACACGGTCACGCCGGCGCAGGCCAGGGGCGCGGCCTCCACCGCCGTGAGCTCGTCCGGGACCGCGGCCAGGGCGACGGCCGGCACCACGACGGAGTCGGCGAACCCTCCGGCGTACGCGACGCCCGGCACCTGAAGCTCGGGGCAGAGGATGCCGTCGCCCTCCCTGCAGGCGTCGCAGTGGCCGCAGCTGCCTCCGTACCAGCCGATCGCCACCCGATCACCGACGGACCAGCCGGCGACGTCGCCGCCGATCGTGTCGATGCGTCCCGCGATCTCGTGCCCCGGCGTGACGGGGAAGGTGGTGCCCGGGATGTGTCCGGCGCTGATCAGCGCGTCGGAGTGGCACACCCCGCACGCCTCGACGGTGACCCGTACCTGGCCCGGGCCCGGCTCCTGGGTGGCCACCCGAACCAGCGACATATCCCCGCCGGGCTCGGCGACCTGTACGGCACGGTGCATGGCAGAAGAAGACATGCCGTCTCCTCTTCTTACGCAGGCAGCGGCCTCGTAAAGAGGCCCTCACCTGCGCACCTTTCCAGTTTCCCGTCGTTTATCCACCGTCCGCCGAACCCCTGTGAGGATCACCGGCCGCCTTCGACGGGTGGCGATCCTGACTGGACGGATTGGCGATCATTGACCGGTCTCCTCACGATCCGTCCAGACGGATGCTGATATTTCGGGAATGTGGGCCACGATGGCGGGCGTGAATCTCAACGGCCGCAAATTCGTGATGGTGAGCTCGACCGCGAGCGCAGTCGACCCGGACAGCCCGACGGAGTTCCTGTACCAGGAGGCTGACGGGGTGGTGTGGGGCAGCTACTCCGGCGACACCGTGACCCACGGGCGTTTCGTGGGCATGCGTGAGGGCGCCCAGGTGGCGATCTCGTACGCGCACGCGCTGAAGGCCGGCGGCAAGGCGGGCGGCCAGAGCAGCAGCCGCATCGAGAAGGGGGACGACGGGCTGCTGCGCCTGGTGGAGGAGTTCAGCTTCGACGGGGACGACACGGTTCACGTGAGCGTGTGCAGGGAGGTCGGCTGATCACTCAGTCGTCCTTGCGGAGGGCGGCGCGGCCCTCGGCGGCGCCGACGAAGCGCATCTTGCCGAGCGGCACGCCGCCCTGCGCCCCCTCCTGGGCGGACCGCCGCGCCGGGCGGGCCCGGTCGCGATCACGGTCGCGGTCGCTGGGCAGCACGTACGGCCGCTTGAGCACCTCGTCCAGGATGAACACGGTCTCGGTCGCCTTGACCGCCGGGATGTTGGCCAGCCGGTCGGTCACCATGGTGTGCACGGCGGCCACGTCGGACACGCGTACCTGGATCATGGCGTCGTGCTGCCCGGTGGTGATCGCGCAGTACTCCACCTCCGGCATCCGGGCCAGCTCGGCCCGGAACTGCTTCCACATCTGCTGGCGTACGGTCACGAAGATCAGGGCGGTGATGCCGAGCCCGGCCCGCACGTGGTCGATCTCGGCGGTGAAGCGCTTGATCGCGCCGTCGGCGCGCAGCGCCTCGAAGCGCGTGTAGGCGTTCGCGCGGGAGATGCCCACCCGCTCGGCCAGCGCGGCCACCGAGATCCTGCCGTTCTCGCGCAGGACCTCGAGGATCTTCATGTGGATGTCGTCAAGCTCGAGACCGATGCCGATCCGTCCAGGCTGACCGCCGCCGCCGACACCATTTCTGGAAATTTCACTCATCATTACCTCATCGACCTTTATATACGTCTTACCGACCGCACAGTGCCTGGACGTTCTGCCGGACAATCCTCGACATCTTCCTGCCGAACGTCCAAATCTTGGAGGACCCATCATGGCGACCCGCTCGCAGACGGCGGCTGTGCTGCTCGCCGGTGCACTCGCCCTGGCCGCCTGCGGCAGCGGCGGCGGCTCCCAGACGCCCGCCGCGTCCGGCGGTGGGGGCAAGACCCTCGTCATCGACACGTCCTTCGACCTCAAGACGGCCGACCCGGGCCGCACGTACGAGCCGACGGGGCTGATCGTCGGCAAGGCCGTCTACGAGACGCTGCTGACGTTCGACGGCGCTGACGTGACCAAGCCGGTGCCCTCGCTCGCGGAGTCGTACGAGCTGAGCAAGGACGGCAAGACGCTGACGCTCAAGCTGAAGAAGGGCGCCACGTTCGCGGACGGGTCGCCGGTGACGGCGGACGACGTGGTGTTCTCGCTGACGCGCGTGCGGGACATGAAGGGCACCCCGTCGTTCCTGCTGGACGGCGTCGAGGTGGCCAAGACCGACGACTCGACGATCACGCTGACGTCGAAGGCGGCCAACCCGGCGCTGCCGTACATCCTGCCCAACCCGGCCCTCGGCATCCTCAACAGCAAGGTCGCCAAGGAGCACGGCGCCACCACGGACGCCCAGGACAAGGCCGAGCAGTACCTGAACTCGGCCTCCGCCGGCTCCGGCCCGTACCAGATCGAGTCGTTCAACGTGAGCAGCCAGGTCACGCTCAAGGCGAACCCCAAGTACTACGGCACCAAGCCCGCCTACGACAAGGTCGTCATCCGCAACGTCGAGGGCGCCACGCAGAAACTGAACGTCCAGCGCGGCGACAGCCAGATCGCCCTCAACCTGTCGGGCGACCAGGTCACCGGCATGCCCGCGACCCTGCAGGTCAAGAAGACCGCCTCGGCGAACGTCATCTTCCTGCTGGCCAACCAGGACTCCGGGATCAGCAAGACCACCCCGAACGCCAAGTTCGTGGAGGCGGTCCGCAAGGGCGTCGACTACGCGGGGCTGCTGGAGCTGGCCGGCGAGGGCTCGGCGCAGGCGCCGGGCGTCATCCCGTCGCAGCTGCTCGGCGCGCTGCCCGCCGACCAGGCGGCCAAGCGGGACGTCGAGGGCGCCAAGGCGGCGCTGGCCGCCAGCGGCGTGTCGAACCCGACCGTCAAGCTGGAGTACCCGAGCGAGCTGACCGTCAACGGCCTGTCCTTCCAGCCGCTGGCCGAGCGCATCCAGGCCAACCTCAAGGAGGTCGGCATCACGGTCGACCTGCAGCCCGCGCCGGTCACCACGGCCCTGGACAACTACCGCAACGGCAAGGAGGAGATGGGCCTGTGGTACTGGGGCCCGGACTACCCGGACCCGAGCGACTACCTGGCGTTCCTGCCGGGCAAGACGGTGGGCCTGCGGGCCGGCTGGAAGGCGGGGGCGGCCAAGGAGATCGAGGCCGCCGGTGACAAGGCCGCCACGGCGATCGGCGACGATGCCCGCAAGGCCGCCTACGTGGACGTGCAGACCAAGCTGAACGCCTCCGGCCCGTTCATCCCGCTGATCCAGCCCAGCCAGAACATCGTGACGGCGGCGTCGGTGACCGGCCTCGAGTACCACCCGGTGTGGACGGTGGACGTGGCCGACCTCGGCGTGAAGTAAGGGAGCCTCGCAGGTGTCCGACATCCCGGGCGAAGCCCGCCGGGGCCGGGCGAGACGGGCCCATCCGCTCGTCCGCTTCCTGATCCGGCGCATCCTGCTCGCGATCCTGATGGCCTGGGGCATCACGCTCGTCACGTTCGTCCTGACGAACCTGGTGCCCGGCGACCCCGTGGCCGCGAACCTCGGCCAGCGGGCGCTGGGCGATCCGGCGATCGTGGCCCAGTGGCGGGCCGAGCACGGCCTGGACAAGCCCCTCTGGGAGCAGTACGTGCTCCACCTCCAGGGCCTGGCCCACGGCGACCTGGGCACCAGCCAGCAGAGTCACCGGCCGGTCAGCCAGGACCTGGCCGAGTTCGTCCCGGCGACGCTGGAGCTGGCCGGGGCGGCGATCCTGGTGTCGCTGGTGCTGGGCGTGGCGTTCGGCGTGATCGCCGCGCTGCGCCGGGACCGGCTGTCGGACCACGCGCTGCGCGTGCTGAGCCTCATCGGCATCTCGGTCCCGACGTTCTGGCTGGCGCTGGTGGCGTTCTACGTGTTCTTCTACCGGCTGCAGCTCACCCCGGGCAGCGGCCGGGTGGACGCGGCGCTCAACGGCGCGGTCCCGGCCGTGACCGGGCTGCAGACCGTGGACGCGCTGCTGGCGGGCCGGTGGGACGTGTTCTCCTCCGCGGTCGGGCATCTGGTGACGCCCGCGCTGGTGCTGGCGCTCTACACGATCGGCCTGCTCACCCGCTTCACGCGCTCGGCGGTGCTGGAAGTGCTGGGGCAGGACTACGTGCGCGCCGCCAGGGCCAAGGGCCTGCCCGGCCGGGTGATCCTCTTCCGGTACGTGCTGCGCTCGGCCCTGGTGCCCATCATCACCGTGGCGGGCCTGGCGTTCGGCAGCCTGCTGTCCGGCACCGTGCTGGTCGAGGCGATCTTCGCCTGGCCCGGCGTCGGCCAGTACGCGTACAAGAGCGCCACCACCCTCGACCTGCCCGCCGTCATGGGCGTCGGCCTGGTCGTCGGCGTCGTCTACCTGGTCATCAACCTGATCGTGGACGTCCTGTACGGCGTCATCGATCCCCGAGTGAGGCTGCAATGAGACGGCGGGACCCCCTGGCCCGCAGGGGCCTGCTTGCCCGGCTGCCCGAGGCGTGGCGGCAGCCGCTGGCCGTGGTCGGCGCCGTGCTGGCGGTGGCCTGGCTGGTCATCGCGCTGGCCGCCCCTGTGCTGGCGCCGCACGACCCCCTCGCCCAGGACCTGCCGCGGCTCTCGCCGCCGGGGCCCGGGCACTGGTTCGGCACCGACCAGCTCGGCCGCGACATCCTGAGCCGCGTCATGTACGGGGCGCGGGTGTCGATCCCGCTGACGTTGCTGCTGGTCGTGCTCTCGGTGCTGATCGGCGGGCTGCTCGGCGCCTGCGCCGGGTACTTCGGCCGGTGGGTCGACGAGACGATCATGCGGCTGGCGGACCTGGTGTTCGCGTTCCCGACCGTGATCCTGGCCATGGTGGTGGCCGCCGCGCTGGGCGCCAGCCTGACGAACGCGGTGCTGGCCGTGCTGGTCGTGGCCTGGCCCGCGTACGCCCGCGTCACCCGGGGGCTGGTGCTGGGGGTGCGCGAGCGGGAGTTCGTGCTGAGCGGGCGGCTGCTGGGCTTCTCGGTGTGGCGGTCGCTGCGCGTGGACGTGCTGCCGAACGTGACCGGCCCCGTCCTCGTGCTCGCGACGCTGGACATCGGCACCGCGCTGCTGCTGCTGTCCGGGCTGTCGTTCCTGGGCCTCGGGGCCAAGCCGCCGTCTCCCGAGTGGGGGGCGATGGTGGCCTCGGGCGTGGAGGTGTTCGACAGCTGGTGGGTGGCGACGTTCCCGGGGCTGGCGATCCTGACGGTGGTGCTGGCGTTCAACTTCCTCGGCGACACCCTGCGGGACGCGCTCGACCCCCGTACGGCCCGCGCGATCAAGGAGCGTGCACTATGACGACTCTGAGCATCACCGGGTTGAAGATGTCGATCGGCGGCAAGGAGATCCTGCGCGGCGTCGATCTCGCGCTGGAGCCCGGCCGGGTGCACGGGCTGGCCGGGGAGAGCGGCTCGGGCAAGACGATGACGGGGCTGGCCGTGCTCGGGCTGCTGCCGCACGGCGCCCGCGTGTCGGGCGCGATCCGGCTCGGCGAGCGCGACCTGCTCACCCTGCCGCCCAAGGAGCTGAACCGGATACGCGGCGGCGAGGTCGCCATGGTGTTCCAGGACCCGGCGACCAGCCTGCACCCGATGCTGACGATCGGCAAGCAGCTCACCGAGCACATGCGCCACCACCTGCGGCTGGACAAGCGCGAAGCGCGGGCCCGGGCGGTGGAGCTGCTGGGCAAGGTGCGCATCCCGGGGGCCGAGGAGGCGTACGGGCGCTATCCGCACCAGTTCTCCGGCGGGATGCGCCAGCGCATCGCCATCGCCATCGCGCTGGCCTGCTCCCCCAAGGTGCTGATCGCCGACGAGCCGACCACCGCGCTCGACGTGACCGTGCAGGCCGGCGTGCTGCGGCTGCTGCGCGGCCTCTGCGACGAGCTGGGCCTGGCGGTGCTGCTGGTCACCCACGACCTGGGCGTGATGTCGGCGGTGGCGGACGAGGTGAGCGTGATGAAGGACGGCCTCGTCGTGGAGTCGGGGCCGCGCGGGCGGGTGCTGCGGGAGCCCGAGCACGCCTACACGCGTTCCCTGCTGGAGTCCCTACCCGACGCGGAGGCGCAATGACTCTGTTGGCCATCGACGACCTGGTCGTCGAGCACCGCTCCCCCGGGCGTCCCGCCGTGCGGGCCGTGGCGGGGGCCAGCCTGACGGTCAACCCCGGCGAGGTCGTCGGGCTGGTCGGCGAGTCCGGGTGCGGCAAGTCGACGCTGGCCCGCGCCGTCTGCGGGCTGAACCCGATCACCACGGGCTCCATCGCGTTCGACGGGCAACCGGTCACGCCGCTCGGGCTGCGGCGCAGGAAGCTGACCGGGATCCAGATGGTCTTCCAGGACCCGTACGCCTCCCTCAATCCCCGGCGGCGGGTCGGCGACCAGATCGCCGACGGGCTGCGCACCTCGGCCGACACCGCCACCTCGCCCGCCGACCTGCTGGAACGCGTCGGCCTGCCGCGGGACTTCGCCGGGAGGCACCCGCACGAGTTCTCCGGCGGGCAGCGGCAGCGCATCGCCATCGCCAGGGCGCTCGCGGCCCGGCCGCGGCTGCTGATCGGCGACGAGCCGATCTCGGCGCTGGACGCCTCGGCGCAGTCCCAGGTGGCCAGGCTGATGCGGGACCTGGCGGTGGACTCGGGCGCGGGGCTGCTGTTCATCAGCCACGACCTGTCCGTGGTGCGGCTGATCGCCGACCGGATCGCCGTCATGTACCTCGGCAAGATCGTCGAGGTGGGCAATACGGCCGAGGTGTGGGCGGACCCGAAGCACCCGTACACGAAGGCACTGCTCCAGGCCATCCCCAAGCCGGACGGGATGGGGGTGCTGCCCGCCGAGCTGGCCGGTGACGTGCCGGACCCGGCCAACCCGCCGGGAGGGTGCCGGTTCAACCCGCGGTGCCCGTCCGTGATGGACGTGTGCCGCGTGAAGGAGCCGGAGTTCGGGCCGGTGGCCTGCTGGCTGCACGAGCCGAAGTGACACCCGTCCCCGACGCCGCCCCGGGGCCGCAGGCCGCCGCGGCGCGGCTGGCGGCGGTGCGGGCGGCCATGGGCGAGGCCGGGGTGGACGCCCTCGTGCTGCGGCCCTCGCCGGACTCCCGCTTCCTCGGGAGCTTTCTCGGAGGTGGCCAGGGCACGTTTCTGGTGGTCACGCCGGACGTGGTGGCCGAGACCGCCGATCCGGCCGGGGTGGTGCCCCCGGGGGCGCGCCGGGTCGGGGTGGATCCGGAGATGCGGATGCGGGAGCTGTTCGGGCTGGCGATCGAGGCCGAGCTCGTGCCCGCCTCGTCGGTGCTGTGGCCGCTGCGGCTGCGCAAGGAGCCGTACGAGGTCGAGGCCGTCGGGCGCGCGGTGGCGGCGGCGGAAGGGGTGCTGGGGCAGGCGCTGGAGCTGGCCTGGTTCGGGGTGACCGAGCGGGCGATGGCGTACCGGCTGCGGGTGCTGCTGGCCGAGTCGGGGTGCGAGGAACTGCTGTCGCTGCGGGTGGCGGCCGGGGAGCACACCTCGCGGCCCGCGCACGTGCCCGGGGAGCGCGTGATCAACCCCGGGGACGCGCTGGGCGTGTCGGTGTGCGGTCGATGGGGCGGCTACTGCGCCGAGGTGTCCAGGGTGTTCGCCGTGGCCGAGCCGCCGGATGACTTCGAGGCGATGTACTCGGTGGTGCTGGCCGCCCACCGGGCCGGGCTCGCGGCCGTGCGGCCCGGCGTGCCGGTGGACGAGGTGGCCAGGGCCGTGGGCGAGGTGATCGACGGCAGCGGGTACGGGCACTTCGCGGCGGCGCACGTGGGCCGGGGCGTCGGACTGGGACACGACGAGGGGCCGTGGCCGGGCGAGGACGCCGTGTTCGAGCCGGGGACGGTGTTCTGCCTGGAGCCCGCCATCTACGTGCCCGACCTGTTCGGGGCCCGGGTCGCGGACGTGGTGGTGTGCGCGGACGACGGGCCGGTGCCGCTGGGCGCGTACCCGCACACCCTGCACGTCCTCGACCGCTAGGGCAGCTTGACGGCCTCGGCCAGCCTGCGGGCCTCGTCGGCCCAGCCCGTCAGGAACATCAGCGCCTCACCTCGCTCCCTGAACCGGCGGGCCGCGTCGACGGGCCTGGCGCCGCCGTAGTCGAGCTGCGTCTCCCCCGCCCGGGCCAGCATGAGCGGGGCCAGGAAGTCGTACTTGACCGCCGACGCGCACACCGCCAGCCGCACCAGCCGCTCGTCACCGTGCCACCCCGAATCGCGCAGCCCCCGCACGTACGCCCCGTAGACTTCCGCGTCGAGCCCGAGCAGCAGGGCGGCCGGCAGGAACAGGTCGAACACGCTGTCCGGGATGTGGTTGCCGACGTCCTCGCCCAGCGCGCCGTCGCCCGCGAACGCCCAGTCCACCAGCACGCTCTCGCCGTCGCGGTCGATCACGTTGCTCGGCCACACGTCGAGGTGGCACAGCGCCCTCGGCAGCGACTCCAGGACGGCCAGGAGCTCCTCCCGGTCCCGATGCAGCCGCGCCAGCTCCCCGCGCAGCCCGGGCGGGAAGTTCTCGGCGACCAGGGGGTGCCGCCAGGCCGCGTCGTCCTCCAGCAGCTCGTACGGGACCGGTTTCGAACCCAGGTAGTCGCGCAGGAACGACCGGCTCGACCACGGCCGCTCCACCTGGCCCGCCGCCCCCTGGGCCAGGCCGAGCTGGTGCCCGAAGAGCGTGTGGCGCTCGAGGTCCCAGGTGGTGCCGGGCCGCCCGGCCACGTCCTCGGTCCACAGCGCGAGGTCGCCGTCGTCGCGTTCGACCAGCTCCAGCAGCTTCGGCGCGGTCACCCCGGAGCCCGCCCACAGCCCCGGCAGGCCGTCGGCGTAGACGTCGGCCTCCCTGCGCCAGTAGTTCCAGTGGCGCGGGTCGTCGGAGTGCCCCCACCCCTCGCCGCCTTCCTTCCGGCGGGTCAGCACCTTGAGCACCGCCGACCTCGACCCCCTGCGCACCCGCCAGATGCCGCCGGTCACCGCGTTCAGCGGGTTGTGCGTGAGCGGCTCGACGACGGCGTCGGCGCCGCCGAGCATCCGCGCGATCTCATCTTCCACTCGGGCAACCCTAGCCCGTGACGGTGTGTGATGATCCACGGCGAAGGGTAGTCCAAAATCATGCTGCGCATCGGCACGTGGAGGTCCGCCGGGTCGCTCGACGTGGTGGTCTGCGGCTGGCACGACGGCGGCCCCGGGCCCCTCGAAACGGGCATCAAGCTCATCTACGGGATGGGCGGCCCGATGCCCGACTTTCCCGGGCTGCGCGTGGGCACCCTCGTGGCGACGTGCGCGGAGGAGATCGCCCAGGCCCTGTTCCAGGGGATCGACGTGGTGGCCACCGCGCCGGACTGCTGGCCCGCGGCGCCGGTGGTGGCGGCGGGCATGTGGCACTACGGCTGGACCGGGAGCGATCTGGGTGCGCTGGCCGGGGCGACCGTAGCGGGCCTCGTCATGGCCGCGCAGCCGGGGCCGTGCGCGGCGGAGGTCCGCCGCGACGGCCGCAGCTCGCTCGACGGTGACGTGCGGGCGGAGGCCGTACGCGCCCGCCTGGCCGGAACCGTCCCCCTGGAGTCGGTACGCCTCAGCCAGGAGGCCCCCAGCAGACTCCTCATCACGCCCTGTTAGCCGCTTCCACCAAAGCCCGCCCCCGGCTTGGTGAACCCCGGCGAATCGCGGCGGCCCCGCAGTCGCATACCGTCGCCAGTGAACGTCCGAGGCGAGGAGCGGCAGGTTGGTCGAGGTCAGGGAGCTCCATGAGATGGCGGAGTTCGAGCAGGTGGACGCGCTGTTCGGCGACATCTGGCACTTCGGGACCGGCGCCCCGCCCATCACGGTCGAGCTGATGCGGGCCCTGGCGCACGCGGGCGGCTACGTGGCGGGCGCCTTCGACGGCGGCCGCCTGCTGGGCGGCTCGGTCGGGTTCCTGGCCGGCGGAAACGCCCTGCACTCCCGCGTCACGGGGACGGCGGCCGGGCGCGGCATCGGTTTCGCGCTCGCCGACGTGGGCGGGCGGCCGGTGACCGGCCCGGTGGACGCCGGCACGGTGCTGGTGGCCGTGCCCGCCGACATCGGGGGGTTGCGCGGCGCCGACCCGGGAACGGCCAAGGCGTGGCGGCACGCCGTGCGCGACGTGCTGGGCGGTCTGATGGCCGAGGGCCGCGCGGTGACGGGGTTCTCCGGGAAGTCCTACTACGTAGTGGAGACAAAGTGAAGATCACTGGAGTTGAGCTGCGGCGGATCGCGATGCCGCTGGTGGCGCCGTTCCGCACGTCGTTCGGCACGGAGACGGCCCGCGACGTCCTGCTGGTCAGGGTGGTGACGCCGGACGCCGAGGGGTGGGGCGAGTGCGTGGCCATGGGCGAGCCGCTCTACTCCTCCGAGTACACCGACGGCGCGGCCGAGGTGATCCGGCGCTTCCTGCTGCCCGCGCTGCCGAAGACTTTGGACGTGCACGACGTCGGCCGCGCGCTGGAGCCCGTCAAGGGCCACCGCATGGCGAAGGCCGCGCTGGAGACGGCGGTGCTGGACGCGCAGCTCAGGACGGCGGGCGAGTCGTTCGCCCGCTTCCTCGGCGCCTCCCGCACGCGGGTGCCGTGCGGGGTGTCGGTCGGCATCATGGACTCGATCCCGCAGCTGCTCGACGCCGTGGGTGGCTACCTCGACGAGGGGTACGTCCGCATCAAGCTCAAGATCGAGCCCGGCTGGGACGTCGAGCCGGTCCGGGCCGTGCGCGAGCGGTTCGGCGACGACCTGCTCCTCCAGGTCGACGCGAACGCCGCCTACTCGCTGAGCGACGCCCGCCGCCTGGCCCGGCTCGACGCGTTCGACCTGCTGCTGATCGAGCAGCCGCTGGCCAACGACGACCTCGTGCAGCACGCCAGGCTGGCCAAGCAGCTCAAGACGCCGATCTGCCTGGACGAGTCGATCGAGTCGGCCGAGCACGCGGCCGCCGCGATCGCGCTCGGCTCGTGCTCGATCGTCAACATCAAGCCCGGCCGGATCGGCGGCTACCTGGAGGCCCGGCGCATCCACGACCTGTGCCGGGCGAACGGGATCGCGGTGTGGTGCGGCGGCATGCTGGAGACCGGCCTCGGCCGGGCGGCGAACGTGGCCCTGGCCGCCCTGCCGGGCTTCACGCTGCCCGGCGACACGTCGGGGTCGCGACGCTACTACTCCACCGACATCACCCAGCCGTTCGAGCTGTCCGACGGCCACCTCGAGGTGCCCGCGGGGCCGGGCCTGGGCGTGGAACCGATCCCGGAGGTGCTCGACGCGGTGACCACGAGCACGGAGTGGATCACGCTCTGAGCCTGGGCGGCACGGCCCGGCAGGGACGGCGGCCGGTCGAGTGCTCCAGGGGCCGCCCCGCGCGACGCGTCCCCGGGCCGATCGAACAGGAGGCGCGCCGCCTGGCGACGGCGTCCTCAGGCGTTGTCGGGCGTGGCCCATTCGACGAACTGAATGATCACGCCGTTCGGGTCGGTGACCTGGAACAGGCGTTCGCCCCAGGGCTCTTCACGCAGCGGCATCGTGATCTCGACCCCGGCGTCACGCAGCCGCTTCTCCTGGTCCTGCAGGCCGGTGGCGAGGGTGAGGGCCAGGATCAGGCCGGCCGCGTGCTGATCGCGCTGCTCAGGCGGTAGTACCTGGGTGCCGCGGGCGAGCAGGACGATGTCCATCGCGTCGGGCCGGGTGAGGGAGGCGAAGCCGTCGGCGGCGGCCTGAACGGTGTAGCCCAGGTGAGTGGTGAAGAACGCCTGGGAGGCGGCGATGTCGTCGATCGTGAGCGAGACGGTGGACGCGATGATCTGCAAGAAGGTCTCCCTGTCGGGTCGGAGCCGGGACGGAGGCGTGAGGTGTCGACGCGGGTCAGTAGCCGCGACGGCGGGGGATGTTGCGGGCGACACGGGGCTCGCGTCGCCCGCGGACGGCACGGTCGGAGGGCAGGTGGCGGAGGTCGTCACCGCGCTTGAGGAGGCGCGAGGGTCGCTCCGGCCGGTGGTGGCTCAGCTGTCCGGTCAGCACATCGGTGCGGTCGATCGCAGGGGTGGCGTGCTCGGCGGCGGGGTCGAGGTTGCGCATGGGCACTCTCCTTCGTTCTGATCGGCGTTCCATGGTCGCAAACTTACGACGGGAGTAAATTTAGCCCACACGGTTCAGGCGTGTCAACATAAAGATGCTACGGGGGTAATATTTCCCCATGGCTACCCAGACTCCGGCCCAGACCGCCGGCGACCCCACCCAGCTCGAGTCGCCCGTCGGCCTGCGGGAGGCCAAGAAGCAGGAGACCCGGCAGCTCATCTCCGACCACGCCACCCGGCTGTTCATCGCCCAAGGCTTCGAACAGACCACCATCGCCGAGATCGCCGCCGCTGCCCGCGTTGCCAAGAAGACCGTCACCAACTACTTCGCCCGCAAGGAAGACCTGGCTCTGGATCATCAGGAGGAGTTCACCGCGACCATGGCGCACGCTGTCGCCAACCGACAGCCCGGGCAATCCGCCCTGACCGCGCTGCGCCGCGTCTTGCAGGACGCCATCGCCGCCCAGGATCCGGTCGCCGGCTTCTCCGGCGCGCCCTTCGCCCGCATGATCGCCGACAGCCCCACCCTGACCGTCTGCCTGCGAGGCTTGCACGACCAGCGCGAACACCGCCTCGCCCAAGCCCTCGCCGAGGCCACCGGCACCACCCCCGACGACATCACCGTGCAGACCGCCGCAGGGCTCCTGGGCGCCGTTCACCGCATACTGTTCCAACGCATCCAAGACCTCACCCTGGCCGGGCACTCCAACGACGAGATCGCCCGCACCATCGGCGCCGAAGCCACCCAGGCGTTCGATCTGCTGGAGCCCGCCCTGGCCGACTACGCCGCCTGAACCCGCCGACGCCGGCGAACGGGCTCGGCGAACCCCGAGATCCGACGGCACTCGTGCGGCCGGGCGGGGCCTGCGGCCGTTGCGGACCCCCGCCCGGCCGCGCGGCAGGTCTACCGCCGGCGCCTCGGACGGCTCTCCTGTGTCAGGGCCGCCCACCGGTGTGGGTGATGATCGTTGCCGCGAGGGACGGCACGACCGCGTGGGGCAGCGCATGGCCGAGACCGGGCACTGTGATGAGAGTGGCACCGGGGATGGCGCGCGCCAGCCGGGCGGCGTGCGGCGGCGGGGTGACGGGATCCTCCGGCGCGTCGATCACCAGGGTGGGCACCGAGACGTTCGCGAGTTCGGCCCCGCGCTCCATGCCCGACTGGTCGGCCAGGGCATGGGCGGCGGAGCTACGCCAGGTGCCGCCGTGGGTGGCGATCCGGCGTTCGAGATCGGCGAACTCCTCGGCGTCGAAGGGCAGGACGTCGCCGTTGAGAACCCTCCAGTGTTCGACCCGCCACCGCAGCTCCGCCTCCGGGTCGCGCTCCTGTCCGAGCTCCGCCCACAGAGCGAGCAGCCGGGGGTCGGGCCCGGGCAGGTCGTCGTCGGAGATGCCTGGGTCGGGGGCCGCCCCGCCGATCAGCGCGGAACCGAAGATCGTGGCGCTCATCAGCCGGTCCGCATGGTCGAGGAGGAGCAGCTGGACCAGGGTGCCGCCCATCGACATCCCGACCACGTGAGCACGTGCGATCCGCAGCGCGTCGAGGATCACGATGGGGTCGTCGGCCAGCGCCCGGATCGGGTAAGGACGCTCGTGGAAGGCATGGGTGGAGCGTCCGGTGTCACGGTGGTCGTAGCGGACGACGAAGTGGTCGCGGGACAGCAGCTCGACCAACTCGTCGGGCCAGCCCAGCCCGCTCGCGTTGGCTCCCATCACCAGGAGCAGGGCGGGACGCTCCGGATCGCCGGTCATCTCCACCCAGAGCCGATAACCGTCCGCGACCTCGACGAAGGTCTCAGCGTGGCGAAGTCCACCGGTCTGCGGGTCTGTCGCTCGGGCCATGACTCACTCCTCATCGGTTGGGTTGGAAGCGACGATAGCACGAGACGCAACGTATCGTCTCGCTCTTCGGGCGGGCGCTACGCCCGATGCATGAACGCCCGGCCCACCCGTGGACGGTCGCGGCCCTGGGCGCGGAGGTGGGGATGTCGCGGGCGGTGTTCGCCCGGCGCTTCGCCAAGCTGGTCGGGCAGCCGCCCCTGCTCCACCTCACGGAGTGGCGGATGACCATCGCCGCCGACCTCCTGCGCACGCCCGGCGCCACCGACCTCCTGCGCGCGCCCGGCGCCACCGTCGCCGCCGTGGCCAGGAGAGTCGGGTACGCCGACGGCTTCGCCTTCAGCAACGCCTTCAAACGGGTCCGCGGCATGCCGCCCAGCGACCTGGCCCATCCCCCGAGGTAACCGCCCACGACAGGGCGTCGCCGCCGGACAGGAACGCCGCCAGGCCCGTCCCTGCTCGGCAGCGGCGGCGAGGTCGGCTCCGGACAGGCGCCCCAGCGGGGTGACGACCATCGTGCCGTCCTCGACGGTCCAGGTCGCGCAGACCCGGCCGTCGACCGGGACCACACGGGCACCAGCCGCACCAGGCGCGCCGGTCCGCCGAGGCCACCGTCGCGGCGTACCGGTAAGCCGTCGTCTTCCTCGTGTCGCGACTCGATCAGCCGGGCGGTGTGGGCACCTCGTCCCGTACGAGCCGCCCCTCATCGGCGGGTTCGGCCACCGCAAGGGAGGCGAGCCGGACGAGCGGCAGCAGCGACCGGGAAGCCCGCCGACTGCGGAGAGCCAGGGTCAGGCCAGGATGACGGTGAACAGATGAGACCGGATGAGCGAGCTGAGGACCCTCATCCGCTCGGGCGACCGGAGCTCCGGCGCGGCCCTGGGCAGGTCCGCCACGGACTTCCGAGCAGACCTTCACGTTCCGCAATGGCGGAAGCGGCAGAGGTTGAGGGCCCTGCAGTGACAACGTTCACGACTTGGCCCGGTCGAACCCAACGCGGAAAGTGAGGGGGACATTCATCCCATAGTGGGGAATTTCTATGGCTACTCCTCTCCAGATCCCCGTGCCGTCGGAACGGACGTCCGCGACCATCCGCCGTTTCCACGACCAGGGCGGGCCGATCTTACGCGTCGAACTGCCGGGCCAGGTGCCCGTCTGGCTCGTGACCTCGTACGAACTGGTCAACGAGGTCCTGACGAACGACGACACGCTGTTCAGCAAGAACCCGGCGAACTTCACGGCGCTGAACGACGGCACCATCCCGGCCGACTGGCCGCTGCGCCAGCTCATCGAGGGAGAGCACCTGCTGACCCAGGACGGCGCGGACCACCGGAGGCTGCGGGGACTCATCAACCGGGCCTTCACCCCCGCCCGCGTACAGGGACTGGCCCCGCGCATCCAGCGGATCACCGACGAACTGCTGGACCGGATGGCCGACCAGAGCGGCGCGGTGGACCTCGTCCGCTTCTTCACCGAGCCGCTGCCGGTCATGGTGATCTGCGAGCTGTTCGGGGTGCCGCGGGGCGAGCAGCAGCAGATCCGCGACTGGAGCCACACTCTGCTGCAGCACACCACCTCGCCGGAGGAGATGCTCGCCGCCAACGCCGGGTTGCTCGGGTATCTGGCCGCCTTGATCGAGCGCAAGCGCGACGACTCGGGCGACGATCTCACCACAGGGCTGATACGTGCGCAGGAGGACGACGGCGACCGCCTGTCCGACAGCGAGATGGTAGGGATCCTGTGGCTGGTGCTCATCGCCGGACACGAGACCACGGTCCACCTGATCGCCAACACGGTCGTCGCGCTGTGCTCGGACCCGGAGCAGTTGGTCTTCGCGCGCGCGAAGAACGCCTGGGAGCAGGTGGTGGAGGAGGCGCTGCGCAGCAGGAACTCGGTGGTCAGTGTCATGTTCCGGTATCCGCTGCGGGACGTGCGGCTCGGCGGGGTGACAGTCGGGGCGGGCCAGCCCATCATGGTCGGCATCTCCAGCACCGGGACGGACAGGGCCAGATTCGGCTGGGAGGCGCAGCGGTTCGACGCGGTACGGGAGCCGGATGCGCACCTCGGATTCGGCCGCGGTCCGCACTTCTGCCTGGGGGCGCCGCTGGCCAGGCTCGAGGCACGTATCGCGCTGGCGTCGTTGTTCGGCCGGTTCCCCGATCTCCGGTTGGCGGTCGAGCCCGGCGAGGTCCCGTACACCTCGTCACTCATCACCGAGGGGCCCATGACGCTGCCAGTGCTCCTCCGCTAGACGGACTCGGTCATGAGCGTGGTGGGCGATGGCGGCGTGCAGGTAGCCGTAGCTCATGTCACGCCACCGGCCGGCCTGGCCGCGACCGGCCGGTCGGCGACGTCGTCCCCGCTGACCGACCTCCGGCCTGGCGCCCCTTGCGCGGTGCGGCTGACCGCGAAAGGGGCGCGTCGAGGAGGGCGACCGGACGCGCCCCTTGCGCGGTGCGGCTGACCGCGAAAGGGGCGCGTCGAGGAGGGCGACCGGACTATCGCACCTTGCAGTACTTGTTCTTGTGGCCGCGAAGGACCTTCCAGACGGTGTAGCCGCTGTTGGAGAACTTCTTGTTCCCCTGGGTCTGGCCGTTGGTGTCCAGCGGTCTGCACCAGTACTGCCAGTGGTCGACGCGGTAATTGCGGCTCACCACCGCAGCGGTGATCTTCTTGCCCTTCTTGCAGTGGTTGTTGAAGTAGATCTTGGTGGTGGCGTTGCCCTTCTCCCAGCTGAAGTTCACCTTCCTCTTGCCGCCCAGGCCCTTGCCGCACCTGATGCTGTCTTCCGCCAGGATCATCGCGGCGTTGTCGGCCGTGGCGGCGGAAGCGGACTGGGCCGCCGGACCGGCCAGCATCGTCGCTCCGAAAACGGCAGCGACGGTGGTGCCGATGAACTGGAATGTGCGCATGGATTTCCTCCTTGCTGTCTGAGTGCTGATACGGGGTTTCCGAGCTCGGCGTGCGGAAGCGGGCAGCTGCGCGGAGGCCTTTCGCCCCTTCAAGAGCGACTTGCAGGCGCAGCCGCGCGCCCCAACCACGGGCGGGGAGCCTCCGCGCAACCCAGGCCATCGCCGCCAAAGGCGCGGCATCGTCGCGTCGGGCGAGGCAGTTGACCGGGGGCGCCGTAGAACACAGCGCCGATCGTGGCGATCCTGCCTCCGCTGATCACGACGGCGTGGGGCAGAGCCGGCTCATCGGCCTCGCCTGGACCCGCGCGCCACGCGGAGCGCCCGCGTGGCTTAGTCGCAGGCCTTGGCTGTGGTGCCGCTGCCCTTGTTGGCGCGGCCCACCCCGGCCGTCACCGTGCCCGTGACCTTGGCGCAGACGCCGCTGGGGGCGTAGATCATGTTGCCCCAGTGGTGCCCGGCGTTCCCGGGCCGGTAGGTGAAGGATCTGCTCTTGGTGCCGGTGTAGACCGTGATGGTGCCGGAAGCGCTCGTGGCGACCGACACCTCGCCCCAGTTGGTGCCACACCGGCGGGAGTAGAACAGCCGGATCGTGCCCAGGCGGTCTCCGACCTCGTTCCTGAGCGAGGCTTTCTTCCCGGTGTTGACCCTGGAGCGGGCACACCCGCTGCTGTAGGGATCCTTGCCGTCGTATGGGTGAAGGCTCGCCGACCCTGCGGTCTCCGCGGCAGGGAGGGAGGCGGCTTGGGCCGCACCGTTCATCAGACCGGTGGTCAGGAGACCACTGGCCAGGGCGGCGCTCGTGCCGAAGACGGCCATCGTCTTGGTGATCGACGTCTTGGTGATCGACGTCATGGTGCCGTGACTCATGAAGCGACGGAGGGCCTGCTTGTCAGATTGCATCGCCCGGCCCGTTGTTCCGCCGTTTGGGCGTCTGGCCTATCGCGGTCCACTCTTGCAACAGTGCGGCTCGCGAGTCTGTGTCGAAGCGCACACTGGCGGGACTTCTTTCAGACAGGCCGAAAACCGGCTGATGGCCGTCGCTGGGGACGTCGGCGCGCTCAAGGGCGGCCCACAACGGCCCGAGCCCGGTCGACCATGCCAAGCCGGGCTCGAAACACCACGTCATCACCGAGGGAGGCGGCATTCCCTCGCGCTCTCCCTGGCAAGTGGCCATCGCAACGACGTCACCCAGCTCATGCCCTCGATCAAGGCCATCCCACCGGTACGCGGCCGCGTCGACCGACCGCGTAAGCGACCGGACTGCTTGTACGCCGACCGGGCGTTGAGCTTGGCGCGGATCTTCTCGGTGTTCTTCGCGACGATGGGCAGGTCCAGCGCCTCGCACAGATCCCATGCCCGTAGGAGGCGGCCGAGGTCGGCGAAGATGTCCACAATCTGCCGGTAGGCGGGGTGGTCGGGGAGGACGGGAGTTGGCGGGGCGTTCTCGACCGGCGGTTCGTCGGCGAGTGAGAGCAGGTTCTTGCGGGTTACCCGCAGGCGCTCGGTCGCTTCTTCGAGGTCGCGCAGCCGTGCGGCCAAGGCGTCGATCTCGACCTGGGTCTGCTCGATCGGGCAGGTCAGAGCTTGCTCTCGGGAGTCGATCTTGTCCAGCAGCCACGTGCCGGGATCCGTCTCCTGCCTGCCGGGCCCTGTCACGCAGACCGCCACGAGGGGGCAGGGCCGCGCTGACGGACCGGTGCGCGGCCTTCCACGCCATGATCACCGGCTCGATCAACGCCCACTGCTCGTCGGATCAGTCGCTCGGGTTCCGTTTGCACTGGCCCACTCGGCCATCTCAGCACAACCGGCCACGCCGGACTGCTGCGTGCTCATCCTCACCGGCCCCGCCGACGCCGCGCTGCTGAAGCGGGCGATCGGCTCCGATCATCTTGGCCAAGGCTTCGGGCCGGTGAGGGCCCGCAGCACGCTTGCGACGTCGAGCCCCCGCGCCCGGGCCGCGCAACATGCCGGAAGAGGCGGCCAACGTGCCACACGTGAAAGAAAAGATCATCTCACTGTGACCTGCAGGACCAGGCCGCCAACCCAAGATGACGTCGACGCCTTCGGCACTTGGCGCTGATGTCGTCACGGCATGGTGTGGTCTGAAACCTGCCGGTATCCGCCCCACCGCCGCTGCTTGGCTGGTTCCTCAACCCCACGGTCCCAACCCGAACGGAACCATGTCCACGATCACCCAAGCCCGGTTACGCTCACCGCTCATCAGCTGGCTGGCGGTCACCTCGCTCACGCTGGGCATCTTCGCCATCGTCACCAGCGAGATCCTGCCCATCGGCCTGCTGACCGACATCGGCGCCGATTTCGGCATCTCCGACGGCACCACCGGGCTGACCATGACCCTGCCCGGCATCGTCGCCGCCGTCGCCGCGCCCGCCGTCACGCTCGCCACCGCCCGCCTGGACCGCCGGGTGATGCTGTGCGCGCTCATGGCGGTGCTCGCGGTCGCCGACGTCCTGGCGGCGGTGGCGACCGCGTACTGGATCATGCTGGTCTCCAGGGTGCTGGTCGGCCTCACCATCGGCGGATTCTGGTCGATCGGGGCCGGGCTGGCCGCCCGCCTCGTACCGCCGCGCTCGGTCGGCACCGCCACCGCGCTGATCTTCTCGGCCGTCCCGCTGGGCTCGGTGCTCGGCGTGCCGGCCGGCACCTTCATCGGCCACCTCGCCGGCTGGCGAACCGCCTTCCTCGCCCTGGCCGCGCTGTCGGTCCTCGTACTGATCGCCCTGCTGATGCTGCTGCCGCCGCTCCCCGCCCACGAGGTCACCAGCGGCCGCGTCCTGCTCGGCCTCCTGCGCGAACGGGGCACCAGGATCGCCCTGCTGGCCACGTTCCTCATCGTCCTGGCGCACTTCGGCACCTACACCTACGTCACCCCCTTCCTCCAGAACGTCACCCACCTGGACCCGGCCGCCATCAGCGCCACGCTCCTGGCGTACGGCATCGCCGGGACAGCCGGGAACTTCCTGGCGAGCAAGGCGGTCGCGACCGCCCCACGAGCGGCCTTCCTGACCTGCGGAGCCCTGATCGCCCTCACCACGCTCCTGCTCCCCGCGGCCGGCACCACCACCGCCGGCGCCGTCGCGCTGGTGGTGCTGTGGGGACTGGCATACGGTGGCGTCCCGGTCTGCTCCCAAGCCTGGTTCATGAACGCCGCCCCTGGTACGCCGGAGGCCGCCACGGTCGTCTTCACCTCCTCCTTCCAGGCGACCTTCGCCCTCGGGGCGCTTGCCGGCGGCCAGGTCGTGGACGCCTTCTCGGTCTCCACGACGATGATCTGCGGCGGGCTGACAGCCCTCCTCATGGCGGCATCTTCGTGGTCCCTCACCAGGCCCCGCTGATGAAGGATTGCTTCCGTGCCCCATCCTGAGAAACGAATAGAAGCCATGGTCGCCGAAGCCGGATACCGGCATGACGAGCCGATCGTGGTCGGGCTGCAGCAACGCGACAATGCACCGACTTTTCACGCGCAGGGGCTGACTGCCAGGAGGGAGACATTGTCCGCCACGACGCCGATCTACGCGGCTTCCCTTTCCAAACAAATGACCGCCGCATGCGTGGCCTTGCTCGTCCAGCAGGGTGCGCTGGACCTTGAGTCCGCTCTGTCGCGCTGGCTGCCCCAACTGCCTTCATGGGCTGATGACATCCGGCTCCGGCAGCTTCTCCATCACACTGCGGCCCTGCCCGCCGACCGAGACATCGATGCCATGCTGACCGCAGATGCCGACCGGACCAGCGAAGGCGTCATCCAGGCCCTCACCCGATTTCCCGCCCTCCATGGCAGGCCGGGCGGCAATTACGCCTATTCGAACACGGGATATGTCTGCCTCGCCGCTGTGGCCGCACGAGCGGCCGGTCAACCGCTTCCCGATTTCGCGCGGGACCGGCTTTTCTCCCCTCTGTCGATGAGCGAGACGTTTTACTGGGCGGGACCCGCTCCCACGCCTCCCGGCGCGGCGCCGCTGGCCCCTGAGCATCCGGCGCCGCTGTCCCTGGGTGACGGTGGCGTGTGGACCACCGCCGGCGACCTGCTGCGGTGGAGCCAAGCGCTCAATGCCGACGAACTCGGCATCTCCGGCCTGATGCACACCCCAGGTCGCCTCGATGACGGGACGCCGATCGACTACGCCTGGGGCATCGGCGTCCGCTCGCACGCCGGGCACCGCGTCTACCGGCACGGAGGTGGCTGGCCGGGGCTGCGAGCCATGCAAGCCCGGTTGCCCGATCTGGGCTGGAGCATCGTGTTCGTCGCGATCGCCGACGACACCGAACGTCGGACGGTGCTGCTCAATCTGCTTCTCGACGAGGTGACGGAAGGCGACGACCGGCTTTGACGCGGGACTCAGCCGGACGCGTCGGGTGTCAGGGCGAGCGCCGCATACTGGTTGTCCATCAAGGGTTTTTTCGGAGGACTTCCGGCTGGCATGCTGCCTTTCGTGAACGAGGATCTGGGGCTTGTTCGAATCCGGCCTGTTTGCGATGAGGACTTGGAAGCCGTCATGGCGCTGGCGCCCCGGCTCGCCGAAGGTGTGGCGGCGTGGCGTGATCCCGAGGGTGCCATGCGGGCGGCGCGGGAGTGGCTCGCCGGGTCCCTTGCCGCGGCCGAGAGCCGGCGCGGAGCGGTGTTCGTCGCTGTGGACAGCGGGGACTCACAGGTGGTCGGCGTGGTGTCCGTCCAGCGGCAGCTGCACTTCACCGGTGCGATGGACGCCTATGTCGGCGAGTTGGCCGTCCATCCGCGAGCCGTGCGTGCGGGCGTGGGCCGGCGGTTGATGGCCGCCGCCGAGGACTGGGCCCGGCAGCAGGGGCTGCGTCACCTGACGCTGGAGACGGGGGCGGCCAACACGGCCGCCCGGCGGTTCTACGCCGCGTTGGGGTACCTGGAAGAAGGAGTGCGGCTGACCCGTTCTCTGGAGACCGCAACTTTGTGAGAAAGAGTTGTCCATTTGGCGGGGGGCCGTTCGTGGTGATGGTGTGCGGCGGGCCTGCCGCATACCGAACTCGCCCATGAAGGGGAACACCGTGAAGTACATGATGCTGATCAACGCCGCCACCACCGACGACCAGGACGACCCGTGCACCGTCGAGGACTGGATGGCCTACGACAAGGCCGTGCGCGAGGCGGGGATCTGGGTGTCCGGCGAGTCGCTGGCCGATCTGGTGACCGCCACGACCGTGCGCGTGGACAGGGAGGGCGCGCGGACCGTGACCGACGGGCCGTATGCCGAGACCCGGGAGGTTCTGGGCGGTTTCTATGTGATCGACGTACCGGACCTCGACGTGGCGCTCGACTGGGCCGCCCGCTGCCCGGGCGCGCGCGGCGGCGGGTCGGTGGTCGTACGCCCGGTCGCCGACTTCGGTGCGTGAAGTGCGCGAGGTGTCTGAGGTGCGTGAGGTCGAGGCGGTCTTCCGGGAGGAGCGCGGCAGGCTGCTGGCCGCGCTCGTGCGCCGGTTCGGCGACCTCGACCTCGCCGAGGAGGTGACCTCGGACGCCATCGAGGCGGCGCTGAAGCACTGGCCGGTCGAGGGCGTGCCGCCCAAGCCGGGCGCGTGGCTGATGACGACGGCGCGGCGCAAGGCGGTCGACCGGCTCAGGCGCGACCAGGCCTTCGCCGCGCGGCTGGCCATCCTGCAGGTGGAGGCGGAGCGGGCGGCGCACGCCCCGCCGGCCGACGCGGACGGCGAGCTGCCGGACGAACGGCTGCAGCTGTTCTTCACCTGCGCCCACCCCGCGCTGCCCGCCGAGGACCGCGGGGCGCTGACGTTGCGCTGCCTGGCGGGGCTGACCACGCCGGAGGTGGCGCGGGCCTACCTGGTGCCGGTGCAGACGATGGCCAAGCGGATCGTCCGGGCGAAGAAGAAGATCCGCGAGGCCCGCATCCCGTTCCGCGTGCCCGGCGCGGACGAACTGCCGGAGCGGCTGCCCGGGGTGCTCCAGGTGATCTACTCGATCTTCACCGAGGGGTACGCGGCCAGCTCCGGCCCCGACCTGCAGCGCCTGGACCTGGCCGAGGAGGCGATCCGGCTGGCGCGGATCCTGCGCCGGCTGCTGCCCTCCGAACGGGAGGTCGCCGGGCTGCTGGCGCTGATGCTGCTGGTCCACGCGCGCCGCGATGCCCGTACCGGTCCCGACGGCGAGCCGGTGCTGCTGGACGAGCAGGACCGCGGCCGCTGGGACCGGGACCTGATCGAGGAGGGCTCGGCGCTGGTGGTGACCGCGCTGAGCGGCGGCCCGCCCGGCGTGTACGGCGTGCAGGCCGCCATCGCGGCCCTCCACGACGAGGCGGCGGACCTGGCCACGACCGACTGGCCGCAGATCGTGGCCCTGTACGACGTGCTGCTCGCGCTCGACCCGTCCCCGGTGGTCGCGCTCAACCGGGCGGCCGCCGTGGCCATGCGCGACGGACCGGAGGCGGGCCTGGCCCTGCTGGACGAACTGGCCGGCGAGCCGCGCCTGCGCGGCTACCACCCCTACCTGGTGGCGCGCGCCGACCTGCTGCACCGGCTCGGCCGCCTCCCCGAGGCCGCCGCGGCCTATCGCGCGGCCCTGGAAGTGGCCGGGAGCGAGCCGGAACGCGTTCACCTCCGGCGTCGCCTGGCCGCCGTCGAGGAATCCTGAGGAATTTCGCGGGCGGCTGTCCATCCGGCCGCATCCCGTTCGTAGTCATGCCGTGCGTCGAAGCGATGACCACCAACCGCGAAAGGATCCACGATGAGCACCATTGCCGATCCCACTACCTCCCCTGCGACAGGGGCCGCGCTGCTGCTGGGCTGCGGCGCGGTCGCCGGGATCCTGTTCCCCGTCGTGTCGTTCGCGCAGGCATTCACCCGGACCGGATTCGACCTGCGGCGGCACGCGTTCAGCGCTCTCACGCTCGGCGACCTGGGCTGGTTGCAGATCGCGAACTTCGCGCTCACGGGACTGCTGGCGTGCGCCTTCGCGCTCGGCGTACGCCGGGCCGCCCGTCCCGGCCCGGCGGGAGCGGCCGGGCCGATCCTGATCGGCGCGTACGGCGTGGCGATGGTCGGCGGCGGGATCTTCGCACCCGATCCCGCACTGGGCTGGCCGGCCGGTGCCCCCGCCGGGCTGCCGGAGCACCTCAGCACCGCCAGCGCCTTGCACACGGTCTTCGGGGCGACGGCGTTCCTGTCGCTGATGGTGGCCGGGCTCGTCTTCGCACGGCGGTTCGGGAGCCGTGGCTGGATGGCCTACAGCGTCATCAGCAGCCTGGCCACGTTCGTCCTGACCGTGCCGCCGTGGAGCGAGGACAGTGCCAGCCTGCGCTTCGCCGTCGGCGCCGTACTCATCTCCGCCTGGCTCGCCGCCCTGTCCGTTCGGCTCGGAAAACGCTGATCGACGAGATCCGACATGTGACAGGACGACATGACTCACACGGACGGCGGCGGAACCGCTGCGTCCCGCCGCCTTCCTGGGTCACCTCGCTGTGCGCCCGGCTGGACGGTGCGGGACGTGGCCGCCCATCTGACATCTCGACCCGCACCACGCGGTGCGCGGCGTTCAGGGGCACGATCCGGGCGCGGGGGCACTGAGGGTTCCCCAAGGGGACATGAACATATTGCCTGCCGCAGATGCCCGAGGGGCCCTCGCTCGTGCAAGGATCATCGCCCACCCTCACCAATGATCAGAGAGACCATCACGTGGTTATCCGACGCCCCTCGACCGACGAGGTGTTCGGGCACTATCAACGGCTGGTCGGTGAGCCAGAGCTGGATGTGGCGGCGTGCTGGGCGGTCGTGATTCCCGACGACGGCGTGGACTCTCTCCCCTTGCCTGAGGTGAGCGCGCGGCTGGGCGGAGGAACCAGCTATGAGTTGCGCGAAGTGGCGAAGCCCCACATCGTCAACCTCCCCTTGTGCCGCCCGGGACCGTGCGCGGTCGTGGACCGATCCGGTGCGGCAGTCGTCGTGTACGGGCTCGGCCATCTCGGGTACTCGAGCGGAGCGCTCCGGCGGCTGGCGTCGAAAGCCCGCGTCTACAGCGCCTGTTGGAACGTCAACTCCGTGAACTGCCTGTCCCTCACGGTGAACGGCGACATCCTTGTATGCGTCGACGGACTGTTCCCGGGACGTCCTGAGGATTACCCGAACCTGGCGTCGTGGCCCGAACTGACGGCGATGAGCGGGTTCTTCCTCGACCATGTGGACGAAGACTCCACCGGGAGAGACGACAGCTGGGACTGGAGGGCAGGTTTCCTGACGGCCATCGAGCTGGCCACAGGGGTGAGGCTGGACCGCCAGTGGCTGGACGCGGAACATCCCTATCTGGTGTTTTCCGGCCCCATCCCAGAGTGAGGTACCAGCAGGAGGATCGGCGGACGAGGCGTCGCCAACAGATGACCGCGGCGGCGAGGATCATGAAACGCTTCGTGGATGTCGTCGCGGATGCGCAGGCGACGGAACCAGTGCAGCAGCGCGATCGTCTGCTCGATCCCCCACTGGTGTACGCCCAGGTCGGAGCTACCCCGGCGGGCGATGACCGGCCCGGATCATCCGCCGGTACATGTCGTGGTCCTATCCCCGGTCGGCGTACAACGCCTTGGGTCGCCGGCCGCGACGGCCACGCACTGGCGGGATCGACCGGAGCAGCGGCATGACCTGGGTGACGTCGTTGCGGTTGCCGCCGGCCAGGGATGGCGAAGCCGGCGGCACGGCGGGCGTAGGTGTCACCGTTGCGTAGGTGGGCCAGGACCAGCAGCGCTTGCTGGGCGGGGCCTAATCTGCGCCACCGGCAGCGGCGTTCGGCACGCCGGGTGCGGGTGAGTCCGGCCAGGGTGTGGCTGGACAGCGGAATCGAGGCGCGGCAAGACAGCAACGAGGCTCCCGGGTTGGGGCATCGGATCTTGGTCGGCTGCTCCCTTATCGGGAGCCTCCTGTCATCCGCCACCGCTCTCCGTGTGCCCATCGTTGCAGCGCACCCGTTGTCACGTCAGACCCTGGCTTACCTGTCCGATGTGCGCGTGCCCTGCGAGGGGCGCGATGAGTCCGCCTCGTGGTCCGCGGTCACCCGTGCCCCCGGACGCCCTCACCTTCCGAGGATGCAGGGCAGTACTGCCAGACGAATTCCAGCCACGGCGGGGCCACCCCCGTGAAGTGCGCCCAGCTGCCCGGTTCCGCACCCGGGTAGTCACCTCGGACCTCAGAAAGGAGCGTCAGCATGAAGCCTTCCCGGATCAGGCTGTTGACTATCCGGCTCAGCGTCTGCCTGTACTCCATGGGTTCGCGGATGTGGCGGCCGGCCGGCTTGCGGTCGTAGACCCAGTCCTGGTCGGGATAGCAGGTCGCGGCCTCGTCCGTGTAGGGGTGCTTCAGCGTGTAGCCCTCCCCGTTCCACGAGTGGTGAGTGAGCCCGGAGAAGAACGGGTTGGCGCACATCAGGTAGTAGTGGCCGCCTTCGTCGACAACTCTCGCGACCTCGCGGAAAACGATCCGGGAGTCCGGGACGAAGGTCAGCGAGTACGGATGCCAGACCAGATCGAACGAGGAGTCGTCGAGGGCCGACAGGTCCCGCATGTCTCCCTGGATCGTGCGGATGCCGACGCTGTAGTGCTCAGCGGCCAAGCGGTCCCGCTCCAACTGCCCGGACGAGATGTCGAGAACCGTCACGTCCGCTCCGAGCAGGGCGAAGGCCGCAGACTGCTGCCCGCCTCCTCCCGCCAGGCAGAGCACCTTCCGGCCAGCCAGATCGCCAGGGATGCCCAGCCTCTCCAGGCCCAGATAGGCCTGAGCCTTCTCCGCGTCCAGGTCGAGCATAGGACGGGTGAACAACGCCTCCGCCTCCACAAGGGCTTCCCAGCGTTCCTCGTTGTAGTGGTAGACCTCGTCCTGCATGGCGGACACCCTAGCTGTCGTCCAGCGGCTGGGGCGAACCATATTCGGTCGGGCCTTGCTCCACCGCCGTCCTCCTCCACCAGTCCACCCGCTGCCACACACCCTGGCGGCATGCCAGTCCTGCGACCGGCGCCGGCAGGTCATCCCTGAACCGAAGCCCAACTCCTGCGGCAGGAACTCCCAGGCAATCCCGGTGTCGGGGCACCACCGGCAACAGCGGCACGATCCACGGTGGCTGCGTGCCTCTCCTCACACCGTGATCACCAGTATTCCTAGATCATTTGTTAGGAATCCTTAAACCGCATGGCCGCCGGCCTTGCCCCAGAGCGGGGCTTTGTAGTCGAAATGGAAACCGGCCATACGCTGTTCTCCATGGCCACCGTTCGCCGGAGGAAATCGGCAGTCGGTAAAAGCGAAATGCAAGCGGCGAGTTCCTCTCGGGCCTCATACTGAGACCACGACACCGGCCCGGCACGGAGGCCCGCATGACCCAGCCTTCCCCGCCACCACCAAGAAATTATCCTCAGCAAGCCGGGCGTGACGGAGACGTTTACGACGCAAGCCTGTATCTCCCCGGCAGCAGATCCGCCCGCCGACTCTGGCTGCGCACCCTTCTCCTCCTGGTCGGGACGCTACTCAGCGGTGTCGCAGTCTTCCTGACAGAAAAGGTATATTACCCGGCGAATCGTCCACCCTCGGTTCAGGACGTACACATCGGTGTCACCTACTCCAGTCACCTCAATTGCTACGGCGCCTGCACCACCTGGTCCGGCACGGAAACAATCACCTACAAGCTGCCTTCGAAAGTCCCAGAACTGGCCAACATTGCCCGCACCTTGCTCAGGCAAGGATGGTCGAGCGCTCCGACACCAGCACAGTTCGGCGATACCCGCGCTCGGTCCTACACCCGCACAGTGAATCTGCCTCAACCGGATACGCCCACGAGTTTCCCCGTAACGGTCACACACCGAATACCGATCCCACCCGTGGTGGAGGGCCGAGATTCTCTCACCACCATTGGCGCGACCGAAGACATCCTGCAACTGGCAGAAGTTACGGATGCCAGGACTCCTCGCGCCGGTCTCGGCGATCCGGTACGAGTCTTCTTCCTGCCCGAAGAGAAATCAAAAATCGTTCTCCGCCATCCGCGCCTCACCATTGAATCCACCACCCCGGCCTCTGAGCCCATAGTCATATCCGGCGGCCGCGAGGAACGCACCATCGACGTCAGCGAACCCGACGCCTATGACGACCACGCCGTCACCGTCGACATACGCGCAACCGTTCTACGCGAACCGACTATCGCGGCTGCGGTGTCTGCGCGCCATACCGCGTGGATTTGGCTTGTCGTTCTGGCTCTACTCGGTTTGATCGCGGCCGCATTGAGAAGAAGAGTCGACCTGAGGCTCGACCGGCTACGCATGCCGACATTCGCCTTTCGCAAGCAGGCCCCCGCTGATCGACCGACTGCCGACAGCATCGTCGCGACACGAACCCGGCGCAAGCGCGGCAAGAAACGGTGACGCCATTGCGGCGCGGCAACGGTCACCGTGGCCCCGCTGTAGCTGGTGGCCGGCGTGCCAGACCGTCAGCCGTCCAAGCTGGTCGACCTCGAGCACGTAAGCGGTTGGCGCTGTCCCCGCCACGACACTGGTCTGATGCTCCAGGACGCGAAGCAGACCGTCCATGCGCCGGCGGTGCGGATCGTGTACTCCTCACGGCGCTGCTCCCGCGAGATCGAGCACATCGGATCCGCCCACGACGACGTCGAGCTCGAGATGCTCAAAGCCGTGAGGAAGGGCGAGCAACCACCGTGGATCGTGCCCGATGAGTTGTGGGCGCGGATTGAGCCGTTGTTGCCGATCGTGCCACGCCGTGGCGATCACCCGGCCGCAAGCGCCTGGATAACCGGAAGGTCCTGTCGGGCATCCTGTTCGTGCTCGACACCGGCATTACCTGGGAGTTCCTGCCGCAAGAGCTTGGCTTCGGTTCGGGGATGACCTGCCGGCGCAGGTTGCGGGACTGGCATCAGGTCGGGGTGTGGGACACGATGCATCTGTTGTTGAACACCGCTGGTCAGCTGAACTGGTCCAAGGCGCTGATCGACAGCTCTCATGTCCGGACACTCAAGGGCGGCCCAAAACTGGGCCGAGCCCGGTTGACCGCGCCAAGCCAGGCTCGAAACACCACGTCATCGCCGATGGTAACGGGATCCCCCTCGCCGTGTCGTTGACCGGCGGCAAACCGCAACGATGTCACTCAACTCCTGCCGCTGATCAAGGCGATCCCGCCGGTGCGGGGCCGCCGCGGACGACCTCGTAAGCGGCCCGCCTGCCTGTACGCCGACCGCGGGTAGGACCACGACAAGTACCGTCGCCTGGTCTGGCGCACCGGCATCAAGCCCATCATTGCCCGCCGCGGTACCTCGCACGGCTCTGGCCTGGGCGTTCACCGCTGGGTCGTGGAACGCACGCTCGCGCTGCTGCACTGGTTCCGCCGCCTGCACGTCCGCTGGGAGGTCCGCGACGACATCCACGAGGCGTTCATGACCCTCGCCGCCGCGATCATCTGCTGGCGACGGCTCACGAGAAGCTGACAAGAGGTCAGTGATCGGATCCGACCGCCGAAAGGTCCCCAACGGCATCGGCGTAGTAGGCCGAGTCAGCCAGGTGGAACGCGATCTGCCGGAATGTCCAGCCCTCACCGGGCGACCGGTCGAGCTGGTCTGGAGTGAGCGCGGTCAGGCGGTCGGCCCAGATCTGGCTGAGCCGGGTGAGCCGGCTCCTGGTCTCGTCCAGGTCCTGGTCAGTGAAGGGCGCCAGATCGGCAGGGGTTGTGCTCGCCGACGCATGCCAGTGATCAGGGATCGTGGGGTTGCCGGCCAGCCGTGCTTCCACCTCGGCGAGATGGTCGATGAGGTGATCAGTGACTCGGCGGATTGCCTTGTGCGGGGTGTAGACCCGCTCATCGGCGCGCACCGGGCGACCGTCCCACTTTGTCCAGGTCGCTGCCAGGTCGAGTACATGGTCGATCATCAACGTCACGACCAGCGCCGGTTCACGATTATCAGTGGTCGGAATCTCACCGGACATTCTTGGCCTCCAGCTGGTGCGTTACACGATCGGACGGGGCACACTCACTGACCCGACCTGGCGGGAGACCGACAACGGCTCCGGAACGCAAACCTAGGCTTCAGACATCTCGATGGGCATCGAAGCATGGATGTACGGCTGGTCACGATGCCTCTAAATGGAGTCAAGCTCGGGTGAGTGCCCACGCCCGTTCCGGTCGGCCGTCGGCGACGGTGTCACCGCCACGTCGGGCGACACACCCTTTGACGCGCTCCCCGGCATGAACGCCGGGGATTCAGCCTGTGCCGCGTGGTGTCACGCGGCACTTCTGTGGCTTCCTGTTTCATCGACCGTGCCCCCGCGCTCGCCCCAAGGAGCGGGCGGAGGGGTCTTACCGGTCTCCGCAGGCGTTTTCCGTCTCCGCTTCCCGCCCCTCTCAGGCACGGGTTTCCGTCCAGCGGCGACGATCCGGCGCCCTTCGGCCCGGATGTTGATCTCGGCGTTGACATCCCGGTCGTGGGTGACCCCACACGGGCAGGTCCACTCCCGCACCGTCAGCGACATCGCCTCGGTCAGCGCCCCGCATGCCGAGCACAGCTTGGTGGAGGGGAAGAACCTGCCGATCTTCACGAACGTCCGACCGTACAGCTTCGCCTTGTACTCCAGCATGCCGACGAACTGCGCCCAGCCCGCGTCGTGCACGCTCTTGGCCAGCTTGGTGCGCGCCAGTCCCTTGACCGCCAGATCCTCCACATAGATCGCTTGGTTTTCGCGGATCAGCATCGTGGAGAGCTGGTGGTGGAACTCGCGGCGCGCGTCGGCGACCACGGCATGCCGGCGGGCGACCTCCACCCGGGCCTTGGCCCGGTTGGCGCTGCCTTTCTCCTTACGTGACAGGGCTTGTTGTGCCCGCTTGAGTTTCTTCTCCGCCCGGCGCAGGAACCGCGGGCTGTCGATCTTCCGTCCGCCCGACAGCACCGCGAAATGCGTCAGGCCCAGGTCGATCCCGGTCTCGGCCTCGGTCGCAGGCAAGGGGGTTTCGGCTGCTTCGACCACAAACGAGGCGAAATACCTTCCGGAGGCATCCTTGACCACGGTGACGGAAGAGGGCTGGGACGGCAGGTTCCGTGACCAGCGCACCGCCACATCGCCGATCTTCGGCAGTCGCAACTTGCCGGCCGCGGTGATGGCGAAACGGGCGTTGCGGGTGAAGCGGATCGCCTGCCGGTTGTCCTTGCGGGATCGCAAACGCGGCGGACCGAGCTTGGGCCCTTTGCGGGTTCCGGCCAGACAGGCAAAGAAATTGCGGAACGCGGTGGTGGCGTCGGCCAGCGCCTGCTGGAGCACCACCGCCGACACCTCGCCCAGCCAGGAGCGTTGCGGCGTCTGCTTCGCCTGGGTGATCACCAGGCGGGACAGTTCCGCGTCGGTGATGAACGGCAGCCCCTGCTCGTGGGCGTGGTTGCGCAGTGCGACCGCGTCGTTGAACACCACCCGGGCGCACCCGAACGCCCGCGCGAGCGCGATGCGCTGGCCCGGGGTCGGGTCGATCCGGAAGGAGTACCGCAACTGCACGCGATCATTCTACAGTTGGGTTATGGCCGAGTATGGCGATATCAGGACCGGCAGGCATTGTGTTTTCGTGCTGCACGCGCATTTGGTTTTCGTGACGAAGTTCCGGCATCGCGTGTTCACCGGCGAGCACCTGACCCGGCTGCAAGAGATCATGAGCTCCGTGTGCGCCGACTTCGAAACCGAGCTGCGCGAGTTCAACGGCGAAGACAACCATGTCCACCTGCTGGTCGACTTCCCACCCAAGGTGGCCCTGTCCAAGCTGGTCAACAGCCTCAAGGGCGTGTCCTCGCGCCGGATGCGTCAGGAGTTCCCCGAACTGGCCCGCCACTACTACCGGGCGAACAAGCTGTGGTCGGGCTCCTATTTCGCCGGATCGGTGGGCGGCGCTCCGATCAGTGTTCTGCGCCAGTACATCGAGCAGCAAAACCGGCCCGTCTGAGCTGGGTGGACGCCGTTTTGCCCGGCGGCGAAACGGCTGTTCTTGCCCCGCTAGTAGGCGGGCTGGTCGGCTCCGCCCCCGGCCTGAAGGCCGGAGCACTGCCGACGATTCCGGTAGCCGACACCTGCGAGCCTGACCGACATCACCTACGCGACGTCGGGCCGTGTCATCAGCGGCGACCGCAAATGCAACTCCAGACTGGGGCCGGTCAGGGGCACGGTGCTCCACGTCGCCACCGCCGTCTGCGCGTCGGCGTCGACCACCAGCCGAACCCGGTGCGGGGTGGTGATGACGTAAAGCTCGGCGACGAACGTGTCGCCCTGCCAGGCGCCGGC
Source organism: Nonomuraea sp. NPDC050451 (assembly GCF_044458585.1). Classification (NCBI taxonomy): domain Bacteria; kingdom Bacillati; phylum Actinomycetota; class Actinomycetes; order Streptosporangiales; family Streptosporangiaceae; genus Nonomuraea; species Nonomuraea sp. NPDC050451. The sequence continues at coordinate 49,710 of NZ_JBITHZ010000014.1, forward strand.
CGCGACGACAGGGCGGCCGAGCGGCGAACTTTCCCGCCATTCGCCGTGGCCGACCTCGACGTTGAGGAACGACCCGAATCGCAGGAGCCACCCACCGTCCACGGGGTCGACGATCACCGTGGTTCCGTCGGGCAGAGCCGAATCCTCGGCGGAGGCGTCGAGTCTCGCCTTGGCGGAACGCTCCGGGGCGGCCGAACCTGGCACCGGCGCGAATGACAGCCGCCGCAGCCGATCGGCGAGGATCTCGTCGTCCCGGGTGCTTCCCGCGTGGTCCATGCCGGGCAGCAGGCAGTCCCAAATGGCGTCGAGCACGTCCTGGGCCTGCCCTTGGGCGGTCACGGCGACCACGAGATCGTGCGACGGGACCACCACGCACTGCTGGCCGAAGGCACCGTGACCGTGGTAACCGTGACGCGACATCCAGAACTGGTAACCGTAACCGCAGCTGAAGTCGACGTCGTCCGACCCGTCCTCGAACGGCAGGGTATCGATGTGCCGTCTGGTCGCGAGCTCCACCCATTCGCGCGGGACGAGCCGCCGGTCGCCCCAGAGGCCTCCGCGCAGCAGCAGTTCACCGAAGGCGGCGACGGCCTCGGTCGTCAGGTGCAGTCCGTGGAATCCGAAGGCAGCACCGCTCGCCACCCGGTCCCATTCGGCGTGGTCGACGCCCATCGGCTTGAAGAGGCGCTCGTCGAGCAGTTCCGGCAGGCCGCGGCCCGTGACCCGTTCCACCATCCGGGCCAGGATGAAGGTGGTCGAATTGTCGTAGGCGTGCCGTGTTCCCTCGGCCTCGGGAAACGGTACGCGCAGGAAGCCCTTCACCAGGTCGCCCGGTTCCAGTTGCCAGGCTTCGGCGAGGCTGTCCGTACGGTGTCCGACCGTCATGGACAGCAGGTGGTGAACGGTGAGGCGGCGTCCCTGCTCCGAGATGTCGGCCGGAACGTGGTCGGGCAGCACGTCCACCACCCGATCGTCCAGCGAGAGCAGCCCGTCGGCGATCGCGAGCCCCACGGCGACCGAGGTGAACGACTTGGTCAGCGAGTAGAGAAGGTGCGGGCGTTCGGCCGAGTACGGCGCCCACCAGCCTTCGGCGACGACGTGACCGTGGCGTACGACCATGATGGAGTGACACTCGACGGATTGCGCTTCGAGCCGGTCCAGCAGCGCGGCGATCGCGCGGGACGACATCCCCGAGGCGGCCGGTGTCGACCGCGGCAGTAGGGCGCGTTGAGAAGGCATCCAGGCACCCTAACAAAACCGCCCAATCAGGTTACGAGACATCGCTTACTGCAGTAGCCGTACAGGATCGGGCCATCTCCGGGCGAGGGCTGTCCTGGGTTCCGTTTCGGCCTCCAAAGAGCCCGAAAGGCATGCCGGTCCGGGGTGGGTGTCAGGCGGCCCACCGCTTCGGCGGTCAACGGGCGGGCCCGCGATGGCGCCGAAGGCGCGGGGGTGCGCCGTCAGGCGCCTCGATAAGGACGCCTGAGCCCTTTGGCGCGAAGCGCCGCCATGGCGAAGACCTTTGGCCCGGGGCGGGCTCCAGCAGGCCGGCCATCCAGATGGGCAACGGGAGGGTGGCATCGGTCCACCTACCCCTGGGAATATTCGGTTGCGGTTGCGTGCTGAGGATCGCACTATGTTCCTCATGTTCCTGCACGCTCTCCTTGTGACGCCCGCGGTGCCGGGCGTGCTCGAGCGTGCCTGCGACGGCCTGGAGCGTTGACCTCTTCCCGTGAGTCCTGAGGTGACCCGGCGGGGGGAGGTTGTCGGCCCCGAGCACGGGTCACACGGAAACCAGGTCTCAAGGAAGGAACCATGGCCAAGCAGGCCTACGTACGGAACAAGCCGCATCTCAACATCGGCACGATGGGGCACGTCGACCACGGCAAGACCACGCTGACCGCCGCCATCACGAAGGTGCTGGCGCAGCGCGGGCAGGCCACGTACACGCCGTTCGAGAGGATCGACCGCACGCCCGAGGAGGCGCGGCGGGGGATCACGATCAACATCTCGCACGTCGAGTACGAGACCGCCACCCGCCACTACGCGCACGTGGACATGCCCGGGCACGCCGACTACGTGAAGAACATGATCACGGGGGCGGCGCAGCTGGACGGCGCGATCCTCGTCGTGTCCGCGCACGACGGGATCATGCCGCAGACCAGGGAGCACGTGCTGCTCGCCAAGCGGGTCGGCGTCGAGCACCTCGTCGTGGCCGTCAACAAGGCCGACGGCGCGGACCCGGAGCTGACCGACCTGGTCGAGCTGGAGCTGCAGGAGCTGCTGGCCGAGCACGGCTACGACGGCGTCCCGATGGTGCGGGTGTCCGGGCTGCGGGCGCTGGAGGGCGACCCGGTCTGGACGGCGTCGATCGAGGCGCTGCTCCAGGCGGTGGACGAGCACATCCCCGTGCCGGTGCGGTACGTGGACGCGCCGTTCCTCATGCCGGTCGAGAACGTGCTCACGGTCACCGGCCGGGGCACGGTCGTCACCGGGGCCATCGAGCGCGGCACCGTCCGGGTCGGTGACACGGTGGAGGCGGTCGGGTTCGGTGACGCGTTCGGCGCCGTCGTCACGGGCGTGGAGACGTTCGGCAAGACGATGGAGCGGGGCGAGGCCGGTGACAACGCGGCCGTGCTGCTGCGCGGGGTCCGCCGCGAGCAGGTACGGCGCGGCATGGTGCTGGCGGCGCCCGGCAGCCAGCGGGCCCACCGGTCCTTCACCGCCCGCGTGTACCTCCTGACCGCGGAGGAGGGCGGGCGGCGCAAGCCGATCGAGTCCGGGTACCGGCCGCAGTTCTACCTGCGGACGACGGACGTGCCCGGGGAGCTGTCGCTCAGCGCCGACGCCGTCGCCGCCCAGCCGGGTGACACGGTGGACGTGGCGGTCGAGCTGGGCAAGGCGGTCGCGCTGGAGCCCGGGCTCGGCTTCGCCATCCGCGAGGGCGGGCTGACGGTCGGCGCGGGCACGATCCTCACCGTGCCTGACGCCTGACCCGGTCCCGGTCCGATCAGGGACGGGAGCCCGTCGCGAAGCGCACCGTGCGGGGAAGCACGAAGCGGTCCTGGGGGAGCGCCGCCTCCAGGGCCGCCCGGGCCTCCTCGCGCAGGTGCTCCGGGATCGCCTCCAGCGGGGCCCTGCGGGCGGCCGACCAGAGCCAGTCCCACACCTGCCCCGCCTCGACGACCACCTCGAACACCACGTCCTCGTGCCGGACCCCGCTCAGCCCGCCCGCCTCGAACAGCCCGGTCAGCTCCTCGGCCGAGCCCAGCGTGTGGCTGAACGGGGCGCCGCCCGCCCCCGAGGTGTACGGCTCCAGCGCCCGCCCGACCAGGCCGAGCAGCTCGACCTCGACCGGGCTCGACCGCACCAGCAGGCTGGCCGACAGCCGGCCGCCGGACCGCAGCAGCCCGGTCATGGAGCGTACGGCGGCCAGCGGGTCGGGCAGGAAGTACAGCATCATCCCGGCCAGCACGACGTCGAACCGCTCGCCGGGCAGCAGTTCCTCGGCCCGCTCCGCGTCGCCCAGCAGGACGGTCGCGTGGCTCAGGCCGTGCCGCTCGATCTCGGCCGAGGCGGCGGCGACCATGCCGGGCGCGAGGTCCAGCCCGACCACCCGCCCGGTGGGGCCGACGGCCTGGGCCGCGGGCACGAGCGAGGCGCCCGTCCCGCAGCCGGCGTCCAGGACGCGGTCGCCCGGCCCGGGCGCGGCCTGGCGTACCAGCTCGGCGGCCACGGGCGCGAAGAACGGCACCCCCACCTGCTCGTACGTGCCGGATGCGCGGTCGAACACACCGGCCAGGTACTCCTTGGCATCCATCACATTCCTCCAGTTGAACGTCAGCGAACGGTCAGCACGAAGGGCGCGCGGCCCCCGCAGGCAGGGGCCGCGCATGATCAGATCCGTCGGTCAGCTGGGCTCGAAGCGGAGCCTGAACGTCACCCGCCCGGCCCTGAGGTCGTAGGCGGGAAGGGCGCCGGGCCCGCAGGTGGCGGTGCCGATGCCCTGCTGGGCCACGTCGAGGCCCAGGTGCACGCGCTCCCCCGGCACCAGGTCCGGCCGGTGCCGCGCCCGGTCCAGGTCGAAGGCGCTCCACGGCCGCGCGGTCAGCCCGAACACCGGGAACCCGCGCACCGTGAAGGCGCCGAAGTCGGCCCAGCGCACGTCCGCCCGGTGGCCGTTCTCCTGCGGGAACACGTACGGCGTCTGGAACTCGTCGAGGCTCGCCCGCCAGCGGCCGACCCTGGCGGCCATGCCGGTGTCCGGGTAAGCCTCGCCCGGCCCCCTGCCGAACCAGGTGACGTGCTCGACCGCGCCCGCGGGCAGCGTCATGTCCAGCCCGAGGCGCGGGATGGGGTCGGCCCAGTCGCCTTCCGGCTCGACGTCCACCGTCAGCTCCAGGCCGCCGTCCGAGGCCGTCCAGGTGTAGGTGGCGCGCAGGCCGAGGTCGGTCGCGGCCGGCGCCACCCGGGTGCGCACGGTAAGGGCGTCGCCGGTCTCGACCGCGTCCACGCGGTGGGTGAGGCGGTGCAGGCCGAGCGCGCGCCACTTGCCGGCCAGCCCGCCGTAGGTGTCGTTGTCGGTGGGCGCCCGCCACAGGCCGAGCCGCGGCCCCTCCACCTCGACGCCGAACAGCCTGACGAGGCGTCCGGTCTCCGGGTCGAAGGCCGAGTCCCCCACGGAGATCTCGCCGCCGTCGCGGACCGGCCCGGCGGTCGGAGCCGCGGGCGCTTCCTCGGCGGCGTCGAAGACGAGCGGCGACAGGAGCGCCTGGCCCCATGCCACCTCGTGGCCCGCCTCGGCCCACGGCTGGTCGGCGGCCAGCACCGCGCGTACGGTCAGCCAGACCTCGCCGGAGCCGGAGCCGGAGCCCGAGCCAACCGCGGCGGGCAGCTTGACCTCGCCGCCCTCGGCGGGCACGGTCAGCCGGTGCTCGGCGACCGTCTCCCCGTCCGCCTCCACCGTGGCCAGGAACTCCAGGTGCGACAGGTCCGCGAAGCCGTGGCCGTTGACGACGCGCACCACACCGTCCCCGAACTCGAACCGCACCGGCTCGAACACCTTCTTCAGGTCGATCAGCCCCGGCGACGGCGTGCGGTCGGGAAACACGAGGCCGTCGATGACGAAGTTCGAGTCGTGCACGGGCTCGCCGTAGTCGCCGCCGTAGGCGTACTCGTGCTCCGGATGCGCCAGCCCGTGGTCGATCCACTCCCAGATGAACCCGCCGGCCAGCCGCGGATACTTCTCGAACAGCTCCTGGTACTCGGCCAGCCCGCCGGGCCCGTTGCCCATGGCGTGGGCGTACTCGCACTGCATGAACGGCATGCCGCGCCGCCGCGCGTCCAGCTCGGGGTCGTCCAGCGGCTCCTCCTCACGCCGGCCGATGAGCTCGACCTCGGCGTGCGAGGCGTACATGCGCGAGTAGACGTCCGTGTGCGCGCAGGTCCGGTCGCCCTCGTAGTGGATCGGCCGGGACGGGTCGCGCTCGCGGGTCCAGTCGGACATGACGGCCAGGTTCCTGCCGACGCCCGCCTCGTTGCCGAGCGACCACATGATGACGCTGGGGTGGTTCTTGTCGCGTTCGACCATGCGGCGCATGCGGTCGAGCAGCGCGTCGGCGTAGCGGGGGTCGTCGGTGGGGTTGCCGCGCCAGCCGACCTCGCCGAAGCCGTGGGTCTCGAGGTCACACTCGTCGATGACCCACAGGCCCAGCTCGTCGCACAGGTCGATGAAGTCGGGGTGGGGCGGGTAGTGGCTGGTCCTGACGGCGTTGACGTTGTGCCGCTTCATCAGCAGCACGTCCTCGCGCATCGTCTCGTACGTCACCGTACGGCCGCTCTCCGGATGGAACTCGTGCCGGTTCACACCCTTGAACAGCAGGGGGCGGCCGTTGGCCAGGAGCACGCCGTCCACGATGGAGATCGTGCGGAAGCCGACGCGCAGCCGTACCGTCTCGTCGGGGAGGGTCAGGACGGCGTCGTACAGGCGGGGGGTCTCGGCCGTCCACGGCTCCACCTCCAGCGTCGCCTCCGCCCCGGGCTCGAGGTCGGCGACGCCCAGTTCGGGGACGCTCAGCGTGCCCGAACCCTCGAAGCTCAGCGTGCCGCGCCCGTCCGCGTAGGAGGCGCGTACGAAGACGTCGGCGGTGGAGCGGGTGAGGGTGACGTCGCGGAAGATGCCCGGCAGCCACCACATGTCCTGGTCTTCGAGGTAGCTGGCGGCCGACCACTGATGCACGCGGACGGCCAGCACGTTGCGCCCCGGCCGCAGGTACGGCCCCGCGTCGAACTCGGCGGGCAACCTGCTGCCGGTCCAGAAGCCCAGCTCGTGACCGTTGAGCCAGACCCTGGCGAAGGAGTCGGCGCCCTCGAACCGCAGCCGGCCGCCCGTCCCCCCCTCCGGCAGGTCGAACACGCGGCGGTAGTCACCCGTCGGGTTCTCGTCGGGGACGTGGGGCGGGTCGACAGGGATCGGGAAGACGACGTTGGTGTACGCGGGCGCTCCGTGCCCGTGCAGGTTCCAGTGGGACGGGACCGGGAGCTCGTCCCAGCCGGCGTCGTCGAAGGCCGGCTGGGCGAAGTCGTCCGGGACGTTCGCGGTGGGTGAGAGGCGGAAGCGCCACGTGCCGTTGAGGTCGAGGGCGGGCGCGTCAGAGCGGAGTGCTGCCCGGGGTTCGAGCAGTCCCGAACCGGGGGAGAAAGTTTCGAGATCCATCGCGGTCGAGCCTAGAGGTTAGAGATGGTTTCGTCATCGATGAGTTTTCTGTCCACACTTGGGCGGAACATCGTTCTCCTTCACCCTCCGAGGTCGTAGACGCGGCGCGCGTTCTCCGCGCCCACCATCCAGGCCACCCGCATCGCCTGCTCCACCGACCACTCCCCCTCGGCCACGAACCCGCCGACCACCCGCGCCATCGCCCGCCGCCACAGCAGCGCCCCGAGATGGTGCAGCTCGGCCGGGCCGAAGCCGTCGGAGGAAAAGAGCAGCTTGGCGAACGGCGCCACCTCCAGGCTCTCGGCCACCAGCGCCACGCTGCGCGCGCCGGTGTAGCTCACGCCCAGCCCCACGTCGAAGTACACGTTCGGGTACGCGTGCGCCAGCAGCCCCGCCTGCCGCTGGTACGGGTAGCAGTGCAGCAACAGCAGCGGCACCCCGGTCGGCTCGGCCAGCTCGATGAGCCCGCGCAGCAGCAGCGGGTCCGACCGGCGCAGGTCCACGTCCGGGTCCCCGAACCCGACGTGGAACTGCAGCGGCAGCCCCCGCTCCAGCCCCGTCCAGATGAGGTGGCGCAGCAGCACGGGATCGGACAGCCGCCCGCCACCCTCGGACAACCAGCGCCCGGCGGCCTCCGTGACCTCCTCACGGGTGGGCGGCGCAGGGTCGAAGTCGAGCCCGCAGCGGTAGGCGGCGATGCTCTTGAGGCCGAGCGCCGTACGGGTGCGTTCCCACAGCGCCTCGGCGAACCGGTCGGCGAACGCGCCCGCCGCGCACCCGTCGGCGGCCACCTGCTCGGCCACGGTCTCCAGCCGCACCACCTCGTCGGCGGGCACGCCGGTGACCTCCGCCATGCCGGAGGGCCCGAGCAGCTCCTCGCCGCGGTAGCCGGTCTCGATCAGGAAGTGCCCGATGCCGCTCGCGCCGAGCAGCAGCCGGTTGGCCTCGTGGGCGCCGAGCCGGGCGCGCCTGGCCAGGTACTCCTCCGGCGTGCAGTACGGGTCGAGCCCGAGCACCGGCGCGCAGTGCCGCAGGATGGCATAGCCGACCTGGGAGTCGAACGGGGTCATCCACGACGGCACCGGCCGGTCCGACTCGGTGATCAGCTCCTCGAACGCCCGGCGTGACAGGTCGTGGGACGTGACGCCGTGCACATGGTGGTCCACCAGCGCCATCTCCTCGATGGCACGCACGAAGCCGGCGGGCATGAGGTCGAGCTCACTGGACATCGGCCGCGTCTCCCCAGGTCTGCGTACCCGGTCAGGATAGGCAGCTACCCGTGCCGGGAGGGGTTCACGCGCCGCGGTGAAAAGTTGTGGCCATGGGTGACAAGACAGACGAAAACTGTTTTAATCCCGCCTAGGTCCCAGTATGACCGTTTTCCTCGAGCGGGAAAGGCGGGTCCGTGCGAGCACCAGGTGGCGAAGTAGTCATCACCGGCGGTCTCGGTTTCATCGGCTCACATCTGGTGGACGCCTACCTCGCGGCGGGCCACCGCGTACGGATCATCGACTCGAACGCCGGAGCGGTCGTCGACGGCGAGGACTACGACACCGACCCCCGCTGCACGGTCATCAGGCAGCGCGTGGAGGACCACCTGGCCTCCGGCGGCGACTTCACGGGCGTGGACCGCGTCATCCACGCCGCCTCCTACGTGGGCCCGGCCAGCATCCTGTCGCGCTCGGGGCGGCTCGGGCACGACATCATCGGCAGCACCGCGCCGGTCATCGAGGCGTGCGCCGCGGCCGGGGTGCCGCTGTGCATGTTCAGCTCGGCCGAGGTGTACGGGCGCAGCGGCGTGCTCGACGAGAAGGACGACATCGTCGTGCCGACCCAGTACAACACGCGCATCGAGTACGCCGTCGCCAAGACGCTGGCCGAGGCCATGGTCTGCAACAGCCGCCGGCACGGGTTACGCGGCATCGTCATCCGGCCCTTCAACGTGGCGGGCGCGCGGCAGTCGCGGGCGGGCGGGTTCGTGATGCCCACGTTCGTGCAGCAGGCCCTGGCGGGGCGGCCGATCACGGTGTTCGCGGGCGGGGAGCAGGTCAGGGCGTTCATCGCGGCCAGCGACCTGACGGCGTTCCTCATCGGCTTCATGGACGCGGCGCTGGACGGCGACGACGTCATCATCAACGTCGGCAACCCGGCCAACGCCGTCACCGTCATGGAGCTCGCCGAACGCGTCAAAACCCTGCTCGGCAGCCCCTCCCCCATCGTCGCCGTGGACGGCCGCACCGTGCACGGGCCGCACTACGCCGAGGCGGAGTCCTTCCACAAGATCCCGGCGCTCAGGACGGCCACCGACCTGGGCTGGCGGCCCCGCGTCACCCTCGACGAGCTGATCATGGCCACCGCCGACTACTACCGCGCCCGCGAGGACCGAAGGGCAGTGAATGCGCCGCTTTGACCGCGTCCTGGTGATCTCCCCCCACGCCGACGACGAGGTCCTGGGCTGCGCCGGCCTGATGGCCGCGCAGGCCGAGCTCGGTGCCGAGGTGCACGTCCTGTACCTGGCGGTGGACGGCATGCGCCACTACGGGCTGGCCGGCGCCACGACCTACCCGCAGCGGCTGGAGGAGATCGAGGCCGTGCGGGGCCTGCTCGGCTTCACCTTCGAGATCGCGTACGGGGACCGCGGGCTGACCGAGCGGCTCGACACGCTGCCGCGCCGGGAGCTGGTGGACCTGTTCGAGCAGGCTCTGAACGAGCGGCGGCCCGACCTGCTGCTGCTGCCCAGCTTCGCCGACTACGACCAGGACCACTGCGCGGTCTTCGACGCCGGGTTCGCCGCCGCGCGCCCGATCGCGCAGCAGTTCGGCAAGTGGCTGGTGCCGAACGTCTTCATGTACGAGATGTCGAAGATCCAGTGGGCGTCCGAGCCGATGCCCCGCTCGACGGCGTACTGCGACATATCCACTTATATGGGGCGGAAGCTGGAGGCGCTGCGGGCGTACAAGAGCCAGCACCGGCCCTCGCCCCACATCAGGAGCGAGGACTCGGTGACGGCGCTGGCCACGTTACGCGGAGCGGAGATCGGCGTCACGCATGCGGAGGCGTTCGGGGTGCTGAGGGAGGTCCTGTGAAGACGTTCGCGTTCGCCACCGGGATGGAGTTCGCCGCGCCGGCGGTGGACGTGCTGGTGGCGCAGGGCACCCCGCCGTCGCTGCTGATCGGCTACCCGCCGAAGCTGCAGCACCGCTCCGGGTTCGCGCCGCTGCGGGAGGCGTCCGAGAAGCACGGCATCCCGCTGCTGGAGACGGCCGACATCAACGACGGGCAGGCGTACGAGCTGGTCAAGGACATGGACCTGTTCGTGATCGCGGGGTGGTCGCAGCTGGTGCGCGAGCCCCTGTTGTCGGTGTGCCCCCTGGGGTCCATCGGGCTGCATCCCACGCGGCTGCCCGAGGGTCGGGGGCGGGCCGCTCTCCCCTGGACGATCATCAAACGGCTGGAGACGAGCGCGGTCAGCCTGTTCTTCCTGGACGAGGGGGCCGACACTGGGGACCTGATCGCGCAGCGGGAGTTCACGATCTCCCGGCGCGACGACGTCGGCGCCGTCTACCGCAAGGTCACCGAGATCAACGTGGACCTGCTGGCGACGTACATCCCGCTGCTGCTGGAGGGCCGCGTCGTGGCGCGCCCGCAGGGGCCCGGCGGGTCGTGGTGGGAGAAGCGGCGGCCCGAGGACGGGCTGATCGACTGGTCCCGGCCCGCCTCCGACCTCTACGACTGGGTACGGGCGCTGGCCTCGCCCTATCCGGGGGCGTTCACGTCCGTCTCCGGGCGGCGACTGTACGTGCACAGCGCAGATCTCATCGAGCACGGCGGCACGGAGCCCGCCGGGACCGTGCTCGCCCCCGTGTGGTCGACCGGGGTCGGCGGGGTGCTGGTGGCCTGCGGGTCGGGGCTGCTGGTGGTACGCGAGGTGCAGTGGGAGGGCGGGGACCGGCGTGACGCCCTGGACCTCGTCGAGTCGGGCGAGCTCACGGTAGGCGCATGCCTGGGGACGTGAACCGGAGCGTGCGGCTGAGCGGGGCCGTGATGGCGCATCCCCTGCGCAGGGAGGCGGCGGCGCGGCTGGCCGGGGGCGTGCTGGACGTCGTCACCGACCCCGATCCGGGCGGGCGGCCCTCGGCGTTCCGCACCTCGCTGCTGGCCTGGTCGAGCATCCCCGGCGACTCCACCCACCACTTCCTCCTGCACGACGACATGGTGCTGTCCGACACGTTCTTCGAACGGGCCGAGCGCGCCGCGCGTGCCATGCCGCACGCCGCGCTCGCCCTGTTCGCGTTCTGGAACTCGCGCAACGGCGCCGCCGTACGCCAGGGGGCGCTGGCCGGGGCGCGGTGGGTGGCGGGGGCGGGCGAGTACACGCCGGTGGCCGCCCTGCTGCTGCCCAAGGAGGTCGCCGAGGGGTACGTCGAGTGGGCCGCGGACCGGGGCGACACGTGGCCCGACGACGTGCTCATGGGGCGGTACCTGCGGCAGGCCGGGGTGCCGGTGTACGTGGCGGTGCCGAGCCTGGCCGAGCACGAGGATCTGGCGAGCCTGGTGGACAACGACTTCCAGGGGGTGCGCCGCTCGCCGTGCTTCTTCACCGACGACCCGCTGGCGGGGCTGGGCGAGGACATCCTGCTCGATGATCTGCCGGTGATCCCGTTCTTCAAGCGAGGGATCGCGCAGTGTGCCGTACGGGTGCCGGGGTCGGGGCGGTGGCGGGACCTGCGGTGCGAGGACTATCTGGCCGGCCTGGGGATCGACGCCGGAGCGCTGCCGGCGCGGGCGGGCGCGGGGGCGCATGGGGCGCTGTGGCTGACGGCGTACACGATGGGGGTCGTGCACGGGGGTCGGGGGCTGGGGGACGCCCGGGTCGTGCACGGAGGTCGAGGGCTGGGGGACGCCCGGGTCGTGGACGAGGCGCTGGCCACGATGGGGCCGGGCGGGTTGTGCCACGAGCTTTCGGGGCGGGAGCTGGGGCGGCTGTCGGCGGAGCTGCACGAGGTGGCACGGGCGGGCCTGGAGGCAGGCCTCGGGTCGGGCCTGCACGAGGCGGCGCGAGCGGGCCTTGGGGCGGGCCTGGTGGATCGCCCGCCGCGGGCCGCGCCCTCGCCGTCCCAGGCGGATCGCCCGCCGCAGGCCGTGACCTCGCCGTCCCTGGGCCCGTCGACCGTGGCTCCGGGACCGTCGGCGGTGGTGGCCGTGAGCGGTGCCGAGACGTTCGTCCGGGAGCACCTGGCCAACGCACTCGCCGACCGGGGCCTCCATCTCACTGCCCCCGGCGCGCCGGTGGTGCATGTGTGCGCCCTCGGCTGGTCCCCGGACGCCGACCCGGAGGAGGAACTGCGGCTCGCGCGGGCGGCCTTCGCCGGCGGTCGGGGTGGGGTGTTGCTCAGCTCGGTCCGCGTCTATCCGCAGCGGAAGTGGGTGGACGAGGAGACGCCCGTGTCGCCCGCCGCCACGCCGTTGTCGCGGGCCCTGCTGGAGGTGGAGGCGACCGCGCCGGGAGCGGTGGTGCTGCGGCTGGGCGAGCCGTACGGGCCGGGCATGCCGCAGCGGGGGCCGGTGGCGGACCTGGTGCTGCGGTCGTCGCTCAACCGTCCCGCGCCTGTTTCGGGGCGTCCGGTACAGCTGGTGCACGTACAGGACGTCGCCGGGGCGGTGCTGGCCGCGCTGGAACGGGGGGTTGCGGGGCGCGTGTACAACGTCGCCAACCGGAAGCGGCTACGCATGGGCGAGCTGGCCGAGGCGGTGTCCAGGGCGGTGCGGCCGGTGGACATCGAAACGTCCGACGAGCCTCCCGGGCCGCTGGTGAACGTCGAGCGGGCGGGGGCCGAGCTGGAGTGGCGAGCGGGTGTGACGCTGGACTACGGGCTGCATACGTTCGCGCAGTGGCTGGCCTACGAAAGCGACCGCTCGTAGGCGGGCTCGGTGGCGGTGGCCGGTGGCTGCTCTACGACAGTGACCGCCAGCGGAGGGTGCCGTCGGGTGCGGCGCCGATGAGCCGTCCCGTTGCGGCGGCCAGGACGGTGTGTCCTTCGGCGGGGCCCATGTCGCTCCAACCGGCCTCGTGTCGCTCGGCCGTCCTCACAAGAATCCGGTCGGCCGAGATGGCGAACAGCCGGCCGTTCATCGCGGTCAGGCTCACGGCGCCGGCGGCCGGGCCGACATTCCTCCAGTCGTGGGTGCCGAGCCGCCTGATGGGCAGGTGCCACAGCTCGTCCGCGGAGGTGACGGCGAACAGCCCTTCGTCCACGGCGGCCAGGGCGATGGTGCCGTCGGGTGCCAGGCTGACGTCCCGCCACGCCTTCCGGGTCGGCACGGGGTCGCGGTAGCGGATGGTGCCGTCGGGGGCGACCCCGTACAGCCCGGCGGGCGGGCCGCCGTGCGCCTCCCGGGGTGCGGCGAGCGCGATCGCGTCGGTGTCGTCGATCGTCTGCCACGGGAGGTTCTGGCCGCACACGTCCCTGACGGCGAGGGCGCCGTCCGCGCACGCGGCGTAGAGGCGGTTCTCGCAGCACACGAGCGCCCGCACGATGGCGGCACCGTCCGGCTCGACGTCCGCCGACGGGGCGAGGCCACCGGCCGGCGACGTGGAAACAGCGGAGGGCGGCGGGAGGTGGGCGGAGGCAAGGGGCGGCGAAGCGGGCGTGGTGGCCGGGGGTGAGGAAGGGGCTGGAGGTCGGGTGGGAGCCGAGGGTGGTGAGGCCGGGGCGGTGACCGGACCTGGCGTGGGAGCCGAGGGTGCCGGAGCCGGGGCGGGGGCCGAGTCGGGGGTGAGAGACGGAGGTGGGGAAGCCGGCGCGGGGGGCGGGTGGGGGGTGGGGCCGATGGGGTCCCAGGTGGGGGTGGTGGGTGGGTGGGAGAGGCGGTTGAGGACGTTGCGGGTGATGGTGGCCAGGACCGGGTCGGCGAGGGTGTTGCCCCAGTTGATGGTGCCGGCGTTGAAGACGGTGCCCGCGCCGAGGCGGTGCAGGCCCATCGTGGCGGCCCCGCCCTTGCCGTAGCGGCGCCAGTGGGACAGGTCGGCCGTGGCGAGGACGACGAACGACGGTGGGGTGCCGTCGCGGCCGGTCGCACGGGGGACGCCGGCCACCCATTCCAGGTCGGCGGCGTCCGTCTCGTAGCCGAGCGCGCCTGTCCCGAACGTGTCGCCGTCCGCGAGCCCCGTCCCCTCGAAGACCCAGTGGCCGGCGAATCTGGCGGTGTAGGACTCTTGGGACATGACGCGCGAGTCCACCCAGCAGCCGGCGCCGTTCCTGAAGGTGAGGCCGGTGAGGGTGTTCTCGGGGCGGTTGACGGGGTCGCTCGGCCATTCGACCGTGACCCTGCCGGGGTCGGTGGCGGCCATGGGGTCGGCGGTGGCGTCGCGGTAGCAGATCATGGTACGGAGGTCGTCCTCGAAGCGGACCTGCCACCAGCAGGTGTTGCCGGAGAATATGGCGATATTTCCGCCACGGCGGGCAAATGCCTCCACCGCGTCCCGCATCTCCCACGACCAGTACTCATCGTGCCCGTTGATGACCAAGAGTCGGTAGCGGGAGAGGAGATCCACGCCGCCGTGCAGGTCCAGGCCCGAGCAGTAGTCGACGGTGTAGTCCGCCGGGCCGAGCCAGCGGAGCAGGCCGAGCTCCCACTCCTCGATCTGCGGCCCCGCACCCGGCCGGTCGAAGGTGACCTTGACCGCGCGGTCGGGCTGCTCCGACTGGTAGAGGCCCTCGCCGGGGACGCCGGGCCGGTTGTACGCCTCCCAGGTGGGGAACGGGATCGAGACGAGGATGGGCGAAGCGGGCACAGAGCTACGTACGACGAAATATGCGCTGGTGTCGTGATAAATGGCTCGATAGAGGGAGCTGGGCCAGTCGTTGCCGGTCTTCAGGGTCCAGAAGGGCCCGCCGGAGGAGACGTCCTCCATGACGACCCGGCCCGACGGCACGTCCTCCACCACGATCGGGCCGCCGCCGGCGTCGAGGAGCCGGAAGCGGAGCTCCTCCCCCTGCGCGCACGACGTCGCCTCCGCGTACAGGCTCATGTACGGGCCGCCTCCACGATCAGGCCTTCCAGGTCCAGCAGGTACTGCTCGATGCCCGGCGGGGGCAGCAGGGCGGTGTCGGCGTAGCAGGAGACCTCCATGCGGCCCGGCTCGCCTCCGACGTGCAGGCGGAAGTCGCAGATGTTGCGGTCCATCGCGTCCGTCCGGGCCACCTCGGTCTTGCCCTCCAGGACGGCGACCTGCCCGTCCTCCTGGACGAGCCGCTGGTCGTTGAAGCAGCCGAACGACCGGATCCCCGGCCCCACCCGGGTGACCGCCTCCTCCATCGCGTACGGGTCGTACTGCGCCTGCCGGTACGCCCGCAGCGCCGTCCCCCACGCCTGCCGCACCAGCGCGTCGAAGGACTCCGTACGCAGGTCCAGCACCACCAGCGCCTCCTGCGAGATCGTGGACACCACGTCGCGCCGCCCGGCCGCGAAGCGGTTGTTGACGATCACCCGCATCCCGCAGAACCGCTGCCCGGTCAGCCCCCCGGCCAGCCGCATCGCGCCCGCGAGCAGCACCGTCGAGGAGCTGACCCCGTTGCGGGCGGCGATCGCCTGCGCGGCGGCGGCCAGCGCGGGCGAGCGCATCGTGGCCTCCACGAAACGCGGCTCCCCGGGTACGTGCGAGGACGGCGGCACGGGGTCCATCCGGGCGTACTCCTCCAGCCAGAACCCGATCGCCTCCCCCGACACGCGTCTCCCCTCGGGCGAGTGCTGCCAGGCGGCGAGCTCCCGGGGTGTGGCGCTGCGCAGGGGCGGCAGGGAGTCCCGGAGCAGGAGCAGGCGGAAGTCCTTGACGACGAGTTCGGCCGCGTGGCCGTCGGCGGCGAGATGGCAGAGAACCAGGACGATGTGCCGGACATATCCCCCGGCCACCACGAACGCCACCCGCAGCGGCCACTCCTCCCCATACGAGAAAGGCTCGGCGGCCAGCCGCTCGGCCACCTCCTCCGCCAGACCCGAACCGACCGCCCCCGAACCGACCGCCCCCGACTCGACCGGCCCCGCACCGACCGACACCGAACCCGCCGGTCTCGATTCCACCGGCTCCGACTCGACCACCTCGTACGGAGGACACGCCGTCGGCCAGACCCGCTGGAGTGGCGCGTCGCGCGGCCCCGTGAGCCGGGTGCGGAGCGACTCGTGCCGGGCGACCAGCCGCTCGAGGGCCAGAGCGGCGCGCTCCACGGTCACCGGGCGCTTGGGCGCCGGGAAAACCCGGGCGATGTTGAGGTAACGCTCCTGCGGCGCGGCGGCGACCACCGCCCGCCAGATATCCTGCTGCCCCCAGGTCAGCGGCCCGTCCCGGGTCGCCGGCGAACCGGGGTCAGCCATGGAGCCGGACGTAGTCCACCAGCGCGTCCAGGCTGTCGAGGGCCGTGGGGTCGAGCTCCACCCCGAACTCGGCCTCCACCGCGTCGATCAGTCGTAAGTAGGCCAGTGAGGTGACGCCGAGATCGCTCAGCCGGGTCTGCCCGGACAGCACCTCGGCCGGATCGACCGCCCCGTCGGCGGCCTTGGCGATCATGTCGGCGAGCCGTTCGCGAAGCTCCCCATCCATCAGCACCTGGTGAACCCTCCCTCGTCGGGGAATCCGGGGCGAGTGTGTCACGCGGTGCCAGACGTCGGCAAGCGCCTACAGGTAAGGGCTTGACGCATGTGTGCATTTTTTCTAGCGTCAAGCGGCACGACGAAAAAAATTCTGGGGGTGGTTCCGTCGGCCCTTCCAGTGCCCGATCTCCTGACGTCCCGAGCCGCCACCGACCCCGACCACACCGCGCTGATCGTCGCCGGCCAGGGCAGCCTGACCCTGGCGGAGTGGGACGAGCGCTCCACCGCCGCCGCCCGCGCGTTCCCAGGACCGCTCAAGGGCGATCGGGTCGCGCTGGTCTTCGGCGCCCGCGAGTGGCTGGACTACGCGGTGAGCTGGATGGCCGTGCTGAAGGCGGGCGGCGTGGCGGTGCCGCTCTCGGACCGGCTGGCCCCGCCGGAGCTGGCGTACATGATCGAGGACTGCGGGGCGACGACGGTCGTCCACGGCGGCGGGGACACGGCGCTCCCCCCGGAGCTGGCCGTCCCGTTGAATGAGCTCCTGTCGAGACCCGCGGTCCGCGAGGAGACGCCCGCCCCGGATCCGCTCTCGCTCGCCCAGATCCTCTACACCTCCGGAACGACGGGCCGCCCCAAGGGCGTCGCCGCCACCCACGCGAACCTGACCTCCCCGCCCGTCCACCCCAAGCGCCGCCCCTTCGCCCATTCCCGGCATCTGGTGCACGCCTTCCCCATCGGCACGAACGCCGGCCAGGTGATGCTGCTCCACGCCCTCACCGCCGCCCCGGCGGTGGTGACGCTCCCGCTCTTCACCCCGGCCCGCTTCGCCGCCCTCATCGAGGAGTACGCGGCCGGCACCGTCTTCGTCGTCCCCGCGATGGCCGCCGAGCTCCTCAACGCCCGCGTGCAGGACCGCCACGACCTGTCCAGCGTGCTGCTGCTCGGCTCGGCCGCCGCCGCGCTGCCACCGCCGGTCGCCGCCGGCCTGACCACCGCGTTCCCGAACGCGGCCGTCGCGAACTACTACACCTCCACCGAGGCCGCCCCGGCCCAGACCATCATGATCTACGACCCCGACCGGCCCGGCTCGCTCGGCCGCGCGGCGGGCGGCTCCCAGCTCAAGATCGCGAACGCGGACGGCACCCCCGTGGCGCCCGGCGAGACGGGCGAGGTGTGGCTGAGGGCTGCCGCCCATCCCCGCGCCTACTACGACATCGACGAGGACAGCGCGTTCCAGGACGGCTGGGTGCGCATGGGCGACCTCGGCCGCCTGGACGACGAGGGCTACCTGTACCTCGTCGACCGGGAGAGCGACGTGATCAAGTCGGGCGCGTTCAAGGTCTCGACGATCCAGGTCGAGTCGGCGCTGCACGAGCACCCGGCCGTGGCGGACGCGTCGGTGTTCGGGGTGCCGCACCCGGTGATGGGCATGGCGGTGGCCGCCGCGGTGGTGGCCACCGCGCCCCTGACGCTCAGCGACGTGCGGGCCTTCCTGAGCACCCGGCTGGCCGGGCACGAGCTGCCCACGGCGCTGCTCACCCTGGACGCCCTGCCCAGGAACGCCGCGGGCAAGGTCATCAAGCGGGAACTGCGCCGTATGGCAGAGGAGTGACGATGGTCCTGGCATCGCAGGCCCAGCACGGCATGTGGATCACCGAGATGATGCACGGCGGCGGCACGGCCTACCACATGCCGTTCGCCATGTGGTTCGACGGCCCGCTGGACCGGGGGGCGATGCTGAAGGCGTGCGAGTCGGTGCTCGCCCGCCACCCGGTGCTGGGCTGCGCGTTCGAGGACCGCGACGGGGAGCTGCACCTGGTGCCCGCCGCCGACCGGCCGCCGGTCGGGTTCGTCCGGGCGGCGGACGCGGACGACCTGCTGCGCGAGGAGATCGCGCGGCCGTTCGACCTGGGGCGGGGGCCGCTGGCGCGGTTCACGCTGGCCGAGGTGGGGCCGTCGCGGCATCTGCTGCTGTTCGTGGGGCACCACCTGGTGTTCGACGGCATGTCGAAGGACCTGCTGGTGCGCGATCTGGCGGCGGCGTACTCGGGCGGGCCGCTGCCGCCGCTGCCCATGCCGTACGGAGCCGCCGCCACGATCCCGCCCGAGGCCGCGGCGTACTGGCACACGCACTGGCGCGACCGGCCGACGGTGGTCATCGACGGGGTGGCCGGGACCGCGCGGACGGCCGGCCGCGGCGAGACGATCCTGCTCGACCTGACGGCCGAGATGTCCGGGTGGGAGGGGGTCGGGGTCACGCGGTTCGAGCTGTTCCTGGCGGCCGTGCATGCCCTGCTCTTCCGGTACGGCAACGCCGAGCCGGCGGTCGCGGTCGCCATGTCGACCCGGCGGCCGGAGACCGGGGAGCACATCGGACTGTTCGCCACCGAGTTACCCCTCTACTCCGCGCCCACGCCGGACACCACCCTCGCCGAGCTGGCCCACGACCTGCGGGCGCGGCTGCGCGAGCTGAACCGCTTCCGCGACATCCCCGCGGCCAGGGCGGCGGGCGGTATCCGGCCGCGCCCCGCGCTCGCGCCGGTGTCGATCAGTTTCCGGCGGCGCGCCGCCGACGTGGCCTTCGCCGGGCTGGACGTGGTGGCCGAGTGGAAGATGTCCAACCACATGGTCAGGAACGTCCTGCATCTGCAGGCCGTGGACGGCGACGACGGGCTCCGGCTCACCCTGCACCACAGCCCCGACCTCATCGGGCGCGAGCACGTCGAGCGGGCCGGGGAGCACCTGCGGGCCGTGCTGGCCGCCGACCCCGGCCTCCGGCTCGCCGACCTGCCCCTCCCCGCCGCCGCGCCGGTGCCTGCGCCCGCGCCGGTCGGAACCCCCGTACCGGGCGCCTCGGCGGGGGCGGTGGACGGCGAGCTGGTCGAGCAGGTACGCCAGATCTGGATGGAGGTCCTGCGGATCGAGGAGCTCGCCCCTGACGAGGACCTGTACGACCTCGGCGGCCACTCGCTGACCATCACCCAGATCAGCGCCCGGATCAGGAAACGGCTCGGCGTCGAGGTGCCGTTCGACGTGTTCCTCGACGATCCGACGGTCGCCGGGGTGGCGGCGGCGGTCAGCGAGCTGCGCCCATGATCTCCCTCGGCCAGGAACGGCTCTGGTTCCTGCACCGGCTCGACCCGGCCGACCCCGCCTACCGGGTGGCCGTCGTGCGGCGGATCTTCGGCCCGCTCGACCCCGACGCGCTGACCGGCGCGTTCGGCGACGTGGTGGCGCGGCACGAGTCGCTGCGCACCCGCTTCCCCGACCACGACGGCCAGCCGGTCGCGATCGTGGAGCCGCCGGGCCCCGTACCGGTCGAGCGCGTCGACCTCGACACGCCCGAGCAGGCCGCGCGGCTGCTCGAAGAGCGCGCGAACACCCCCTTCGAGCTGGGCTCCGCGCCGCCCCTGCGCGTCACGCTGGTCCGGCTCTCCCCCGGCGACCACGTGCTGTGCGTCGTGCTGCACCACATCATCGGCGACGGCTGGTCGCTGAACGTGCTCATGGACGACCTCGCCAGGTGCTACGCGGCCCGCCTGGACGGCATCCCGGCCGAGCTGCCGGAGCTGGCCACGACCTACGCCGAGTACGCCGACGCCCAGCGCGAGGCCGACGCGGACGTGGACCACTGGACGGCCAGGCTCGACGGGGCCGCGCCGCTGGACCTGCCGGTCGACCGGCCGCGCCCGGCCCGCCGGGGCAGCGCGGGCGGGGAGACCTGGTTCGACCTCGACCCCTCGCTGGTGGCCGAGCTGGCGCGGCTCGCCCGGGCGGAGCGGTGCACGCTGTTCATGGTGCTGCTGGCCGCGTACCAGGCGCTGCTGGCCCGCCACACCGGGCAGGACGACATCGTGGTCGGCACGCCCACGGCCGGGCGGAACCGGCCCGAGCTGGAGCCGATGGTCGGGCTGTTCGCCTCGACGCTGGTGCTACGCGGCGACCTGTCGGGCGATCCGGCGTTCACGGAGCTGCTGCGGCGCACCCGCCGCAGCGTGCTGGAGGCGATGGCGCACGGCGAGACGCCCGTCGAGCGGGTGCTGTCGGCGCTCGACATCGAACGCGACCTCAGCCGCACGCCGCTGTTCCAGACCATGTTCGGGCTGCACAACGCGGCGGTCGGGTACGGCGAGGCCGCCACGTTCGCCGGGCTGGACAGCGAACCGTTCCCGCACGGGACGCCGCCCGCGATGGTGGACCTGCGCGTCGACCTGTGGCCGGACGGCGGCGGGCTGCGCGGCGCGTTCGTCCACAGCGCCGAGCTGTTCTCCCGGGCCACGGTGGAGCGGCTGGCGGCGCGGTTCCTCGCGCTGCTGGGCTCCGTCGTCCGCCGTCCCTGGGCGCGAGTGTCCGAGCTGGAGGTGCTGCCGCCCGAGGAACGCCGGCTGCTGGACTCCTGGAACGACACCGCGACCGACGTCCCGTCCGGCACGGTCGTGGACCTGTTCCTGCGGCAGGCGGAGCTGCGGCCGGACGCCGTGGCGGTGGAGTGCTCCGGGGAGGAGCGCACCTATGCCGAGGTGGCCGCCCGGGCCGGGCTCGTCGCGGCGGGGCTGCGTGCGCGCGGGGCGGGGCCGGGGTCCGTGGTGGCGGTGTGCCTGCCGCGCTCGGCCGAGCTGCCGGGGACGCTGCTGGGCGTCATGATGGCGGGGGCCGCGTACCTGCCGGTGGATCCGGCGCTGCCCGCCGGGCGCGTCGCGGCCATGCTCGCCCAGGCGGGCGTGCGGGTCGCGCTGGCCGGCCCGTCCGCGCCGCTGCCCGGGGACGTCGAACGGATCGAGCCTGGACCCGAGGCGTCCGTCCCTTCGAACGCGGCCGTCGCCGAAGCCCCGGCGTACGTGCTGCACACCTCGGGCTCCACCGGCACGCCCAAGGGTGTGGCGGTGCCGCACTCCGCGCTGGTCAACCTGCTGGCCGGGATGGAGCGGCTGCTCGGATCCCGTCC
This sequence comes from Nonomuraea sp. NPDC050451, assembly GCF_044458585.1. Taxonomy (NCBI): domain Bacteria; kingdom Bacillati; phylum Actinomycetota; class Actinomycetes; order Streptosporangiales; family Streptosporangiaceae; genus Nonomuraea; species Nonomuraea sp. NPDC050451. The sequence continues at coordinate 70,958 of NZ_JBITHZ010000014.1, forward strand.
GGAGGACGTGTGGCTGGGCAGCACCGCGCTGTCGTTCGACATCGCCGGGCTGGAGCTGTACCTGCCGCTGGTGACGGGCGGGCGGCTGGTGCTGGCCGGGGACGACGCCGTGCGCGACGGGGTGGCGCTGGCCCGGCTGATCGGCGCGTCCGGGGTCACCCACGTGCAGGCCACGCCATCGGGGTGGAGCATGCTGCTGTCCGCCGGGCTGGACCCGTCGGGGCTGGTGGCGCTGGCCGGGGGCGAGGCGCTGCCGCTCGCGCTGGCCAGGCGGCTGCGCAGGCGGGTGGGGCGGCTGCTCAACATGTACGGGCCGACGGAGACCACGATCTGGTCCACCGCCTGGGAGGTGCCGCCCTCCCCCGACCGGGTGAGCATCGGACGGCCGCTGGCGAACACCACGGTACGGGTGCTCGACCGCTCCGGCTCGCCCGTGCCCATCGGCGTCCCCGGGGAGCTGGTCATCGGCGGCGCCGGGGTGGCCCTCGGCTACCTGCGCTCGCCGCAGGAGCCGCCGGAGCCGTTCCCGGACGGGTGGTACCGCACGGGCGACCGGGCGCGGTGGCTGGCCGACGGCACGCTGGAGTTCCTGGGGCGCGAGGACGGCCAGGTCAAGCTGCGGGGGCACCGGGTCGAGCCGGGCGAGATCGAGGCCACCCTGGAACGGCACCCCGGGGTGCGCCGGGCCGCCGTGGTGGTGCGTGGCGGCGACCTGGTCGCCTACGTCGACTCTGCCGGGGCGGCGTGCCCGGATGATCTGCTGGAGCGGGCGGCCGAGTGGCTGCCCCCGTACATGGTGCCCTCGGTCGTCGTGCCCCTGGAGGCCCTGCCGCTGACCCCCAACGGCAAGGTCGACCGGCGGGCGCTGCCCGAGCCCGCGCGGCCGGCGGCCGGCCGGGGCGGCGCGCCGGTCACCGCCAGGGAGCGGCAGGTGGCGCGGATCTTCGCCGAGGTGCTGGGCACCGGCGACCTCGGCGCGGACGACGACTTCTTCGCGCTCGGCGGCCACTCGCTGCTGGCCACCCGGGTCATCGCCCGGCTGGCGGCGGCGGGCACGGCGGCGCCCCTGCGGGAGCTGTTCACCCATTCCACGGTCGCCGGGTTCGCCGCGACGCTGGACGAGCTGGCGGGCGAGCCGGGCAGCCCCCTCGTGCCGCGCCCGGCCGGCACGCTGCCGCCGCTCTCCCCCGCCCAGGAACGCCTGTGGTTCCTGCACCGGCTGGATCCCTCCGACGCCTCGTACAACATGTACATCGTGCGCAGGCTCCAGGGCCCCCTCGACGAGGCGGCGCTGGAGCGGGCGCTGAGCGGGCTGATCGCCAGGCACGAGTCGTTGCGGACCCGCTTCCCCGAGGTGGACGGGCGGCCGGTGGCCGTGGTCGAGCGGCCCGCGCCCGCCAGGATCGAGCGGCTGGAGGCCCGCGACGAGGCCGAGGCCCGCGCCCTCGTCGCCGCCCGCACGAACGCCCCGCTCGACCTGGGCGCCGCGCCGCCGCTGCGCGTCACGCTGGTCCGGCTCTCCCCCGACGATCACGTGCTCTGCGTCGTCCTGCACCACATCGTGGCCGACGGCTGGTCGATCACCGTCTTCCTGGACGACCTGGCCGCCCTGTACGGCTCCGCCGAGCTCGCGCCGCTGGCCGTGCAGCACGGGGACGTCGCCGGCTGGCGGCGGGAACAGGACCGCGGCACGGCCCTCGACTACTGGCGCGCGCAGCTCGCCGACCCGCCCACCCTGGACCTGCGCACGGACCGGCCGCACCGCCCCGGGGCGACGCGCGGCGACTTCCACCTGCTGGAGGTGCCGGGCGAGCTGCTCGCCCAGCTGGAGTCGACGGCGCGCCGGCATCGGGTGACCCTCTTCATGGTGCTGCTGGCGGCGTACCAGGTCCTGCTGTCCCGGCACACGGGGCAGGACGACGTGCTGGTCGGCTCGCCGACGGCGGGCCGGGACCGGGTGGAGCTGGAGCCCCTCATCGGCTACCTCAGCACCACGCTCGTCCTGCGCGGCGACCTGTCGGGCGACCCGACGCTGGAGGAGCTGCTGGCCAGGACGCGCAGGACCGTCCTGGACGCGATGGCCCATCACGACGTGCCGTTCGAGCAGCTGCTGGCCGAGCTGGACGTGGAACGGGACCTGGCCAGGAAGCCGATGTTCCAGACCCTGTTCACCCTGAACAGCCAGACCGCCGACGGCGAACGCGACCGCCTCGGCCCGGTGCGGATGTCGTTCTTCGACGACGGGTACCGGCAGGCCAAGTTCGACCTGACCGTGGAGGCGTGGCGGTCGCCCGGGCGGCTGCGGGTGGCGTTCGGGTACGACGCGGGACTGTTCGACGCGGAGACGGTGGCGGAGCTGGCGGAGCGGTTCGCGGTGGTGCTGCGGGGGGTGGCCGACCTGGACAACCGGCGGGTGCCCCTGTCGCGCCTGCCCGTCCTGACGCCGTCCGACGAGGCCCTGCTCGCGTCGCTGGACCGCCCTGCGGCGGGCTCCCTGATGGGCCCTCTGATGGGCCCCCTGATGGGCAGCGTGGGGACCGTCGCAGGGCTGATCGCCGAGTCGGCGGCGGCGCACCCCGGCGAGGTGGCCGTGAGCTGCGGCGCCGAGGCCGTGACGTACGCCGAGCTGGAGCGGCGGGTCGCGCGGCTGGCCGGGGAGCTGGCCGAGCGGGGCGCGGGCGAAGGGGACCTGGTCGGGCTCCAGGCGGGCCGCTCGGTCGACGCGGTGGTGGCCATGCTGGCGATCTGGCGGGTGGGCGCCGCCTACGTGCCCCTGGACCCCGAGTACCCGCCGGAACGCCTGCGCGCCATGGCCGAGGGGACGTCCTTCATCGTCGCGGCGGGGATCGAGCCGGGGGCGGGCGCTGCGGAACGCCGGCCCGGCCTGGCGTACGTGATCTACACCTCGGGCTCCACCGGCACCCCCAAGGGCGTCGCCATCGAGCACGCCGGGCTGGCCGAGCGGGTCCGGTGGATGCGCTCGGCGTACGATCTGCGCCCAGGCGACCGTGTCGTCCAGCTCGCCTCGCTGAGCTTCGACACCCATGCCGAGGAGATCTTCCCGGCGCTGGCCGCGGGCGCCACGGTCGAGCTGCTGCCCGGCGGCGGCGCCACCCTGCCCGACCTGCTCTCCCGGCGGCCCGACGTCACCGTGCTCGACCTGCCCACCGCCTACTTCCACCACCTGGTGGACCTGATCGACGAGATCCCCTGGCCGGACCGGCTCCGCCTGGTGATCCTCGGCGGCGAGCAGGTGCGCGCGCAGGCCGTGGCCCGCTGGCGGGAACGCTTCGGCGAGCGGGTGCGGCTGGTCAACACGTACGGCCCCACGGAGACGACGATCATCGCCACGTACGCGGAGCTGGAGGGCGGGGACCCGCACCCGCCGATCGGCCGCCCGGTGGGAGCGACCCCGGTCCAGGTCCTCGACCGCCATGGGGCGCCCACCCCGCCGGGCGCGGCCGGCGAGCTGTACGTCGGCGGCCCCGGCGTGGCCCGCGGCTACCTCAACGCCCCCGGCACGCCGTTCGTGACCCTGCCGCAGGGCCGTTACTTCCGGACGGGCGACCGGGTGCGGCTGCGGCGCGACGGCCAGTTGGAGTTCCTCGGCCGCCTGGACGCCCAGGTGAAGGTGCGCGGGTTCCGCGTCGAGCCGGGCGAGATCGAGCACCGCCTGCTCACCCACCCCGACGCCCGGCAGGCGGCCGTGCTCGCGCGGGAGGGCGACCTGGTGGCCTACGTGGTACCGCGTGGGGAGACGAGCGTGGCGGGCCTGGCCGAGTATGTCGCTCGGGCGCTGCCGCCGTACCTCGTCCCCGCGCACTGGGTGCTGCTCGACGCGCTGCCCCTCACCCGCAACGGCAAGCTCGACCGGGCCGCGCTCCCCGAGCCGGACGCCCCCGTCGGGAGCGACGACACGCCGCCCAGGACCGACGCCGAGGAGCTGGTGGCCGACGTCTGGGCGGAGGTGCTGGGCGCGGACAAGATCGGCGCGTTCGACGACTTCTTCGCCCTCGGCGGCCACTCGCTGCTCGCCATCAGGGTGGCCGCCCGGTTGCGCGCCCTGGCGGGGGTGGACCTGCCGATCCGTACGCTGTTCGACCGCCGTACCGTCGCGGCGCTGGCGCAGGCCGTCGAGGAGGCGCTGGTCGCCGAGGTGGCGGCGCTGTCCGAGGAGCAGGTCATGAGACTGACGGAGGAGGGTCCATGACCGAGCTCAGCCAGGCCCAGCGGGCGCTGATCACCCAGCGGCTGCGCAGGCGCGGCGGATCGCGCCCGGCCATCCCCGCGCTGCCCGCCGACCGGCCCCCGCCCCTGTCGTACGCGCAGGAGCGGCTGTGGTTCATGGAGCAGTACGCCCCCGGGAACGCCGCCTACACGATCCCGCTGGTGCGGCGGGTACGCGGGCCGCTCCAGGCGGACGCCCTGGCGGCGGCGCTGCGCAGGGTCTGCGAACGGCACCAGCCGCTGCGCACCCGCTTCCCCGCCGGCGCGGACGGGCAGCCGGACGTGCTCGTGTCGGACGAGACCGAGGTGCCGCTGACCGTCGCCGAGGCCGGGTCGGCGCAGGCGGCCAGGGAGCTGGTGGGGCCGTTCCTGGCGGAGCCGTTCGACCTGGTGTCGGGCCCGGTCATGAGAGCCCTGCTGGTACGGCTGGCGCCCGATGACCACGTGCTGGCGCTGGCCGTGCACCACATCGCGGCCGACGGCTGGTCGGCGAACCTCCTGCTGCGCGAGATCCTGTCGTTCTGCACCGGCGGGACGGCGCCCGAGTTGCCCGTCACGTACGGGGACTTCGCCGCCTGGCAGCGCGAACGTGCGGACGGCGGCATCGACTACTGGCGCGACCGGTTGGCCGGGCTGGAGCCCCTGGAGCTGCCGGCCGACGCGCCGCGGCCGCCCGAGCTGACCTACGCCGGGGCGGCGCACCACTTCGCGATCGCCCCCGAGCTGGCCGAGCGGCTGGACCGGCTGGGCGGGGAGCACCGCGCGACGCCGTACATGGTGCTGCTGGCGGCCTTCGCGGTGCTGCTCGGGCGGTACGCGGGGCAGGACGACGTGGCGATCGGCTCGCCGGTGGCCGGGCGGGCGCTGCCCGAGCTGGACAACCTGGTCGGGTGCTTCGTCAACATGCTGGCGATGCGGGTGGACCTGTCCGGGGATCCGTCGTTCGCGGAGCTGCTGGGCCGGGTGCGTGAGCTGGCCACGGACGCGTACTCGCACCAGGAGGTGCCGTTCGAGCGGCTGGTGTCGGAGCTGAACGTGGCGCGGGAGCCGTCCAGGTCGCCGGTGTTCCAGGTCATCCTCGCGATGCAGAACTACGGCGGCGAGCCGGAGCCGGGGCCGCTGACGCTGGAGGGGTTCGAGCCGGGAGTGTGGGCGACCCGGTTCGACCTGGAGCTCTACACCGGGGGCGGCGGATCGTTCCTGTTCGTCTACAACACCGCGCTGTTCTCCGCCGAGCGGATCGAGCGCATGGCCGGTCATCTGGTCACGCTGCTGGAGGGGGCGGCGGCCGATCCGGCGGCGCCGGTGTCGGAGCTGGAGCTGCTGACGCCGCAGGAGCTGGACGAGCGGCGGCGCTGGAACGACACCGCCGTCGACCTCGGCCCGCCGGGCCTGCTGCACGAGCCGGTCATGGCGGCCGCGGAGAGCGGGGCCGTGGCGGTGCGGCATCCCGGGGGCGAGATCACGCACGGGGAGCTGCGCCGCCGGGTGCGGGCGCTGGCCGCCGAGCTCAGGGCGGCCGGGGCCGGGCCGGGCCAGTTGGTGGCCGTCGTGATGGAGCGGGGCTGGGAGCAGGTCGTCGCGGTGCTGGCGATCAACGCGGCCGGGGCGGCGTACCTGCCGATCGACGCCGACCTGCCCGACCAGCGGCGCTTCGAGCTGATCGAGCGCGGCGGATGCGCGATCGCCGTCACCCAGCCCTGGCTGGACCTGTCCTGGCCCGCCGGGGTGACCCGGCTCGCGGTGGACCCGGACGCGGACGCCCCGCCCTTCGACTGCCCCGCCTCCCCCGCCGACCTCGCGTACGTGATCTTCACCTCCGGCTCCACCGGCGCCCCCAAGGGGGTGATGATCGAGCACCGGGCCGCCCTGAACACCGTCCGCGACCTCAACCAGCGCTTCCACGTCGGCCCCGCCGACCGCTTCCTGGCGCTGTCGGCCCTGAGCTTCGACCTGTCCGTGTACGACGTCTACGGCGCGCCGGCCGTCGGAGCGGCCCTCGTCATGGGCGACCCGGCCGGCGACAAGGACCCCGCCGCCTGGGCCCGCCTGGTGGAGGAGGAACGCGTCACCGTCTGGAACTCCGTGCCCGCCCTCATGGAGCTCCTGGTGGACCACGCCGAGCACGAGGGCACCGACCTCGGCTCCCTGCGCCTGGTCCTGCTGTCGGGCGACTGGATCCCGCTGACGCTCCCCGACCGCATCCGCGCCCTGGCCCCGGACGCCGAGGTCATCAGCCTGGGCGGCGCCACCGAGGGCTCGATCTGGTCCATCTCGTACCCGATCGGCCGGGTGGACCCGTCCTGGACCTCCATCCCGTACGGCCGCCCCCTCGCCAACCAGACCTTCCACATCCTCGGCCCCGGCCTGCGGGACGCCCCCGCGGGCGTGCCCGGCGACCTGTACATCGGCGGCGCGGGCGTGGCCACCGGCTACTGGCGCGACCCCGAGCGGACAGCCGCCTCCTTCCTCACCCACCCCCGCACCGGAGAGCGCCTCTACCGCACGGGCGACCTCGGCCGGTACGCCCCCGACGGCGTCATCGAGTTCCTCGGCCGGGCCGACGCCCAGGTCAAGATCCGCGGCTACCGGATCGAGCTGGGCGAGATCGAGACCCACCTCGCCCGCCACCCCGACGTGACCGAGTGCGTGGTCACGACCGACGGGCGGGGCACGGGGGCGCAGCTCGTCGCGTACGTGGTCACGCCCAGCCTGGACCAGGTGCGCCTGCGCGCCCATCTCGCCGAGACGCTGCCCGCGTACATGATCCCCGCCCGCTTCGTCGCCCTCCCGAGCCTGCCGCTCACGCCCAACGGCAAGGTGGACCGCCGCCGCCTGCCCGCCCCCTCCGCCGCCCCGGCCGGGACGCGCACTCCTCCGGAGACGGACACGGAGCGCCTGGTGAGCGCCGTCTGGGCGGAGGTGCTCGACGGGGCGGAGTTCGGCATCGACGACGACTTCTTCGACGTCGGCGGGCACTCGCTGCTGGCCATCAAGGTCGTGGCGCGCCTGCGCAGGCAACTGCCGTCGCCGGTCGCGGTGGTGGACCTGTTCAAGCATCCGACGGTGCGCGAGCTGGCCGCGTTCGCCGACGGGGGCGCCGCCGCCGGGCCGCGCGGGCTGCTGCACGAGCTGACGCCGCGCCGCGCCCATGCCGAGCTCACGTACGTCTGCGTCCCCTACGGCGGGGGCGCCGCCGTGGCCTACCAGCCGCTGGCCGACGCGCTGCCCGCCACGCACGCGCTGTGGGCGGTGTCGATCCCCGGGCACGACGTGGGGCTCGACGAGGACCGGCTGCCCCTGGAGGAGGTGGCCGACCGGTGCGTGCGCGAGATCCTGGAGAAGGTACGGGGGCCGCTCGCGCTGTACGGGCACTGCGGGGTCGGGTCGGCGCTGACGGTCGCCATCGCGCGGCGGCTGGAGGCGGCCGGGCGGCGGCTCGAAGCGGTCTACATCGGGGCGATCTTCCCGTTCGCCCGGCCGGGGAACCGGGCGCTGGCGGCGCTGTCCCGGCTGGCGCGGCGGGAGTACCTGCGCAGCGACCGCAGCTACGCCAACTGGCTGACCTCGATGGGGCTCGACATGAGCGAGCTCGATCCCGGGCAGGCCCGGCACATCATCAGGAACATGCGCGAGGACACGGAGGCCGCGGAGGAGTATTTCACCGGGCTGTTCGAGAGCGCGGTGGAGCCGTTGCGGGCGCCGGTGATCAGTGTGGCGGGCGAGCGGGATCCGGCGACCGAGTATTTCGAGGAGCGGTATCGCGAGTGGCACTTCATGAGTCCGACGGCCGCGGTGGTGGAGCTGGATGAGGCCGGACACTTTTTCCTGAAATATCGGGCGCAAGAGCTGGCCGAGATCGTCACCCGCACCCACCTCGCCCTGGACGCAGGCGAGCCGGCCTCAGGCCCGAACTGGCGCCTGCACGAAACCTCCCACGTCTCCCGGCCGGTCCCGGGCGCTCTCCCGGCCCCGGCCCCGGCTCGGGTGCGGGTCGCGGGGCCGCAACCCAGCATGCGGCGGTTCCTGGCCGTGGCCGGGGGCCAGCTGGTGTCGATCATGGGCTCGGCCCTGACCGAGTTCGCCATTCCCATCTGGATCTATCTCACCACGGGCTCGCTGGCCCAGTTCGCCCTGCTCGCCGTCCTCGGTCTGGTGCCGGGCATGGTGGTGGCCCCGCTGGCGGGCGCCATCGTGGACCGCAGCGACCGCCGTACCGTGATGCTCGGCGGCGACTTCGCCGCCCTCGGGACGCAGCTCCTGCTCGGCGTGCTGCTGTGGACCGGCAACCTGCAGACCTGGCACATCTACCCGCTGCTCGCGCTGCTGTCGGTGGCGCTCACGTTCCAGCGCCTCGCCTACAGCTCGTCCGTGCCGCAGCTCGTGCCCAAGCGGCACCTCGGGCACGCGAACGGCATCGTGCAGATGGCCGGGGGGATGACGCAGCTCATCGTGCCGCTGGCGGCCGCCGGGCTGATGGCGGTCGTCGGACTGGGGGGCATCCTGGTCCTGGACGTGGTCAGCTACGTGTTCGCGATCGCCGTGACGCTGCTGGTGCGCTTCCCCAGGACGATGGCCTGGCGGCGCAAGGAGCCGGTCATGACGGAGCTGGTGGCCGGGTTCCGGTATTCGTGGGGGCAGCTCGGGTTCCGGCGGATGCTGCTGTTCTTCGCGGTCCTGAACGTGTTCCTGTCGCCGCTCTTCCTGATGATCTCGCCGCTGGTGCTGTCGTTCGCTGGGTTGCAGGACGTGGGGCGGATCTCGTTCCTGTCGGGGCTCGGGGTGCTGCTCGGCGGCCTGGCCATGACGGTGTGGGGCGGGCCCGGGCGCGGGCGGATGCGGGCGGTGCTCTGGTGCACGCTCGCGCTGGCCGCGTTCTGCCTGGTCACCGGGTTGCGGGCGGATCTGGTGACGATCGGGCTCGGGGCGTTCGGGATGTCGTTGTGGGTGACGCTGCTCAACGGGGTCTACGCCACGATCGTGCAGGTGAAGGTGCCGCAGCGCTTCCACGGGCGCGTGTTCGCGCTGAACACGCTGATCGCCTGGTCGACGCTGCCGCTGGGGTTCGGGCTCGTGGCGCCGTACGGGGCGGCGGCGTTCGACCCGCTGCTCGCCCCGGACGGGCCGCTCGCCCCGACCGTCGGCGCGTTGATCGGGACCGGGGCGGGGCGGGGCGTGGGGCTGATGTACGTCGTGTTCGCGGTCGCGATGGCGGTGCTGGCGGTCGTGGCGCTACGGTCGCGGCTGCCGTCCCTGGTGGACGACGCCGCCGACGCCGCCCCCGACGACCTGGTCGGTCTACAGTCCCTCGAACGACGCCGCCTCTAAGACTTCCTTGAGCGCCTGGAGGAACAGGACGGCGTCCCTGCCGTTGACCAGCCGGTGATCGTAGGCCAGCCCGATCACCGCCACCGTGCGCTCGCCCTCCCGCTGCGGCGAGGTGAGCGCGAGGGCGCACGCCTGGCCCGGGAAGACGATGGGGACGGCCATGACGATGTCGCGGTCGTGGTGCAGGGTGACGACGATGTTGCCGCCGTCGAGCTGCTCCTGCCTGAACTCGCCACGCTGGGCCGCCCTCCGGAACCCGGCCAGCTCCCCGGCGATCTCCTCGATCCCCTTGCCGTGCGCGTCCCGGATGACCGGCACGTACAGGCCGGTGCCGAGGTCGATCGTGACGCCCACGTTGGGGGCGTCGGGGACGGCGGCCGTGCCCTCGTCCATGAGGGTGGCGAAGCACAGGGGGAAGTCCTGGTGGAGGCGGGCGACGGCGGCGATGAGGAGGTCGGGCAGGCCGACCAGCTTGCGCAGACGCTTGGTGTGGTCGCGTGCGGCCGCGGTGGCCTTGCCGACGTCCACTTTTATGGCGGTGTAGGCGGCGGGGATCGTCTGATGCGAAAGACTCACCGTCCTCCCGACGGCCCGCTGATTCCCACTCAACCCCCGCACACTCCCCCCGACCGCCACCTCCCCAGGCGGCAGGGCGGAAGCGGGCGCGACCGTGGGCGCAATGGCAGGCGGCACGGCGGCGGGCGAGGCGGCGGGCGTGGGCGATGGGGGCGTCTCCGCGATGGGCACCTCCGTGGACAGCGAGGGGCCTTGGGGGGCAGGAGACGCCAGGGGGCGGGGTGGGGGTGAGCCCGCTGCGGCCAGGCGCTCGACGTCGGCGCGCCGCACCACCTTCACGGGCAGGGCGCGCACGCGGGCGGGGTCGATGCCCAGCTCGTCGATCAGCGCCTGAGCGGGTGCCGTGATCAGCGGCGCCCCAGAAGGGGCATCGCCGGACCCCGTCGCGGGCGGAGACGGAAAATCGCCGGGCACCCCCGAGGCGTTTCCGAGGACCGACGTGGGCGCAGGTCCAGAGGCGGGCGCAGGCGTTGCCGGGGCGGGCGGGGGCGCGGTCGAGGCCAGCGGAGGCGGGGACGGGGTGGGGGGTTGTGCGGGCTGGGGGGTGACGTGGGCGATGGGCTGGCCCGGGGTGCAGTCGGCGCCGGCCGGGACCAGGTGGACCAGGATCCCGTCGTACCCGCTGACCAGCTCCTCCACCGTCTTGGACGTCTCCATCGACGCCACCACGTCGTCCCCGCGCACCGACGAGCCGTCCGCCACCAGCCATTCCAGCAGCACGTACGCCGAATCGTTGGTGTTCAGCTTCGGCACCCTGATCTCAGCCACCCAGTCCCTCCAGCACGGCACGGCGGATCGTCGAGTCCTGGACGAGCACCTCGCGCTCCAGGTGCGCGGCCGTGGGGATCACGCTGTCCGCCGAGCTGACCGGCCGGACCGGGCGCCGGAGGCGGCCCCAGAGGCGGGTGTGCAGGTCGGCGGCCACGTGGTCGCCCCAGGTGCCGCCCGCGCTGCCGTCCTCGGCCACGCACACCAGAGGCGCCCGCCCCAGCAGCGGCAGCAGCTCCGACGGGTCGAAGGGGTACAGGCGCGAGGGGACCATCAGGACCCCGGTCAGGTCGTGGTCGAGCAGCAGGGTTCGCATGGCGGCCAGCGCGCGGTGGGCGACCCCTCCAGGGGTGATCAGCACGTAGTCGAGATCGCACGGGGGGATCTCCAGGCCGCCGGGTCCCCCGGTGTCGAGGCGGACCACCGCCACGTCGCCCACCAGCTCCCACGTGAACAGCTCGTCCACCTCGTACATCCGGCGCGTGTAGAGCACCTTGTCCTCGAACAGCAGGCACGGCTCCCCCAGCGCCAGCATGCGGTCGAGCACGGCCCGGTTGTCGTGGAAGGGCGACAGCTCGAACAGCGACAGCCCGGGGATCCCGATGAAGTGCTTCTGCGGGCTCTGGCTGTGGGTGGGGCCGTAGCCGCGATGGCCGCCGGACGGACATCGGATCACCAGCGGGAGGGGCACGCGGGTCCCGTACATGGAGACGGACTTGCTGGCGAAGTTGAGGATCTGGTCGAAGGCGAGCGCCGCGAAGTCGGCGAACATGATCTCGACGACCGCCTTGCCGCCCGCCAGCGCCAGCCCCGAGGCCGCGCCGACGATGGCGCCCTCGCTGAGCGGGGTGGTGAGCACGCGGCCGGGGAAGCGGGTGGACAGGCCCTTGGTGATCTTGAAGGCGCCGCCGTAGGGGTCGAGGAGGTCCTCGCCCAGGACGTACACGGAGGGGTCGTCCTCGAGGAGGCCGTGCAGCGCGCGGTTGAGGTCCTCACCCACTCGCGCCCTGCCCCCGGGCGCCCCGCCGACCGTCACGCCGGCGTCCAGACGGACGGCGGCCGGGCGGCGACCTCGGCCGCGATCCGGTCGATCCGGGTACGGGCCTCCGCCTCGATCCCGGCCGACTGTACGGGGTGCGCGGCCCGGTAGGCGGCGTACCAGTCGACGCGGGGGAAGTCCGGCGGCCGGGTGTCGTCGCCCTTGCTGTGGGGGCCGAGGCGATGGGTGGCGAACTCCACGACCAGCGGGCGGGACTCCGTCCGCACCCGGTCGACGAGAGGCGCCAGCTGGGCACGTATTTCGTAAATTTCCGTAATGTCCACCCGGTGGTGCGCCACGCCGAACGCCCGCGCCCGCCCCTCCACCGTGCCCGCCATCTGCAGCCCCGTCGGCGTGGACTGGGCGATGCCGTTGTGCTCGACCACGACCAGGAGCGGGAGCCGCCAGAGCTGGGCCAGGTTGAGCGCCTCGTACACGGCGCCCTCACCCCAGGTGCCGTCGCCGATGTAGACGCAGGCGAGCGCGCCCGGCTCGTGCCGCTTCAGCCGCAATGCGACCCCGGCCGCCACGGGCAGGCTCTGGCCCTGCACGCCGGTGGACAGGTAGCGGTCGCGCTTCAGGTGCTGGCTGCCGCCGACGCCGTCGCAGATCGCCCCCTTCCTGCCCATGATCTCGGCCAGCAGCCCCTCCGGGTCCTCGAACCTGGCCAGGTAGTGGCCATGGCCCCGGTGGTTGCTGAAGACCCAGTCGCTCTCGCACAGGAGGGTCCGCAGGGAGACGGGGACGTACTCCTGGCCGAGGCAGGTGTGGGTGGTGCCGTTGAGCTCCCCTCGCTCGAAGAGCGCGAGCAGCTTCAGCTCGAAGAATCGGATCAGCAGTGACAATGCCAGGTCGTCGTCAGAGAGTTTGTCCATTTGGTCTCTCGAGCACCAGGAGAACCTCCTGAAAGGCTAACAATCCGCATATTTTCCCGTCCAGAGCCGCCTCAAGCCTCGATGGAACGGTCCGATTCTTCCTCAAACGGATCCCTGACCGAGATCACCGATCGTTACTGTGACACCGATCCACCGCCCCACTGACGGGAGCAAGCCGATGTTCGGGCGTTATCTGAGGTCGCAGCTGATCGTCCTGCTCTGCGGAGGGCTGGTCGGGCCGATCTTCGTGATCGTCTACTTCGCGCTCGGCGTGGCCGAACGCGAAGAGATCCAGTGGATGTTGTACGTCGGGCTGGTGCTCACGGTGTCCGACGTGCTGATCGCGCTGCTCATCGCCCGCCACGGCGCGAAGGCGGCCGCCAAGACCGCCGCCCTGGAGCGGAACGGGGTGCTGACGCTCGCCCAGATCACGGGCATGTCGGAGACCGGCACCAGGATCAACAACCAGCCGCTGATCAGGCTCGGCCTGCACATCGAGGGCCCGGGGTTCGCGTTCGACACCCAGGACCGCGTGCTCGCGAGCGTGACGCGGACGGGCAACTTCAACGCGCGCCGGCTCGTCGTACTCGTCGATCCGGCCACGCACGAGCATCAGATCGACTGGGAGCGCAGCGCTCTGGTGAACGGGCTGATGCCGGCGAAGTTCAACCTGGCCGAGGACAACAGGACCTACGACCTGAGCGGGCAGGCCGGCCCGCTGATGGAGATCCTGCAGTTGCTCAAGGCCAACGGCATCCCGCTGAACGGCATGATGGACGTGCGCTCCAGGCCGGAGCTGCGCCGGCAGATCCAGGCCGTGGTGCGCCGGGCCGCCGCCCAACCGGCGGCCGGCGCCGCCTCACCGGCCGAGCGGCCCGCCGCCCAGCGCCTGGAGGAGCTGGAGGCGCTCCGCGCGGCGGGGGCGATCACGGACGACGAGTACGCCGCCAAACGGCAGCAGATCATCTCCGAGATCTGAGGCTGCTCACTTCGACAGGTAGAGGGTCTTCCAGGTGCCCGCGTACTGGCAGACGAGGGACGGCTTGGTGGACTTGGACTCGGAGCAGACCTTGAGCTCGACCTGGTAGACGTCCCGGTAGGAGAACGAGAAGCTCTTCGGGGCGCGGTACGAGCAGTCGCGCACCGCGTGCTGCCGGAACGGCAGGTTGTTCCCGGAGCGGTACGTGATGCGGAAGACCGCCCAGCCGCAGGTGGCGGCGCGTCGGGTGTGGTCGTACACCTTGCCCGAGACCCGGACGGCGTCGGCCGTCGGCAGGTCGGCGTGGTCCTCCCCCGCGGCCGTCAGGGTGCCCACGGCGTGGGCGGAGCGCCCCGGCGCGTAGTACGGGCCCCACGCGGCGGCGGCCGAGCCCGCCGCCGTCGCGGCCTGGGCGGCGGGGGCGACGGTCGTGACGGCGGCGATGGTGGCGGTGGCGGCGACGGCCAGGCCGGCGAGGGTGCGGGAGATCGTCATCGGGGGGCGTCCTTTCTTGGCGAGATGACGACAATGTGCGATACGCCGATTTCAGGTGACTTGCCGCCGGACCGACATACGCTTTCAAGCGCCTTGCGCCCGCGGATCACCCGGCGGTGGGGCGCGGGGCGCGCAGGTGGGCGCGCTGTGCCAGCTCCTCCTCGTCGACGAACGTGAGCATCGGCTGACCCGGCGCACACAGCATGAACACCACGAACTTGGTCGGCGCGTCCGGCAAGGCGTTGCCGTCCTGGTAGTGGATCACGTCGCCGCCCGGCTCCCAGAACGTCTCACCGGCCTCGACCACGCGCTCCGGCTCGCCTTCGAGCTCGAACCGTATCGCGCCCTCGATCACGTAGCCGAATGCCGGCCCCGCGTGGCGGTGCGGAGCAAGGCCGGGGTGGCCGGGAGGCCACTCGACGAGGATGGTCATCCCCGAAGCACCGTCGGGAATGAAGGGCGGCTTGATGTCCGCCAGGATGTTGAATCCGTCCCCCGCCGCTGAGTCCTTGTTCGACACGGCAGTACACCTCCCTGGTCCTGCCCGGAACGGACGATCTGGCGTCGGCCACCCGGTGTACCGACCTGTGTACCCACATACGTGCAGGTCAGGCCGATATAAGGGCACAGAGCAGGTGAACGCCGGCCGTCACCGGGGCAGCCTCGTCCGTACCGGACCGGGCACGGACGGCTCCGGCGGCAACCCGCACCATGTCGCCAGGGCGGAACGCAGGCCGAAGACACGGGTGGCGGGATCCGCAGCGGTGCTCGCCCAGGCGATGTAACCGTCCGGACGGACCAGCATGGCGGGCAGGCGGGCGCTTCTCGGCGTGGCGTGCCTGACCCGCGCCAGCGGAAAGCTCCCCGTCACGGCGGGCTCGTCGGCGGGAGCCAGGAGCACGAAGCGCCCGTCACGCAGCGCCTCGTACAGCCGCGTCGCGTAGCCGGTCAGGAGAACGTCGGGGACCCGCCGGCCGACCAGCGGGTGCGACCCCCGGGGCGCGGAGTAGGAGATGGCGAGGCCGGAGATGGCCTCCCGCAGCCGGCGGGCGGCCGGCGGGAACCGGTCCATGATGATCGGGAGCGTCGCGCGCATGACCCTGTCACGCCGGGTACGGGCCAGGGCCGTGGTGAGCAGGCGGCCGCTGAGTCGTACGATCATGCTGCCCACCGGATGCCGTTCGGCGTGGTAGGTGTCGAGCAGGCCGTCCGGCGCCCAGCCCTGGACCGCCGCGGCGAGCTTCCACCCGAGGTTGGCCGCATCCTGCAGGCCGGTGTTCATCCCCTGCCCGCCCGCGGGCGAATGCGCGTGCGCGGCATCGCCCGCCAGGAACACCCGGCCCACGCGGTAGCTGGGAACCTGCCGCTCGTCACTGTGGAACCTCGTCAGCCAGCGCACGTCGTGCAGGCCGAGGTCGCTGCCCATGACGCTGCGGACGATGTCGCTCACCTCCTGGAGGGTGACCGGCGCGCTGCTGGGAAGCTGCCGCCGCCGGTCCCAGGCGATGATCCGGTACCGCCCGTCTCCGAAGGGGGCGATGAAGCAGAAGCCGTCGGCGCCGGTGTTGAGGGCCAGTTCACGGGTCGGGGCGTGGCGAAGGCGGACGTCGGCCAGCATCACCGACTCCACGGCGGAACGCCCGAGGAACGGAACGCCGAGCGCGTCCCGTACGACGCTGCGCACGCCGTCGGCGCCCACCACGAATCTCGCCCGCCGCGTGTGTATCGTGCCGTCGATCCGCATGCTCACGTCCACGCCGTCGGCGTCCTGGCGGAGGCCGACGACCTCGACCCCCCGCATGACCTCCACGCCGAGCCTGGAGGCCCGGTTCTCCAGCACGTGCTCGGTGTTGTACTGGGGGGTGCACAGCAGGAACGGGAACCGCGACCGCAGCAGGGACATGTCGAGTTCCAGGTTGCCGAACAGCGACATCGTCCTGAAGACCGCGCCGGTCTCGATCAGCTCGTCGGCCACGCCCCGGGCGTCGAGCTGTTCCAGCGTCCTGGCGTGTACGACGAATGCCCGGGACAGCTTCGAACCTCGAAGCTCCCGTTCGACGATCATGCACGCGACGCCTCTCGCGGCGAGGTCACCCGCGAGCAGCAACCCCGTCGGGCCGGCTCCGACGATCATCACATCAGTGTCAAAGAGCGCCATCAGCGTCTCCAGTCTCCTATGAGCGCCTTGCGACGTGATCGCCCGGGAGGAGACGGCGACTCGCTGCTATGAGTGCGTTTCCCTCGATAGTACGACCGGCCCCTCCCGGCTCCCCGTGGCGGGCCCGCGCATGACCGCTATCTGAGCTCATAGATCAGGAATGTGTCCTTGCCCTCCTGGGCCAGGACCAACAGTCCGGTGGTGCCCGGTATAGGGGCGATGCGCCCCACGCGTCCCCGGGGGAGAGCGGCTCTGGTCCACCGGCCTGCTCGGAAGTTGAGGACGTACGATCCGCCGCGATCGGGGTTGACCCCGATCCACACCCCGCCCACTTTGTCCGCCCGGATCTCGTTGAGCGTCGTCGACTCGATCGGCAGTTCCGCCTGCTGCCAGGATGCGCCGTTCCAGTGCAGGACGACCCTGCGCACGCTCGGCCCACCCCCACATGGAGCGACGCTGCCGAGGGCCCACACCTCGTTCCTGACGCCGGCAGCCAGTTCCCCGAGGTTGAGTGCGGGTTCCGACCTGGACGAGCCCCCATATCTCGCCGGCCTCGGCCGCGGCGACGTCCTCCACCAGGTCGAGGTCGCCGAACTCGAACGTGGCCGGCTTGTGCACCCTCCGCCACGAGAGGCCGTCCCAGCGGCTGAGGGCGGCCCCCGAGTAGTCATCCGGACCACCGGTCTCGGCGACCCACACCTCGTTCCGGCTCGCGATGGCGACCTGGGCCGCCTCGTATGAGCTTCGCCACGGCCGGGCCACCCACCGGCCCTCGACCAGTTGCCATGGACCGTTCGCATCGTATGCGTCGAACAGCCATAGATCGTCCCCGGCCGGCGAGGTGGCGAGCGTCCCGAAATACCTGTTCAAACCCTTGGGCAGGACGGCAGGCCGCCAGGACGCCCCGTCCCACCGCATGAGGGAGAGGGCAGCCGTGGGCTTGCGTTGGACCATCGACCAAGCTTCGTTCGGGCCCGTCGCGGCTATCGGCCCGTAAACCCCCGCTCCTCGCCTCTCATGTGTCAGCCGCCAGGTGACTTTCGCCTCTTCCACCTGCGAAGCGGGCTTCTGCTCGACGGCACCGCAGCCGGCCAGCAGCAAGAGGATCACAACGAGGAATCTCACGAGAGATCACCATAAGGGGGTACGGCAGGGCGCGGATCAGGGCTTCCGCCGACCGCGCCGTTCGGTGCACGACCCGGTGTGCGGGCGGGCCGCCGCAGCACGCCGCGGCGGCCCGTACAGAGGCCCTCGCGGTCATCACTGCGGCGGCCCGCCCGGAGGTCAGGCGGCGGCCTTGGCGGTCAGCGCCACGGTGGCCTGGCGGGTGACGCCGCTCACCGTGACGGCGACCGTCACCTGCCCCCGCCGCAGCGCCGTCAGCGTCCCCGTGGAGGGGTCGAAGTAGGCCACGTGCCACGGCTTGACGCCGTCACGGCCGCCGACGTGCAGGTTGGGCGAGCCGGACCACGCCGCCGAGACCGGGTAGGCCGCCGGGACCGTACGGCTCCCCTGCTTGACCGTCGCCGTCACCGCGCCGGGCGCGCCGATCGCGACCGTCGCGGGGGCGGTGAGCACGAGGTCGTCCACGTGCGGCCGGACCTGCGTGCCGATCCAGCCGGGCGCGTCGGCGAACCAGTTCCGCCGCACGTGCTCGGCCTCGGCCGCCGTCACCGGGTCGACGCCCCACAGCGACCACCCGGTGAACCCGCCGTCGTCGGGCGCGGTGGCCGGGTTCTTGCCGGAGTTGCCGTTGATGAAGTACGGCACCGCGTCCACGTGCGAGGCGTGGAACGTCCCCACGTGCGCCCCGATGTACGCGGCCCCCTTGCCGGTGGTGCGCTGGAAGTCCGCCAGCCAGCCCTCCACCAGGGCCGCCTCCTTGCGGTCGCCGAGCTGGCTGCCCTTGCCGGGCGTCGGGTCGCGCGGCGGCACGTGGAACAGCACCGCGACCGAGCCCACCGACGCGTCGGCGGCGGCCTTGTCCAGCTGGGACCGGAGCATGGCCACCTGGTCGTAGCCGCCGCCCCGCAGGTTCAGGCGGGAGGTGTCCAGGGTGATGAAGCGCGTCCCCTTGTGGTCGAAGGTGCTGTACGTGTCGCCGAAGACGGCCCTGAAGTTGTCGATCTTGCCGCCCATGACCTCGTGGTTGCCGGGAATGTAGTGATATTCCAGGGTTCCGCCGAGCTCCTCGTCCAGGATCTTCTTGGCCAGCGCGAAGTCCTCGGGCGACGCCTCATCCACCAGGTCACCGTTGATCAGCAGGAAGTCCGGCTTGGCCGCCTTGATCTCCCGCAGCGTGCGGCGCGCGTTCTTGACGATGTCGCTGTCCGGGTCCCGGGCCACGAACTGCGCGTCCGACATGACCGCGAACCGCCACGGCATCCGGCCCACGTCCGCCTTGACCACCGGATCGGCGACCTTCGGCGCGGCGGGCGCGGAGATCGACGGCGGCACCTTGGCCACCAGGCCGTCGATGAGGATCTCGTTGGTGTACTTCGCGCCCGCCTTGGTCTCGGCCACGTAGAAGCGCCGCAGCTTGAGCGGGTAGTTGACGCCCGGCGGCACGGCGAACTCGACGTACTTCCACCCGGTCCACGTCATGTACGGCCCGCGCAGGATCTGCGACTGGCCGAGCGCGTCGTAGAACTCCAGGCTGGGCCACTCGCCCTTGCCGGTGGAGTTGATCCAGAGCCCGAACGCCTGCGGCTGGCCGTCCACCACGATCTGCTGCGGCGGGCTGGCGTACGCGGCCCGGGTCGCGGTCGAGGTGGTGAAGTCGTACGAGAGCTTGAGCCCGCCCCCGCTCTGACCGGGCGCCGCCGACAGCGAGCCGGTGGCGCGCGCGGCGGCGAACGTCCACGTGGCCGCGTTCTCGAAGTCGGCGACCGGCTTCTCCTCGAACCCGACGGTCACCGGCACCGCCGTGCTGATCTTGCCGACCTTGGCGGTGATCAGGCCGGACCCGTTGGCCTTCTTGGCCTTGACGGTGAAGTAGCCGTGCTCGGCCGCGGTGACCTCGAACAGACTCTTGTCGTAGTCGAGCGCGAGGTCGGCGGGCTCGATGGGCGCGGAGTTGCCGTTGCGGTCGTAACCGACCACGCCGAACGTCGCCACGCCGTCCGCGCCCGCCAGGCCGAGCCGGTCGGCGGTGGCGCCGAGCCGCTGGAGCGGCTGCAGGACGGTCAGGTCGATGGTCCCCTTGGCGCCGCCGCGGGAGGCGGTGACGGTGGTCTGGCCGGGCACCAGGGCGTGGAACTTCCCGTCGCGGACGACGCCGTGCACGGCCGGGTTGGACCGCCACGACGGCGTGCCGGCGGCCGGGCCGTACGTCTCGTCGTATCCGGCGGCGGTCAGCCGCCGGGTGAGGCCGGGGAAGACGCGGTCGGGGCGACCACCGGCGACCGGTCCGACGCCGGGCGCCTTGGCGGGGTCGCTCGCGGTCTCCAGCCAGAAGCCCTTGAGCTTGCCACTGCCCTCGGGCGCGTAGAGCGCGAGGCCGTTGGGCACGTGGCGCTCGCCGCCGTCGGAGGGGCTGTTCTCCACCTGGACGTCGGCGGAGCCGGGCTCGCGGGCGAGCATGGTGGAGGAGCCGCCGCCGTCGAGGTTGAGTGCGTTGGCGGCGCCGAGGTCGGCCATCATGGCGGCGAGCTCGTTGAGCGTGACGCCGCGGCTGTCGACCTGGCGGCCGTCCACGGTCAGCAGGTACATCTTCCTGCCGTCGGCCGAGAACCCGACGGCGGTGCGGGGGTGCGCGGCGGGGTCGGTGGAGTTCTGCACGACCCCGTCCTTGACCAGCACCCAGTTGCCGCCCACGGCCGCCTTGACCTGGCTGCCGTCCGACGACTTCGGCTGGTATCTCACGTCCACGCGGTCGCCGGCCTTGAGGGCGGACAGGACGGTGGCCCCGGCGTCCCGGCCCAGCAGGATCGTGGTCCCGGCGGGGATGGGGCCGGTGCCGGCGGACGTGCGTACCTCGGAGACCACCCCGTCCACCAGGACGACCTCGGCGACGGACGTGGCGCCCTCGACGGCGCGGGCCCGGTTGTACGAGCCCCACAGCGGCGTGAACAGCCCGACGCCGCCGCTGCGCACGATCTGGTTGAACTGGGTGAGCGCGATGGGCGAGCCGCCGGCCGGGGTGGCGGTGCCCTCGAAGTACATCTTGAGCACGCGGCCGAGGCCGTCGCCGCTGATCGCGACCGCGTTCTCGTGGCCCGTGACGGGCGACTGCACCAGCGAGCCGTCCTGCACGCCGATGCCCTGGGCGGCGCCGGAGTTGTTGATGTCGAAGAAGTCGCCGTTGACGGCCGCGACGGCGTGCGCGCGCTTGGCGGGCCCGGACAGCGGCTCGGTCTTGGACACCTCACCGGAGTACAGGTAGTCGGCCTTCGCACCGCCGAGGTCGGCGGTGACCGCGTCCGCGCGCAGCCAGCCGAGCGCGTCGTAGGTGTCGAAGGAGGTGAGCGAGATGCCCGGCGCCACCGGCCGGGTCCTCTTGGCCGTCTCCAGCCGCTGCCCGGCCTCCTGGGCGAGCAGCGTGGACGGCGGCGGGTAGGACGACGCCTTGAGCGCGTCCTCTACGGGGGGCGCGGGATCGGCCTGCGCCGGGGCCGCGGCCAGGGTGAGGGGGCCTAACGCGAGCACCGACGCTGTCAGGATTCTGAGGGACTGCACGACCGAACTCAATCGCTCGTGGATATAACTTTCAAGACTTAAGAGTGAACTAAAAGAAAATTTCAGATCTTGTCGGCCCCCGACCAGGCTTGCAGGATGGTACGCGTGGATCGAGAGGCGCTCTACCGCGACCCGTATCCCGTCTACGCCAGGGCTCGCGCCGCGCCGGGGCTGACCTTCGTCGAGGAGCTGGACGCCTGGCTGGTGGCCCGGCACGCCGACGTGCGCGAGGTGCTGGGGCGCCCGGACGGCTTCTCCTCCAAGGGCGCGCTGCGGCCCGACGTGATCCCGGGCCCGCGGGCGTTCGCGGAGCTGGCGGGCGCGCCCGGCACCGCGCCGGTGGTGCTCAGCACGGACGGCGAGGCGCACGCGCGCTACCGCCGGCCGCTCACCCGCGGCCTGTCCCCCGCCAAGGTGGCGGCGGCGCTGCCGTTCGTCCGGGCGACGGCGGGCGACCTGGTCGCGTCGTTCGCGAAGGCGGGCACCCGGCGGCACGTGGAGTGGATGTCCGGGTACGCCAGGCCGCTCCCGGCCGCCGTGATCGGCCACCTGCTCGGCCTCGACCCGGCCGACGTGCCCGCCGCGATCCGGGCCGGCAACCGGGCCGAGGACCTGCTGTTCACGCCGATGTCAGAGGACGACCAGGTCGCCGCGGCCCGCGAGGTGGCCGCGCTGCGTCACCTCTTCGCGGCGCACGCGGCCCGGTCGAGGACCGCCGAGAGCCTGACCGGCGAGCTGTCGCGCGGCCTGGCCTCGGGCCCCGGCGAGCCGGCGCCGGAGCAGCGCGACGAGATCGTGGCCAACACGCAGAACGTCATGCTGGCCGGCCACCTGACCACGACCGCCCTGCTCGGCACCGTCGTGCACCGCCTGCTGCGCGAGCGGAGCCAGTGGGAGCTGCTGTGCGAGCGGCCGGAGCTGGCGGGCGCGGCGATCGAGGAGGCGGCCCGGTACGAGGCGCCCGTGCAGGGTTTCCGCCGCACCGTCACCAGGCCGCTGGAGCTCGCGGGGACCGCGCTCGGCGAGGGCGAGACGGTGTTCGTGTCGTTCGGCTCTGCCGGGCGGGACGAGGGGGTGTTCGAGCGGCCGGACGAGTTCGACATCGCCCGGGAGCCGGTGCGGCACCTATCGTTCGGGCACGGCGTGCACGGCTGCCCGGGCGCGCTGCTGGCCCGCGAGCAGCTCAAGGTCACCCTCGAGCTGCTCGTACGCGAGCTGCCCGGTCTACGTCTCGCCGGCGAGGACGTCGTCATGGCGGCCACGCTCATCCACCGGGCCCCCGAGGAGCTCCACATCGCCTGGTGAGTCCGGCTCCCCCGCCGAAGGCGGTGGGTCCGGCTCCTCCGCCGAGCGCACGCCCGCGTGCAGCACCAGCGGCACGGCCAGCGCGACCGCCATGGACAGCACGGCCGTGCCCGAGTCGTTGACCAGCATGCCGACCACGCCGCTGACCAGCGCCCCGACGAGCCCGGCCCGCAGCATGGGCGCCCGCGCGAACGCCTTCGGCACGATGCCCGCGCTGATCTGCCCGGGCCGCAGCACGGCGAAGACCAGGAACGCCAGGCCGGCCAGCACGATCGGCATGAGGTTCGGGGAGAGCATGGTGTTGAGCATGGCGCCCAGCTTGCGCCCGATCATGGGCAGGAACGTCCCGTCGATCACCTGCCCCACGAACCGCCCCAGGTGGGTCTGCGAGGCGGGCGGGCGCAGGTGGTCGAGCACCGCGATGATCGACACCGCCACCCCGCCCAGCACGCAGAACGCGGCCAGCTTCACCACCGACACCCGCTTGCCCGCGACGAGCAGCGCGGTCACCGCGATGCCCGGCACGAACGCGATCACGCCGCCGAAGTCGCTGCCCACGCCGGGCCAGCCCGCCAGCAGCATCGCCACCACGCCGAGCCCCGTCACCCCGGCCACGGCCAGCCGCTTGCTGCCGACGCGGACGAAGTGCTCGGCGGCCACGGCGGTGACCATCAGCACGGCCGTGGCCAGCAGCGCGAACGGGATGTTCGCCAGCCCGTAGTAACGGCCGCCGACCACGGCGGTGTAGCCCATCAGGCTGTTGAACTGCAGCGTCGTCCCGGTCAGCAGGTCGCCCACGAGCACGGCGGCGGTGGTCGCCGCGACGGCCGCGGGCGGGCCCAGCGGGTCGCGCCGCCACGGGCCGCCGAGCGCGACGCCCGCGATGATCGCGGTGCACGCCAGCACCCCGCCGATCAGCGTCGGCACGGGGTACGGGCTGCGCTCCCACGGCACCAGGTTGACCGCGTACGTGGAGACAGGGAGGGAGGCGAGCACGATGGCGGCCACGCCGACCCCGCCCAGCCGCCTGCGCCTGGACAGCAGGAAGTAGGCGAGGGCGTAGAAGGCGACCTGGACGATGGCGAAGGCGGTGAAGAAGACGCCGGTCGTGCCGCGTACGGCGGTGCCCTTGAGGTCGGCCCTGCGCAGGTCGTCGATCGTGGTGCGCTCGCCGAGCTGCCACGGCAGCCCGATCACGGTGGAGGGCGTGGCGATGCCCGCCGCGTTGAGGAGCGTGGGCGTGATGTCGGGCAGCACGACGATGTCGTCGCGCCGGGTGGAGTTGGCCCCCACCGACGGCCCGGCGACCTGCCCGTCCGGCGCGGCCGCCATGCCCGGGCGCTTCCACATCGCCACGCGCAGGTGCGGCACCGAGCCGTGGTCGCCGATCCCGGCCAGCACGATCTCGGTGTCCGCGGGCAGCTTGTCCAGCGCCGCGCCGACCTTGGCGTCGGCCTCGCGGACCAGGGCGCGCCGCCGCTCCGGCGCGAGCAGCTCGGGCTCCAGCGGCAGCTTGCCGTCCACGATGTACGGCTTCACCAGCACGTCGACGTCCACGGCCAGCATCCGGCAGCGCGACCAGTCGGCCAGCCCGGCGGGCTCGGCGGCGTACAGGTCGACCTTGCCCGCCCGGTCGGCCAGGGCCAGCGCCGCGCCGGGCCCGACGGCGGCCGTGCACTGCCCGGCGGCGTGCAGGGCGTTGCCGAGCGTGCCCGCGTAGGTCCCGTCGCGCAGCTGCAGCAGCCCCGCGACCTCGGAGACCACGGCCCCGGACCCCTGTACGACCGGCTCGGGCGGCATCCCGCACCGGCGCCCGACCGCCGACCGCACGCCTGACGCCACGGTCAGCCACCCGTCGTACGCGCAGGTCACGGTGCCCACGGCCTTGACCGACAGGGATCCGATCCCGCTCTGCCCGGCCAGCCGCCACAGCCGGGGCGTGTCCGCCGGGTCGAGATCGTCCCACGTCAGCCCCGGCACCCCGATGAACGCCACATGCCCTCCGGCGTCCTCCTGCCCTGCCGTCTGCCCTGCTGCCTGGGCGGGCGGGGCGGCCCACCACAGGGCGGACGACACCAGGAGCAACAGCACCCACCTCACCGACCAACCCCCGCTCTTGTTGGAAACGCCCGAAACCCTACCGGGCCGGGGGCTCAGGCGAGGGGCTTCGCGACGATCAACCGGCCGAGCGCCTCGTCGTACTCCGGATCGAGCCAGTAGTCCGAGTGCCAGCGGGCCTCGGGCAGGGGTTCGCCGGGGGCGGGCCGGTGCGGGTCCCAGCAGAACACGTCCACGCCGTTCGGGGAGCCGGGGGCGAGGGGGTCGACGCGGCCGAAGACGGGCCCGCCGATGGGGTCGCTCAGCCGGTAGAGGTTGTACCAGGGGACGGCGTCGCGTACGGCCGACAGCCCGCCGGTGCCGAAGTAGGCGGGGAAGAAGGCGGCGTACAGGCGCCGCAGCGGCGAGCCGTGGGTGAGCATCCTGACCCGGGCCCGCACCTCGGGCCCGAGCTGCAGCACCAGGGCGGCGGTGATGACGCTCCCCTGGCTGTGCCCGGACAGGACCACCTCGTCCCGCCCGCTCCTGGCCAGCCGGCCCACGCGGTCGATCAGCTCGGGCATGACGCGTTCGGTGTAGCACGGCGGCGCCAGCGGGTGGATGGCGCGGGGCCAGAAGGTGGAGATGTCCCAGAGGATGCCGATCGTCCGGCGCAGCCCGGAGTCGCTGTACGTGCGGCGGCCGAGGAAGACCAGGCCCACGATGACCGCCGCCATGGCCCAGCTCCCGAGCGTGGCGAGCAGCCCCACGATCCCGCCGGTCGGGGTGAACAGGTGGAACTGGTAGATCACGGTCGCCGCGGCGAACCCGGCGACGCCGATCCCGGTCAGCACGGCCAGCACGAGCCCGGCGCGGTCGGTCAGCGCGGCGAGCGCCCACTTCTCGGCCACCGCAGCGCCGTCGCGCTCGCCGTAGAGGGGCGTCAGCTCGGGGGTCAGGCGGCCGGCGTCGGACCCGCGGATCGCGTACAGGGTGACGGCCAGGCCGGCGAAACCGACGGCCAGCAGCGGCACCAGCGCGGCCGTCCACCACACCGGGTCGTCGAGGAAGAGCTTCTTCCCGACCGGGTCCGGGGAGGCGGAGGTGCCCGGGACGCCGAAGAACGTGGCGGTCCAGAACAGCAGGCCGAGCGCCAGCACGTTGGCGCTGCCCGCGGCCACCATCAGCACGAACCACGCGGCGATCCCGCCCATCGCCCGGGGCTCGCCGGAAGCGCGGTCCATCCAGGCCAGCACGCAGGTGGCGACCAGGATGAACGCCCCGATCCCGACCGTGAGCGCGAACTGGAACGTCCCCACCCCCACGCCGGGAAGCTGCCGCCCGGGCGCGCCCGGCGCCATCCCGGCCAGCGCCGCCCCGAGCGTGGCCAGGCACACCAGCGGCGCGAGCACGCGCAGCGCCCGGCACGCGAACGTGAGCCAGCCCGGGATCCGCTCGTCCGAGCCGGGGTCCAGCCGCCGGGCGATCGCCGGCAGCACGACCAGCACCGCGGCGGCCAGTTCCACGGCCGCGTTCGCGACGGTCAGGGCGAGCCCCAGCGGAGTGCCCGCGAACGGCGCGGCCACGGCCACCCCGATCGAGGCGATCGCGAAGCAGACGTGCACGACCCGCAGCCGCCACACCGGCGCGTCGCCGTGCCACAGGCGCGGCCGGGCCAGCGGCAGCTCGGTGCCGGTCGAGCCGTCGGGCGGCACGGCCGTGCGCTCGTCCCGCAGCCAGGTGCGCCGGGCGATCCACCACAGCAGCACCACGACCAGCAGCGGGACCAGCGCGGTGACCGCCAGCCGCCTGGACGGCTCGTTGCCCCACAGCGCGCCCAGCCAGTGCACCCACACGGGCGCGGTGTCGTAGGTGCAGGCCCGCCCGGTCGCGGTGCACTGCCAGCCGACGAGGTCCACGCTGGCCCGCGTGACGGCCCCGACGAGGGTCCCGGTCAGCAGCAGGGCGAACAGCCGCTGCGCCGCCTCGGTCACGTGCCGCAGGCCCGTGCCGCGCGCGGGTCTGGGGAGCATGAAGTAGGACAGGTTCGCCAGCGCGAACGGCAGCAGGAGCAGCCACAGGGCGATCGTCTTACCGCCGGAGGTGAGGCCGCCCCACGCGTACGCCTCCCGGTGGCGGGAGTCGGGCACGTCCGCGTGCTCGCCGTCCGGCGGCCCGTCGGTCCACCAGCGCCGGTAGAACCCGGTGGTGCCGTCGCCCGCGACGATCCAGGGGTGGGGATGGTTCAGCATGCCCTCGGGGGGTGTGCCGGAGACGCCGTGGACGCGCAGCTCGGTCACTCCCGAGCGGGTCTCGTCGAGGAATCCGTCCATGCCGACATGATCCCGCCAGGGGTTCATCACGTACAGTCACGAGAATGTCACACGTTCCGGGCGGGGTCCCTACGAGACGGTGACGCCCAGCAGATGCCCGAGCCCGAACGTCACGGCGGCGGCCCCCGCGCCCAGCGCGAGCTGGCGCAGCCCGCCCAGCCACCACGGCCGCGCGGTCATGCGCGCCACCACCGCCCCGAACCCGAACAGCGCCAGCACGCTCACCACCATGGCGACCACCAGCCCGGACGCCCCGAACAGGAACGGCACCAGCGGCACCAGCGCCCCGGCCGCGAACGCGCAGAACGACGACGCGGCCGCCACGTACGGCGAGGGCAGGTCGTCGGGGTCCACACCCAGCTCCTCCCGCACGTGCACCCGCAGAGCCTGCTCGGGATCGGCCGACAGCCCCTCGGCCACCTTCCGCGCGAGGTCCTCGTCGAGCCCCTTCGCCCGGTACATCGCCGCCAGCTCCGCCTGCTCGCCCTCGGGATTGCGGGCCAGCTCCCGCCGCTCGACGGCGATCTCCGCCCGCATCAGCTCGGTCTGGGACTTCACCGAGGTGTACTCGCCGGCCGCCATGGAGCAGGCACCCGCGATCAGCCCCGCGACCCCGGCCACCACCGCGCCGCGCCCGGCGCCGGCCGCGCCCACGACTCCGGCGATCAACGCGAGGTTGGACACCAGCCCGTCCATCGCCCCGAAGACGGCCGGCCGCAACCACCCACCGGTGACGTCACGGTGACTGTGGTGCTTCTCCGGCGAATAAGGACGAGTCAGCTCAATAGTCACGAAAATGCCTCCAATCCCAATATTTCATTGGAAATGTAGGCACAGGTCAGCAAGATCCGCAACGAAGGAGAGGCTTCCCTGACCAGCGAAGAAGCCCTATCAGGGGCGGCGCCCGACCCCGGGCGCCGCCGTGAACAGGTCAGGTGTGAGCCGGGGCCGGAGCGGTGCGCTCCGGGGTGCGGGTGAGGGCGGCGCAGTCGACGATCGCCTCTTCCAGCAGGCGCCGCAGCAGCGCGTCCGGGTCGGCGATGCAGGCCTGGACGATGCCCACCACCGACAGCTGCACCGCGTTCGGCGCCGCGTACCGGCGGAAGCCCTTCTCCGTGATCCTGGCCGCGCGGCTGAAACGCCGGGCCTGCTCGGCCGCGTGCGGCACCTCCTCCATCGCCCGGCGGCTCTGCTCGCCGAGGCGCCCCGACGGGGCCCCATCGAGCCTGGCGAGCATCTCCTCGGCCGCGAGCACCGACACCGCCAGCGCGAGCTGGCGCTCGGCCGCCGCCACCGGCAGGGCCGTCGTGGCGCAGCGCAGCGCGATCCGGGCGTCCAGCCTCAGATCGTCGCTGGTCAGGCCGATGATGGACGGGACGAGGTGGACGAGCTGGGCGCGGCTTTCGTCGCTGGTGTTGTCGTTGACCAGGCGGGCGAGTGCGGCCAGCAACGGGTGGGTGCAGGCCGGGTGGTCGCTCCACCGCTCTCCGGCCAGGTAGGAGGCCAGTTCCATGAAGCAGGCACCGCGTTTCGGATTGCGATGTCTGCCGCGGGACAGGACCGGCATGTGATCAAGGTGATTGTCCACGGGTGCTCCACTGCTCCACGCGATCGCCGTCTATCCAGTTTGCGCTGTCGCGATCGCCAACGCCAGTGATGTACGTTCTTCGTCCTGAATGTTCCCCCTACCCGAGCGGTCCCACCTCTATCCGGTGCCGGTTTTGCCTTCGGGGATCGCGACGAACACCGCCACCGTGCGGGCCGGGACCGTGAGCGTGCCGGTGCCCGGGTCGAAGGCGGACTCCCGGACGACCGGGTCGCCTGAGGCGGCCTGCACGGGGTGCAGCGCCACCGTCTGCCCCGCCAGCCGCTCCATCGGCTGGGCCTGCGTGGACGGGGTGGCGTTGAAGACCACGGTGACCGACGACCAGCGCGGGTCCAGCCCGGACGTGTCCGCGTGCATGGCGATCACGCCGTCCGCCGAGTCGGCGAACGTCAGCCGCTCGCGCACCTCGGATCCCAGCGCGAACGCCGGCGACGAGGCCCGGATCCGCAGTAGCTCCCCGAACCCGGCCCGGCACTGGCCGATCGCCGCGCAGCCGGGGAGCAGGGCCGGGTCCGCCAGCAGCGGCCCGGCGTAGGGCCATCTGGACTCGTTGTCGGCCCTGGGCGGCAGCCCGCCGCCGAACCCGTTGCCCAGCGAGCAGTCCCACAGCAGCCGGTTGAACCAGTCGCCGGAGTCGTAGGAGTTGCGGTCGAGGGACTTCGAGCGCAGCCGCTCGCTGCCGGCGTGCACGAACGCCGTCCCCTGCGCCAGCAGCACGGTGGCCAGCGACAGCACCTGCATGCGCACCCGGTCAGCCATCGGCGTCGGCTGCGGCAGCTTGTACGCCAGCGCGTCGAACAGCGTCTCGTTGTCGTGCGCGTCCACGTACGTCACCGTCTCGCCCGGCTCGGCCGCGTACCCGGCGGGCGAGCCGTTGAAGTCGATCTCCGAGCCCTTCTTCCCGGAGGGCAGCACGTAGTCGCGCAGGTTCCCGGCCAGCCCGAGCTTGATCAGGTCGGTGTAGCCGGCCAGCCGGGCCCGCTGCTGCTCGGCCGTGCCGTTGGCCGGGGCGCCGTTCGGCGTGCCCGCCAGGCCCGAGCCGAACCCCTGCACGCGCGGGTCGGCGTCGAACGGGGCGCCGCCGCGCACCGCGTCCCGCAGCCGGTCGCTGAACGTGCCGATGCCGGTCCCGGCCAGGTTGGCCTGCGTGGCCTGCTCGAACCTGGCCCCGTCGGCCACCTCGCCGAAGTTCCAGCCCTCGCCGTAAAGGATGATCGACCTGCCGTCCACGCCGTCCCTGTCCACGGTCAGCTCGTCGAGGGCGCGGCGGACGGCGAGGAGGTTGGCCTTCGGGTGGTGGCCCATGAGGTCGAAGCGGAAGCCGTCGATCTTGTACCGGCGCGCCCAGGTGACGACCGAGTCGACCACCAGCCGGCCCATCATCGTGTGCTCGGGCGCGGTGTTGGGGCAGCACGTGGAGTCGGCGACCCTGCCGTCCGCCAGCAGGCGGTGGTAATAGCCCGGCACGATCGGGTCGAGCACGCCGGTGGAGTGGGTGTGGTTGTAGACCACGTCCATCACCACGCGCAGCCCGGCCGCGTTGAGCGCGGCGACCATGGCGCGGAACTCCTTGATCCGCTCGTCGGGGTCCGTCGCGTACGAGCCCTCGGGCACGGTGTAGTGCAGCGGGTCGTACCCCCAGTTGAAGGAGTCGGTCGCGGCCGTGCGCGCCACGCACTCCTGCTGCCGCCGCGAGTCGGGCGGCAGCGCGGCGAAGTCGCAGGCGGGCTCGGTCCTGTCGGCCCTGCGCTCGGGCACCGTGGCGAAGTCGAACACCGGCAGCAGGTGCACGTGCGTCAGCCCGTCCCGCGCCAGCGCCCGCAGCTCCCGCATCCCGGCGGAGTCGAGGCCGAAGGCCGCGTACGTGCCGCGCAGCCCGTCCGGGACGGTGGTGTCGGAGGCCGAGAAGTCGCGCACGTGCAGCTCGTAGATCGTCGCCCGGTGCTGCGGGACGGCCGGGGGCTTGGCGAGCCGGTCCCAGCCGGGCGGCTTGAGGGCGGGGCTGTCGAGGTTGACGAGCCTGCTGCGCCCGCCGTCCGGGGTCACGGCCAGGCCGTACGGGTCCGTGACCTCGTTCGTCCCCGAGTGGAGCGTGACCAGGAACGTGTACTCGCGGCCCCACCACGTCGGCAGCCCGCGTACCGACCAGACGCCGGTCGCGTCGTCGCGCCGCATCGGGTGCACGCTCCGGCCGCGCCCATCAGTGGGGCCGTACAGGGCCAGCTCAACCTTGCGGGCGGTCGGCGCCCACAGCGACAGCCTCGGGATCACCCGCCCCCTGGGGCCGAGCGGGGCGGTGGCGGCCCCGGCGTAGAGGTCGTCGAGCACGCCGGGGAACTGCACGCCCGTCGCCGCCACGAGCTCGCCCGAGCCGTCCCGCGCCACGGCCAGGACCCGCTCGCGCAGCGCCGCGCGGACGAGGCCGCCGTCGCGCGGGTCCACTTTCAGCGCGGTGTATGACGCCAGGTGCGGCCACGCGCTTCGCTGCTCGTCGCTCAGCGTCCCGGGCGACAGCCGGATGACCCGCTCGGCGCCGCACGCCAGGGAGTGCTCGAACGACGGGTCGACCTGCCACGCCACCGTGTCGCGGTCGATCCAGTGGGCCCTCGCCTCGCCCTCGCGGATCACGACGCCTTGCAACCCTTTCTGGAAATTTCTGAAACCGCTGGGACCGCTCCCCGGCCGTCAGGGCGGCGGACACGCGGTTGGCAGGGCTCCACCATAGGGGACCACCTGCGAAAACGCCGGGGAACACGCGGTCCGGCGACCGGTCCGCCGGATCCGTGGATCAAGGTAACAACTTGCAAAACCTTACGTACCCATCTTTCAAGGAGCGTCACCTCGGCGTAACGTCCGGCGTGTTCCACCTCAAAGAAATGAGGAGAAGGACATGCGACGACTCTTACCCGCCGCAGCGGTCGTTGCGGCACTCGCCCTGGCGGTCTCCGCCTGCGGCGGTGGGAACGCGGCAGCCCCCACCGCGACCGTCTCCGATCCGTCGAAGGTCAGCGGCGAGATCACCTGGTGGGACACGACGCGGCCGGACAGCGAGGGGCCGACGTTCCAGGCGTTGATCAAGGCGTTCGAGGCGAAATATCCGCAGGTCAAGGTCAAATATGTGAATGTGCCCTCCGACCAGGCGCAGGGGCAGTTCCAGACCGCCGCGCAGGCGGGGGCGGGGGCGCCGGACGTGATCCGCTCGGAGGTGGCCTGGACCTCGCAGTTCGCGTCGCTGGGCTACCTGCAGCCGCTGGACGGCACGCGGGCGGTGGACAACGAGGCCGACTTCCTGCCCGGGCCGCTGAGCAGCACCAAGTACAGCGGCAAGACCTACGCGGTGCCGCAGGTCACCGACACCCTCGCGCTGCTCTACAACAAGCGGCTGCTGAAGGAGGCGGGGCACGAGGAGGCGCCGAAGACGATCGCCGAGCTGAAGCAGACCGCGCTCGACGTCAAGGCCAAGGCCGGCGCCGAGGGGCTGGCGCTCAACGTCGACTCCTACTTCCTGCTGCCCTTCATGTACGGCGAGGGCGGCGACCTGCTTGACGTGGCCAACAAGAAGATCGTGGTGAACTCGCCGGCGAACGTGCGGGCGATCCAGACCGTGGCCGACCTGATCGGCTCGGGCGCCGCGCCCAAGCCCGCCACGACGGAGAGCTACGCCAACGCGATGACCGCCCTCAAGGAGGGCAAGGCGGCGATGATCTACAACGGGCCGTGGTCGCTGTCGGAGATCTACCAGGGCAAGGAGTTCAAGGACAGGAAGAACCTGGGCATCGCGCCGGTCCCGGCCGGCTCGGTCAAGGCCGGCGCCCCCACGGGCGGCTGGAACCTGGCGATCTACGCGGGCTCGAAGAACATCCCGGCCGCCTACGAGTTCGTCCGCTTCATGACCACGGTGGAGGCCCAGGCGAAGATCGCCAAGGAGATCAGCCTGCTGCCGACCCGTACCTCCGCGTACGCCAACCCCGACGTGCAGGGCAACTCCGACGTCGCGGTCTTCAAGCCGATCATGGACACCGCCGTGGCGCGGCCCTGGATCCCCGAGGGCGGGCAGCTGTTCCAGCCGCTGCTGGAGGGCTACCAGTCGCTCGTCGGCGGCAAGGCCGCGCCCGCGGACATGCTCAAGAAGGTCGACGAGCAGTATCGCGGGATCATGAAGGACTGGAGCTGACCGGTGGCGGTCTCGACCGGACGGGTGGCGGCCGCGGGCGAGGGGGCTCGCGGCCGCCACGACAAGCCTGGGCGGTTACGGCGGGCGCTGTCGGCCCACTGGTACGCGTGGGCGATGATCGCGCCCGTGGTGGTCGTGATGGCGGTGCTGATCGGCTGGCCGCTGGCGCGCGGGGTGTACCTGTCGCTGACGGACGCCACCGAGGCCAACATCGGCCGGACCATCGGGGTGAACGTCATCCCGGCGACCTACGAGTTCGTCGGCCTGGACAACTATCTGCAGATCCTGACCTCCAGCCTGTTCTGGGACAAGCTCGCATGGACCGTCGTGTGGACGGTGGTCTGCGTGGGCCTGCACTACGGCATCGGCCTCGGCCTGGCCGTGATGCTCAACCGCAGGCTCCGCTTCCGCTCCGTCTACCGCGTGCTGCTGATCCTGCCCTGGGCGGTGCCCGCCTTCGTGGCCGCCTTCGTCTGGCGCTACCTCTACAACAGCGACTACGGCGTGATCAACGGCCTGCTGAAGGCGGCCGGGCTGCCCGCGGCGGGCTGGCTGGACGATCCCACCACGGCCAAGATCGCGGTGATCGCGGTGAACGTGTGGATCGGGGTGCCGTTCATGATGGTCGCCATGCTCGGCGGCCTGCAGTCGATCCCGGCCGAGCTGTACGAGGCGGCCGAGGTGGACGGGGCGAACTCGTGGCAGCGGTTCCGGGCGATCACGCTCCCCGGGCTGCGCCAGGTGTCGTCCACGGTGATCCTGCTCGGCACGATCTGGACGTTCAACATGTTCCCGATCATCTTCCTGGTGACGCGGGGCGGCCCGGGCAGCGAGACCGAGATCCTGGTCACCTACGCCTTCCGCGAGGCCTTCACCGGCGTGCGGAACTACGCGGGCTCGGCCGCCTGGGGCGTGATCATCCTCCTCATGCTGGTGGTGCTGGCGGTCGGCTACCGCCGCACGTTGCGTAGTCAAGGAGATCCCTGGTGAGCACGACGACGCGCGGGCGCGGCGAGCGCGGCCCCCTGGCCTCGATCGGCCTGCACGCGGGCCTGCTGCTCGCCGTGGCCGTCTCGCTGTTCCCGGTCGTGTGGCTGGTGCTGACTTCTCTCAAGCCGCGCGACAGCTGGCTGTCGGCGGAGCTGCGGCTCTTCGACCACTCCTCGTTCGACAACTACGTCCGCGTGCTGACCGCGACCGAGTTCCCGCGGTGGCTGCTCAACAGCGTGCTCACCGCCGGTCTGACCATGCTGGCCGGGGTGTTCCTGGCCGCTACCACCGGGTACGCCGTCAGCCGGTTCCGCTTCCCCGGGCACCGCTCCGTGATGTGGCTGCTGCTGATCACCCAGATGTTCCCGGTCGCCATCCTCATCGTGCCGCTCTACAACCTGATGGCCGGGCTGGGACTGCTCAACCAGATCCCCGGGCTGGTGATCGCGTACATGACGATCTCGGTGCCGTTCTGCGCCTGGATGATGAAGAGCTACTTCGACACCGTGCCGGTGGAGATCGACCAGGCCGCGATGGTGGACGGGCTGACCCCGTTCGGCACGTTCTGGCGGGTCGTGCTGCCACTGGCGCGGCCGGGGATCGCGGTGACCGCGTTCTACTGCTTCATGACCGCCTGGGGCGAGGTCGGCTACGCCACGGTGTTCATGTCCCAGGAGGACAAGCGCACCCTGGGGGTCGGGCTGCAGCAGTTCGTCGGCCAGCACTGGTCCGACTGGGGACTGATGACCGCCTCGGCCGTGCTCATCGCCATCCCGGCGGGCGCCGTGTTCCTCCTCGTCCAGCGCCACCTCATCACCGGCCTCACGGCCGGCGCGACGAAGTCCTAGGGCACGCCGGCGAGATGGTGCCGGCCGGTGGTGGCCCGCCTCAGCCTGGTCCCATTGGCCTGAATCTTTCGCATAGTGGCTCACCGGCCACTCGTGGAGGCGTCGCGGCGCGGGCAATAATTGCAGGCGCCGCATAAAGGCGGACGCACTGCAATGGAGGTTAAAAAATGCCTGTCGGGCTTCTCGCCCTGGCACTCGGGGGCTTCGGCATCGGGCTCACCGAGTTCGGGATCATCGGCCTGCTACCCCAGGTCGCGGCGGACTTTAGCGTCAGCGAGCCGGTCGCCGGATATCTGGTCTCCGGTTACGCGCTGAGCGTGGCGGCCGGAGCCATCGGGCTGACCGCGGCCATCGCCCGGTTCGACCGCAAGAAGGTGCTGCTGGCGCTCATGGCGCTGTTCATCGCGGGCAACCTGATCTCCGCGATCGCGCCGGCCTACCCGGTGCTGATGGCGGGCCGGGTCGTGGCGGCGCTGTGCCACGGCGCGTTCTTCGGCGTCGGCTCGGTGGTCGCCGCCGACATGGTCGCGCCGAACCGGCGGGCCGGGGCCATCGCGCTGATGTTCGCGGGGCTGACCGCGGCCAACGTGCTCGGGGTCCCGCTGGGCACGCTGCTCGGCCAGCAGTTCGGCTGGCGCTCGACGTTCTGGGCGATCACGGTCATCGGGGTGGTCGCGCTGGCCGGGATCCGGCTGCTGGTGCCGCCGACGGCGGCGCCGTCCGGGACGAGCCTGCGCGGCGAGCTGGCCGCGTTCCGCCGGCCGCAGGTCTGGGTGTCCGCCGCGATCACCGTGCTCGCCTTCGGCGGCATGTTCGGCGCGTTCACCTACATCGCGTTCACGCTCACCGAGGTCAGCGGGTTCGCCACCACCACCGTGCCGTGGCTGCTGGTGCTGTTCGGGGCCGGCACGTTCGCGGGCAACTTCCTCGGCGGCAGGTTCGCCGACCGGGCGCTGAACACGTCGCTGGCCGCGATCCTGGCGCTGCTCACCGTGGTGCTCGCGGTGTTCGCGCTGACCGCGCAGAGCAAGGTCATGACGATCGTCTCGCTGCTGCTGATGGGGGCTGTCGGCCTGGCCACCGCGCCCGGGCTGCAACTGCGGATCATGCGGTACGCCCAGGACGCGCCCACGATGGCCTCCGGGGCCAACATCGCGGCCTTCAACGTCGGCAACGCGCTGGGCGCCTGGCTGAGCGGGCTGGCCCTCGGGGCCGGGTTCGGGTACGTCTCGCCGCTCTGGGTCGGCGCCGCGATCACCCTCGCCGGACTCGCCGTCCTGGCGGCCGGCTCGGTGCTGCCGAATCGCCGGACGCCGCACACCCCGGGCTCGGCACTGCCGGATCACCGGACGCCGGGTGCCACCGGCTCGCCTGATCGGGACGACTCCCCCACCGGATCCGGCACGCCTGCCCGGCCCCAGGTGGCACGGCCATAGACCCGGCGGGCTGGGTGAGATACCGCGGCACCGGGCCCGGGCCGTCGCTCCAGCCGCAGGTGCAGGCGCCACCCCGCGCTGATCGAGGGCGTGGACGCGCGGCCCGTCGCCGTCGTGTCAGCCGGTGCCGGCGGTGGCCGGGGGCGGCTATGGGCGGATGGCGGCGGCCGGTTTAACGCCGAAGGCGACGAGGGGCTACGGGCGGGTGGCGGTGGCCAGCTTGAGGCCGAGGGCGACGAGCGCTGCGCCGGTGAGGCCGTCCACGGCGCGGCGGACGGCCGGCCGGGCGAACACCCTGCGCAGCGTGCCCACCACGTTGGCCACCACCAGGAACCACGCGACCGTCCCCGCCAGCGCGATCACCGACAGCAGCAGGGTCTCCCCCGTCGAGGCCCCCGAGCTGACGAACTGCGGCACCAGGGCCACGAAGAACAGCGCCGCCTTGGGGTTGAGCACGTTGGTCAGCAGCCCCTCCGCGAACGCGGCCCAGGTGCCGCGCCGCGCCGGGTCGGGCAGCTCCAGCTCCAGCTTCCCGCCCGTGCGCAGGGCGGAGCGCAGCGCCTTGGCCCCGAGGTAGAGCAGGTAGGCCGCCCCGACCACCTTCACCACGGTGAAGGCCGTCGCCGAGGCCGCCAGCAGCGCCGCGATGCCGGTGGTGGAGGCCGCCACCCAGACGAACACGCCCACGGCGATGCCCGTCGCGGCCGCCATGCCGTGCAGGCGCCCGGAGACGGCGGAGCGGCGGACCACGACCGCGAAGTCAGGACCGGGCGACATCGCCCCGAGCAGCACGACTCCCCCGAAGGCCACGAACTGCGTCACAGAGGTCATGGCGTCCACCTTACGAGGACCCGCCCCTCGGGGATCAAGGCCGACCGCTCCCACGTCCAGGTCGGCACGGTGATCATCTCGGCGGGGCCGCCGAGGGCGACGGGCGTGTCCAGCAGAACGGAGTGCGGGGTGAGCCGCAGGCCGCCCTCGGGGATGACGACGCTCTCCAGGGGCGTGCGCAGGCTCGGGCCGTCGGGCTCGTCCAGGTCGCTGGGCACCCAGGTGTCCTCACCGGCGAAGGCCGTGAGCGCCAGCGCGCCGCCGGGCGCCGCGCCGGAGTGGCGCAGCGCCCCGGCGGGCAGCCAGCCGTGGTGCCCGGCCGCGTACGTGATGCCGGAGACGGACAGCTCCCCCTCCAGCAGCACGAACTCCTCCCCCGCCAGGTAGTGGCCGTGTTCGGGCCTGGCCCAGCCGGGCGGGAAGCGGACGAGCGAGGACAAGCCGTCCAGCCGGGTCTGGCGGACCGGCAGGTTGGAGCCCGGGATCAGGAAGTCGCGGGTGGGCAGCTCCGCGGCGAGCAGGTCGATCAGCACGTCAACGCCTGCGCCGCCGCTTCTTGAGGATGGAGCGGACGGTCAGTGCCGCCACGATCAGCACGATCTGGCCGCCGAGCACGATGCGGTTGACGTCGACGGCGGGCCGCCAGCTGACATCGCCGTCCTTGAGCACGAACACGCCCGCGGGCGTGGCGCTGAAGCCGAATCCGCCGCCGCTGCCCCCGCCCTCGCCGCTCTCCCCTTTGCCCCGGCCGTCCCCGCCGCCGCCCCCTTGGACGACCCGGGCGACCGGGATGACGACGACGTCGCCCTGCTGGACGGGCTCACCGAAGACGCGCTTGACGGTCGCGGCGTCCTTCGCCTGCTCCACCACCTTCATGATGTCCATCCCACCATCGTCAACCACAGTCCGCCCATCTGGCCACCGGGGTCTCTCCCGCGTCAGTCGAACGTCGTCGAGATCTCGTGCCAGCCGCCCGGCGCGATCTTCGCGGCCGGCTCGGGCCCCCAGGAGCCCCGCTCGTACGGCAGCGGCCGCTCCGGCAGGTCGAGCACCCGCTGGACGATCCGCCACGACTCCTCCACCAGGTCGAACCTGGCGAACCGCCGCGGGTCGCCGCTGACGGCGTCGGCCAGCACGCGCTCGTAGGCGGCCTCCATCGGCCCGAGCACCTTGGTGAAGTCGACGCTGACCGGCACCGGCCTGGTGTGCTGCTTGCCCGGCTCCTTGGCCAGCAGGTCGAAGGTGACCCCCGCGTCCGGCTGCAGCCGGAACCTGATGAGGTTGGGGCTGTGGGGCGCGTCGCCGCCGCGGAACATCGTCACCGGCGGCTTGCGCAGCTCGGCGACGATCTCCAGGTCGGTGGCCGGCAGCCCCTTGCCGGAGCGGATGCACCATGGCACGCCGGCCCAACGCCAGTTGTCGATGTAGGCGCGCAGGGCGACGAAGGTCTCGGTGGTGGAGCCGGGGCGCACGCCGTCGGTGTCGAGGTAGCCAGAGTATTGGCCGCGTACGACGTCGGCGGGGTCGATGGCCTGCACGGCGCGCAGCACCCGCCACTTCTCGTCGAGCTGGGCGCGGGCGTCGGTGGACGGCGGCGGGTCCATGGCGAGGATGGCCAGCAGCTGCAGCAGGTGATTCTGCACCACGTCGCGGACCGTGCCGTTGGCGTCGTAGAAGGCGCCGCGGTCGCGCACGTCGAAGTCCTCGGCCATGGTGATCTGCACGCTGCGGATGTGGCTGCGGTTCCAGATGGGCTCCAGCAGCGTGTTGGCGAACCGGAACACCATGAGGTCCTCGACCGGCTCCTTGGCGAGGAAGTGGTCGACCCGCCGCACGTGGTCCTCGTCGAAGTGCTTGAGCAGCTCCTCGTTGAGCTCGCGGGCCGAGGCGAGGTCGTGGCCGAACGGCTTCTCCACGACGAGTCTGGCGTCGTGGTCGAGCCCGGCCCCGGCCAGCCCCTCGGCGACCGTGGCGAACAGCGACGGCGGCACCGCGAGGTAGTGGACGAGGAAGCCCTTGCCCGCCACCTCCTCGCGGAGCCTGGCGAAGGTCTCGGGGTCGCGGTAGTCGCCCGCGACCAGCCGCAGGTTTCCGGCGAGCTTGTCGAAGGCCGCGTCGTGCACGCCGCCGACGGCCTCGCGGGCGTGCTCGCGCAGCCCGTCGAGGTCGAGGTCGGTCTTGGCCACGCCGATGACGGGCAGGTCGAGCCGGCTGTCGGCGGTCAGGCGGTAGAGGGCGGGCAGGATCATCTTGCGCGCGAGGTCGCCGGTGACGCCGAACAGCACCAGCGCCCCCGCCCGCTCCGCGCCCCGCCTGTGCTCGGTCCCGGACGCGTGGCGCATGTCAGGCACGCCTTCCGCGCAGCTCGCGGTATCTCCGCACGAGCTGTTCGGTGGAGGCGTCGGGGAGCTCGGTGGGCGGCTCCTCGGAGGTGAGCGCGGGCGCCAGGTCGAGCGCCATCTTCTTGCCCAGCTCGACCCCCCACTGGTCGAAGGAGTCGACCCCCCAGATCGTGCCCTCGACGAACACGATGTGCTCGTAGAGCGCGACGAGCTGGCCCAGCGTCGAGGGGGTCAGCTTGGGCGCGAGGATCGTGGAGGTGGGCCGGTTGCCGGGCATCACCTTGTGCGGCACGATCTCCGGCGGCGTGCCCTCGGCGGCGATCTCCTCGGCCGTCTTGCCGAACGCCAGCGCCGAGGTCTGGGCGAGGAGGTTGGCGGTGAGCTGGTCGTGCATGCCCTCGCGGTCCTCGAACGGCTCGGCGAAGCCGATGAAGTCGGCGGGCACGAGCCGGGTGCCCTGGTGGAGGAGCTGGTAGAAGGCGTGCTGCCCGTTGGTGCCCGGCTCGCCCCAGAAGATCTCGCCGGTGGCGGCCGGGACGGGGGTGCCGTCGGCGCGCACGGACTTGCCGTTGGACTCCATCGTGAGCTGCTGCAGGTAGGCGGGGAAGCGGTGCAGCCGCTGGCTGTAGGGCAGCACCGCGCGGGTCTCGGCGCCGAAGAAGTCGGTATACCAGATCCCGAGCAGGCCCATCAGCACCGGCATGTTGGCCTCGAACGGGGCGGTGCGGAAGTGCTCGTCGATGGTGTGGAAGCCGGCCAGCATCTCGCGGAACCGCTCGGGGCCGATCGCGATCATCAGGGAGAGGCCGATGGCGCCGTCGTAGGAGTAGCGGCCGCCGACCCAGTCCCAGAAGCCGAACATGTTGTCGGTGTCGATGCCGAACTCGGCGACCTTGGCGGCGTTGGTGGAGACGGCCACGAAGTGCTTGGACACCGCGTCCTCGCCCAGCGCCTCGACCAGCCAGCGGCGGGCGACGCGGGCGTTGGTGAGCGTCTCGAGGGTGGTGAACGTCTTGGAGCTGACCACGAACAGCGTGGTCGCGGGGTCGAGGCCGGCGAGGTTGCCGGTGATGTCGGCCGGGTCGATGTTGGAGACGAACCTGGCCGCCACGCCCGCGTCGGCGTAGTCGCGCAGCGCCTCGTAGGCCATGGCGGGGCCGAGGTCGGAGCCGCCGATGCCGATGTTGACCACGGTCTCGATCGGCTTGCCGGTGGCGCCCTTCCACTCCTTGGACCTGACCCGGTCGGCGAAGGCGCCCATCTTCTCGAGCACGGCGTGCACGTCGGCGACCACGTCCTGCCCGTCCACGACCAGCTCGGCGGCACGCGGCAGGCGGAGCGCGACGTGCAGGACGGCGCGGTCCTCGCTGACGTTGATGTGCTCGCCGCCGAACATCGCGGCGATCCGCTCGCGCAGCCCCGCCCGCTCGGCCAGGGCCACCAGCAGGTCGATCGTCTCGCCGGTGGCGCGCTGCTTGGCGTAGTCGAGGAAGAGGTCGCCGGCGGTCACGGTCATGCGCCCGGCGCGGCCCGGGTCCTCCGCGAACAGCTCCCGCAGCTGCCTGCCCGCCAGCTCCTCATGGTGCTTGCCGAGAGCCGCCCACTCCTGGCTCTGGGTGATGTCGCCGTTCACGCTTCCTCCTCGTGTCGCCAAACCGGATCACCATCGTGCCGTAACCCATTACCCACCGAGATTGATTCCGCGCATGGCGGAGCGGAGTCTTTAAAGCCTCAGTGGGATTCGCGACCCACGTGGTCGCCGCTGGAGCCGATGAGGAAGTCGAGGTCGGCGCCGCGGTCGGCCTGGGTCACGTGCTCGACGTAGAGGCGCTCCCAGCCGCGTACGGGCCGGGCGTGCCCGATCTTCACGGGCTCCCTGGCGGCCAGCTCGGCGTCGGGGATGTCCACGTCGAGCCGCCGGGCGGCCACGTCGAGCACGATCGGGTCGCCGGTGCGCACCTTCGCCAGCGGGCCGCCGGCCGCCGCCTCGGGCGCGGTGTGCAGGACGACCGTGCCGTACGCGGTGCCGCTCATGCGGGCGTCGCTGATGCGCACCATGTCGCGCACGCCCTTCTCCAGCAGCTTGGCGGGCAGCGGCAGGTTGCCCACCTCGGGCATGCCGGGGTAGCCCTTGGGGCCGCAGCCGCGCAGCACGAGCACCGAGGTCTCGTCGATGTCGAGGTCGGGCGAGTCGAGGCGGGCGTACACGTCCTCGATGCTGTCGAAGACGACGGCCCGGCCGCGGTGGCGCAGCAGCTCGGGCGAGGCGGCGGCGGGCTTGATCACCGCGCCGCCGGGGGCGAGGTTGCCGCGCAGGACGGCGATGCCGGCGTCGGGCAGCAGCGGGTCGGAGCGGCGCCTGATGACGCTCTCGTCCCAGATCTGCGCCCCGGCGAGGTGCTCGACGAGCGGGCGGCCGGTGACGGTGATCGCCTCCGGGTCGAGCAGGTCCTCGACCTCCTTGAGCACGGCCGCGAGGCCGCCCGCCCTGAACAGGTCGTCCATCAGATGGCGCCCGGCGGGCTGGAGGTCCACGAGCAGCGGCACCCCGGCGCCGGTGCGGTCGAAGTCGTCCAGGGAGAGGTCCACGCCGAGCCGGCCCGCGACGGCCAGCAGGTGGACGACGGCGTTGGTGGAGCCGCCGACGGCGGCCAGGGTCACGATGGCGTTGAGGAACGAGCCCTTGGTCATGACCTGGCTGGGGCGGCGGCCCTGCAGGACGAGGTCCACGGCCAGGCGGCCGGTCTCGTGGGAGCGTTCGAGCAGGCGGCTGTCGGGGGCGGGGGTGCCCGCGGTGCCGGGGAGCGTCATCCCGAGGGCCTCGGCCATGCAGGCCATGGTGGAGGCGGTGCCCATCGTGTTGCAGTGGCCGCGGCTGCGGATCATGGACGACTCGGACTGCAGGAACGCCTCGCGCGACAGCGTGCCCGCGCGTACCTCCTCGCTCAGGCGCCACACGTCGGTGCCGCAGCCGAGCGGCGCGCCGCGGAAGTGCCCCGTCAGCATGGGGCCGCCGGGCATCACGACGGCGGGCAGGTCCACGGAGGAGGCGGCCATGAGCAGCGACGGGATGGTCTTGTCGCACCCGCCGAGCAGCACCACTCCGTCGATGGGGTTGGCGCGCAGCATCTCCTCGGTGGCCATGGCGGCCAGGTTGCGCCAGAGCATGGCGGTCGGGCGCACGTTCGTCTCGCCCAGGGAGACGACCGGCAGGTTGAGCGGCACGCCGCCGGCCTCCCAGACGCCGTTGGCGACGCTGTCGGCGACCTCGTTCAGATGGGAGTTGCAGGGGGTGAGGTCGGAGGCGGTGTTGGCGATCGCGATGTGCGGCTTGCCGCCCTCGAACGCCTCGCGCGGCAGGCCACGCCGCATCCACGCCCGATGGATGTAGGAGTTGCGGTCGTTCCCCGAGTACCAGCGCGAACTCCTGAATGCCATGTTCGGCACCTTATCCGGCGTTTGGGGGATTCAGCACGTTCTGTGGAGGAAGCAGCAGAGGATGGACCATATCGACGCGTACTGGCGGGCGGCGAACTACCTGTCCGTCGGGCAGATCTACCTGCTGGACAATCCGCTGCTGAGCGAGCCGCTGCGGCCCGAGCACGTCAAGCCGCGCCTGCTCGGCCACTGGGGCACCACGCCGGGGCTCACCTTCTGCTTCGCCCACCTCAACCGGGTGATCAGGGAGCGGGACCAGGACATGATCTACATCGCCGGTCCCGGGCACGGCGGCCCCGCCGCGGTGACGCACGCGTGGCTGGAGGGCACCTACTCGGAGCGCTATCCGGAGGTCTCGCAGGACGTGGAGGGCATGCGGCGGCTGTTCCGCCAGTTCTCCTTCCCCGGCGGGATCCCGAGCCATGTGGCGCCCGAGACGCCGGGGTCGATCCACGAGGGCGGGGAGCTGGGATATTCGCTCGCGCACGCGTACGGGGCCGCGTTCGACAACCCGGACCTGGTCGTGGCCTGCGTCATCGGCGACGGCGAGGCCGAGACGGGCCCGCTCGCGGCGAGCTGGCACTCCAACAAGTTCGCCGACCGCGACCGCGACGGCATCGTGCTGCCCATCCTGCACCTGAACGGCTACAAGATCGCCAACCCCACCGTGCTCGCCCGCATTCCGGAAACCCAGCTGCTCCAGCTCATGGAGGGCTACGGCTACCGCCCGCACCTGGTGGGGCCGGACCACGAGGACATGGCACGCACGCTGGACACCGCGTTCGACCAGATGGAGGCGTACAAGCAGGGCAGGGCCGACCGGCTGCCGATGATCGTCCTGCGGACGCCGAAGGGCTGGACGGGGCCGCGGGAGGTCGACGGGCTGCCGGTGGAGGGCACGTGGCGGGCGCACCAGGTGCCGCTGCCCAACGTCCGCGAGAACGCCTCCCACCTGGCCATGCTGGAGCAGTGGATGCGCTCGTACCGGCCGGAGGAGCTGTTCGACTCCGGCGGCAGGCCCGTGCGGGAGGTCCTGGAGACCGTGCCGCGCGGCACGCGCCGGATGAGCGCCAACCCGCACACCAACGGCGGGGAGCTGCTGGAGCCGCTGCGGCTGCCGGACTTCCGCCGGCTCGCGGTAGAGGTCAAGTCGCCCGCCGCGCAACCGAGCGAGCCGACGCGGGTGCTGGGCGGGTTCCTGC
This sequence comes from Nonomuraea sp. NPDC050451, assembly GCF_044458585.1. NCBI lineage: Bacteria > Bacillati > Actinomycetota > Actinomycetes > Streptosporangiales > Streptosporangiaceae > Nonomuraea > Nonomuraea sp. NPDC050451. Next base: position 114,622 of record NZ_JBITHZ010000014.1, read on the forward strand.
GCGACGTGATCATCGCCAACCCGCGGACGTTCCGGCTGATGGGGCCGGACGAGACCGCCTCCAACCGGCTGTCGGCGGTGTTCGAGGCCACCGACCGGGCGTGGAACGCCGAGGTGCTGCCGACGGACGAGCACCTGGCCCCCGGCGGCCGGGTGATGGAGGTGCTGAGCGAGCACCTGTGCCAGGGCTGGCTGGAGGGCTACCTGCTGACCGGCAGGCACGGGCTGTTCAACTGCTACGAGGCGTTCATCCACATCATCGACGCCATGTTCAACCAGCACGCGAAATGGCTGGAGTCATCGCAGAAGATCCCCTGGCGGCGGCCGGTCGCCTCGCTCAACTACCTGCTGTCCTCGCACGTGTGGCGCCAGGACCACAACGGCTTCAGCCACCAGGACCCGGGCTTCCTCGACGTGGTGATCAACAAGAAGGCGTCCGTGGTGCGGGTCTACCTGCCGCCGGACGCCAACACGCTGCTGTCGGTCGCCGACCACTGCCTGCGCTCGCGCGACTACGTCAACGTGATCGTGGCGGGCAAGCAGCCGGTGCTGGACCTGTTCACGATGGAGGAGGCCGTCGCGCACTGCACACGCGGCCTGGGCATCCTGCCCTGGGCCTCCACCGACGAGGGCGCCGAGCCGGACGTGGTGCTGGCCTGCGCGGGCGACGTGCCCACCCAGGAGACGCTCGCCGCCGCCGCGATCCTGCGCGAGCACCTGCCCGCGCTGCGGGTACGGGTCGTCAACGTGGTCGACCTCATGCGCCTCCAGCCGCCCTCGGAGCATCCGCACGGCATGTCGGACGCCGAGTTCGACACCCTCTTCACCGCCGACAGGCCGGTCATCTTCAACTTCCACGGCTACCCGTCGCTGATCCACCAGCTCACCTACCGCCGCCACGGCCACGCCGGCATCCACGTGCGCGGCTACAAGGAGGAGGGCACCACGACGACGCCGTTCGACATGGCCATGATGAACGACATCGACCGCTTCCACCTGGTCATGGACGTCATCGACCGGGTGCCGGGGCTCGGCACCACGGCGGCGCACCTGCGCCAGCGCATGAGCGACGAGCGGCTGCGGGCCCGCGCGTACACGCGCGAGCACGGCGAGGACACCCCCGAGATCAGGTCGTGGACGTGGCCGGGCGCATCCTCGTACTGAACACGGGCTCGTCGTCCATCAAGTACGAGCTCGTCGACGTCCGCACCCGCGAGCGCCCGGCCAGGGGGCTGGTGGAGCGCATCGGCGAGGAGGGCGGGCGGCTGACGCACCACGCCGGGGAGCGGCCGCCGTACGTGTCGGAAGGGCCGTTCCCCGGGCACGACGCGGGGCTGGCCGCGGTCATGAAGGCGTTCGGGGCGGCGGGGCCGGAGCTGGACCCGGTCGCGGTCGGGCACCGCGTCGTGCACGGCGGGACCCGCTTCACCGAGGCGGTGCTCGTCGACGACGACGTGATCGGCGCGATCGAGGAGCTGGCGCCGCTCGCGCCGCTGCACAATCCGGTCAACCTCGCCGGGATCCGGGTGGCGCGCGGCGCCTTCCCCGGGGTGCCGCAGGTGGCGGTGTTCGACACCGCGTTCCAGCTGGCGCTGCCGCCCGAGGCGTACACGTACGCGGTGCCGCGCGACTGGCGCGAGCGGCTCGGCGTGCGGCGCTTCGGCTTCCACGGCACCTCCTGCGCGTACGTCTCCCGCCGCGCCGCCGCATTCCTCGGCCGCGATCCCGCCGAGCTCAACCTCGTCGTGCTGCACCTGGGCAACGGCGCCAGCGCGACCGCGATCTCCGGCGGGCGCAGCGTCGACACCTCCATGGGCCTGACACCCCTGGAGGGGCTGGTCATGGGCACCCGCTCTGGCGACGTCGACCCCGCGCTCGCCGGCTACCTGGCGCGTGTGAACGGGATGGACGCGCGGCAGGTGGAGAGCGGGCTCGACCGCCACAGCGGCCTGCTGGCGCTCGCCGGGACGGGCGACATGCGCGAGGTGCGCGCCCGCGACGACGCCGAGGCCCGGCTGGCCCTGGCGGTCTACACGCGGCGCATCCGCAAGTACGTCGGCGCCTACTACGCGCTGCTCGGGCGGGTGGACGCGATCGTGTTCACGGGCGGGGTCGGGGAGCACGACGCGGCCACCCGCGCCGAGTCCCTGGCCGGGCTGGACCGGCTCGGCGTCGCCGTGGACCCCGCGCTCAACCAGGCCGGGTCGGCGGAGGAGCGGGCCGTCTCGCCGCCGGGCGCGGAGGTGGCCGTGCTCGTCATCCCGACGGACGAGGAGTGGGAGATCGCCCGCCAGACCCTCGCGCTGATCACTCGGGGGTCATGACGGGTGGCGCGCGACGGCCGGCACCCAGAAGTCCACCGTCGTGCCCGCGCCGGGCGCGCCGCGGATGCTCCACCAGCCGCCGGCCGTCTCGGCCCGCTCGCGCATCTCGATCAGCCCGAAGTGGCCGTCCTGGCCGCCCCGGCCGGTGATCCCGATCCCGTCGTCGCGCACGCGGACGTGGACGCCGCCGTCGAGCGAGACCAGCTCCACGGCCACGGCGACGGCCCCGGCGTGCCTGCGGACGTTCGTGAGGGCCTCCTGGCAGATGCGGAAGACGGTGATCGCCGTCTCGGTGGGCGGCTCGCCGTCCAGCCGGTTCACCAGCTCGTACGCCACCCCCGCCATCTCCCGCTCCAGGTAGGACGCGAGCCCCTCCGCCAGCCCGTCACCGGGCAGGCGTAACCGGAAGGCCAGGTCGCGCAGGCGCCCCACGGCGGCCTCGACGGCGTCGCCGAGCGCGCGGACGCCGGCCGCCTGCTCCTCGGGCAGGCCCTCCTCCAGCACCCGCAGCCGCATCCCGACGGCGACCATGGACTGGATGGTGTCGTCGTGCACGTCGGAGGCGATGCGCCGGCGCTCCCGCTCCTGGGCATGGACCAGATGGGCGAGCAGCAGGCCGCGCTCGTCCAGCGCCCTGGTCATGCTGCGCCGCTCGGTCAGGTCACGCGTCACCTTGCCGAACCCGCGCAGCTCGCCGCGCCCGTCGCGCAGGGCGGTGATGACCACGCTGGCCCAGAACCTGGTGCCGTCCTTGCGGACCCGCCACCCCTCCTCCTCCCAGCGGCCGTCGGCGGCGGCCGACTCCAACCCCGCGAACGGCTTGCCGGCCGCGACGTCCTCGGGCGGGTAGAAGACGGAGAAGTGGGTGCCGATGATCTCCTCGGCCGTGTATCCCTTGATGCGCTGGGCTCCGGCGTTCCAGCTCACGATCCTGCCGCGGGGGTCGAGCATGAAGATGGCGTAATCGCGGATGCTCTGGACGAGTAGCTCCATATCCGCTTGTGGAAGGTTATCCACGGCCATACTGAAGCTTTTCACGACGTGGCCCGAGGACCCAAACCTGCCCGCCAGGTTCAGCTGTCGTAAGCGCGGGCCTGGAGCGGGGCGAGGCGGGGGGCCAGCTCGCACCACACCACTTTTCCGCCCGTCTCGCCGTCGACGGGCGTGGTCCCCCAGTCGATGGACAGGAGCCGGACGACGTGCAGCCCCCAGCCGTTCGACGGACCGGGTTCGCGCGGCTCGGGCAGCAGCTCTCCGGCGTCGCTCACCTCGACCCGCACCCGCCTGGCGCTGCCCCGCATCCTCAGGCACGGCGGGCCGTCGCCGTGCACGAGCGCGTTGGTCACCAGCTCGGACACCACGAGCAGGACGTCCTCGTGGTGGCCCTGGTAGCCGCACTCGGCCAGGGCCCGGCGGACGATCCGGCGCGCCGCCGTGATGCTGCCCATCTCCTTCGGCAGAGGCGTGTCAACCTGGTACTGACCGGTCTTCTCGCTGACCACCCCTCTACTCTCGGGGAGCCACTATCCGATCACGAGACGCATCCGCGCCAGGCCGCCTGGTACACCTGTGGGACGCGAGATGGTGCAAATGCGTCAGTCGAGCAGCCCTTCCCTGCGGGCGAGCGCGACCGCCTCCAGCTTGGTCCTGGCGCCCAGCTTCTCCAGCACGTGCTGCACGTGGTTGCGCGCCGTGTTGCGGGCCACGCCGAGCCGTTCGCCGATCTCGCGCGCGCCCATGCCCTCGGCCAGGAGCAGCAGCGTCTCCCGCTCGCGAGCCGTCAGCGCGGACCCCACGCGTCCCGCGCGCCCGGTCAGCCGGTCGAGCACCCCGGGCAGCAGCCCGGGCGCGAACACCACCCCGCCGGCCGCCACCTCCCGCACCGCCGACTCCAGTTCGCCCAGCCGGGACGACTTCACCACCAGCCCTGCGCCACCGGCCGCCACCGCCCGGGCCGCCACGGAAACGGTCGCCTCGCCGGTCAGCACCAGCACCCGCACCTTGGGCGCCGCCGCCACCATCCTGCCGATGGCCGCGATCCCGTCGCCGTCGGGCAGCCGCCGGTCGAGCACGACGACGTCCGGCTGGAACCTGCCGGTCTCGGCGACCGCCCCGGCGACGCTGCCGGTCTGGGCCACAACCTCGATGTCGGGCACCCGCGCCAGCGCCAGCCCGATGGCCTCGGCGACCATGGCGTGATCCTCCACGAGAACCACCCGGATCGACGGGGAAGTCGCCATGTCTTCCGCTGCCTCTGTCCGCGGTTTCCGCACCCGCACGGGGCGCACGCCGGCCAAGTGTCCCACGGCCCGCGCGTCCATGGCCAACGGCGCCGTAAGCTCACGGCTTCCAGGGCAGGCGGCGGTGCTTGAAGGTCGGATGCTTGGTCTCCCAGTAGCGCCAGCCCTCGACCCTGGCGGGGATGTTGGCGAATCCTCTGGCGACCCTGACGTCGCGACACGAGCCCATCACCTGCCAGGCCGACCAGCCGACTCGGTAGCCGAAGACGCGGTACCACAGATGGCCGTACATGCCCTTGGTGATCTCCTGGCTGTATTCGTGGCCGGTGAAGACCATGTGGCGCTCTTCGAGGTGCGGCAGCCCCATCCTGCGGATCTCGCGCACCACTTCCTGGGTGGTGATCGGTTCCACGCGGGTGAGCGGTTCATTCGTGGAGACGGCCTTCCGCCTCTCGTTCTCGGTCTCCAGGAACGCGCGGACCTCGTGCTCCCGGGTGACCGACGCCGTGACCGTGCCGCCGGGCCCGTCGACGTAGTTGGTGCGGGGCAGGAAGAAGTTCCGCGGAGAGAGCGTGTGCACCTTGAAGAAGAGGTGCGGGCTGCATCGGTCACCGTGGATGAGGGGGAAGTGGCGGTGGCGGTGGCGGCGGCGACGACGGTCGTCGGTGTCGGCGGTGTCCGCGGCGGCGGCGGTGTCCGCGGGGGCGGTGTCCGCGGTGTCCGCCGTGTCCGCCGTGCGGTCGGCGCGGTCGGTGTCGTCGTCGTCCGCTCTCGCCGCCGGCACCAGGGCGGCGACCAGGACCATCGAAAGTGAGCCGCTCATCGCCCATCTCATCGCGTGACGTGCCTTGGTCCGGGCGGAATTGGCTGGGGCATTTGTCCGTGAATTGGGAGTGGACATGTACCGTACCTTTCGGGATGCGTCAGGCCGGGTTCCGGCCTGTGCCGCCCGCCGAGCGGGCCGACAAGATCGGTACGATGGTTACAGTTGTGGCGAGGCGCTCTTCAACGCCACGCCGCAGGCGAATATCCCATGCTGGGAAAGCGCCGGTGAAAAAGTGTCAATATCAGATCGTCCCTTTCACAAACCCACATCGCGGCCTTCCGGCGTCGCCGGGTCTGTGTCCGGAGAGCCGGACAAGGGCCTGACGACCTGCAACGACGCCGATCGCGGGGTCGCCCGTACGGGCCAGGGCGGTCATTTCCGAGGGAAATCTGAGACTTTCTCCCGACCTTCCAGGAGAATATCGGCTGTGTCCTCCGCGTCGTCAGTGCTGCGGCTTGTGCGGGCCGTCGTGTTCGCGACGGTCTGCGGCGCGGTGTCGGCGGGCGGGCACGCGCTGGCGGGCGGCGGTCTCGTGCCGTTCGAGGTCTATCTGGCCGGCGTGCTGGCGGCGCTCGGGCTGGCGTACCTGATCGACGGGCGCGAGCGCGGCCCCGCGGCGGTGCTGGTGGCGACCGTGAGCACCCAGATGCTGCTGCACCAGCTCTTCGAGCGGCTCACGCCCGCCGCCGACGCAGGTCCGGCGCACGGGCATCCCGCGCCCGGCATGGCGCTGGTCCATCTCACGATGGCGGGACTGACGGCCTGGTGGCTGCACCGGGGCGAGCGCGCGCTGTGGCTCATGATCCGCCTGTACGGCGCGCCGCGGCCGATCGTCCCGCTGCCCGCCGCCGTCCCGGCCACCACAGACGACAGGGCCGCCCGGCCCTCGTGGCGGCCGGCCACCCCGTACCTGACCGCGTACGCGGGAAGGACCGTCTCCGGCGCGATCCTCAGGCGAGGCCCACCCTGCGGGCCGAGGCACTTCGGCTGAAGCACAAGTCCCTTGGCGCGCCCGGCGGGGCGCGAACCCTTGCCTGTGTCCGGACGGCGCCACGCGCGAGTCCGGAAGATCGTTCTGGAGACTCATCATGGCGTTCCTGCCACGACACATCATCGGGGCGGCACTCGCGTGCGCCCTCATCCTGATATTTCCGGCTTCGCCGGCGTTCGCGCATGACGCGCTCAAGAGCAGCTCGCCCGCGAAGAACTCCCAGATCGACTCGGTCGACGAGATCGAGCTCGAATACAGCGCGAGCGTGAAGTTCCCGTTCGTCGTGCTGCACGACGCGGCGGGCAAGGAGGTCCCGCTCGGCAAGCCGGTGCTCGACGGGCCGAAGGTGCTCACCGACGTCCCGCGACCGCTCCCGCCGGGCCCGTACATCATCGCCTGGCGTGTCGTTTCGTCCGACGGGCATCCCATTGAGGGCGAAATCCCGTTCAGCGTGAAAGGATCACCTTCTTCATCGGCTTCGCCCCCGTCCATCGGCGGGGGGCCGACGGCGAGCACGCCGCCCCAGGCGGTCGGGTCCGCCGCGGCGGCCGGCGAGCGCCCCGAGGCATCGGCGGGGGTTCCCGGCTGGATCTGGGGCGGGCTGGTGGTGCTTGTCGTGCTGGGCGCGTTCGTTCTGATCCGGACCGCGCGCCGCGGCCCAGATCGGGAGGAAGTGGATGCGGATTGAGGAAGCCAGACAGATCGCTCGGCAGTGGGTGCTGGAGGAAGGCGCCGCGCTGCCGGGCTTCGACGGGGCCTTCCTGACCGGGTCGGCCCTGTGGGCCGACCCGGCCGCCGAGCTGGCCGCGACCTCTGACGTGGACGTCATGGTGATCGCGGACCAGCCCGCCCGCCTGGGCAAGTTCGCCTACCGCGGGGTCCTGCTGGAGGTCTCCTCCGTCTCCGAGCTGGGCTCCACGCACGAGGTGCTGAGCGACTACCACCTGGCCGGCAGCTTCCACCTCCCGTGCGTGCTGGCCGACCCGTCCGGGCGGCTGACCGAGATCCAGCGGGTGGTCTCGCGCGACTTCGCCGAGCGGCCGTGGATCCTGGCCCGGTGCACCAACGCCATGGACCGGGTGCGCGGGTTCATCAACGGCATCGACGAGCGGGCGCCCCTTCCCGACCAGGTCAACTCGTGGCTGTTCGGCACCGGGGTGACCACCCACGTGCTGCTGGTGGCGGCGCTGCGCAACCCCACGATCCGGCGCCGCTACGTGGCCGTGCGCGAGCTGCTCGCCGAACACGGGCGGCTGGACTTCCACGAGAGCCTGCTCGAACTGCTGGGCGCGGCGCACCTGAGCCCGGCCCGGGTCGAGCGGCACCTGGCCGTGCTGGAGAAGGTGTTCGACGCCGCGGCGGCCTTCCGCGTCCCCTCCTACCCGTTCGACTCGGACATCACCCCGCTGGCGCGGCCCATCGCCATCGACGGCACCCGCGAGCTCATCCGGAGCGGCCTGCACCGGGAGGCGGTCTTCTGGCTGGTGGCCACCTACGCGCGCTGCCTGGCCAAGCGGGCCGCGGCGGGCGAGCAGGCGGGCGAGCAGGGGTACGAGGACGGCTTCCGCGAGCTGCTGGCCGACCTGGGGGCCGAGACGCGCCGGGACCGGCGCCGCAAGGGAGATCTGGTCCTGGCGGCGCTGCCCGGCGTGTGGCAGACCGCGATGGCCCTCTGCTAGCGCCTCACGCCACGTAGGGGGTGGTCCGGCGGGCGTCCCGCAGCACCCTGCTCCACCAGCCGAGCTGATCGAGCAGCGCCTTGGCGGCGATGTCGGGCCCCTCGGGGTCCAGCAGCTCGCCGTCGGGGCCGAACCGGCTCCAGTGCTGGTCGAAGCTGATCGTGTTGCGGATCGTCACGGCGTGCACCTCGGCGAAGACCGGCCGCAGGTGCTCGGCCGCCCGCACCCCGCCGCCGTACCCGCCGTAGGAGACGAGCGCGACCGGCTTGGCCATCCACGCCGCGAGGTGCCAGTCGATGGCGCTCTTGAGCGAGGCCGGGAAACTGTGGTTGTACTCCGGCGTCACCACCGCGAACGCGTCCGCCGCCGCCAGCCGCCCGGCCAGCCGCCTGAGCTCCGCCGGGCGGGACTCCACGTCGACCAGTTCCTCGGGCGTCGCGGGCATCACCGCGGGCAGCGGCGTCTCCGCCAGGTCGATCACGTCGAGGTCGAACAGCCCGTGCGTGCGCGCCCGCTCCGTGAGCCACCCCGAAATCCTGGGGCCGAACCGCCCTTCGCGAACGCTGCCGGTGATCACTGCCAATGTCATGTTCTCCATGCGTCACAGGCTCGTGGACGCCGGGCGATCGAGGGAGACCGGCGTGAGACTGGCCCTCGCGGGGCCACGATACGGGCCGGGCGCCGGGCCTACACTCGGGACCTGTGGGTGACAACGAACTGGGGGCCTTCCTGCGCTCCCGCCGCGAGGCCGTCAAGCCGGAGGACGTCGGGCTGCCCGGCGGCCCGCGGCGGCGCACGCCGGGCCTGCGCAGGTCCGAGCTGGCCACCCTGGCGGGCGTGAGCGTCGAATACCTGACCAGGCTGGAGCAGGGCCGCGACCGCAACCCGTCCACGCAGGTGATCATCACGCTGGCCGAGGCGCTGCGGCTGACTCCCGAGGAGCGCGTCCACCTGCGCCAGCTGGCCAAGGTGGCCAGCGGCGACGTGCTGCTGTGCCCGGCCGCGGGCGAGGCACCGGCCCGCACGGTGCGCCCGACGGTGCGAGCGGTGCTCGACCGGCTGGAGCCCGCGCCCGCGGTGCTGCTCAACCGGGTGGGCGAGGTGCTCGCCCGCACCACGGGGTTCGAGCGGCTGTACGGCCCGGTCGGGCTGCTCGACGGCGATCCGCCCAACATGGTCAGGTACGTGTTCGCCGACCCGCGGGCCAGGGCCGCCTACCCCGACTGGGACCGCGTGGCCGACGAGCACGCGACCGTGCTCAAGCTGGCGGCAGCCAGGGCCGACCCGTTCGCGGAGGAGCTGGTCGCGGAGCTGTCGTTCGCGGCGGGCGAGTCGTTCAGCGGGCGGCCCGCCCGGCCGGCCGCCCCGCCGCTGCCGGCTCCCGTGGAGCGGCTGGCGCATCCGCTGGCCGGGGAGCTGCGGCTCAAGCGCGAGCAGCTCGAGCTCTCCTACGACGACCAGCGGCTGATCGTCTACCTGCCGGCCGACGCCGCCACCTCGGCCGCGCTCGACCGCCTGACCGGCCGCCTCCCGGGCGCCCTGCGGGCCGTGAGCGGCTGACCGCCGCTACGCCCGGCGCAGCGACCTGGTCAGGCCCGCGGCGATCGTGGTGGCCAGCACCCAGCCGGCGGCGATCAGCCCGTACGCGAGCCACTGCGTCCCGCCGCCGGGGTTGAACGCCTTCTCCTGCCCGAAGTCGATGATCGGCAGCAGCAGGTCCAGCGTGTAGACGAGCGCGTGGAACCGCGGGGCCTCCCCCGGCTTCAGCGGCGGCGGCTCGGCCAGGCCGAACACGGTCGTGCCCACGGCCAGGAGCGCCACCAGCCAGGCGGCCGCGCGTAAGGGGCGGAAGCCGTACCCGACGGTGACGTCCTGGAGGTGGCCCCAGAACCCGGCGTACCACGGGAGGGTGGCGCGCCGCCGCTGCTGGCTGGCCAGGAGCGTGTCGCGGGCGTCAGCGTCGCTGCCCAGCCGCCGGTACATCGCGGCGAGCTGCTCGTACGCGTTCGGCAGGTAGCCCTCGGGGTCCCTGCGCAGCCAGCCGAGCCGTCCGGCGGCGGGCAGCATGGGGTCGAGCACCTCGTACGCGAGCCCGTCCATGCGCATCGCGTCCGGCCAGACGCCGGGGTCGTCGCGCAGGACGCCGATGCGCGCGTGGCGCAGCTCCACCGTGCCCCGGACGGGTGCGGCGGTACGCAGGGCCAGCTCGCGCGCCTCCACCCGCCAGCATTTGAGCGCCACCTCGCCGGGGGCCTCCAGCGTGGCGTCGTCGAAGCACAGGCGGCTGCCGACCTGGGCGTTGGTCAGCCGGACCCGGCCCTGCGCCGAGAAGCCGCTGCAGAGGTTGAGCACCTTGCCGACCGTGATGCCGTTGGCCGTCAGGGCCGAGCCGCCGGGGTTGGCCAGCCTGGCGCCCTCGAAGTGGGCGGGGCCGGTGACGGAGGCGTCGAGCAGGCTGATCTCGCCCTCCGCGGTCATCCCGTCGCGGGCGTGCAGGGCGCCGTCCACCGTGAGGCCGTCGCCGGCCAGGGCCACGCCGCCCGGGTTGCGCAGGGTGGCGCCGTCGAGGTTGAGCGAGCGGGCGACGGCGGCGCTCCCCAGGCGTACCTGGCCCTCGGTCTCGACCAGCGACAGGAACAGGCCGCCTTCGGCGTTGAGCCCACCGCAGCGCACGGCGATGCCGCCGGGGTTGCGCACGCGCGAGCCGCGCAGCGTGAGCGGCCCGCTGACGCGGGCGGAGCGCACGCAGATCTCCCCGTCGACCGTCATCCTCCGGGCGAACAGGCCCACCTGGGCGGTCAGGTTGGACGCCTCGAGGGCCATGCCGCCGGGCGCGTGCAGGCGGGCGTCGTCGAGGTTGACGGCGGCGCCGATCCGCGCGGCCGTGAGGATGATCTCGCCGTGGCTGCTGAAGCCGTCCTGGGCCCGCAGGTTGCCCCCGACGTCGAGGTGCTCGCCGTTGACGACGGCCCCGCCCGGGTTCTCCAGGTGGGCGCGGTTGAGGTTGAGGTTGCCGCTGACGCGGGCGCCGGACAGGCGCAGCTCGCCGGTGACGTGGCAGCCGGCCAGGCGCAGGTTGCCGTCGACCTGGATGTTCGAGGCGATCAGGCCGGGCAGCGAGGAGCCGCTCAGGCTGAGGAACCGGGTGCGCGTCTGGTACAGGTCGGGCGCCTCGTCGAACGCGCACTGCTCAAGGGTGACCGGGAAGCCGATCTCGGCGAAGGCCAGGTGGAGCAGGCCGGTGATCCGGGCGCCGATGAGGCGCAGCGCGGGCTTGGGCCCGTCGTGCTCGCCCAGGAGCACCTCGGCCAGGGCCTGCGCGCGCACGACCGGGTCGAGGTCGCCCGAGCGCAGGTCGACTTCCCTGCCGTGGGACACGGCTTCGGCCACGGCCCGCTCGGCCGGGTGGAGATCGGTGATTTTCACACGGACATACTCGCCCGCCCGCCGGAGATCCGCAGCCGATCTCGATGGCCGCCTACTCGCGTACGTCGAGCCCCAGGGCGCCGGCCACGACCGTCGCCTGGAAGGGGTCGATGACCGCGTTCTTGAGCGTGACGGTGAGCGGGTCGAGCGTGCTCAGGTCGCTGCCGCGCAGGTCGCACCGCGTCAGGTCGGCGCCGCGCAGCGACGCCCCCGACAGGTCGGCCCGCCGCAGCTCGGCGCCCTCCAGCCGGGCGCCCGACAGGTCGGCCTCCCGCAGCCGGGTGCCGCGGAAGACGCTGCCCCGCAGGTCGGCGCCGGCCAGGCTGACGTACGACCAGTCACCGCCCTCGACCTTGAGCAGCCCGTACGTGCACCCGTCGAACACGCTGCCGGTCAGCTTGCACCCGTCGAACGTCGCGTCGAAGAACGAGCACCGCGTGAACGTGCAGTTGACGAAGCGGGCGTCGTCGTGGACCGACACGTTGAAGCGCACGTTGCTGAAGTGGCACTCCTCGAAGGAGGAGCCGTGGTCGACCAGCTCGGTCATGTCCATGTCCTGGAACAGCACCCGGCGATGGCTCTCGCCGGAGATCTCCACGCTGTCCCAGTCGGTGGACCAGATCGTCTTCTCGGTGGGCTGGATCATGCGAACAAACTAGCGGATCAGGACCGCTTGGCGATGGCGGTGATGAGCGGTTGCACGAGCTTGGCCGCCAGGGGCCCGAACGCCGCCAGGATGAGGACGTACGCCGCCGCCAGCGCGCCCAGGTCGGGGTGGGCGCCCGCGCCCACGGCCAGGCCCGCGATGACGATGTTGAACTCGCCGCGCGGGATGAGCGCGATGCCCGCCCGCGCCTGGCCCGCCTTGCCGATGCCCGCCCGCCTGGCCGCGTACGCGCCGGTCAGCAGCTTGGTGACCATGCTGACCAGGGCGAGCAGCGCGGCCAGCCCCGCCACGGGCAGGATCTTGGCCGGATCGGTCTGGAGGCCGAAGAAGACGAAGAACACCGCCGCGAACAGGTCGCGCAACGGCGCCAGCAGCGCCTGCGCGTCCTCGGCGAGCTCGCCGGACAGCGCGATCCCGACCAGGAACGCGCCGACCGCCGCCGACACGTTCAGCTGCTGGGCGAGCCCGGCCACGAGCAGGGCGAGCCCGACCACCTTGAGCAGCAGCACCTCGTTGTTGGGGCTGGCCACGAACGCCTCGATGAAGCGCCCGAACTTGAGCGCCACGACCAGCACCACGCTCACAGTCAGCAGCGCGACGCCCACCGCGATGGCCCCGCTGGCCAGGTTCAGCCCGGCCAGGATGGTCGTCAGGATCGGCAGGTAGACGGCCATCGTCAGGTCTTCGAAGACCAGCAGCGACAGCACTGTCGGCGTCTCCCGGTTACCGATCCACCCCAGGTCGGACAGCACCTTGGCGGTGATGCCCGAGGAGGTGGCGTACGTGACGCCCGCCATGGCGACGGCCGCGACCGGGCCCCAGCCCAGCAACAACGCGCAGATCGCGCCGGGGGCGGCGTTCAGCACCAGGTCGACGATGCCCGCGCGGATGTTTCCGGTCAGGCTGGTGACCAGCTCGTCGGCGTTGTACTCCAGGCCGAGCGTCAGCAGCAGCAGGACGACGCCCAGCTCCGCGCCGACGGAGACGAAGTCGTCGCTGGTCGCCAGCGGCAGCACCCCGCCGGTCCCGAACGCCAGGCCGGCGATCAGGTAGAGCGGGATGGGCGAGATGCCCACGCGCAGCGCGAGGGCGCCCAGGATTCCCAGGGCAAGGACTATGGCACCGAACTCGAGAAAGAGGACCGCGGTATGGTGCACCCGCGGCCCTACCCGTCCGCCAGGATGCCGGCCACCTCGGCGGTGGTGTCCTCGCTGCCCACGACGACCACGACGTCGCCCGCGGCGAACACGAAGTCGGGGCCCGGGCTGGCGAAGACCCGCCCGCCGCGCACGACGGCCACGATGGAGGCGCTGGTACGGGTCCGCACGCGGGCGTCGCCCATGGGACGCCCGGCGTAGGGGGAGCCGTCGGGGATGGGAAGCTGCACGCTGACCAGGCCCTCGACCTGCTGGTGCAGCTGGTTGAGTCGCTGCACGATGCGGGGGGCGCCGAGGAGCTCGGCCAGGGCGTCGGCCTCCTCGTCGTTGAGCTTGACCACGTGGCAGACGGCGTCGGGATCGTCCGCGTCGTAGATCACCAGGTCGCGGCGGCCCGTGCGGTGGGACACGACGCCGACCCGCTGTCCTTTGCGGGTGGTGAAGTCGTGTCGTAGCCCGATCCCCGGCAGCGCTGTCTGTTCGACCTCCACCTATCCCCACCCGCTCAGATCCGCCTATTTACGACTAAACCCTACCAACGCGTGCTTATGGCCTCTGCTCCGCAAAGGCGGGCTCGGTCGCCTACGCTCCCGACGCTCCTCCGGGCGACGGCACTCCCTCGCGTAGCGGGCGTCCGGCTTCGTGCAAGTGCCGCAGGGCCTGGCCCCACGACGCGAACAGGCCGCATTCGACGTAGTCGACGCCGAGCCGCTCGCAGTACTCGCGGACGATGGGCTGCGCCCTGCGCAGGTTCGCGGTCGGCATGCTGGGGAACAGGTGGTGCTCGATCTGGTAGTTCAGGCCGCCGAGCGCGGTGTTGACCAGGCGCCCGCCGCGTACGTTCCTGGAGGTCAGGACCTGGCGGCGCAGGAAGTCCAGCTCGTCCTCCGCGGTCAGGACCGGCATGCCCTTGTGGTTGGGCGCGAACGTGCAGCCGAGGTAGACGCCGTAGCAGGCCTGGTGCACGGCCACGAACACCAGCGCCGTGCCGAAGGGCAGCACCAGGAACACCGCCCCCAGGTAGAGGAGCACGTGCGCGCTCAGCAGCAGCCCTTCGAGCCCTCTGCTCTTGAGCGAGGGGCGGCGCAGCGCGCGGAAGCTCGACACCTTCAGGTTCAGGCCTTCGAGGGTGAGCAGCGGGAAGAACAGGAACGCCTGCCAGCGCCCGACGAACCGGGGTATCCCGCGCGCCTCCTCGGCCTGCTTCTGCGACCAGATCAGGATGTCGGGCGCGACGTCGGGGTCGTGCTCCTCGTGGTTGGGGTTGGCGTGGTGGCGCGTGTGCTTGTCCATCCACCAGCCGTAGCTGAGGCCGACGGCCAGGTTGCCCACCAGCAGCCCGGCGATCCTGCTGGTGTGCCGCGACCGGGAGATCTGCCCGTGCGCCAGGTCGTGGGCCAGGAGCGTCACCTGGGCGAAGGCCACGGCGAGCAGCACCGCGACCGGGATCTGCCACCAGGAGTCCCCGACCATGGCGAACAACGCCCAGCTTCCCGCGAACAGGCCGGCCACCAGGCTGATCCTGGCCGCGTAATAGCCTGGCCGCTTGTCCAGCAGCCCCGCCTCGGCGATGCGGCGTGACAGCCTCGCGAAGTCGCTGCCGCGCTGAACGGCGGCGGTCCCCACAGTCCCCACGTTTCTCTCCGATGCTGACGAGTCGTATGTGATCACTCATCAGCATCGCGAGAGACGGTGGCCCGGCGGACCCCCGCTGTCACCCGTTCTCTTGGTAGTGCACGCCCTACCACCGGGGGCGCCCGATGGGCGCCCCCGCCGCCTGGGGATAGGGCCGGCCCATCGCACTCAGCGTGGCACTGGACGACCTCACCTGGTGGGGAATGGCGGGCGGCGGGGACACCGGCTCAGATCGGCTGCAGAGCCGCGGCGTCGCCGTAGATGTGCAGGTCCGGGCGGAAGGCCGCGAGGTAGGCGTCCCGGTCGTGGAAGGTCGCGGCCAGGGCGTCCCCGTAGTCGATCAGCTGCCTGTGGGCTTCCCTGCGGGGCTCGTAGCGGGCCGACAGCAGCCGCTCCAGCAGGTCCGCGTCGCCGCCGGCCGCGCAGATGACGTCGGCCAGGAGCTCCGCGTCGTGCAGCGTGTAGCTCATGCCCATCCCGGTCATGGGGTGGCAGGCGAACGCGGCCGAGCCCAGGAGCGCCGCGTTGCCCTTGTGGTACTCCGACACCCGCATCGAGGAGACCTTGATCCGCTGCCAGGTCGCGGGCTGGAGGACGTTGAAGGCGTCCGAGCTGTCGGTGACGAACTTCTTCAGCTCGTCGAGCAGCGCGGGGATGCCGTCCTGGAAGATCTCCTTGTCGTCCTCGGGGGGCAGGCCGACGAACACCCTGGCCTGGTCCCTGTTGATCGGGTAGAGGTAGGCGAACCAGCCTTCCGAGCTGAAGTACAGCCGGTTGAGCTGGGCGACGCTGGCGGTCAGCGGGACGGTGGCCACCCGCATCAGCAGCCGCTCGTACGGGAGCGTGCGCTGCTCGATGTCGAGCGCCTGCCGTACGGCCGACTTGGTGCCGTCGGCGCCGATCACGACGCCGGCCCGCAGCCGGCGCCCGTTCGACAGCGTCAGCTCCTCCACGCGGCCGTCGCCGACCGCGATGTCGTCGATGCTGGCGTCGAACCAGAAGTCGACGCCCTCCATGACGCAGCTCGTGTAGATGAGCTCGACCAGCTCCCGATAGGGGCGGACGAGGAAGCCTCCGTCCGGGAAGCGGCACTCCTGGATGGGGTCGCCGTCGTGGTAGTAGCGGATGGTTTCGCGCCTGAGGCCATGGCGTCCGACCAAGTCGGCCAGCCCGTGGCGGGCCAGCACCCGGAGCCCGGGCGGCTTGAGGAAGTCCGCGCCCGCGCTGGGGACCGAGGGTCCCTGCTCGATGACGACGACGCGACGGCCGCGGCGACCCAGCAGCAAGGCGAGGAAGCAGCCGCCGAGCCCGGCGCCGACGATCGCTACGTCGCACGATGTGGTTGCCATGACGAGAGCCCTTTCGAATGGTTGAACTAGTTCGGGTTCCCGCGGGAACCTGCGAGCGGGCCTGGCTCGGCCGCCCGCGGCCGCGGGATGTGGTCCGTGGGGGGTGTGCGGGTCTCGACAGGCAGTAACGCGTCGGCCTCCGCCGCCACGGTGGCGAGAGTCATGCGCAGCTCCAGCAGCAGCCGGCGCGGCACTTTGATCATGACGTCGCCCGGGTCGGTCCGTAGCCGGGTGATCTTGGTGAGGGCCAGTGCGCCGATCAGCACGGAGATGGCCACGCACATCGCGAGCGCGCCCGCCAGCCCCGCGAAGGGGCCGGTCATGAACGGGTGGTCGATGACGACCGACACGACGGCGACGCCCACGGCCCCGCCGACCATGCGGGCCATGGTGGCCGCGCCGACGGCGGAGGCGTACTGGTGGGGACGGGCGGCCAGGGTGGTGGCGACGGAGGTGCCCGGCGCGAGCGCGCCGACGCCGATGCCCACCACGACGCTGGCGATCAGGCCCCACACGGTGGGCCCGGCCTGCGTCAGCACGAGCACGCAGGCGCCGCCGCACAGCAGCGAGCCCGCGTAGATCAGCCCGTACGCGCCGACCCGCTTGACGATCCGCCCGGCCAGGAAGCTCGTCACGACGACCGCCACCGACGTGGGTGTCAGCCACATGGCCACCTCGAGCATGGGGTAGCCCAGGTGGAGCAGGTACAGCGGCTGCACGGTCAGCAGCCCGTACGAAAGGGCGCCGAAGCCCCAGGTCGCGAGCCAGCCCCAGACGAATCTGGGGCGCCGCCACAGGGCCAGGTCGATCGCGGGCAGGCGGTGGTGCTTGGCCTGCGCGAGCGCGCCGCCCAGCAGGGCCAGCGCGGCCAGCGCCAGCCACACCACGTCCATGCCCCAGGCCATCGCCTTGGAGATGGCCAGCACGATGACCGCGATGCCCGCGGCGAGCAACCACGCGCCGAGGACGTCCGGCAGGCCCCTGGCGCCGGCGCGCTTACCCGGCGGAAGCGCGGCGCAGGCGATCAGGAGCGCGACGCCGATGACGACGTCGGGAACGAACAGGGCCCGCCAGCCGACGGTGGCGGCCAGCCAGCCGCCGCCCGCCTGCATGAGCAGGCAGCCCAGCCCGGAGGCGGAGCTCCACAGGGCGATCGCGCCGCGCCGCTGCGACTCCGGCAGCTCTCCGAGCAGCAGCCCGAGGCTGGCCGGGATCATCGCCGCGGCACCGGCGCCCTGGACGGCCCGTGCCGCCAGGACGTACGACCAGGAGTCCACCAGGACGGTGGCGATACCGCCCAGGACGAACACCACGAGCCCGACGGCCAGGACCCGTCGGCGGCCGAACAGGTCCGCCCAGCGGCCCGCGGTGGCCAGCAGCGCCGCGATCGGGATGAACGCCGCGCTGGTCAGCCAGACCAGGTCGCCCAGCGGCATGCCGGCCCCGGCGGGTGTGTACCGCAGGACTCCGACTGCCAGGGTGGTGGCCGTGGTGTCGGCCATCACCGTCAACATGACACCCGCACCGACCAGCCGCAGCATCACGGCGTGACGACGGTCGATGGTGCTCGTCCCCCGCGCTGGTGACGAACGCACGTGGTCACCTCCAAGCTATGAGTGGTCTCCGCCGACCGGCACACTCCGGCTGTGCGACCCGGCGGAGGTGGGTCCTTCGGTTAAGCGCCGTAGCGGCCGGGCGAGAGCAGGCCGTCCGGGTCGAGGGCGGTCTTGAGCCGGTGCAGCATGCCGAGGCTGGCGGTGCTGGTCTCCGACCACACGTCGGCCGCGGCGTGGTCGATGTCTGAGCGGTAGATGGCGCACCCGTGGCTGCGCAGCAGGCAGTTGCCGTCGTTGCGGAGCTGGTGGGCGCGGTAGGGGGCGTCCGGCACGCCCCGTTCGAAGAAGATCTGGATGACGCCGTTGGCCATGTGCCGGCTGACGAGGTTCCACTCGACCATGAGCGCGGTGGTGTGCGCGTCCACGGCCGTCTGGAGCGCGGCCAGGATGTGTTCGGTCCTGCGGGCGTGCGTCGGCATCAGCGGCATCAGCGCCAGGAAGCCGATCTGGCCCTCGTCGATCTGGTCGCAGGAGGTGACGCGGAGGGCGTTGCGCACACCCAGGCAGGTGGGGATGCCCTGGGACATGAGCGCCCTCGGGTAGAGCGGGTCGTCGGGGCCCACCTCGGCCGCGTCGACCACGCGCAGCGCCTCGGCGCCCTCGACCTCGATGAGTGCCTTGCGCAGCAGTTCCTCGGCCAGTTCGACGGCGGCGTCGCTGCCGAGCAGCGGCCCCATGACGGTGAACAGGTCGGGGTCGACGCCCTTGGGCAGGAACCAGTCGCCGTGGCTCGGAACGAGCGCCAGCTCGCGCACCCGCAGCATCCCGTCGGCGGGGTTGCCGCGGCGCAGGAAACCGGCGATCGCGTCGAGCGCGACGCCGACCTGCTCGCGCGGGATGCGGCCGTGGACGAAGCCGACGGTCTGCGGACGCGGAACGAGGGCGACGGCCATGGCGGTGACGATGCCCAGGTTGTGCTGGACGAAGGCGGGCGTCAGGTCGGGCCCGGCGACCCGGCCGTGGTAGCGCCCCGCCGGGTCCAGCCCGCCGGTGGTGACCACGCTGCCGTCGGCCAGCACGGCCTCCAGCCCGGCCACGTCGTGCACCCGGGAGCGGAAGGTGCCGTCGCCGCGGTCCAGGGCGTTGCCCACGACGGAGGTGTCGGCGCAGGAGTTGGTGACGTTCAGCATCCAGGGGGTGTCGTGCAGCGCCTCGGCGAGCTGTGCCTGGGTCACCCCGGGCTCGATGACCGCGAAGCCGGCCTCGAGGTCGAGGCTGCGGATGCGGTTCATGCCGCTCAGGTTCACGACCAGGTTGTCGTCGGTGACCGGCACGGCCGAGCCCATGCCCCAGTTCCTGCCGGTGCTGATCGGGTAGAGGCGGCGGCCGGTCCTCATGGACTGCCGTACGAGCGCGCGCACCTCGTCGAGGCTGCGCGGCGCGTCGATGCCCGCCACGGAACGCGGTTGGTGACCCCCGACGTCGTGCGACTTCAGCTCCAGTCGCTCTAGTCCCTGCATGACTCTCCTCTTTCGGCTCACGCGGTGTGCTGGAGCAGGTCGTCGATGGAGCCGATGGCCTGGTTGGACATCTCCCTGATGCCGAGCAGCCGCTGCTCGACGTACTCGTCGGGCTCGCCGGGGGCGTCGGGGAGGTCGAGGGTTCCGAGCGGCGCCGACTGCACGGGGACCTCGTGCAGGCCGTAGGGGTGCCGACGGGGCCGGATGGTGTCGGTGTCCCGGGTGTCGCGGATCGTTCTGGCGGGCAGGTGCGGGGGGGTTCGCATGACGGGAGCTCTCCTACCGGACTAGATGGGGTTTTCCGGGCGACCGCTCGCCGTTGAGCGGATCTGGGTCAGCGTGCGCCCTCCTTGTGGTCGAGGTGGTCGACCACCGGAGTGACGGCCGCGGGGGTCGCCCGCGGCACGCCGTGGTTGATGACGCTCGCGGCGATGCGACGCTCCGCCAGCCCCATGTGGGGACGGCCGGCGGTGCCGCCGGTGCTCGGCCGGGCGCCGGCCGAGCCTCGGATCATGGAGCTGGCGTGCACCCAACGGCGGGACTCTGCCAGCACGTCGCGCTGGGCGCGCGACAGGTCGGAGTGGCGGGCGTACTGCTCGCAGACGGCCCGCGCCAGCACCCTTGCCATGACGAGGTGCTCCGCGCAGGCGGCCGAGACCTTCGCCTCCAGTCCGATGACCTGGGCGAGGAGCAGCTGCAGGTGGGCCAGCCCCGAACTGCGCTCGAACCCGTCGAGCTCGGCCAGGCGCTCGGGCCAGCGCAGCCGCCGTTCGATCGAGGCGTTCACGGCGGCGACGACCTCGGTGGCGGGCTGGTCCGGGCGCCGCCCTTCGAGCTGCACGGCCCGCTGCGCGGTCGATTCGAAGTCGGTCAGCCGGCGCAGCCCGCTCTGGAGCAGGCGTACGCGGTTGTGCAGGCAGGCGGCGCTCCAGCCGAGGACCAGCAGGCGGTCGGCGTCGGCCTCGCAGTGCCAGCCGACGAGCGCGACCTCGCGCGCCATGCGGTGGTAGAGCACCCAGGACTCCTGCGCGGCGACCGGCACCGGGGTGTCGATCCACACCTGCAGGCCGCCCGGGGGTACTTCGTCGACGCCGACGTCCACGCCGGCGGGCGCCACCCTGGCGCAGATCCGCTGAACCACCCGTTGCTGGGCGGCTGTCTCCGGCGCCAGGGGCACCGGGCCTGGCAGCACTCGCTCTGGGGCCACTCTCGCCCTCGGCTCGATGCTCATCTGGGGCCACCTCCCGACGGCCTTACGTAAATTGACACTTAATAGTGCCGTCCCGATCGTCGTCAGAGAGGGGTTTTCTGTCAACTGGTACTTAACCAAACCAGTATGGATCTCTCGCCGCCCGATCGGCGGCAGCCGTGAACCCGCGACTTCCCGCAGGTGAATCCGGTGTTACGGAGCGTGGATCATCTAGAGTCCGAACGGTTCGGTCAGTTCGGGGGACATGCGGGGAGCGAGCCGGTGTGGGTGCCAAGATCCGTGGTCGTGGCCTTGTCGGTGGCCGCGGGACTGCCCGCGCCGCCCGACGCGACGCAGGCAGCGGCCGGTTACTGCCAGCTACCGGATCACTCCCAGCCGTCCATCCCGGGCGAGGCTTACCTGATCGATACTGCTTCCTCACCAGACTGGATTCATCCCAATCCGCCGCCCGTCGGCCGGGAGCCGACGGAGTCCGAACGGCTCGACTTCGCGGGCTTCCCGAACGTCTCGGCCCTCGACGTCGTGGGCCCCGGCGGGGCTCCCCGGCAGAAGGTGATCAGCACCTTCACCACGAACGTGGACCAGATCGTCACCCTCACCAACTCGGTCGCGGTCTCCGACGACGGCGGGCTCTCGTTCGGCCCGGCGAACCTGACGCCGCTCCGCGAGGCCCCCATCCAGCTGCTCGACGGCCGGTACTTCGCCACCGAGTACTACCTGCAGGTCACCAGCCCGCACTCGGGCACCTTGGGCGTGCTCACCACCTCGTCGCTGGAGGACGGGGAGAGCTGGGTGCGCTCCGAGGCGACGCTGACCACGCCCGGCGACCTGCTGCCCGGCGGGGCCACGCACGGGCTGCCGGTGCAGCTCGCCGACGGCACGATCCTGATCACGATGTACGCCCAGTACAGCGACACGGGGACGTACCAGGCCGAGCTGTACGCCAGCCGGGACGGCGGCCGCACGTTCGAGCGGCGCGGCGTGATCGCGCCACCGTCCGACGGGTTGGTCTACAACGAGGCGAGCATCGCGCAGACGATGGACGGCAGCCTGCTGGCGGTGCTGCGCCGCGACGGCGGCCGGTTCTCGACGCTGCACCAGAGCCGCTCCACCGACGGCGGGCGCACCTGGTCGCCGGTCGCCGAGCTGCGCTTCGCGGGCCAGGACTGCGTGGTCCGCGGCGTGGCGCCGCGGCTGCTGCTGATGCCGGACGGCGTCCTCGTGCTCAGCGCCGGGCGCCCGGACAACTGGATGGCCGTCTCCCCCGACGGGCTCGGCGAGGAGTGGCTGGAGCCGCGGGTGACGTACCACAACCGCGACGGCATCTGGCCCGTGCACGGCTCGTCCGGCTACACCGGGATCGCGGCGCTCGGCCCGCACCGGCTGATCCAGGTGTTCGACAACTGCAAGCTGCCCGGCGTGCGCCCCAACGGCCTGCTGGACGAGACCGCCTGCCCGGCGCACGGGCGCTTCGAGAGCGGCGGCTGGTACGCGATCAAGCGGCAGCTGTTCACGATCGACCCGCCTGGCCCCGGCCTGCTGGACCTGGCCGCGATGCGCCGGAACGGACAGGTGAGCGTCGAGACCACCATGCGCTGGACCGGCCGCCCCAGGAGCCGCCCCGGCGGGGCCTTCGACGGCAGCACCGGCTACTGGTCGAGCGCCGTCGCCAAGGGCCGCGGCCGGTACGTGCTGCACCTGGACCGCCAGTACGCGCTGACCCGGATCGGCCTCAGCCTGCGCCCGGGCCATCCGGCCGGGGCCCGCGTGTACGTCTCCAAGGACGGCCGCTCCTGGGGCGAGCCCGTCGTCACGATCAGGGACCGGACGGACTACGCGATGCGGTACGAGGCGATCGACCGCACGGGCCGGCACATCAAGATCGTCACCGAGCCGACCTCCGGCTGCGAGCCCGAGCTCGGCCGGACGTGCAGCATGCTCAACGAGATCGAGCTCTACTCGCCGTGAGGCGTCTCCGGCCCCGGGGACGTCTCCGTGGGCGTGCCGATGGACGACTCGGTGGACGTCTGCGTGGGCGTGCCGCCTTCGGGCTGCCGCAGCGCGGTCAGGTGCGCCACCAGCGACGGCTCGGCCGTCTTGGCCAGCGCCACCACCGTCGGCGAGGTCCCGCGGGAGATCTCGATCTTCGTGGCCGCCAGCGCCTCCTGGTGCGCGTTGATCATGGCGGCCATGAAGTCCTGGTCGAACTCGTTGGGCGGCGAGTCCCGCAGCTCGGCCAGCATGGCGCGCTGGTCGGCGCTCGGGGACATGGGCAGCGCGATGTGGAGCTGCGTGGCCGCCCTGGTCACCTTGGTGTCGAGCTTGGTGTGGTCGACGACGAGCATCTTGCCGATCGACTTGATCCGCGCCGACTTGCCCTTGCCCGCCCCGAGCTGCCCGGCCTGGACCTCGGCCAGGTTGCCCTCGTGGATGGCCCGCATCCAGGCCTTGTCCTGCTCGGAGGGCTGCGTGTCGGTACGCGGCGCCAGGCCCGCGGTGTCCGTCGGCACGTCGGCACAGCCTCCTAGAGCGGCGAGGGTCACGGCGGCCAGCAACAGTGTGCGCATGAGCATTTCCTATGACAGGGTGATACATATCCAATACAGACAGTAATCACCCTTCCCTCAAGACCCAACATTTCACCTCCGGACGCCTCCACCCCACCGCCTCCCCGGATCCAGGGCCGGGACCGTCAGCCACACCGCGCTCCGGCGTCCCGGCGCCGCCACGCCGCGCTCCAGGTGCGGAGCGGCGGCCAAGCACTGAGGGACGACCGCGCACGGAGGGGCGGGAGCGATCGGACGCGCGGAGGCGGGCCGCAAGCGCGGAGGCGGACGCACGGCGCTGGACGCGCGCCAGCCGGCCGTGGGACCGGATGGCGGCGCCGTGGGGTCGCAGGTCTCATTCGCGCGCTGTCGTCGATAATGGCGACGACCATGAGGCCGATGTGACCGGAGCACGGATGACCCACCCAGACCCCCGCACGCCCCACCAGCGCAAGCGGGACACCCTCGACCGGCTGGAGCACGACGTGGACGCCTGGGTGGCCACGGCGGACGAGGGCGGGGTGCCGTACCTGGTGCCGTTGTCGTTCCTCTGGGACGGCGCGACCCTGCTGATCTCCACCGTCAGCGCCAGCCAGACCGCCCGCAACCTGCTCGCGTCCGGCCGGCTGCGCGTGGGCGTGGGGCTGGTGCGCGACGTCGTCCTCGTCGAGGGCACGGCCGAGGCCGTCCCAGACGTCGAGATCCCGGCCGAGGTCGGCGACGCGTTCGCGGCGAAGGCGGGCTTCGACCCGCGCAAGGAGCCCGAGTCGTACCACTACTTCCGCATCACGCCGGTCCGCCTGCAGGCCTGGCGCGAGGCGAACGAGCTGCGCGGGCGCGACCTCATCCGCGACGGCGAGTGGACGGTCGCCTGAAGATCCGCGACGGCGCATGGGACGGCCAGCTGAAGACCGGCCGGCCGAAGATCGGCGACGGCTCGCGAGCCGTCGCCTCGGAGTCCGTCACCGGCGTGTGAGCGGTCAGTTGAAGGTGACCACCAGGGTCGTGTGGCGCTTCGGGATGACCGTCCCCGTCCCGTCGCCGCGGGCGCGCCCGGGGTAGGCGTGGATGCGCATGTCGCCCGCCTCCGGACGGCCCGCCTCGTCCCAAGCCCGCACGTGCCCGGCCAGGTCGGCCGCCAGCGCCGCGCCCCCGGGACCGTGGCCCTGGGCCGCCAGACCCGGGCCGGTGGGTCCCCGGCCGCGGGCCACGTGCGCGCCCTCCCCTCCGAGCAGCGCGATGGAGTGGCCGTCGACGAGACCGGCGCTCATGCCGTACCCCTGCCCCAGCCTGCCGGTCAGGACGCAGCACCGGGAGTCGCGCAGGGCCAGCCACAGCCAGACGCCTGGCCCGTACGCCGCCGCCTCGCCCCCGTTGACGGCGACCTCGGCGGGCTCGGCGTCGAGCGCGGCCAGCACGTCGCCGATCTCGCGCCACTCGGGCAGGCCCAGCATGAGCTCGGGATCCTGGCGCAGCACCACGATCGCCTCCGGCCCGGCGAACGCCCCGCGCATCCGCATGAACCCGCACGGCGCCACCGACCGGCTGGCCCAGTGGTCGCCGGCGCGTTCGAGGGCCACGGACACCTGCACGCCCCGCAGGTCGAGCGGCGCCACCAGCCGCCCGCCCGCGCCCAGCTGCTCCAGCCACGCCGGGGCGAGGTCCCACACGCCGACCGTGGCGATCACGCGGTCGTACGGGGCCCGCTCCGCGTACCCCTGGACGCCGTCCGCGCACACCGCCTCCACCCGCGCCGCCCCGGCGGCGGACAGGTGCCGTCTGGCCCGCGTGACGATGTCCTCGTCGATGTCGACGCTCACCACGTGCCCGGCGGGCCCGGCGAGGTGGGCCAGCAGCGCCGCGTTGTAGCCGGTGCCCGCGCCGATCTCCAGCACCCGGTGCCCCGGTTCGACGCCGAGCTGGTCGAGCATGGTAGCCATGATCGCGGGCTGGGAGGACGAGCTGATCGGCCGGCCCGCGTCGTCACGTTTGGTGACGATGGGCTCGTCGCGGTAGGCGGCCTCGGGGTCGACGCCGGGCAGGAAGAGGTGGCGCGGCACCGCCAGCAGCGCGGCGGCCACGGGATCGCTGATGTCCTGGCGTTCCCGCAGGTGCGCCACCATGGCCTGCCTCTGCTCCGCGAAGTCCATGGCCCCCATTCTCCATAGGGAGCTCCAGGAAATCTGAGTAAAGAAACAGTCAAAAAGGGTTGGGCTGGTGAGTCGGGGGAAGGGCAGGCAACTCCTGAACGTCGACCGTGAGGAGGAGCCGTAGTGCTCACCCTGACAGCCAACGCAGCCCAGGCGATCCGCGATCTGACCTCGTCTGCGCCCGAACCTTCTCAGAGCGGGATCCGCATCTCGTCTCAGGGAGAGGGCGCGAGTTCGCTCACCCTTACGCTGGCCACCGCTCCGGAGCCGGCGGACGAGGTCGTCGAGACCGAGGGGGCGCGCGTCTACCTCGACCCCGTGGCCGCCACCGTATTGGAGGACAAGTCACTGGACGCCGGAGCCGACGACCAGGGAAGCGTGTCGTTCCTGGTCAAGGACCAGACGGCGTGACATGGGCGCCCGCCGTGCCGCACCGGCACGGCGGGCGCGCCCGTCAGCCGTCGCTGAGAAGCTTGTGGAGGTAACGCAGCTGCTCCTCCGTCTGGAAGCCGCCGCCGCCCTCGTGGCCGTTCCAGGGCCACACGGAGATCTCCTTCGGGCCCTGCCAGTGGTTGTACCCGGCGAACACGGTGGACGGCGGGCAGATGTCGTCCATCAGCGCCACCGAGTAGAGCGCGGGCACCTGTCCGCGGGCGGCGAAGTTGAGCCCGTCGAAGTATGACAGCGTGCGGAAGACCTGGTCGGCGGTGTCCCTGCGGGTCGAGAGGAAACGCACCAGCTCCTGGTACGGGTCCTTGCCCGTGATCTCGACCGCCCGCCGGAAGTGGGTCAGGAACGGCACGTCGATCAACGCCGCCTTGACCCCCGGGTGCAGCGCGGCCGTGGCCTGGGCGATGCCGCCGCCCTGGCTGCCGCCCGAGACGACGACCCGGCCCGCGTCCACGGCCGGGTGCTCCAGCGCCGCGTCCACGGCCCTGACGGCGTCGGTGAAGACGCGCCGGTAGTAGTAGTCGTCCGGGTCGAGGATGCCGCGGGTCATCATGCCCGGCGCCTGCGGCGAGGCGCTGCCGTGCGGGTCTCCGGTCGTGCCGGGGCTGCCGGCGTTGACGCCGCCGTGGCCGCGCGTCTCCATCACGAACACCGCGTACCCGGCCGAGGGCCAGAACAGGTGGTCCTTGGGGAACCCGCGGCCGCCGCTGTAGCCGATGTAGTGCATCACGCACGGCACCGGGCCCTCCACACCGCGCGGCACCAGGAACCACCCGTTGATCCGGTGCCCGCCCCAGCCCGCGAAGGACACGTCGAACACGTCGACGGTGGCGAGAGGCAGGTCGTACGGGACGTACTCGGCGCTCAGGTCGAACTCCCTGGCCTCGGCCAGGGTGCGTGACCAGAACGCGTCGAAGTCGGCGGGCTCGTCGCGTTCGGGGAGGTAGCTGCGGAGCTGCTCAAGCGGCAGGTCGAACAGTGGCACGGAATCTCCAGCCTGTAGAGGGACGCTGTTATTTCACCCCATCCAGCCGGAAAGCGCTATCCCACCCTGAGGCCGGAATCCCATCCCCCTGACCGAAACCCGTGGCGTGCACTAACGTCCCCTTGTGGCTTCTTTCGCCAGACTGGCTGGACGGGCAGTGGCGGGTGCCGGGGTGCTGGCCCTGTCGCCGGTCCTCGGGCTGGCCACGCTGGCAGGGATGGCGATGGTGGGCGCGCAGGCGACCACGTTCACGGTGACGGGGCTGGCGGTCTTCGCGTCGGTGTTCTTCCTGGGGCTGCTGCTGTGCGTGCCCAGGCCGAGGGCGGCGTGGGGGCGCTGGTTGCGGGCGCTGGTGATCCTCGGGGTGGAGGCGGCCGTCGTGTGGCCGGTCGGCGTCGCCACGCTGCGCCCGCCGCAGCCCCCCGCTCCCCCGGCGCCGGTGGCCGGGCAGCGCGAGTGGCGGCTGCCGACGGGGTCGGAGCTGGCGTACGTACGGTTCGCGCCGAAGCGGGTCACGCATCCCGACCCCGTGGTGTTCCTGCACGGAGGGCCCGGCGTGGCCGACCTGGCGGCGTCCTCGGCCTTCTTCAGGAAGCTGACGGCGGACGGCTACCAGGTGTACGTCTACGACCAGCTCGGGGCCGGGCGCTCGGCCCGGCTGCGCGACCCTCGCGAGTACGGCCTGACGCGCGACGTGGAGGACCTGGAGGCCATCAGGCAGACCGTGGGCGCGGACCGGCTGAACCTGGTCGCCCACGACTACGGCGCCCAGCTCGCCACCGCCTACCTGGCCGCGCACCCCGACCGGGTGGCGAGGGCGGTCCTGGCCTCCCCCACCGGGCTGCCTCCGCAGCGGAAGGCGGACGGCGAGGTCGAGCTCGCGGCGATGTTCGGGCGCGACGGCTCGCCGGACCCGCGCCTGCTCGCCGTCTCCACGCTGCTGCGGGTGGACCCGCGGGCGGCGCACGACTTCGCCGGCGACCGGGAGCTGGACGCCTACCTCGACCTCGTCCGGCAGGGGGCGCCGCATCCGTGCCCGGCCGCCGCCGCGACCGGATCCGGGGGTTACGTCGGCCTGACCGGGCGGACGGCGCCGTCCTCCCTCCCGCTCAGCCTGTCGGAGGCGAAGGCCCCGGTGCTGATCGTCAAGAGCCGGTGTGACGAGCAGGGCTGGACGTCGGCCATGGACTACCGGCGGGCGCTGCCGTCGGCCACGCTCGCCTACCTCGACGACGAGGCCGACAAGGATGACGCCTACGAGAGCGGGGCGTACCTCGGGCTCCTGAGGGCGTTCCTGTCCGGCCGCCCGGTGCAGGCGTACGAGGGCGAGCGCCCGCCACCCGGCTACCGCGGCCCAAACTGACCCGCCACCCGGCTACCGCGGCCCGAACTGACCCGCCGCGCCGGGTGCGGCGGGTCAGCGCACGGTCAGCGAGAAGCCGGGCGCGGCGCGGAGTCGCAGCCGCCGGCCTTGGTGCCCGCGACCTTCCACTCCGCCCCCGGGAACGGGCTCATGAAGTGGGTCAGCAGGTCCACCGCGTAGTCCGGCACCTGGCCCCCCGGATCCAGCAGCGACACCATCTGGGGCCCGTCGGCGCCGCGCAGCGTGATGGAGCTCGACCCGTTGCCGGCCGCGAAGCCGGGCTTGGCGTCCACCGTCACGCACGCCAGGCTGATCCCCGCCGCCTTGATCTCCTGCTTGGCCCCGATCCGCCGCATCCGCTGGTCGTAGCGGCGCAGCGCGAGCGAGTCGGTGGGGGCCAGCCGCACCGAGTCGCGGAAGACGTCGCTGCCGACCTCCCTGCTCAGCCGCACGTCCAGGGATACCTCGGGCCGCAGGTCCACCCCCTTGGCGGCCAGCTTGAGCTGACCGTAGTCGCCCTCGAAGCCGGGCGCGACGTACCCGAGGGCCGGGGGCGCCTTCAGGCCGAACGGGACCTTGCCGGGCCGGATGCGCAGCCACGACACGCGCTGCGCGTCCAGCGACAGGTCCTTGACCGCGCTCGCCCCCAGCCCGAACTTCCCGCCGACGTTGTAGGTGAGGAAGCCCGTCGTGTACGGGACCTCCTTGCTCACGGAGATCTGCTGCGGCGCGACCGCGTCCATCCGCAGCCCCGCGTGCAGCGACAGGCGGCCCGTGGGTACGGGGCGGGAGACGACGTCGAGCGACTGGTCGGGGTTCATGCGGATCGTGGTGTCCGCGGCCAGGTCCTTGACCGCGAACGACACGTCACCGAGCCTGCCCTGCGGGTCCACCAGGCCGCCCTCGACGCCGAGGTAACCGTCGAGGGTGCTGACGTTCGACTTGTAGGTGAGCGCCGGCACGCTCAGCCCGGCGGCCGAGGCGTCGGCGTCCACCCCGAACGCGGCCGGCACGTCCGCGAAGCGCAGCTCGCCGGTGCCCTTCCCGGCCAGGGTGACCTTGGCGTCCAGGCGCTTGACGGCCGCGGAGTTGTTGACGCGGATGCGGGTCTGGGCGCCGTACGTGCCCTGGACGGACACCGAGGCCGGCACGGGGTCGATCGACACGTGCCCGCGCAGGTCACCGGCCTCGGCCTGCACGTCGAGCGCGCCGAGCGTGGCGGCCGGCTCGATGCGGTACGCGGCCTGCACGGCGTTGCCCTGCGACACGCCGAACGGCCCCAGCGACATGCTGGTGATCCGGGAGGGCAGCCCGGTCAGGGTGGCCCTGGCCTTGACGGGCACGGGTGACAGGACGCTGCTCGCGAGATAGACGCCGAGGCTCTTGCGCCGCGGGCTGAACCCCGAGAACGCGAACGTCCTGCCCGCCATGTCCACGCTCACCTGGTCCGGCAGCCCGCTCACGTCGAGGTAGCCCTGCAGGCCGAAGCAGCCGCGATCCGGCGTGCAGAACGGCCCCTTGGAGCAGCCCGCGGATCCGGCCGCGCAGCCGCCGTCCACCAGGGACACGCCGCCGGGCACGGCGGGCGCGGGCCGCATGCGGTCGAGCGCCCCGGCCTTGCCGAGCCAGGCGCGGGCGCGCACGTCCAGGCGCGAGCCGGCGTAGGTGAGCTTGCCGCCGTCGGAGGTGATGGACAGGCGGCCGGGCACGGGCCCGAGCGTGCCGATCAGGCCGAAGCGGGTGTCACCCTGCGTGACGTCGGCGTCCACGGCCAGCGTCTGCCGGGCCGAGCTGAAGTCCGCGCTGAACCCCTGCGCGGCTGTGCCTTTCAAGGGGCTGAACCCGACCTGCTTGAGCCCCTTGACCAGCACGCTGGCGTCCAGGTCGCCGGTGGCCTGGCTGTAGTGCGCCGACAGGTGCGGCCCGGTGGGGGCCTTGGCGCCGTCGTGGTTGGTGAACGCCAGCTCCGCCGACCCGACCGGCCCGGACAGGCCGCGGAAGCGGTACGACGCCGGGTCCCACGAGGCGTCGAAGCGGGCCGGCACGCCGCTCACCTCGGCGGCGGCCCTGGTGTACCGGTCGCCGAGCTTGGCCCTGGCCAGGGCCGAGACCTTGGTCACCGGCGCGTCCGCGGTCCAGGTGAGTGTCCTGGCGCCCGTGTCGGCGACCAGGTCGACGCTCTTGCGCACGCCCTCGACGGTCGCCTCCAGGTCCTCCCCGGACGGCGAGGTCACGTGCGCTTTATTGGCATAAATCTTGATCTGGTCAATCTTGGCGGACGTGGCGACCTTGACGGTCGAGCGCTCGCCCAGCTCCCACGACGCCTTGACGTCGTCGCGCACGCCCCGGACGGTGCCGTCGATGGTGGGGCCCGTCCTGAGGTTGGTGTAGGCGGCGCGGACGGTGCGGATCACGCCGCTGGCCTGGTATTCGGCCTTCCGGCCCGCGGGGTCGAGGGTGACGTCCACGGTGGAGGGCGTGTTCGAGATCTCCAGGCGGGCCACGTGGGTGCCGTCGATGCTGGCCGCGCCCACGAACGAGCGCCCGCTGGAGCCGACCTCCAGGTGGGCGTGCGGCACGGCCCCGTAGGTGACGTCGAAGCCGGACAGCCCCGACAGCAGGCCCGACACCCCCACCGCGTCACCGTTCTTGATCATGGTGACGTGGCCGCCGCGCGGGCTGGAGATGGCGCCCTCGTTGCGCTGGAGCACCACGGCGAACCGGCCGATGGGCGAGCTGGTCGTGTGCGTGACGCGGTGCTCGGCCAGGTCGTTGACCAGGCGCACCTTGGCCGGCAGGTCGCTCAGCTCGGTCTTCAGCACGGTCTTGCCCGCGGCCCGGTCGAAGAAGAGCAGGGAGGCCGCCCCGGCCCGGCCCTTGGCGGACTCGACGGTCAGGGTCTGCTTGCCGTCCCCGGCCGCGTACTTGGCGGTCAGGGTCGGCGGCACCTTCCTGACCTGGGCGCTCAGCACCCTGGCCAGCTTGCCGTCACGGTAGGTGAAGCTGTGCAGCCGGGCGCGGGCGATCGAGGACGGGCTGGTGAAGCGGACCTCGCCGTCCGACAGCCGCACCGCGGCGCGGGCGGGCATGCGGTCGAGCACGGCCTGGGTGAACTGGCGGCTGTTCACGGCCAGCGCCTCCAGCTTGGCGGGCGCGGAGGCGTGGACGTCCAGGGAGGGCGAGTCGAGCGCGGCGTTCACGCTGAGCTTCTCGGTGGCGGGCGTCTGGCGCAGGCTCACCACGCTGCGGCCGGTCAGCCCCGCGACCAGGGCCGCGGACCTCCCCGGATCGGTACGCTTCACGCTGGCCTTGACCTGCTTGCCCGTCAGGTCGACGCCGAACGTCCCCCAGTCGAAGGCCGACAGCGACGCGCCGTGCCGCAGGCCGTCGAACCCGACCGAGACCTTGCCGTCGTACTCGGCCCAGACCAGCGCCTTGACCTTCTCCTGCGACAGCCGCTTGACCGCGAACCCCAGCCCGGCCGACCCCTCCGCGGGGTTTGCCGTGGGCACGAGGTCGGCGGCCAGGTCGGGCCTGCCGTCGCCGGTGACGTCGGCGACGGCCGGCGTGGCGACCGGCTGCGAGATCGAGCAGGAGACCGGCACGGCCTCGCTCTGGACGCACAGCCGGTACGTCAGCCCCGGCACGGCCTTGCCCAGCCCGTCGAACGCCTTGAGGATCGGCGCCAGCGGCTTGATCAGCGTCAGCGGCTCGGCGTCCGCGGTGTCGGGCAGCACACTCCGGACGTCGGGCGCCTGCCTGCCGAAGCCCTGTTCCTCCTGGACGGAGGCGGCCTCGGCGGTGACCTCGTCGATGAGCCGCGACCCGGCGGGCGTGGTCACCTCGGGCTCGTCGGGGCCCACCCGCCCGGTGCCCGCGGGCCTGACGGCGAGCGAGGGCCGGGTGGGAACGCTGACCGCGGCGGCCGGCGGCTCCTGCACGGCGGGCACGGGCTGGACCCTCACCTGGGTGTGGGCCTGCGTCTGAGCTTGGGCACTCGGTGGCAGTGCCACCAGGACTGTGGCGCTTGCGATGGACGTCGAAGCGAGCACGCGCAGAAGGGCGTGCGGCATGAAACGTTCTCCCCCGGACCGGTCTAATTCATCCCATCAGAAACATAGGTCACGATGCGACCACATCTCCTCACAGGTAGTCAAACCCGCCCGGACATGGGACCCCAATTTTCAGGAGCGGTACGGGTGCACGGTCGGCCACCACCCTGGGACGCGGGCCCTGTACCGCTCGTAGTCGGCCCCGAACCTCCTGCGCAGGTTCGGCTCCTCATAGAGGCGGACGAACGTGTAGGTGACGGCGGCCACGACGGCGGCATAGACGAGCAGCCGAGGATCGCCGAAGATCATGGCCTGGCCGATGACGGCGCTCAGGAGCGCGACGTACATGGGGTTGCGCACGTACCGGTAGAGCCCGCCGACGACCAGCCGGTCCGGCGGCGCGACGGGGATCGGCGTCCCGAACCCCTCCACCACGAACCTGACGAACGCGTTGACCACGACGGCCAGCCCCGCGAGCGCGAGGATCGCGCCGAGCGCCTTGAGCGGGATCATGACCGGGCCAGGGAACGGATCGCGCATGTGCCAGCCGCTGATCCAGTACGGGACCAGGACGGCGAAGGTGCCGGGGGCGGCGACGAAGAAGGCGGAGCTGACGATGGCGGCGGGTGTTCTGCGCATGTGATCGCTCCTTAATTCACCCATAGATGAGTTTAAGAAGCGGACGAATCACCGTCAACCGGTTGAGTCTCCATCTAGGGGAGGCGGGAAGGTGGAGACATGGCGCTCTACTCCATCGGTGACCTGGCCCGGCTCACCGGGCTGACGGTCAAGACCATCCGGTTCTACTCCGATCGGGGGATAGTGCCGCCTGCCGACCGCGGCCCCACCGGTTACCGCCTTTACGACCTCGACGCCCTCGCACGACTGGAGCTCGTACGGACGCTGCGCGACCTGGGAGTGGACCTGCCCACGATCCGACGGGTCGTGGAGCGCGAGGTCTCGCTCTCCGAGGTCGCCGCGGCGCACGCCGAAGCGCTGGCCGTGCAGATCCGCACGCTCC
This sequence comes from Nonomuraea sp. NPDC050451, assembly GCF_044458585.1. Taxonomy (NCBI): domain Bacteria; kingdom Bacillati; phylum Actinomycetota; class Actinomycetes; order Streptosporangiales; family Streptosporangiaceae; genus Nonomuraea; species Nonomuraea sp. NPDC050451. The sequence goes on from NZ_JBITHZ010000014.1 coordinate 147,768, forward strand.
GGCTGCGGCGCGCGGTGCTCACGGCGGTGGCCAGGCGCGGCTCCAGCCCCGAGGAAATGGATCTCATGCACAAACTGGCAAGACTCTCCGAGGACGAACGCCGCCGGCTCGTCGACGACTTCCTGGAGGCCGCCTTCGACGGCCTGGACACCGTTCCGGGGTTCGCGGGGGCCATGCGCTCGATGACGCCCGAGCTGCCCGACGACCCCTCGCCCGAGCAGGTCGAGGCGTGGGTGGAGCTGGCCGAGCTCGCGCAGGACCCGGACTTCCGCGCCGCCGTCCGGCGCACGGTCGCCCGGTACGCGGCCGAACGCGACGAGGCCGGACACGCGGACGCGCCCCCGCGCCCCGATCCCGCCGCGCTGGCCCGCGACCGCGCCCGCCCGGCCCTCGATGCGGGCCTCGCCCCCGCCTCCCCCGAGGCGGATTCCGTGGTGGCGGCGGTCGTGGCCGCGTACGCGCGTGACCTCGGCCTCCCGGACTCCCCCGCCCTCCGGCAGCGGCTGCTGGACCGGCTGGAGGAGGCGAACGACCCGCGCAGGGAGCGCTACCTCGAGCTGCTGGCGGTGATCAACGGCTGGCCCGCCCCGGAGCCGCTGAGCCCCGCCCTCGACTGGTTCGCCGAAGCCTTGCGGGCCCGCCTGAACTGACGCTCCCGGCGGGTCCAGTACGGTTTCACCGTGGCCTCATCCGCCGACCAGCAGCCGCCCCGCCGCCGCGCCTGGGGCAGCCTCAGCCAGGCGCAGATCGTCTCCGTCGCCCTGGAGATCGCCCGCGCCGAGGGCATGGAGGCGCTGACCATCCGCCGCCTCGCGGCCGATCTCGGCGCCTCCCGGATGGCCCTCTACCGCCACGTAGCCGACAAGGACGCCCTCGTCGACCTGGTCATGAACGCCATCGCCGAGCACGACCTGGTCCCGCCCGGCATCGACGAGGGCCCGTGGCCGCACCGGCTGCGGCTGCTGGCCGCCGCGATGCGCCGGCAGCTGGCCGCGTACCCGGGCATGGTGGACGTGCTGATGACCCGCGCCAACCACGGCCCGGGCGCGCTACACCTGGTCGAGACCATCCTGGAGATTCTGGCCGACGCCGGGCTCGACGAGCGGCAGGCGGCCGGGCATTACATGATCTTCATCGACCTCGTCCCGGGCAGGGTATGAACTGTTCTCCATATTCGCTATGAAAGCCAGAGATTCTGCCGTGATCTCTGAGCTCGGTTGAGTGTGTTGAGATGGGCGGGTGGCTAAGCGTCTGGGCTTGCGGGTCGTGGCGCGGCTGTGGGTCGGTCGGAGTGTGGTGTGGGTCGGCACGGCTCAACTCGAAAGCCGCTTCGAGGAGGCGGGTCTTGATTCGTTCGCTGGTGTTGCGACCCCTTTGCGGTACGGGGCAGGCGCGGGTCGGCTACCTGCGCGTATCCGGTGCGGGCGGGCAGGAGGCATCCTGGGCGGTGCGGGCAGACGAAGGGCGCCGCCACCGGCCGCACCGGGATCGCGGAGGTCCGCGGGACATGACCCATGGACAGGGCTCGGACTGTGGGAGGAGCGGCCTGGACAGGCCGCCCGGCCAGATGGTATGCGAGCATTCCTGGCCATGTGGCCTATGCGCGTGTGCAGGCATCTGTCCGCGGGGTGGGTTGGGGCGGGCGGACGGTATCCAATATTTATCGCTCACGTGTTCTACCCATGGATGCGAACTCTTGGTAGCGTTTCGGTGACACATCGTGGAGGCAAGGGGCGAGAGGCGGGGTGGGCGAATGCAGGTCGTGCCGTACACGCCCGGGTACCGCCACGCAACCGCTTCGAGGCAGGGGGCAGCAACGTGAGTAAGCTCACCGCGACCGCGACCTGCACCGCCCATGCAGCGACGGTGGAAAAGACCGGCGAGGTCGTTTCTCAGCCGCTGCTGGCGCAGCGGGTCGCCTGGCTGACCGGCCTGGCGCGAGAACTCACCGCCGGTATCGTCGCGGCCCGGTGGAATACGGCTGATCTGGATGCGCTGGCGTCCGGGGTGGGGCTGGACGGGCGCGCGTTGCCGCCGAAAGGCTGGATGGCTGTCCGGCGCCTGGGCTGGGGCATGCCCCCCGCGACGGGCGTGTATGTGTGCGATCGGGTGGCGCGGTGCGCCCAAGAGCAGGCCGCCCGCGCGTTGCGGCTGGCGCTGCACCGCCGCCGCCTGGTGGCGGCGACCGTGGCGACCTGGCCCGGCAACTCGCGGGCCCGCACCGACGCCGAATGGGACGCGCTGCGGGCTGTACTACCGGACGGGGTGACCTCGGCGCAGATCCGCAACCGGACCCGGCAGATCGCCACGTATCTCGACGAGCGTGGCGCATTCCCGGCGGATCTGACCGACCTGGAGCAGCCCCCGGCCAGTGCGGCGCAGATCGTGCTGGCCGCCGCCGACCGGCAGCTGGTCACCTTGGAGCGCACCGGCAACCATAGCGCCCGGTTGCGGGTGCGGCTTCCCCTGATCGCCTCGCCCGCCTCCGGCAAGGACTGGGCCTGGCACGTGCTGCCGATCGCGCTGCCGCCGACCGTGCCATCGGAGGCGAAGCTGTGCACTCCCACCCTGCGGGTGAAAGACGGCCGGGTGCGCGTCGATCTGCCGTTCCAGATCCCGATCGGATCCGCGCCCGCCACCGGGCATGTGACCGGGTTGGGGTTCGACTGGGGCCTCAACACCCTGCTGACCGGCGTGACCGGACGCCTGACCGTCGATGGCCGGGTGATCGGCGACGGGCGGCCACTCACCTACGACGCAAGCGGCATCTCCGCCAAGCTGCACCGGCTGCGGGCCGAGCGGGAGCATCTGGCCACCAAACACCGGCATCAGGAACGGCTCCTGGCCGGCATGACCGCCGCCGATCCCCGCTTCGCGCAGCTGACCAGGGCCTGCCAAAGCATCGGTGTCGAGCATGAGCGGCTGTGTGCCCGTATCCGGCACCTGAACAAGGCGCTGGCCTGGTCGGCGGCTCGCTGGACGGTCGATCAGGCCGTCGCCGACGGGGCGACGGTCATCTATCTGGAAGACCTGGCCACCCTGGAGGCACGCGGGCGCCGAGGACGCCCGAACGCGCGTCTGTCGGGGCAGGTACGCGGGCAGATCGTCGAGGCCATCCGGCACCTGGCGGCCCAGAACACCATCGCCGTGGTCACCGTCCCCGCCCGCGGCACCTCCCGGTACTGCCCTCGCTGCGGGGACGGCACGTCGCGGCTGCGGCATAGCCCGGCCCCGGACCGGCTCGCCGAACGCGGCTGGGCGTGGGCGTCCTGCCCTGTCTGCGGCCTGTCGTGTGATCGGGACCGGGCCGCGGCCGAGCGGATCCTGGCGCGCGGCCTGCTGGGCCAGCACGCCACCCGCACCGACCACGCCACCGGGGCCCGCACGATCGGCAAGGTCGTGGAGGGCAACGTGGCGCGCGCCCGCCGACCGGCCAAGCCCACCCGCGCGGCGCGGCGCGCCCGCCGCACCCGAACCGACCTGCACCCCCGACCGGCGGCGCGGGACAGATCCAAGAGGCGCCCCACCCCGAAACGGCCGGCCCGCACCGCGAAGAACCCGGCAAACAACCCAGCAAACAACCCGGTGACCACATCGATTGATCAGGTCAACTCGGCAGACGATTGGCAGACCTCCAGCCGTGTGCCCGACCGGCGCACGGTGCCCGCCCCCGTCCCCGGCGCGCCCGGGGCGGGACAGCGTCCGGCGGGCCATGCACCCAAGCCGGGACGGCGCGAGCCGTACAGGACAGGGCATGTCAGGAATTCTCACCGCCGGACCGGCTTCCACCACGCCAAAGCCACCCCCGTGCTCGTGCTTGCCAAGCACGGGGGTGGCCCACAGCAGGCTACGCCCGCCCGAATTACCTGATTCCTTCAGGGAACCACAGAGAATTCAAGACGCTCCACCGCGAGCTGCTCATCGAGGCCATCAAGAGGGCCACTCCCTGAGGATGGCGGTCAGACGGCCTCGGCTGGCTCGACCACCGCGTCGGGTCCCGGGAAGACGAGTTGCTCATGTCCGTCCTTGAATCGCACCAGGAACGGTGGCGTGCCGTTCTCGCCCCTGGTCTCGATGATCTCGCCTATCCGGTCTCCGTGGCCGACAACGTTGCCGTGGACGATCAGGTGGTCACCGACGTTCGCGCGCATGATGAGTTCCTCTCCGCTGGTCTTGGGCAACTTTGAGGTTCCTTCCCACATTGCACCCGAAGGGCCGCCCCGCAAAGGGCATGCCTTTCTCATGCCGCGTCTTCTAGAAATCTGCAAGCCCGCGCTCGACGCCTCGGCCATCCCCGCCGCAGTAGCGTCGGTGTATGAAGGTGATCGTCTTTGATGCGATGGGCGTCCTGTACCGGTACGGCAACGTCCAGGGCCGGGTGCTCATCCCGTACCTGCGGGCCCAGGGCTGCACGGCGCCGGAGGAGGAGATCCGCGCGGCGTACCGCTCGGTGACGCTCGGGCGCATGAGCACGGACGAGTTCTGGCCGGCGCTCGGCCTGACGGCGCGGGACGGGCACTACTGCCGGGAACACGAGCTCACGGACGGCACCCGCGAGGCCCTGGACGAGCTGGCGGGCGACGGGTTCGAGCTCGCGTGCCTGAGCAACGACGCGGCGGCGTGGTCGGCGATCCTGCGCCGCCGTTTCGCCCTGGACCGGCGCATCCGGCGCTGGTTCATCAGCTCGGACCTCGGGGCCCGCAAGCCCGACCTCGCACCTTACGAGGCGGTGCTCGGCGAGCTGGGAGTGCCCGCCGAGGAGGTGCTGTTCGTGGACGACCGCCCGGTGAACCTGGCCCCGGCGCGCTCGCTGGGAATGCGTTGCGTGCTGTTCCGCAGCGACGACACCGGCGTCCCGTCCGAGCCCGGTGTCGGGAGCATGCCGGAGTTGGTCGCCGCCGTCCGCTCCCTCTAGGGAAGGAGGCCGTCCAGGGCGGCGAGGTCGTCGGGGGTGAGCTCGACGGTGGCCGCGTCCAGGTTCTCCTCCAGGTGGGCGAGCGACCCGGTGCCCGGCGTGGGCAGGATGACGGGCGAGTGGTGCAGCAGCCACGCCAGCGCCACCTGACCGGCGCTCGCGCCGTGCCGCCGCGCCACCTCCGGCAGGCCGGCGCGGGCCAGCGAGCCGTTCCCGAGGGGGAACCACGGCAGGAACGCCAGCCCGCGTTCCTCGCACGTTCGCAGCACCGGCGCGGACTCGCGGTCCAGCAGGTTGAAGCGGTTCTGCACCGAGGCGATCTCCGTGATCTCCAGCGCCCGCTCCAACTCCTCCGCGGTGACCGTGTCGAGGCCGATGTGCCGGATCTTGCCCTCCTGCCGCAGCTCGGCGAGCGTGCCGAGCTGGTCGGTCAGCGGCACGTCCGGGTCGATCCGGTGGAGCTGGTAGAGGTCGACGGTGTCGGTCCTGAGCCGGCGCAGGCTCGCCTCGCACATGGCGCGCAGCCGCTCGGGCCGTCCGGAGACGTGCCAGACGTTGGGGCCCGTACGGACGACGCCGCCCTTGGTCGCCACCACCAGATCGTCCGGGTACGGGCGCAGCGCCCGCGCCACCAGCTCTTCCGCGAGGTCGGGCCCGTAGTTGTCGGCCGTGTCGACGAGCGTCACCCCGCGTTCCACGGCGCGGCGCAGGACGGCGACGGCCTGGCCGGGGTCGAGGCGCGGCCCCCAGTAGCCGGGCCCGGTGAGCATGCCGGTGCCGTACCCGAGCCGGTTGACCCGCAGCTCGCCGGCGATGTCGAAAGTCTGGCTGATCACTGTGCCCTCTCAGTAGCTGTGGCTCGCCGTGACGTCGGCGGAGGCCGACACCGCCCGCTCGGCCGCGCCGCCGCGCAGCGCGAGCACGATCATGGACAGCGTGTCGACGATGGTGAGGTGGGCCAGGCGGCTGGCGACCGCCTCCATCCCGAGGACGAGGTCCTGCCCGCCGCCGACGAGCACCCACGTGCTCTCCTCGGCCAGCGGCGAGCTGGCGTAACTGGTGATCGCCACGACCCGCGCCCCGGCGGCGCGGGCGCGGCGGGCGGTGTCGACGGTGGAGCGGGTGGCCCCGCTGTGGCTGATCGCCAGGCAGACCGACGGCTCCGGCAGCAGCTCCGCGGCCAGGTGCGCGGTGAGCGGGTCGGGCGGCAGGTCCACCGGCAGGCCGAGGGCCCGCAGCCGGTAGGCGGCGTCGACGGCGACCGCTCCCGACAGGCCGGTGGCGGCGAGCAGCACCCGGGCGGCCCCGCTGAGCGCCTCGGCGGCGGCGCTCAGGTCGTCGCGCGACAGCGTGGCCCCCAGCCCGCCGAGCGCGTCCTGCGCCGCCCGCACGGTCGCGGCCAGCGGGTCGCGGTCGTCCGGGGGTTCGGGACCCCGTGGTGCCTCGCGGGCGGAGGCGATCTTCAGCTCCTGGTAGCCGCCGAACCCGAGCCGCCGGCACGCCCGTACGACGGTGGACGCCGACGTGCCGGCCAGCCGCGCCACGTCGCTCACGCTCAGGTGGACGAGCCCGGCGCCCTGGTCGAGCACCACCTGCGCGACCCGCGCCTCGGCGTCGTGCAGCCCGGAGAGCCTGGCCCGCACGGTCGCCGCGAGGGAATTGCGTTCCATGGCGGCAGAGTAGCAGAGAACGAAATTCCGCCTTGATACCGTGGTGGCCATGCGTCCCATGGAGCAGCGGACGATTCTCGTCACCGGCGCGACCGACGGGCTCGGCCGGGCGCTGGCAGCGGACCTGGCCGGACGCGGCGCGACCGTCCTCGTGCACGGCCGCGACGACCGGCGCGGCCACGCCACGCTGGAGGAGATCCGGGCCGCCGTCCCCGCCGCCCGGCTGCACTGGTACCGCGCCGACCTGGCCTCGCTCGACGAGGTACGCGAGCTCGCCCAGGCCGTCTCGGCCGACCACAAGGACCTCGACACGCTGGTGAACAACGCGGGGATCGGCACGACCGTGCCGGGCGGCGGGGTGCGGCAGGAGAGCGCGGACGGCCACGAGCTGCGCTTCGCGGTCAACTACCTGGCCGGCTACCTGCTCACCCGGCTCCTGCTGCCGGTGCTGCGCGAGTCGGCGCCGTCCAGGATCGTCAACGTCAGCAGCCTCGGCCAGGCCCCGATCGACTTCGGCGACGTCATGCTGGCCGCCGGCTACAGCGGGGTGCGCGCGTACTGCCAGAGCAAGCTCGCGCAGGTGATGTTCACCGTGGACCTGGCCGAGGAGCTGGCGGGCACCGGGGTCACCGCCAACGCCCTGCACCCGGCCACATATATGCCGACCAAGATGGTCGCCACGCCGGTCAGCGAGCTGCGGGAGGGCGTGGAGGCCACGTCGCGGCTGATCGTCGACCCCGAGCTGGACGAGGTGTCCGGGCGCTTCTTCGACGGCCTGCGACCCTCGCAGGCGCTGGAGCAGGCGTACGACGTCGAGGCGCGGGCCCGGCTGCGCGAGCTGTCGGAAAACCTGTCGAAGGCGCGGCCACCGGCTCACTAGCGTTTGCCGGTGCACATCTATCTGGAGACCGGGCGGCTGACCCTGCGCCGCTTCACCGAGTCCGACGCCGACCACCTCTTCGCCCTCCACAACGACCCCGAGGTCATGGAGTTCCTCAACGGCGGCAGGCCCACGCCGCGCGAGGTGATCGTCCGGGAGACGCTGCCCAGATTCATCGATTCGGGCTTCTTCGCGGCCGTCGAGAAGCCGTCAGGGGCGTTCCTCGGCTGGTTCCACCTGCGCGCGCCCAAGGACGCCCCGGACGACGAGCCGGAGCTGGGCTACCGGCTGCACAGGTCGGCCTGGGGCAAGGGGTACGCGACCGAGGGCTCGATCGCGCTGATCGACAAGGCGTTCCGTGAGCTGGGCGCGCGCCGGGTCTTCGCCCAGACCATGGCGGTGAACGTGCGCTCGCGGCGGGTCATGGAGAAGTGCGGGCTGCGCTTCGCCCGCACGTTCCACCCGGAGTGGGAGTACCCCCTGCCGGGGGCCGAGCAGGGCGAGGTGGAGTACGAGCTGACGCGCGCCGAATGGGAGGCTCGCTGACCCCAACCTGGTGCACTGGTCGGACCAGTCGCTAGGGTGCCTCGTATGGGATATGACGCGCTGTTCCGCCTGGATGGGCGGCGGGCCGTGGTGATCGGGGCAGGGAGCGGGATCGGCCGGGAGGCGGCGCTGGCGCTGGCCGCCCACGGGGCTTCCGTGGTGTGCGCCGACCGCGATCTGGCCTCGGCCGAGGAGACCGCCGCCGCGTGCGGCGGCGACGCCCGGCTGCTCGACGTGCTGGACGCCGCCGAGGTGCGGAGGGCCGCCGGGGAGGAGCCCGCCGACGTGCTGGTGTTCACGGCCGCCACGAACGTCCGCAAGCGGCTGCTCGACTACTCCGGCGAGGAGTTCGACCGGGTGGTGGGGCTGAACCTGCGGGCCTCGTTCGACGTGGTGCGGGCCTTCGGGGCGGGCATGGTCGAGCGGGGACGCGGGTCGATCATCGGGTTCGCGTCGATCCGCGCGTCCGTGACCGAGCCGGGGCAGAGCGTCTACTCGGCCACGAAGGCGGGCCTGGTGCAGCTGCTGCGGACGGCGGCGGCCGAGTTCGGGCCGCACGGGGTGCGGGTGAACGCCATCGCGCCCGGCGTGGTGGAGACGCCGCTGACCAGGCAGATCAAGGACAACCCCGGCTGGTACGCCGCGTACGCGAACAAGAGCGCGCTCGGCCGGTGGGCGACGGCGCAGGAGATGGCCGGCGCGGTGGTCTACCTGGCCGGCGACGCGGCCAGCTTCGTGACCGGCTCGGTCCTGTACGTGGACGGCGGCTGGACGGCCGTGGACGGCCGCTTCGACCCGCCCAACTAGGCCCGGCTGATCAGGATGGCGCCGGCGACCGGGTCCCGCGACCCGGTCGCCACGACCACCGGCTAGGCGGGCCGGATGATCGCCATCCTGGTCACCGTCAGCTCCTCGATGGCGAAGCGGGGCCCCTCGCGCCCGATCCCGGAGTCCTTCACGCCGCCGTACGGCATGTTGTCCGCCCGGAACCCCGGCACCTCGTTGACCACCACTCCCCCGGCCTCGATCCGCTCGATGGCCGCGAACGCCGTGGCCAGCGACCGGGTGAACACCGAGGCGTGCAGGCCGTACCTGGACTCGTTGACGGCGGCGAACGCGGCGTCGAGGTCGGGCACCGAGCGCACGCACACCACCGGTCCGAAGATCTCCTCGTCCCAGGCGGCGGCCCCGTCGCCGACGCCCGCGAGCACGGTCGGCGCGATGGCCCGGCCGTCGCGGTGCCCGCCCGTGACCGGCTCGCCCCCCGATTCCGCGATCCACTCCAGCACCCGGTCCGTGGCGGCCTCGTCGATGAGCGGGGCGACGCGGGTCTCCGGCAGGCGGGGGTCGCCGACCGTGACGTTCTTGACGCGGTCGGCCAGCAGGGACACGAACCGCTCGCGTACGGGCTCCTCGACCAGCACCCGCTGGACGGAGATGCACGCCTGGCCGGAGGCGTAGTAGCCGCCGCGCACGACCGCGTCGGCGGCGGCCTCCAGGTCGGCGTCGGCCGCAACGACGAGCGCCGCGTTCGACCCCAGCTCCAGCAGGACCTTGGTGGGGGCGGCGTTGCGGGCGATGGTGTGCCCGGCGGCGGCCGAGCCGGTGAACGAGACCGCGCCGATCCGGCGGTCCTGCACCAGCGTCCTGCCGACCTCGACGTCCCCGGTGACGAGCTGCACGGCGGCCGGGGGGAGCGCGTCCGCCGACCGGATGAGGTGCACCAGCCAGAGCGTGGCCAGCGGGGTCGTGGGCGCGGGTTTGACGATCACGGGGCAGCCCGCGGCCACGGCCGGGGCGATCTTGTGGGCGGCGAGGAGCAGCGGGTAGTTGAAGCCGGTGATCCCGACGACCACGCCGATCGGGCGGCGCGTCCAGAACCCGATCAGCCCCTCCCCCGAGGGCAGCAGGTCGAGCGGCACGGTCTCGCCGTGCAGCCTGGCGACCTCCTCGGCGGCCGTGGCCAGCGTGACGAGCGTCCTGGCGACCTCGACCTTGCAGTCGACCAGGGGTTTGCCGGTCTCCAGGACGAGCAGCCGCTCGAACTCCTCCCGGTTGGCCGCGAGCGCGTCGTGGGCCTTCATGAGGGCGGCGCGGCGGGCGTGCGACGGGAGCGCCGCCATGGCGGGCGCCACGGCCAGGGCCGCCTCCACGGCTTTTTCTGCGAGGTCTGCCGTGCCCCTCGGGGCCGTGGCCACGAGGGAGCCGTCGTACGGGAAGGTGACGTCGTCGGTTTCCGCCGTCTCCACCCATCCGTCGCCGATGGGCAGGCCGGACGGCCATGCGGTGTCGATGCTCATGCCTGCTTCCGTTGGGCACTGGGGAACACGTCGAGGTAGGCGGGCGCGTCCTCGTGGCCGGTGGCGGCGAGGACGGCGTGCGCGATGGCGCGGCTGAACACGTCGGCCCCCGCCGCCAGGACCTCTTGCAGGGTGTCGTGGTCGGGCTCGGGACCGGCGCAGGTGGCCAGGCCGAAGATCGTGTCGCCGTCGGTCATGGTGTGGGCCGGCCTGATCGCCCTGGCCAGGCCGTCGTGGGCGACCGCGGCGAGCTTGCCGCACTGGGCCTTGGTGAGGGTGAGGTCGGTGGCCACCACGCCGATGGTGGTGTTGAAGGAGGGGGCGTTCTGCGGGCGCCAGGCGTCGATCTCCTCCTGGAGCGGGGGCTGGAGGTGGTCGAACTCGCCCGGCAGGCCGTACCTCGCGCCGGCGAGGGTGCCGTCGCGGGGGTCGAGGACCGAGCCTACGGGGTTGGCGACGACCAGGGCCGCCACGGTGGCGCCGCCGGGCAGGACGACGCTCGCCGTACCCACCCCTCCGGCCAGCCCCCCGGCCTGCGCCCCGGTCCCGGCCCCGATCGACCCACTCCCCACCGCCCCACCGTCGAGCGGCCCGCCGCAAACGCCCACTTCGCCGTCGAGCGAGCCCGCCCCGCTTCTCCCCCAAGGGACCCCCGCCACGGCCGGCGGGAGAGCGGCCGTCCCGCCGTTCGGGGTTACGGTCCCTGGGACGGGGACGCCGGTGAACGACCCGCCGCGCACGCCCGCCCCACCGTCGGGGGTGACGGGCCCTTCGGCGGGGGTGGCGGCGTCGTAGGCGGTGGTGCCGAAGGCGGCGTCCGGGACGGCGCGGAACGTGCCACCGCGCCCCAGGTCGAAGATGACCGCCGCCGGCACGATGGGCACCACCCCGCCGGCCACCGGGTACCCGATGCCCGCGTCCGCCAGCCGTTCCACCACCCCGCACGCCGCCGACAGCCCGTACGCGCTCCCACCCGTCAGCACCACGGCGTGCACGCGCGACACCAGGTTCCGCGGATCCAGCAGCTCCGTCTCGCGGGTCCCGGGAGCGGCGCCCCGCACGTCCACCCCCGCCACGGCCCCCGAAGGAGGAGCCAGGACCACGGTGGTGCCCGTGCGGTAACCGCCGCCGACCCGCTGCGCGTGGCCGACCCGGAGCCCGGCCACGTCCATCAGCGAGTTGGAGGGCCCAGGGCGCATCGGCATCAGAAGTCCCCGTTGAGGAAGCGCCGGGCCGCCTCGGCGAAGACGCGGGTGCACTGGACGATCTCGGCCACCTCCACGAACTCGTCCGCCTGGTGCGCGATCCACTTCCCGCCGGGCCCGTACACCACGGACGGGATCCCGCCCCAGTGCGTCAGCACGGTCCCGTCCGTGGACCCGGGCACCCCGCCGTAGACGGGCTCCGAGCCGGTGACGGTACGGTGGGCGGCCGCCAGCGCGGCCACCACCGGGTCGGACACGGGCACGTCCACCGGCGGCCGGTCCACCAGCACCGACACCTCGGCGGCGATCCCGTCGCAGGAGGCGAGCGCGGCGACCCGGTCGGCGATCAGCTTGTGCTCGACCCCGGGGATCGTCCGCACGTCCACGAACACCGAGGCGGCCGCCGGGATCACGTTCACCTGCTCCTCGGAGCCGGCCCGCAGCACGGTCGGCGTCACGTACACCTCGCCGAGATGCTCGTGCACCGGGTGCCGTCCCTGCAGCTCCTCCTGCAGCGACCGCAGCCCCACCAGCAGCGAGCCCACGGCCGGGAGGGGGTTGCGGCCGTGCTGCGGCATGGCGCCGTGCGCCATCTTGCCGGTGAAGTCCACCCGCAGCCGCAGCGCGCCCTTGGCCACCGCGCAGATCTCGCCCGCCTCCGGCTCGGCGACGATCGCGCCGTCCACGTCTGCGGTCAGCCCCTCGGAGACGAAGTGGTGCGCGCCGATCATGAGGCCTTCCTCGTCGGCCAGCGCGCACACCTTGATCCGCCCGGGGAACGGTCCAGCCAGCTGCAACGCGCGGGTGGCGTAGAGGGTGGCGGCCAGGCCGGACTTCATGTCGGCGCTGCCCCGCCCCCAGAGCTTCCCGTCGCGGATCTCCCCGCCGAACGGGTCGACGGTCCAGGTGGACAGGTCGCCCTCGGTCACCACGTCCGTGTGGCCCTCGAACATCAGGGTCGGCCCGGCGCCGCCACCGCCCTCGACCACGGCCACCACGTTCGGCCGGTCCGGCTCCACCTCGTACACGGTGGGCTCCCAGCCCCACTCCCGCATCTTCGCGGCCACCAATTCGGCGGCGGCCCGCTCACGCCGCCCGGGGTCGTTGGTGCTGGGGATCCGCACCAGCGCCTGGGTGAACTCCACCACTCCGTCGGCATCGACGTCGATCAAAACAATCCCTCCAGAGTCGGTACGGCCTGCAGCAACGTACGCGTGTAGTCGTGGGCGGGCGCGGCCCAGACCTCGTCCACCGGCCCGCTCTCCACGATCTCCCCGCGGCTCATGACCGCGACCGTCTCGCACACGTGCCGCACCACGGACAGGTCGTGCGAGACGAACACGAGCGTGAGCCCCAGCTCGTCCACGAGGTCGGCCAGCAGGTTGAGTATCTGCCCGCGCACGGACACGTCCAGGGCGCTCACCGGCTCGTCGGCGACCAGCACCTTCGGCCGGGGCGCGAGCGCGCGGGCGATGGCGATGCGCTGGCGCTGCCCGCCGGAGAACTGGTGCGGGTAGCGTTCGGCGGCCGAGGCGGGCAGCCCGACCCCCTCCAGCAGCTCGGTCACGCGCTCGCCGACCGGCAGGCCGAGCGCCACCAGCGGCTCGGCGATCAGGTCCCGGACGCGCATGCGGGGGTCGAGCGAGCTCATCGGGTCCTGGAAGACGATCTGCAGGTTCTCCCGGAGGAAGCGCAGCCGCCGCTCCGGCCGGCCGGCGATCTCCTGCCCGTCGAACAGGATGGACCCGCCGGTCGGCCGGTCGAGCCCGCAGAGCAGGCGCAGCAGCGTCGACTTGCCGGAGCCGGACTCGCCGACGATGCCGTACCGCTCGCCCCGGCCCACCGTGAGCGACACGTCCTTGAGCGCGTGCACGGCGGCGCCCGGCTTGGTGAGCGAGGTGCGGGGCCGGTGGTAGACGCGGCTGAGGTCGCGGGCCTCAATCAGCGGGGTGCCAGCATGCGTGGGCATGGCCGTCTCCTGTCAGCGCGGGTACGGTCTCGCACTCGGGGGTGGCGTGCGGGCAGCGGTTGCGGAAGACGCAGCCGCCGGGGAACCGCCCGGCCGGCGGGACGCTGCCCTTGATGGTGGGCAGCCGGGTGCCGCGCGGGGTGAGCCTGGAGGCGGCCAGCAGGCCCTCGGTGTAGCGGTGGCGGGGCCGGGTGAAGACCTCGCGGATGGGGCCGCTCTCGACGACGCGTCCCCCGTACATGACCAGGACCCGCTCGCACACGGACGCCACGACGGCGAGGTCGTGGGTGATGAACAGCAGCGCGGGCGCGACCTCGGCGATCAGCTCCAGCATCTGCTTCTGCACGGTGACGTCGAGCGCCGTGGTGGGCTCGTCGCAGATGAGCAGGCCGGGCTCGTTGGCCAGGGCGATGGCGAGCATGACGCGCTGGCGCTGGCCGCCGGAGAGCTGGTGCGGGTACGCGCGGGCGATCTGCGCCGGTTCGGGCAGGCGTACGCGTTCCAGCAGGTCGAGCGCCTTCGCACGGGCCTGCGGGCGCGGCGTGCCGTGCAGGGTCATGACCTCGGAGACCTGGGCGCCGATGCGCATGAGCGGGTTCAGCGCGGTCATGGGCTCCTGGAAGACCATGGAGATGTCCTGGCCGCGCAGCCGCTTCAGCCGGCTCTCGGGCACGCCGACCAGGTCGTTCCCGCCCATCGTGGCCGTGCCCGAGGCGGTGACGCCCTCGGGGAGCAGGCCCATGAGCGACAGCGCGGTCAGCGACTTGCCGGAGCCGGACTCGCCGATCAGCCCGACCCGCTCGCCGGGCGCGATGGCGAACGACACCTCGTGCACCAGCTCCAGCGAGTCGGCCCGTACGGTCAGCCCCTCAACCTTCAGCACGGACCCTCCTGAGCTTCGGATCGAGGTAGTCGCGCAGGCCGTCCCCGAGGAGGTTGAAGCCGAGCACCGCGAGCGCGATCGCCAGGCCCGGCCAGAGCGCCAGGCGCGGGGTCGAGAACAGCAGCTCCTGCGACTCCTGCAGCATCCGCCCCCACGACGGGATGGGCGGGCGGGTGCCGAAGCCGAGGAACGACAGCGCCGCCTCGGCCAGGATCGCGATCGCGAACGACACCGACGCCTGCACGATGAGCACGGAGCCGATGTTCGGCAGCACGTGGCGCATCGCGATGGCCGGACGGCGGCGCCCGGCGGCCCTGGCGGCCAGGATGAAGTCGGTCACCATGACCTGGAGCGTGGCGGCGCGGGCCACCCGGGCGAACGCGGGCACGGTGGCCACGCCGATCGCGATCATCGCGGTGAGCGTGCCCGGCCCGTAGACCGCGCCCAGCATGACGGCCAGCAGCAGCGCCGGGAACGCGAACACCAGGTCGTTGACCCGCATGATCAGCTCGGAGAGCCAGCCGCGCGGCGTCATCCCGGCGATCATGCCGAGCGGCGTGCCGATGACGGCGGCGATGCCGACGGCCACGATGCCCACGTAGAGCGTGGTCCGCGCGCCGACCATGATCTGGCTGAAGGTGTCGCGGCCGAACTTGTCGGCCCCCAGCAGGTAGCCGCCGCCCGGCTGGCGCAGCTTGCGCGCGGCGTCCACGAGCGTCGGGTCGTGCGGCGTCCAGAAGAACGACACCACCGCCGCGAGGACCACGAGCCCGACGAGCACGCCGCCGATCACCAGCCCGGCGTTCATCCGGCCCCTCATCGCAGCCTCGGATCGAGCACGTGGTACGCCACGTCCACCACGAAGTTGATCAGCAGGACGGCCGCCACCAGCACCATCACCACACCTTGGACGAGCAGCAGGTCACGCCCGGCGACGCCGTTGAGCAGCAGGTCGCCGAGCCCGGGGATGACGAAGACCCGCTCGACCACGACCGCGCCGATCAGCAGCGTGGCCAGTTGCAGGCCGAGCACGGTGACGACGGGGATCGAGGCGTTGCGCAGGCCGTGCCGCCACAGGGCGCCGGTGCTGCCCCGGCCCTTGGCGCGGGCCGTGCGCAGGTAGTCCTCGCGCATCACGTCGAGCACGGCGCTGCGCACGTACCGGGTGAGGACCGCGCCCTGCACGAGGCCGAGCGACAACCACGGCAACAGCAGGCTGAGCAGCCACTGCGCCGGGTCCTCGGCGATCGGCACGTAGCCGCCGGACGGCAGCGCCTGGGCCTGCACCGCGAACACGAACACCAGCAGGATGCCCGCCAGGAACGCCGGGATCGCGATGCCGACCTGGCTGAGCGCGCTGATGGCCGCCCCGAGCGGGTTGCGGTGGTGCACGGCCGCGAACGTGCCGAGCGGCACCGCGATGACCACCGCCACCAGCATCCCGCCGAGCACCAGCACGGCCGTGACGCCGAGCCGGTCGCTGATCTGCGGGCCGATGGGCGAGCTGGTCACGTACGAGGTGCCGAAGTCGCCCTGCAGGAGCCCGCCGAACCAGTCGAAGAACTGCGCCACGGGCGGCCGGTCGGTGCCGAACTGCTTGCGCAGCGCCGCCACCGCGTCGGGCGTGGCGTTCACGCCGAGCGCGACCTCCGCCGGGTCGCCGGGCAGCAGCGCCATGAACGCGAACACCACCACGCCTGCCACGGCGGTGCTCGCGACGAGCACCGCCAGGCGTTTGATCAGGTAAAGCGTCACTGCTGCTTGGAGAGCGCGGTGAAGTCGAAGGACTCCGCGATGGCGTTCTTCGGCAGCCCGGTGACGCCCTTCTTCGCCACGATCAGGTTGGGGAAGAGGAAGAGCCAGTCGGCCGCCGCGTCGTCGGACAGCAGCTTCGCGGCCTTCTTCAGGTCGTCGGTCTGCTGCTGCTCGGTGCCCTCGTCGGCGGAGGCGAGGAGCTTGCCGAATTCGGGGTTGTCGTAGTGGAAGTAGTACGACTTGTCAGCGAATATGCCCATGTCGCGGGGCTCGACGTGGTTGATGATGGACAGGTCGTAGTCGCCCTGCTTGAACACCACGTCCAGCCAGCGGGCCGGGAACTCCAGGGGCTCGATGTCGGCGGTGATGCCCACCTGCGCGAGCTGCGACTTGACGACCTGCGCGCTGGCCACCGCGTACGGCAGGTTGGGGATGCGCATCTTGACGTTGAGCGTCTTGCCGCCGAGCAGTTCCTTGGCCTTGGCCGGGTCGTACGGGTAGTCGCCGGTGCGGTCCTCGTACCAGGGGTCGGTGGGCGGCACCATCGAGCCGATCAGCTGGCCGCGCCCGGCCCAGGCGGTCTCCAGCAGCGCCTTGTGGTCGATCGCGTAGCGGACGGCCTGCCGAGCCTTCTTGTCGTTGAACGGCGGGCGGCTGTTGTTCATCGACAGCACGACCTCGCCGTTCGTGGTGCCCTCGACCGTCTGGAAGCGGTTGGGGTCGGCGAACTGCTGCAGCGACTCGGGCGCCTGCACGGCGGAGATGACGTCGATGCCGCCGGTCAGCAGCGCGTTGTTCATCGCCGTGGCGTCCTTGAAGTACTTCAGCGTGATCGCCGACAGCGGCGGCTTCGTGCCCCAGTAGGAGGCGTTCGCGTTGAGCTGGATGGAGTCGCCGCGCCGCCACGAGCCGAGCGTGTACGGGCCGGTGCCGACGGGCTTGTTGGCCAGGTCGGCGACCCCGGTCCGGCTGAACATGGCGCCGAGCCTGGTGGCCATCGAGTAGAGGAAGCCGTTGCTCGGCTTCTTGAGCGTGACGACGGCGGTGGAGTCGTCCTTCTTCTCCACCTTGTCGACGACGTCGAGCTGCGCCTTGATCTTGAGCTTCCAGTCCGTCCTGACCCGGTCGAGCGAGAACACCACGTCGTCGGCCGTGAACGGCGCCCCGCTGCTGAACTTGACGTCCTTGCGCAGGTTGAACGTGTAGGTCTTGCGGTCGGGCGAGATGTCCCACTTCTCGGCGAGCAGCGGCACGATCTTGCCGTCCTGGTCGAGCTTGACCAGGCCCTCGTAGACGTTGACGAGCAGCGCCTGCGGAATGGCGGCGCCCTCCGTCGAGGTGAAGTCGAGGTTCGCGGGCTCGGCCACGAATCCCACGGAAAGGGTCTGGGTCTTGGGGGTGCCCGCACTGCCGCCGCCGCTGGAGGTGCCGCCGCAGGCGGCCGTGCCCAGCAGGAGAGCGCCGGCGGCGATCCAGGTTCCGATTCGCCTCATGTGTTACTGCCTCCTGGCTAGTGCACTGGTCGGACCAGTAGGCTACGCACATTGCCAGTCGACGGCGGCTCGGGTCAAGGGGGCATTCATGGGTGGTCCGCGGTTCGAGCCGGTGCGTGCCGTACGCGCCTATGAGCGGGTGGTGGAGCAGGTCGAGGAGGCCATCGAGAGCGGCTCCCTCTCACCGGGCGAGCGGCTGCCGAGCGAGCGGGAGCTCATGGTGCAGTTCTCGGTCAGCCGGTCCACCGTGCGCGAGGCGCTGCGGGTGCTCCAGGCGCGCGGCCTGGTGCGGTCACGGCCCGGCGACCCCAACGGGGCGGAGGTGCTGCCCTTCTCGCCCGCCACGCTGCACAAGTCGATGACCACGCTGGCCAGGGTGGAGGAGCTGTCGCTGGCCGAGCTGGTGCAGTTCAGGATGGTGCTCGACTCGTCGGCGATCCTGCTGGCGGCCCGGCTGCGCACCGACGCGCAGCTCGCCGAGATGGAGTCGGCCGTCGCTCAGATGCGGGGCGCCGTGGAGGCGGGGCAGGACGCGTTCGGCGAGGCCGACGTGGCCTTCCACGACGTGGTGGCGCGGGCGAGCGGCAACAAGCTCATCCAGATCTGCACGGACGTGGTCCGCTCGATCGTGCTCAAGCTGATCTCGGAGAAGCTCGCCGACGCGTCCGACCAGGAGGCGCTGATGCGGCAGAGCATCCGGCACCACGAGGAGGTGCTGGCCGCCATGCGCGCCGGCGACGGCCCGCTGGCCGCCCGCCTGTCGAGAAAGGCGATGTACGACTACTACGCCGGCTACGTCCCCGCCAGCGAACGCCCCGCCCTCGGCGCTCTCCTCGACTGATCCTCCGCCCCGACCTCCGGCACGCCCTTCCCCTCAAAGGACCGCAACCCCGGACGATGGGTTCCCTCCGTACTACACGTCATTGACGGCACACCCCTCCCATGTAGAAGATTTCCCTACGTACACGCGCCTGCGGATGGGGACGCCCATGTCGTCCGAGTCGTTCAACGCCAGCGTCTTTCTCGTGGACCGCCAGGTCGAAGCGGGCCACGGGGATCGCATCGCCCTCACCGGCCCCGCGGGCACGCTGACCTACGCGCAGCTGGCCGACCACGTGGCCAGGTTCGCGGCCGGTTTACGCACGATGGGCGTCCGCCCCGAGGAGCGGGTCCTGCTCGTCATGTCCGACCGCCCGGAGACCGCGATCACCATCCTGGCCGTCATGCGCATGGGCGCGGTCGCCGTACCGGTCTCCACCATGTACAACCCCACCGAGCTCGCCACCCTGGTCCGGGACTCGCGGGCGCGGGTCGTCGTGGCCACCCCCGAGTTCGCGCCGACCGTGCGCGAGGCCGTGCGGAACGCTCCCGACGTGGCGGTGCTCGTCCTCATCGACCCGCCGGCGGAGGAGAAGGAGGGGGAGACGACGCCGGTGTGCCTGTGGTCCGACGTCCTGGAGTCGGGCAGGGCGGCGGGCCTCCCTTACGAGACCTGGCGCGACTCCCCCGCCCTCTGGCTCTACACCTCCGGCACCACCGGCGCCCCCAAGGCGGCCATGCACCGGCACGGCGCCGTCCAGGACGTCTACGAGGGGTACGGGCGGCAGGTCCTCGGCATCCGCCCCGACGACCGGTGCTTCTCGGTCGCGCGGCTGTTCTTCGCGTACGGCATCGGCAACTCCATGTTCTTCCCCCTGGCCGCGGGCGCCACGGCGCTCCTCGACCCGGCGCGGCCCACCCCCGCGGGCGTGGCCGCCAGGGTGATGGAGGAGCGGCCGACGCTGTTCTTCGCGGGCCCGACGTTCTTCGCGGCGCTGCTCGCCTCCGACGCCCCCGCCGGCGCCTTCCAGTCCGTACGGCTGGCCGTCTCGGCCGGCGAGGCGCTGCCCGCCGAGATCTACCGCCGCTTCACCGAGCGCTTCGGGGTGGACGTCATCGACGGCCTCGGCTCCACGGAGGCGCTGCACATCTTCATCTCCAACCACCCGGGCCGGGTACGCCCGGGCAGCTCGGGCACCGTCGTTCCGGGCTACGAGGCCAAGCTGCTCGACGACTCCGGCGCGCCCGTCGAGGACGGGGAGCCGGGCCACCTGTACGTCCGGGGCGACTCGGTGGCCACCGGCTACTGGTGCCGCACGGCGACCACCCGCCAGGTGTTCCAGGGCGAGTGGCTGCGTACCGGCGACACCTACATCAGGGGCGAGGACGGCTTCTACCAGTGCCTCGGCCGCTCCAACGACATGATCAAGGCGGGTGGCATCTGGGTGTCGCCGATGGAGGTCGAGGCCCGGCTGCTCCAGCACGAGTCGGTGGGCGAGTGCGCCGTCGTGGCGTACACCGACGAGGACGGGCTGGAGAAGCCGGTGGCCTGCGTGGTGTCCGCCCCGGGCCGCACGGTGGACGCCGGCGAGCTGATCGGCTTCTGCCGGGAGGGCCTGGCCTCCTTCAAACGGCCGCGCGAGGTCCTGGTGCTGGACGAGCTGCCGAAGACGGCGACCGGCAAGATCCAGCGCGTGGTGATCCGCCAGATCGCCGCCGACCTCCTGGGCAAGGCCGGCGGCTAGGAGGACGGCGTCGCCGGTCTCGTCCCGTAGACGGTGACGGCGAACGGGCGCGACGTGGCGGTGTAGACCTGCTCGGTCAGGCGTGACAGCGCCGCGTGCGAGTCCAGGTAGTGGTGCAGCCGGCCGGCCTCGGGCCACGGGTGGACCGCCACGAGCACCCCGTCGGGCACCAGCAGCTCGCTGAGCTGCGCCGACGCCCGCCGCAGCCGCTCGTGGCGGCCCAGGTAGTAGAGGGTCTCTGAGCAGAACACCAGGTCGAAGCGCTGGTCGGAGCGATGGGTGAGGATGTCCGCCCGGATGAAGCGCACCCGCCCGTCCTGCGGCACCCGCTCGCGCGCCCGCGCCAGGGCCCGCTCCGACACGTCCACCCCGATGATCTCCGCGTCCGGGTACGTCACCGCGAGCACGTGCGTGAACACGCCCTCGCTGCACCCGACCTCGATGATCCGCCGGTACGGCCGGGCGGGCAGGTGCTTGAGCGTGGTGCGGTACTTGTCCTGCTCGTAACTGTCCGTGGCGAGCTTCCACGGGTCAGGGGTCCGGTGCAGCCAGTCGAAGACGTAGCGCAGGAGCACCCCCTGCCCCGCCGGGGACAGCAGGGACAGGGTACGGAAGAACGTACGGTGCATGATCTCGGGCAAACTCGGCATGCAGCCTCTCTCGGTCGAGACGGCGGAGCGCCCCAAGGCCTGAAGGGGAGGTCGTCACCGAGAGTGAATGCCCGCTAATCGCCGGGCTGACGCCGGCTCGGGGCCGCGCGATCAGAACGCGTCGCGCAGCTCCCGCTTGAGCACCTTGCCGGAGGCGTTCTTGGGCAGGGCGTCCACGAACACCACCCGCTTGGGCGTCTTGAACGCCGCCAGCCGCTCCCGCAGGAACGCGATCAGTTCACCCTCCGTCACCCCGCCACCCTCGCGGAGCACCACCGCGGCCGTGACCGCCTCGATCCACCTCTCGTCCGGCACCCCGAACACGGCCGCCTCCGCCACCTCCGGATGCTGGTAGATGGCCTCCTCCACCTCGCGGCTCGCGACGTTCTCGCCGCCCGACTTGATCATGTCCTTCTTCCTGTCCACCACGGACAGGTAGCCGTCGGCGTCCATGACGCCCAGGTCGCCGCTGTGGAACCAGCCGCCCCTGAACGCCTCGGCGGTCTTGTCCGGGTCGTTCCAGTAGCCGAGCATGGCGTGCGGGCTGCGGTGGACGATCTCGCCGACCACGCCGGGCGGCACGGGCCTGTCCTGGTCGTCGACGACCCTGGTCTCGACGTTGAGGGCGGGCCTGCCGGCCGAGCCGAGACGGGTGAGCTGCTCGTCCGGGCCGAGGATGGTGGCGACCGGGGCCATCTCCGTCTGGCCGTAGAAGTTGAACAGGCGGACGTCCGGCAGGCGGGCGGCGATCTCCTTCAGCACCTCGACGGGCATGATCGAGGCTCCGTAGTAGCCCTTGCGCAGGGACGACAGGTCGCGGCGGTCGAAGTCGGGGTGGCGCAGCAGGCCGATCCAGACGGTGGGCGGGCAGAAGAGCTTGGTGGCGCGCTCGCCCTCGATCGTGGCCAGGATCGCCGCGGGGGTGGCGCCGGGCAGGATGATGTTGGTGGCGCCGAGGTAGACGCCGGGCGTCAGGAAGCAGTGCAGCTGGGCGCAGTGATAGAGCGGGAGGGCGTGGATCTCCACGTCGTGGTGGCTCATCTCGCCGTCCACGACGCAGGTGACGTACTGGGCGATCAGGCTGCGGCTCGACAGCGTGGCGCCCTTGGGCCGCGACTCGGTGCCGCTGGTGTACATGAGCTGGATCGGGTCGTCGTCGTCGATCTCCACCTGCGGCTCCGACGCGTCGGCGAAGGCCGCCCACTCCTTGAACGACTCCCAGCCGTCGGCCGACCCGATCACGCCGCGCACCCGTACCTGCGGCCCGGCCGCCGCCGCGGCGACCGGCAGCAGCGCCTCCTCCACGAGGATCCCGGTCGCGCCGGAATGCTCCAGGATGTACGCGACCTCCTCCGTGCCCAGCATGAAGTTGATCGGCACGGAGATCGCGCCCAGCCGCGCCAGCGCGAAGTACGCCACCACGAACGCGTGGTTGTTGTGACTGAAGACGGCGAACCGGTCGCCCTTGCCGACGCCACGCGCGGCCAGGGCGTTGGCCGTGCGGTTCACCGCCAGGTCGAGGTCGGCGTAGCTCTGCCGCAGGTCGCCGTAGACGATGGCGGTCTTGGCCGGATAGCGGGCGGCCGAGCGACGGAGGAGATCACCAATGGCGTGCCGGCGAGTCGTCATGCGGACTTCCCTTGCGATCGCAGAACGATGATCGGCGATCGTACCTGACAAAGGGGTCAGTCCAGTGGATCCCACGCAATACGGTCGTAATGCTCGAGAACGCGCGCCATCAGCGTGTCGTCCTGGGGCAGCGGGATGTCGTCCACCCCGCCGACCGGCCAGACGCCCCAGGAGTTGCAGAGGAAGACCTGGTCGAACCCCTGCAGGTCGGCGGCCTTCAACGGCCGCCGCTCCTGCGGGACGTCCATCCGCTCCAGCAGCTGCATCGTGATCCCGCGCAGCATCGGCGCGTCCGGCCAGACCAGGCGCCCGCCGGCGAAGCCGCCCACGTTGGTGATCGAGCCCTCGCTGATCAGGCCGTCCTCGGCGGTGAGCAGCGCCTCGTCGAAGCCCTCGCGCTTGGCCTGCCGCCCGATGTGGGCCTGCATCATGCCGGACGCCTGCTTGATGTGCGGCAGATAGCGCTGGCCGACGACCGACTTGACGCTCACCGGGCCGGCGGGCGGCTCGTGGGGCGGGGCAGCGGTGGCGAGGACGCGCGGGCCGTCGGCGAACTCCACCACGGACACGCGCACGCTCGCGTCGCGCACGTCGTCGCCGAGCACCGCCGCGACCGAGCCGAGCACGGCGGCGCGGTCGACCGGGACCCCGAACAGCTCGGCGTTGGCCGCCTCCAGGCGGGCGACGTGCAGGTCGAGCCCCCGCACCCGGCGATCCCTGACCTGCATGGCGGTGAAGTGGCCGTAGCGCGCCTGCCACATGAGGCGCGCGTCGGCGTCCACCAGCCTGCCCTCGAAGGCTGCGCGTTCCGTCACGCGATCTACTTTACGTACACGCCCACCGACCAGCGCACCGGGCGGTTGGTGTACTCGCCCCAGAGGCCGATCCTTCCGCTGATCGTCACCCGGCTGTCCTTGGGGACGGCGTACTCGATCATGGCCATGGGGTAATCACCACTCTTCCAGACGCCGCAGCTGCCGACCATCGAGGAGTCGGTGCCGTTGATCCGGACCTTGAACCACATCCGCGCGGCCAGCTCACCCGTGCAGAGCTGGTCCAGGCCGATCTTCCCGCTCGCGCTCCTGACCTCGAGGGTGAATGACGAGTCCCGATCCGACATGCCCGTCGCCGAACGGGCCAGCTTCCACCCGCCCACCTTGGCGGGGAAGTCCCTGACCGGCTCGGGCTCGACCGGCCGGGCGGGCGGCGTCCACTCATAGACGGCCACGTGCCAGGTGGCCTCCTTCGGCGTGGGAGCCACGCACGGCCCGTCCTTCGTCCGCTGGACGCAGCCCCGGCCGACGACGGTCGTGTCGAACGTGACCGTGACCTCCGTCGCGCCGCGCCGGACCACGGACAGCGGGCGCAGCTGCATCCCCGTCCCGCACGGCACGACCTGGGCGCCGGTGTCGGCGTTGCCGTTCACGAAGACGCGGGGCGTGTTGGTGCCGCGCTCGCCGTCGCACGTCATGGCCACGTCCAGCGGCTTGCCGGAGACCGGCACCGTGAGCGAGACCTTCTTCGCGCCCGCCTTCTTGATCGTGCCGACGGCCAGGCGGCGGTACGCGGTGCCGTCGCCGGCGGTGAACTCCTCGGGCAGTCCGGCGGGCTTGTCCTGTTCGGTCCTTGCCGTGGCGGTCGTGCCGGGCCCCGGTGCGGTCACCGTACCGGGGAGCAAGGAGACGCCCACCACGGCGCTCGCCGCCACGGCCGCCACCGCCGCCGTGCCCACCGTCGCCCGCCTGCGCAGGCGGGTCCTGCGGATGCGGGAGCGGACCTGGTCGTGCCGGTTCGGGTTGGCCGGCGAAGGTGCCTCGGCCTGCTCGCGCAGGACGTCACGCAGGTCTTGCACGGTCATCGGTGCAGCTCCTTCACGATCGACTCGTCCACTCGCAACTTGGCCAGCGCCTTGGCGGTCTGGCTCTTGACCGTGCCCTCCTGGCAGCCCAGGATGGCGGCCACCTCGGCCACCGGCAGATCCTCGTAGAAACGCAGCACGATCACCGCGCGCTGCCTGGCGGGCAGCCGCCCGACCGCCTGCCACAGCTCCTCGCGCCTGCCCGCCTCGTCGTGCGCGGGCTCCTCCGGCAGGTCCCCGCTGGGCAGCTCCCTGCGCCACCTGCGACGCCACCAGGACGTGTACGTGGTCACCAGGGTCCGGCGCACGTACGCCTCGGGCTCGTCGATGCCCGCCCAGGCGAACCACGCCTTGGCCAGCGCCTCCTGCAGCAGGTCCTCCGCGGTGGCCCAGTCGTGGGTCAGCAGGTACGCCGTGCGTAACAGCCGATCCGACCTCGTCACCACGAAGTCCTGAAATATCGCCCTATCCGCCAACTTGATCGCCTCTCATGAGAGCCTGCTGCCGGTAGTGACGCATCGACCGCAACCCCAGGTTGCCCACCCCCGAAAACAGCCGGCGAGCACAAACCCCGCCTCGCCTCGACGTTGTGACGCCGTCCGACGCCCTACGTCGTCCCGGCCGATAGGCCGCCGGGGCGCGGGTCGGTGGCGCCTGGCTTTGGCGCGGCACCCCGTGCGGCGCGCGGCTCCCGGGTGTCGGCGAAGGTGCGGGTTCCGGGGGCGTGGGTCAGGAGCCGGCGCGGGTGACCGTGAACGGGGCCAGTTCGCCGAGGCCGCGGACCGACAGCCGGTTGACGGGCCGTAGCCGGAACGCCCGGTCCCCCTCCAGTTCCTCGGCGAACTGCGGATCCGCCAGGATCGTCCCCGGCAGCGACAGCGCCGTGAGCCGGCTCGCCAGGTTGACCGTGGTGCCGAAGACGTCCCCCATGCGCCAGATCACCGGCCCCGCCGCCAGCCCCACCCGCAGCTCCGGCATGTCCTTGATCTTCGCGTGCGTCTCCACCAGCCGCAACGCGATCTCGGCCACGACGTGCGACTGCTCGGCCACGAACAGCACCGAGTCGCCCAGCGTCTTGACCACCCGCCCGCCGGTCGAGGTCACGATGTCGGCCGAGCGCCCCTCGAACCTGTCGATCAGCCTGGACAGCTCGCTTGCCGTGATCTGCCTGCTCAGCCGGGTGAAGGCGACCAGGTCGGCGAAGCCGACGGCCAGGCGTACGGCGCTCATGTCCTGCTCGGCGATGCGCCCCGCGGCGGCGGCGAGCTGGCGCTGCCAGGCGTAGACCAGCAGGCGCGCCAGGTCGGGCACCACCCGCTCGGCCCGCCGGCGCCAGGCCCGCGGGCGTTCGGCCAGCGGCACCCCGGCCTGGTCGAGCGCCTCGACGCCCAGCTCGGCCTGCGACTCGGCCAGCCGGGTCGTCGCGCTGCCGATCGAGCGCGCGACCAGCAGCATGTGCTCCTCGTCGTAGACGCCCGAGCTGACCAGCGCGAGCATCGTCCTGAGCGCCTCCACGTCGGAGTCGGTGAACTCGACCGCGTCATCGGCCACGTTCGCGAACCCCAGGGCACGCCAGTAGCGCCGCGCGCGGTAGACCGGCACCCCTGCCATGTAGGCCACCTGGTGGCTGGTATAGCGCCGCGGCTCGCGCAGGAAGGCCTCCGTCAGCCCGTCCCCATCCACGCCCGCCACGCAGGCAAGATAACACCCTGTGCGCCCGGTCACGCCCCCGCTCCCCGAGAGATCCACTCACGAGGGGGTCCGTCACAGGTGGACGTACTCGTAGTCGAACGGCCGGCCGTTGATGCCGTTGCGGGGTGGCGCCACCCAGGCCGCGATCTTCCCGGGTTCGTAGACGGGGCGCATCAGAGCCTGGACGCGCGCCTTGTCCTCGGCCGTCGGCAGCCACAGGCCGCGCGACGCCTCCCAGGCCGGCTGATCGAGAACGCGCCCGTGCGGCGAGATGTGGTGCCCGCCGAACATGCCCACCCGCCGGTTGAACCCCAGGTGCGGCAGGTAGAGGACCGCGCCGAGACCGCGGTCGGTGAGGATCCGGTTCCACCGGTTGACGCCGGTGGCGCAGTCGGCGATGTACTCGCCGCGCAGGTCGGCGTTGAGCGCGATGAGCGCGGGCAGCTCGACGTCGACCGGCCGTCCCGCCTCGACCCGCTGCACGACGGCGACCGTCTCGGTGAGCACGTGGTCGTCCTTGCGCCGCTCCTCCTGCCAGCGCCCCTTGAGCCCGGCGGTGAAGTAGTTGGCCACGTTGGTGGAGGTCTCGCCGCCGAAGAGGTCGAGGCTGACGCTGTAGTGGAAGTTGATGTACTTCTGCAGGACGTCAAGCGGGATGCCGCCGTGCTCCCAGACGTCGTCGGTGTCGTGTTCGCGCATCAGCTGCGCCGTACGCTCCACCACCCGGTCCACGCCCGTGGTCCCCACGAACATGTGGTGGGCCTCCTCCTTGAGCATGAACTCACAGGTACGGCTCAGCGGATCGAACGCCGACTCCTTCAACGTGCCGAGCTGGTATTTCCCGTCCCGGTCGGTGAAGTACGTGAACATGAAGAACGACAACCAGTCCGGCGTCTCCTCGTTGAAGGCGCCCAGGATGCGCGGAGAGTCCTCGCTGCCCGAGTTGCGCAGCAGGAGCGCTTCGGCCTCGTCCCGCCCGGACCGGCCGAAATAGGCGTGCAGCAGGTAGACCATGGCCCACAGGTGCCGCCCTTCCTCCACGTTCACCTGGAAGAGGTTGCGCAGGTCGTAGAGGGAGGGGGCGGTGAGTCCGAGCCGCCGCTGCTGCTCGACGCTGGCCGGCTCGGTGTCGCCCTGGATGACGATGAGCCGCTGCAGGTCCGCCCGGTACTCGCCGGGCACCTGCTGCCAGACGGGCTGTCCCTTGTTCTGCCCGAACGCGATGCGCCGGTCGGTGTCGCGTTCGGCGAGGAAGATGCCCCAGCGGTAGTCCGGCAGCGCCACGTGATCGAAGTGCGCCCACCCCTCGCGGCCGACCGCGACGGCCGTACGGAGATAGACGTCCTGGGTGGGCAGCGCGGGGCCCATCTCCGACCACCACTGCAGGAAGCGCGGCTGCCACGACTCCAGCGCCCGCCGCAGCCGGCGGTCCTCGGCGAGGTTGACGTTGTTGGGGATGCGCTCGGAGTAGTCGATGGACATCTCGGGCCTCCTGCTCATGACGACACCACCGAGTTCAACAGTGGCCTCTAACTGCGTCAAGGCTGTGTAGTGCTTTCCGAGTCAGTCCCAGGCTCTGTACGCTTGTGCGGTCAACGATCGACCTTCTGCTACATGCGGCCCATCATCGATGTGTAGACCATTCGTGCAGGGCGTAGGGCACGCTGTTCACGACGTTGGCGATGGCCGCCGCCGGATAGCCGACCATGTCGTGGGGCAGGCCGTCCAAGGGCCACCAGGCGACCTCGGAGCATTTGTCCGGTTCGGCGTTGTACGGCTCGCCGGTCCACGTGTCGGCGGCGAAGAAGAGGCCGACGCGTTCCGGGGCCCGGTGCATGACGTGGACGAATCTGAGGTCGGCCGGGTCGATCGTCACGCCGACCTCCTCGCCCGCCTCCCTGACGGCCGCCTCGGTCGCCGACTCGCCCGCCTCCAGGTGGCCTGAGGGCAGATGCCACAGCCCGTCGCCGTACCCGGTGCCGGCCCGCCTGCCGAGCAGCACCTCGGAGTCGCGCAGGAGGAGCACGTGCACGTCGACGATCGCCCGGAAACGCTCCCTCGGCCGCCCTCGATCGGGGGTGAGAGGTGGGCGGCGGTCGAGGGCCTGGGCCCATTTGACGGCGACGGCGGCCACCTGGATCAGCTCGGCGCGCAACTTCCCGGGGTCGGACTCCGCGAACGCCTCCAGCACCTCCTCCGCCAGGACGTGCCGCCACGTCAGCGTCCCGGCCTCGGCCGCCGCCTCCGTCTCCGACCTGGTCCGGCCGGACTCGGCCGCCGCTCCTTCGTGCCCGGTGCCGTCGGGCAGGAGCTGCATGCCCCACCGCACGTCCTGGGCCACCCGCTCGGCGGTCACGTCCGCGAGCACCCTCGCCAACGAACCCGGCACGCCGGCATCGCCATCGTGATTCATGGCCACCAGTCTGACGGGGTTCAGGGGGTGGCGGGGCGGAAGCCCGGGCCCAGGTCGGTGGTCCCGGCGCGGGCGTGGTCCCTGAAGGCCCGTACGGCCGGAGGAAGGCGCGCGTCCTGGAGCCAGCTCACCCCGATGGTCCGGTACAGCGGAGGGGACAGCGGGATCTCCACCACGCCGGTCGCGATCGCGTCCGCCGTGGGGTGGGTGGAGCGGGGAAGAACGGCGACGCCGAGCCCGGCCGCCACGAGGCCGCGTACGGTCTCCGTCTCCTGACCCTCGAACGCGATCCTCGGCTCGAACCCCGCCGCCGCGCACAGGTCGTCGGTGATCTGGCGAAGGCCGTACCCCGGCTCCAGCGTCACCAGTTCCTCCCCCGCCAGCTCCGCCGCCCGCACCCGCGCCCGCGCCGCGAACCGGTGGGACGGGGGCACGGACAGCACCAGCTCCTGGTCGGCGAGGGGAGCGCCGGCGAGGTCCGGGGCGTCCACGGGCATGGGGGCGACGAACACCAGGTCGATCCGGCCCTCGCGGAGCTCCTCGATCATGTCGTGGCGCGAGCCCTGCACCAGGCTGAAGCGGATGCCGGGGTGGTGCTCGCGGAAGCCGCCGATGAGGGACGGCACGAGCGTGCGGCCCAGCAGGTGGAGGAAGCCCAGGACGATGCGGCCGGAGGCCGGGTCGATCTCCTCGCGGATCTCGCGGGCGGCGGCGGCCATCGTGGTGAGGGCGCGGACGGAGGCGGCCGCCAGGGTGTGGCCCGACCGGGTGAGGCGGATGCCGCGGCCGGAGGGTACGACGAGCGGGGCGCCGACCAGGTCCGCGAGGGCGGCGAGGCGGCGGCTGGCCGTCGGCTGCGGGATGCCGAGCAGCTCGGCGGCACGCGTCACGTGCCCGGTCTCACCCACGGCGGCCAGCAGCGCCAGCGCGGGCGCCAGGCGAGCCGCCAGCCGCTCGTCAGCCGATTCATCCATCATGGTATGAATTATCGCTGATTCCGGTATTAGACGTATTTATTAGCCTTGCTTAGCGTTGCAGGCGTGGTGGTTCTCGATGCTCCTCCGGTTCGTGACACGCGGCGGGTCAGTGCGGCTGTGGCCGCGGCAGGGGTGTCGTCGTTCGCCCTCCTGTACGCGCCGCAGCCCGTGCTGCCGCAGCTCGCCGCCGGGTTCCGGCTGGATCCGGGCAGCGCCTCGCTGACCATCGGGGTGGCCACCGGGGCGCTGGCCGTGGCCGTGCTGCCGGTGGCGTGGCTCGCCGGGCTGGTGGGGCGGCGCAGGGTGATCGTCTGGTCCGTGCTGGCCTCCGCGATCATCGGGCTGCTGCTGCCGCTGGCCCCGTCCCTCTCCGTGCTGCTGGTGATGCGGGCGGTGCAGGGGGTGGCGGTCGCGGGGTTCGCCGGGGTCGCGGCGGCGTACCTGGCCGATGCGGTCGGTACGGCGCGGCTGCCCGCCGCGGTGGGGGCGATGATCGCCGGGAACTCGGTCGGCGGGATGCTGGGCCGGCTCGGCGCCGGGTTCGCCGCCGGGCCCATGGGGTGGCACGGCGCGCTGCTGGCGGTGGCGGTGTTGTCCCTGCTGTGCGCGCTGTTCGCGGCCCTCACGCTCCCGCGCGACGAGGCTCCTGAGCCTGGATCGCAGGTCGCCGAGCTCGGGTCGGCGACCTCGGGGTCCGGGTCGTCCGATGCGGGTTCTGTCCAGCGGGCTCGGCTCGGGGCGGGGCTGATCGGGCCGTTCGCCGTGGGGGCGCTGGCCACGGGCGCGTTCGTCGCGCTCTACAACGCCGCCGGGTTCCGCCTGGCCGCCCCTCCCCTGTCCCTCGCTCCCGCCGCCGCCTCCCTCGTCTTCCTCTCCTACGCCATGGGCACCGCCTCCTCGGCCGCCGCCGGGCGCCTGGCGGCGCGGCTGGGCTGGACGAAGGCGCTGGTCACGGCCCTTGCCGTGACGGTGACGGGCTCCGTGCTCACCGGGCACCCGTCGCTGCCGATCATCGCGACCGGGTTCGCCGTACTGACCGCCGGGTTCTTCGCCGCGCACGCCATCGCCAACGCCTGGGTCGCCGCCGAGGCGCCCCCGAGCGCCCGTGGCCGCGCGGCCGGCGTCTACACCCTCTGCTACTACCTGGGCAGCGGCCTCGGCGGCACGGCGGGCGGCGTCGTGTACGGGCACGCGGGCTGGACCTGGCTGATCGGGCTCACGTCGGCCTGGCTTGCGCTGGCGGTCCTCGCCGTCCTCGTGACCCGCCGCCCACGGTGAGGGTCACCCCGATCCACGCGCCGGAGCGGGTGGTTCAGCAGGCGGAACGGATCGAACGTTCGAGGGCGTCGGCCAGCCACAGGTGCGTCGCGCCCAGCGTGGCCGCCTCTCCGCTCACCTCGCCCACCAGCCGCCAGTAGCGCCGCAGCCGCGGGTCGCTGTCCGCCGCCATGTTCGCCAGCAGCTCCCGGCGGAACGCCGGGGTGTCGCCGCTGCCCCGCACCGACGCGTGCGCCGCCACGAACCGGTCGAGCTCCGGGCCCACCCGCGGCTGCTCGCCCGCCAGCACCAGGGGCAGGGCCAGCGCGCACGCCTCGGCGACCCCGTTCATCAGCTCGTCCTCGTCGGCGATCAGCTCGACGTTGACCCGCGCCCTGGTCAGCAGGCCGCGCAGCAGGGATCGGTCGCCGACCAGGGCGACGAGCTCGGCGTACGCGACCACCTGCGGCGGAGTCGGGTCGGCGGGCGGCTGGGGCACGGCCATCGCCACGAACCCGGCGAACATCTCCGCCGACACCGGCGCCACCATCGTGCGCCGCCAGAAGTCGACCAGCGCGTCGCGGGCCGCGTGCCCGCCCTCCACCGCTGCCAGCAGCTCCAGCCGGGCCGCCCGCTCGGCCGGGCTCGCCTCCTCGACCGCCCGCAGGGACGCGCGCCGCCACGCGAGGCCGGCGAGCTGCACGTCGAGCGCCGCCCGCTCGACCGCGACGGCCTCGGCCATGGAACGCTCGCCGTTGAGCACCCCGGTGATGGCGGGCAGCCCCAGCCCGAGCCCGCGCAGCCGCCTGACCAGCCCGAGCCGCTCCACCGCCGCCCGGTCGAACCTGCGGTGCCCGCCGGCGCTGCGTACCGACTCGATGATGCCCTCGTCGCAGTAAAAGCGGATCGTACGCACCGGAACGCCGGTCAGCGCCGCCAGGTCCCCGATCCCCAGCGTCTCCTCGCGCAGCGTCTTCGGCCGAGCTCCGCCCGGCACCCTGAGACGGATGTCCTCGCTTCGCTGCGGATCCGTCTCAGGCACTTGAACCTCCACTGGACTGGAGTTTCTACCGTACCGGCGGAAGAGATCGAGAGGAGATTGGTCATGGCGACGCTGGAGACCGCACGGATGGTCGAGGGGCTGCGGGAGCAGACGGCCGGGTTCGCCCGGGCGGCGGCCGGAGGGGATCCGGAGGCGATGGTCCCGACCTGTCCGGACTGGCCGCTGCGTACTCTCGTGGGGCACATCGGGCAGGCGCACCGGTGGGCGGCCGAGATGTTGCGCAAGGGCGAGCCGCTTGCGGTGCCCGACCCGGGGCAGGCCGGTGCGGGCGCGCCGGACGGGTGGGAGCGGTGGCTGCGCGACGGCGCCGAGAAGCTGATCGACGCGATCGCGCAGGTGGGGGCGGACACCGAGGTGTGGACGTTCCTGGGCCCGCGGCCCGCGGCGTTCTGGCTGCGCAGAATGCTGTGCGACACCGCCGTCCACCACTACGACGCGGCGGCCACGACGGGGGCCGCGTTCGAGATCGCCGACGACCTCGCGGCCGACGTGATCACCGAGAGCCTGGAGATGCTGGCCTCTCCGGGTTCGGAGTCGCTGAAGCCGAGTCTGGTGGAACTGCGCGGCCGGGGCGAGCGGCTGGGGGTGCGGCCGGACACGGGCGACGGCTGGGTGATCGTCAGAAGTCCCGAGGGATTGTGGTGGGAGCACGGGCCGGTGAAGGCGGACGCGGTGGTGTCGGGGGCCGTCGCGAACCTCATGCTGGTGTGTTCCCGCCGCCTTCCCCTCGACGACGCCCGGGTGGCGGTCTCCGGGGACCGTACGCTGCTGGAGCACTGGCTGGCCCACATGGCGTTCTAGCCGTCATCGCCCGGTGGTCGACGTGCGCGAAGGGATGGACTCGCCGTTCACCCGGCAGGAGTGAGGGCGCCTTCGCCGCCCGGATCTCACGTGTCCAGGTAGCGGAGGATGGCCAGGACGCGGCGGCTGTAGTCGGGGTCGCGGGGCAGGTCGAGCTTCTCCACGATGGCGTTGACGTGCTTCTCGACCGTGCTGAGCGAGACGTGCAGGCGCTCGGCGATGGCCGCGTTCACGAAGCCCTGGGCGAGGTGCCGCAGCACCTCGCCCTCGCGCGGGCTCAGGTCGCTCAGCGGGTCGGCGTGGGTGGTGCGGGCCATGAGCTGCCGCACCACCTCAGGGTCGAAAGCGGCTCCGCCCGCGCGTACGCGTTCGAGCGAGTCGAGGAAGTCGGCCACCTCCGAGACCCGGTCCTTGAGGAGGTAGCCGAGGCCCCGCGTGGAGCCGGCCAGGAGCCTGGCGGCGTAGTGCTGCTCGACGTACTGCGACAGGACCAGCACGCCGACGCCGGGGTGGCGGTCGCGGATCTCCAGGGCCGCCCGGAGGCCGTCGTCCTTGTGGCCGGGCGGCATGCGGACGTCGATCACGGCCACGTCGGGGCGGTGCTGCTCGACGGCGGCGAGCAGCCCGGGGGCGTCGCCGACGGCGGCGACCACCTCGTGGCCGGCGTCGTCGAGCAGCCGGGTGAGCCCTTCGCGCAGCAGCACGGAGTCGTCGGCCAGGATCACCCGCACGAGCCCGCCTCCACCCCGGACCCGCCGGAACCTGCCGCCTCGGACCCGCTCGACCCCGCAACGGGCCCGCTCGACCCCGCACCGCGCCCGCTCGACCCCGTACCGGAGAAGCCCCCGGACGGCCCGGAGACGCCCTCCGGCTCCTCCGGGGAGCCGCCGGGCGGTGTTTTCGGGAGGGTGGCGGCGATCTTGGTGGGGCCGCCCGGCGGGCTCTGGACCGTGAACTCCCCGTCGAGCGCCAGCACGCGCCGGGCCAGCCCCGACAGCCCGCCACCCGCCGGGTCGGCCCCGCCCGAGCCGTCGTCCGAGATCACCACGCTCACCGCCCGCTCGTCCTCCGTCAGCACGACCAGGATGTCACGCGCCCCGGCGTGCTTGATCGCGTTGGTGATCGCCTCGCGGGCCACGAAGTAGAGCGCGGTCTCCACCTCCGACACGGGCCGCCCGGTCAGCCCGTAGTGCACGGTCACCGGCACGCTCGACCGCTCGGCTACGCCCGCCAGCGCGGCGCGCAGCCCCAGCTCGTCGAGCGCGGTCGGGTAGATGCGCCAGGCCACGCTGCGCAGCTCGTCGAGGAGCTGGCGCGACTCGGTGTACGCCTGGGTGACCAGCTCGCCGGTCCTCTCCGGGTCGGCGCTGTGCCGGGCGCGGCCCAGCAGCATGGCGAGCGCGACGCCGCGCTGCTGGACGCCGTCGTGGAGGTCGCGTTCGATCCTGCGCCGCTCGTCGTCCACGGCCCGGACGATGCCGGAGCGAGTGGCGGTCAGCTCGGCGATCCGCCGGCGCATCAGCTCGTGGCTGCCGGGGCCGAGGAAATGGTCGGCCAGCCGCCGTTCGAGCGATCCGACGGCCAGGGTCAGGAGGGCGACCAGGGCGAGCAGCACGGCGCCGCCGGTCAGGCCGAGCATGCCGCTGCTGGTGACGATCCTGACGCCGGGCAGGTTCACCGGCACCGGCTGGGCCCGCCCCCAGGCGAGATCCCACAGGCCGCCGACCAGCAGGAGCCCGCCGAGGAAGAGACCCGCCGCGCACAGGTACCCGCCCAGGACCCCCAGGGCGGCGCGCGCGGCGAGGAAGCCGTAACCGCCGTCCCGCCGCGCCACCTCGTGCCCGAGCCAGCTGGAGAGCCTCGCCCGCTCCAGCGCCATCAGCCTGTCCAGCCCCCGGACGACGGCGGGCCGGGCGGCGGGGACCAGGTACGCCGGCCACGCCACGCACAGGAAAACCAGCTCGACGAGGCCGAGGACCATCCCGAGGACGACCCCGGCCAGCACCCGCGCTGCCCTGCTGCCTGACACGGGCGTGAATTCTAGGCGCGACCCCCTGATGCCGCGCACCGCTCCAGGCGTGATCCGCACTGCTCCACGCGTCATCCGCGTCGCTCCAGGCATCACGGGCCGCCATTCTAGGCGTCGCGGTGGCGCAGCACCGCGTAGCCCGCCGCCAGGGCCGCCGCCGTCCAGGCGAGGAGCCAGGCCAGCCCCTCCCCCGCCGAGTACGGCATCGGCCCGCCGGCCAGGTTGTCCGCGCTTCCCATGAACGCCAGCCCGGCGAACGTCGGCATCCGCAAAGAGGCGTCCAGCGCCACCTGGCTCCCCGTCGTCAGCAACATCAGCGGCAGCCCCATGAGCAGCATGAACACCACGGTCAGCGTGCCCGCCGCGCTGCGCATCGCGGCGCCGACGCCGAGCGTCATCACCGACACCAGCGCGAAGAACGCCCCGACCCCGAGCAGGTCCGGCACGACCTCGCCGATCGGCGACACGACGAGCCCGCCGAACAGGTCACCCGACAACGCGACCTGGACGACCACCGTCGCGACGGCCCCCGACAGCACGCCCGCCACGGCCATCACCGGCGCCACCACCAGCGCCTTCGCCGCCAGCACCACCCCTCGGACGGGCGTGGCCTGCAGCGTGGCCCGGATGCTCCCGGACGAGTACTCCGAGGTGATCGCCAGCATCGCCAGCGCCACCAGCGCGAACTGGACGAACGACGTCGCCGACACCACCGGCTCGCTGGCCGTCACCCGCACGCCGGTCCGGCCCTCACGCAGGGCGTCGGTGGCGCTCGCGCCGCCCAGCGTGAGCGCGGTCACCACCATGAGCGCAGCCGCGCAGGCCAGGCACCACCACGTGGACCTGACCGACCACAGCTTCGCCCACTCGGCCCCGATCGCCTGCCACAACGTCCTCATGATCCCGCCCCGTACTCGACGCTTCCCGCGGTCAGCTCCTGGTAGGCCTGTTCGAGCGAGGCCTCCCGGGTGCGCAGTTCGTGCAGCCGGATCCCGGCCTCGTGGGCCAGGTCGCCGACCGTTTCGAGGGTGGCGCCGGTGGCCTCCAGCTCGTTCTCGCCGTACCGGTCCACCGCGATCCCGGCGGCGCGCAGCCGTACCGCGAGATCGCCGGCGTGCGGGGTGCGGACGAGCACGGCCGTCAGGGAGCTGCCCGCGATGACGTCGGACAGCGGCGCGTCCGCGATGAGCCGGCCCTTGCCGATCACGACGAGGTGGTCGGCGGTGAGCTGCATCTCGGTCATGAGGTGGCTGGAGACGAACACCGTCCGGCCCTCGGCGGCCAGCGACCGCATGAGCCCGCGCACCCAGCGCACCCCGTCCGGGTCGAGCCCGTTGACGGGTTCGTCGAACATCAGCACCTCCGGATCCCCCAGCAGCGCCGCCGCGATGCCGAGCCGCTGGCTCATGCCGAGCGACAACGCCCCGGCCCGCTTGCGCGCCGCCCCGGCCATGCCGACCGTCTCGAGCACCTCGCTCACGCGCCGCCGGGGGATGCCGTTGGCGCGGGCCAGCGCCACCAGGTGCGCGTGGCCGCTGCGCCCCGGGTGCAGCGCGCGGGCGTCGAGGAGCGCGCCGACCGTGCGCAGCGGGTTGCTCATCCGGCGGTACGGCACGCCGCCGATCAGCGCGGTGCCGGAGGTGGGCCGGTCGAGGCCGAGGACGAGGCGCATCGTGGTCGATTTCCCGGCGCCGTTCGGGCCGAGGAACCCGGTCACCGTGCCCGGTCTCAGTTCCAGTGTCAGGTCGTCGACCGCCGGGCGGTCGCCGTACCGCTTGCTCAAACCCTTCAGACTGATCACGCCGCCTCACGCTAGGCGGCCCCGGACCCGGCGGGTATGGGGGCGGGCCGCCGACTTCGATGGCGGGAAACCGTAAAGGCCCAGACCGGGTGCGCGCGGCCTGGCAGGCGCACCTGTGCGGGCTCTGCCTGACGTTGCGGGACGGGCACGGCCAGGCGGCGCGGCTGGCCACCAACTACGACACGCTGATCATCTCGGTGCTCACCGAGGCCCGGCTCCCGTCGCCCGCGCCCCGCCGGACGGCCGGGCCGTGCGCGTCACGCCGGTTCCGCGCCGCCGAGGTGGTGGCCGCGCGGGCGTCCGGCGCGCGGGGCCTTCCTGCTGAATCTCACTCCGGGCGGACGGCGCTGATCGCGGCGTCGCGGGTGAGCGCGGCGCCGCTCCCGTACGCCGCGGCAAACGCCTCGTCCCCCAGCGCCGCCCGCGCCCGCTCCGCGGGCCGCAAGAGGTCGCCGAACCCGCTGCGGTCCTCCGTCCCGAGCAGCGCGGTCGCGGCCCCCAGCAGGTACGCCGCCCGCCCCGGCTCGTCGTCGGCCAGCGCGGCCGCCCGCACGTGCGCGGCGGCGGCCAGGATCGGCAGGTCCCCCAGCTCCATCGCAGTGTCGAGCGACGGCCCGGCGCTCGGCCGGTCGCCGTCGAGCAGCGCGGCCATCGCCCGGAAGCACGCGGCCCAGGCCCGCACGTCCGCAGGATAGGAGGGATCTTCGACCTCCGTCAGCTCCCGCCGCGCCTCCGCCAGGGCGCCGCTCCAGAGCAGCACCTCGATCTGCGACAACCGCAGGTACTCGACGCCCTCCGGCCGCCGCATGCGCCGCGCGCAGTCCCAGGACGCCTCCATGTACGACCGGGCCCGCTCGTGCTCGCCCGACCGCGCGTACGAGATCGCGATCTTCGCCAGGATGGCGGCCTGGTCCTCCAGGACGCCCAGCTCGCCGGCCAGGCGCAGGGCCCGTGACCGCGCCTCGATCGCGGCGCCCGGGTCGCCCCGGCGGTCGTGGTGCTCGGCCAGCAGGCGCAGCGCCGAGGACAGCGCCCACCGGTCGCCGAGGACCTCCATCTCCCGCCGTGCCCCGTCGATGAGGGTGAACGCCCCGGCGATGTCCCCTTCGCTCTCGGCCGCGCTGGACATCAGCATCAGCGTCAGCGCCCGCTCCCACCCGGTGAGGCCCGGCAGCAGGCGTTCGCCGGCGCGGGCGGCCGTCATCCGCTCGCCGATCATCACCGGCGCGACGAGGAGCACGACTCCGGTGGGCCGGCCCAGCCGGTCGCGGAGGTCCAGCCCCGCCCGGACCGCCTCCTGGGCCGCCTCCGTGGCGCCGAGCTGCTGGTGGAGGAGCCCTTGGAGCACCAGCCGTACGGGCCGGAGCTCCTCCGGCACCTCGCCCGGCAGGTCAAGCACGCCACGCGTCCAGCGCACGCTCTCCATCAACATGCCCTGCAGGAGCCAGAACCACCAGACGGCCGCCAGCAGCCGCACGCCCAGCTCGGCGTCCCCCGCGTCGGCCGCGAACCGCAGCGCGGCCACGATGTTGTCGTGCTCGGCCCGCAGCCTGTCCACCCAGTGGAGCTGGCCGGCGCCGCGCAGCTCGGGGTCGGCCGCCTCGGCGAGCCGCAGGAAGTAGCGCGCGTGCCCGTCCCGCACGGCCCGGTCCTGCCCGGACTCCGCCAGCCTGGCCATCCCGTACGACCTGACCGTCTCCTGCATGCGGTAGCGCTCGCCGGACAGCTCGACCAGCGACTTGTCCACCAGCGCCGTGAGCGCGTCGAGCGGGTCGAGCCCGCTGACCGCCTCCAGCGCCTCCAGCGTGGCCCCGCCGGGGAAGGCCGCCAGCACCATGGCCAGCTCCCGTTCCTCGCCGGACAGCGGGTCCCAGCTCCAGTCGACCACCGCCTGCAGGGTGCGGTGCCGGGGCAGGGCCGTCCGGCTGCCGCTGCTGAGCAGGCGGAAGCGGTCGTCGAGCTTGGCCGCGATCTGCTCCACGCTCAGCGCGCGCACCCGGGCGGCGGCCAGCTCGATGGCCAGCGGCATGCCGTCGAGCCGCCGGCAGATCTCGACGACCGCCTCGGTGGTGGTCCCGTCGAGGGTGAAGCCCGGGCGTACCGCCCCGGCCCGTTCGGCGAAGAGGCGGACCGCGGAGTAGCCGCGGGCGTCCTCCGTCGCGCCGGCGGGCCACTCCAGGGGCGGGATGGGATAGAGGCTCTCGCCCGCGACGGCCAGCGACTCCCTGCTGGTGGCCAGGACGCGCAGGTCGGGGCAGGCGCCCAGCAACCGGTCCACCAGCTCGGCGACGGCCGAGACGACGTGCTCGCAGTTGTCGAGCACGAGCAGCGCGCTCTGCTGGGCGAAGACCTCCTCCAGCCGCTCGGCGGCGCCGCCCTCCCCGGCCTCGAACCAGGCGCCGTCCCGGCCGCCGATCGACGTGAGCACCGCGTTGGCGACGTCGTGGGGGTCGGTGACGGGCGCCAGCTCGGCCAGCCAGACGCCGTCGGGCGCCAGGTCGGCCGAGCGCTCCGCGACCTCGACGGCCAGCCTGGTCTTGCCCGCGCCGCCGGGGCCGACGACGGTGACGAGCCGGCCGGCCTCCAGCGCCTTCGCGAGCTGGGCCAGCTCCTGCTCGCGGCCGACGAAGCTGGTCACCTGGGCGCGCAGGTTCGACCTGCGGGTGCGGCGGCGGTCCTGGTGCTGCGGGTCGTGCCGGAGTATCGACAGGTGCAGCTCGGCCAGCTCGGCGGACGGGTCGACGCCCAGCTCCTCCGACAGCGTCTGCCGGGTCCGCTCGTAGGCGTCGAGCGCGTCGGCCTGCCGGCCGGCCGCGTACAGGGCCCGCATGAGCAGGCCCTGCAGGCGTTCACGCAACGGGTGCGCGGCCGCCAGCGGGCCCAGCTCCGCCAGCACGTCGTTGCCCGCGCCCAGCTCCAGCTCAAGCCGGTCCTCGGCGGCGGACAGGCGCAGCTCGTCCAGCCGTACGGCGGCGTTGTCCGCGAACGGCAGCCCGGCCAGATCCGCCAGCGCCGGCCCCCGCCACAGCCCCTCGGCCTGGCGCAGCGCGGCGAGGTTCCCCGTGCCGGCCAGCCGCTCGAACCGGGAGACGTCCACGTCGTCGGCGTCGATCGCGAGCCGGTAGCCGGCCGGGTGCGACTCGATCGCGGCGTGGCCGACCAGCCGCCGGGTGCGGGAGACCAGCGACTGCAGGGCGTTGGCGCTGCCGGCCGGCGGGCGCTCGCCCCAGATGGCGGCGGTGAGCACCTCGAACGGCACGACCCGGCCCGGCTCCAGCGCGAGCCTGGCCACCAGCGCGCACAACCTGGCACCGGAGATCTCGACCCGGCGCCCCTCCCCGTCACGCACCTCGAACGGGCCGAGCAACATCACACGCACGGCACCAAGCTTGCCATTCACCCCATATCGCGCCAACCTCGCGGCGGTCAGGTGCCGAAGACCGTCCTCGCCAGGTCGTACGACTGTCCGGCCACGTCATCCTCGGCCCGCCGGAACGCCTCCACGATGGCGTCCGCCAGCGCCTGCGAGCCCAGCCGCATCGCCCGCGGGTCGATGCGCAGCCCGGCCAGCGAGCCGGTGGGCTTGAGCTCGACGGCGACCTGCCCGCCGGCGCTCTCGCCGCGCCCCCGGGTCTCCTCCAGCAGGCGGCTCACCTCCTCGAGCTCGGCCGTCCGCGCCGCCATCTCGGCCAGCGCGCGGTCGAGCTCCGGGTCTCCGGTACGGGGTGTCGTCATCGGTGTTCCTCACTCACTCAACGCTTGAAGATGAAGGCCCTGGGCGCGTGCGCCAGCGCCGAGCGGAGTGCGCCCTGCTCCGACATCGATCCACCGGCGACCAGGGGGTAGATGGTGGCGGCCGAGAGCGTGCGGCGGAAGAACTTGCCCGCGGGGTCCGAGCCCAGCAGCGTCTCGGTGACCTTCGTGGCGGGGAAGAACCTGCGCACGTCGCTCAGCGCCTTGATGCCGCCGTTGTAGGCCATCTCGGCCGCGAAGTGCTTGCCCGCGTACTCCCAGAGGTTGCCCATCGGCTGTCCCGTGGCCGCCGAGCTGCCCGCGTGCACGCCGGTCTTGAGAACGGTCCACAGCACGGAGTCGGCCAGCGCGTCGAGCCCCTCACGGACGAAGTAGTTGCCGACGCGGCGCTTGCCCATCCGCGTCTCCAGGATCAGCTTGGTGATCTTCTGGAAGATCGTGCGCTCCAGCTTGGCCCTGGACACCAGCCATCTGAACACCTTCTCGGCCGCGACCCTGGCCGCGGGGTAGACGAAGCCGAACATCATCGTGAAGGCCATGGCGGCGAGGTACGTGCCGATGATCCGCAGCTGTTCGCGGTGCTCCTCCACGGCGTCGGCGTACTCCTCGCAGCCCGCCGCCAGGTCCAGCAACTCCTCCTGGAGCGCGGCGTAGCGGGGGGCGAGCTCCTTCGGCCACACGTCGGCGAAGCGGTCCACGGAGCGGCTGTCGTTCGCCTTGCGCGCCTCGGCGACGCCGGTGTCGGTCTGGTGGGCGACCTTCCCGATGGACTCTGCCAGCGCGCGCAGCGCCTTGGCACGGTCCCGCAGGTTGCTCACGTCGGCCACCGGCACGTGTACGTCGGCGAACCAGGCCAGCGCCTGGAAGGGGTCGAACATCAGGCGCCTTCCTTGAGCGGCGGGGCCTGCGGGATCGGCGGCGCGGGAAGGTCGGGGATCTTGGGCAGCGTGTTGATGATCTCCTGCTCCAGGAAGTCCCAGAACTTCTCGAGGTCGCGGAAGTTCCCCGCCGAGCTGAAGTTCTTGTCGGCGATGCGCCGCATCGCCTCGGTGAGCGAGTCGTAGCCGTCGCTGTACCACTCGGCGAACGCGCGCCCGTCCTCGTCGCCGCCGACCAGGTCGGAGGTGGTGGCCAGCGAGGTGGAGCCGCGGTGCAGCGCCACGACGTCGTCGCCGGTCTTGTCGAAGAGCCTGGCCAGGCGGCGGATCGAGGTCCAGTCGATCTTCAGGCCGTCGCCGGGGGTGTTCGGGCGCTGGACCGGCTCCTGGGTCGGGGTCGGGCGGGGAGACGGCTCCTGCACCGGAGGGGTGAGCGACCAGGTGGGCGCCGGAACGGGCGACCAGGTGGGCGTGGAGGAGGGGGTGGGCGTGCCCGAAGGAGACGGGGTGGGCGTCGGAGAGCCCGAAGGGGTGGGGCTCGGGGAGCCCGTGGGGGTAGGGCTCGGGCTCGTCGGCCCCGTGGGCGTGGGAGTGGGGGTGCCCGTCGGGGTGCCCGTCGGGGTGCCCGTCGGGGTGCCCGTCGGGGTGCCCGTCGGGGTGCCCGTCGGGGACGGGGTGGGCGTCGGGGAGGACGTCGGGCTGGGGGAGGTCGTTGGACTGGGCTCACCAGACGAATCAGCCATCAACCCTCCAATCACTACAAACAAACACGACTAGTAACAACGCGACACTAACGTTGACAAATTTCTCAGGTGTTAACAAGTGGCTACGGATTGTTCATCCACGCCGGCGTCACCTTGAGAAGTTCGCCCAGCTCGTCGAGCGGCTCGCCGTCGACGGCGCCCGTACGCGCACGATCCTCGACGCGCCGGCACAGCTCGGCCTCGCGGGCCGCCCCCACGGTCGCGCAGCTGCCCTTGAGCCGGTGCGCGAGCGCGGCCACCTCCGCCACGTCGCCGGCCTGCGCCGCCTGCCGCAGCTCCTCGTACGTCCGCGTGGCGGTGGCCAGGTACGCCTCCGCCACGTCGGCGAGCGCCTCCGGCGACAGGCCCACCAGCTCGGGCGGGAGCCCGGAGTACGCCGCCCACTCCGGGATGCTGGCGAGCACGCGCGGCCAGTCCACGGGCTTGGCCAGGTGGTCGTCCATCCCGGCCGCCAGGCAGCGGATCCGGTCGTCCGGCATCGCCGCCGCGGTCATCGCGATGATCGGGGTGTGCGCGTCCTCGCGCCGCCTGATCTCCTCGGTCGCGGCCAGCCCGTCGAGCACGGGCAGCTGGCAGTCCATGAACACCAGGTCGTAGCCCCCGGCCAGCACGGCGCGCACGGCCTGCTCGCCGTCGTCCACCACCTCGACCTCGTGCCCGGCCTGGCGCAGCACGAGCATCGCGACCTGGCGGCTGACCTCGTCGTCCTCCGCCACCAGGATCCGCGCGCCGCCGTCCCTGCCCGCGAGCTCCACGCCTTCGCGCGGCTCGCCGGGGCACTCGGCGGTGACCAGGGCGTTCTCCACCGCGGCCAGCAGGCGGCGGCGGCTCAGCGGCCGGGTGATCGACTGCACGGCCCGCTCCCCCGCGGCGCCGGGCCAGGCGAAGCCCGAACGTCCGGGCGTGACGACCACGACCACGCTGGTGGCCTGGAGCAGCGGGTCCGTGAGGATCACGTGCGCGGTCGACTCGGCGTCGGTGCCGAGGTCGAGGGCGACGACCGCGAGCTCGTACGGCCGCCCGCCCGCCGCGGCGGCCCGCAGCAGCTCCAGGGCGGAGTCCGCGGTCTCCTCCACGTCGAGCCCGGAGCCCGCCAGGAACCGCACGGCCAGCGCGCGGTCCTCGGGCCGCGGGTCGGCGACGAGCGCGCGTCTGCCCTGCAGGGCCTCGACCGACGGCTCCGACCAGGTCAGCACGTCGACCGGCAGGCGCACCCAGAACCGGCTGCCCACGCCCTCCACGCTGTCGAGCCCGATCTCCCCGCCCATGAGCTCGGTGAGCTGCCGGCCGATGGCCAGCCCCAGGCCGCTGCCGCCGGTCCTGCGCGTGATCGGCGAGTCGACCTGCCGGAAGACGCCGAACACCTTCTCCCGGTCGCCGGGCCCCACCCCGATCCCGGTGTCGGCGACCGCGAACCTGAGCACCGCCCGCGCGTCGCCGGGCTCGCCCTCCTCGAGGGTGACGTGCAGGTCCACCCCGCCCTGGACGGTGAACTTCAGCGCGTTGCCCACCAGGTTCGTGAGGATCTGACGCAGCCGCGCCGGGTCGCCCGCCACCTGCCGGGGCACGCCGTCGTCGAGCCGCAGCGTGAGCCAGAGCCCCTGCTCGTACGCGTGCGGCGCGAACGGCGCGACCACCTCGTCGCACAGCCGCGGCAGGTCGAACGGCACCGCGTCGACCTGGAGGTGGCCCGCCTCGATCCTGGACAGGTCGAGGAAGTCGTCGAGCAGGCGCAGCACGTTCTGGGCCGACTCCTGGGCCGTGGTCGCGTAGTGGCGCTGCTCGTCGTCCAGCCGGGTGCCCATGAGCAGGGAGTTCATGCCGAGCACGCCGTTGATCGGGGTGCGGATCTCGTGGCTGATCTTGGCCAGGAACTCGGACTTGGCGCTGGAGGCGCTGACCGCCTCGTCCCTGGCGGCGGCCAGCTCGGCCGCGTACCTGGCCAGCGTGGCCTGCGCGCGGCGGCGGCCACGCGTGGTGTGGATCTGCAGGCCCAGGCCGATGAGGATGAGCAGGGCCAGCAGGGCCGCGACGGTCATGACGTTCGTCCTGAGCCGCTCGGCCGAGGCCAGCGCCTCGGCGGCGGACACCTCGGCGGTGACCGTCCAGCCGATGCCCGGGATCGGCTCGGACGCCGACAGCACCGTGCCGTCGACGCCGCTGAACATGCCGTTCCAGGTGCGGCCGTCGAGCGCGGCGTCCACCCGGGGATCCTCGCGCAGGGAGGTGAGCGCGAGCAGCTTCCTGCGGGGGTCGGCGACGAGCACGCCGGCCCGGTCGGTGATCAGCAGCTGGATGTCCTGCGCCTCGGCGGCCTCCTTGGCGAACTCCTGGATGGCGTCCAGGCTGTAGACGACGGCGAGGATGCCGAGCATGCGCTTGCCGTCGGCGCTCGGGATCGGCGCGGCCACCGCGACCGCCCTGGACACGTCGATCATCGTGGGCGTGTACGCCTGGGAGATGTGGGCCGCCCGCCGGTCGCGCACGGCGCGGTACCAGTCGGTGGCGGTGAGGTCCTGGGGCAGCACGGTCTTCGGCTCAGCGCCGAGCATGCGTCCTTCCGACGAGACCAGGATCAGCCCGCTGATGCCGTCGCGCAGCTCCTTGAGCTCTCCGAGGTGAGTGCGCATGACTTCGGGGGTGGCGTGCTCCATCGTGTCCCGCATGACGGGCCGCTGCGCGAACGCGGTGACGAGCTGCTCCAGGGA
This sequence comes from Nonomuraea sp. NPDC050451, assembly GCF_044458585.1. Classification (NCBI taxonomy): domain Bacteria; kingdom Bacillati; phylum Actinomycetota; class Actinomycetes; order Streptosporangiales; family Streptosporangiaceae; genus Nonomuraea; species Nonomuraea sp. NPDC050451. The sequence continues at coordinate 192,221 of NZ_JBITHZ010000014.1, forward strand.
GCCCATCTGCTGCTCGACCACGACCCGGCTCACCGAGGCGGTGATCCTGACCCGGTCGTCGACCTCGTCGCGCACGGCGTTCTCCGACAGGGAGATACTGGAGGAGGTCAGCAGCGCCAGGGGCAGCAGGCCGAGCAGCGTCCACAGGGCAGTCACCGCGAGCACCCATCTCACCGGCGTCCGTCCTTCCCTTCCTGTCGGTTCGGCTACAGATTAAGAGGAAGAGGGCATTGACGGCGGATCACGGTGAGCAGAACGCGCAAAACTTGAGCGTTTGTAACAAAACCTGCCTAAGCTCACTCTGATTTGTAAAAACTGCATCTGGACGAGGAGTGGCGGTGCCTGAGCCGCGGGACATCACCGTTCTCATCGTGGACGACGACCCGGTCGTCACGGCGGCCCTGCACGCGCAGGTGAACAGAGTACTCGGGTTCAGAGTGGTCGGGATCGCGCACACCGGACAGGCCGCGCTCGCCGCCGCCGGCCGCTTCGCGCCCCGGCTGGTGCTGCTGGACCTGCACCTGCCCGACCTGCCGGGGCTGGAGGTGGCACACCGGCTGCGGCGGCCCGAGCAGCCGCCCATCGACATCATCGTGATCTCCGGACGCAAGGAGTCGGCCACGGTACGCGCGGCCATGCAGCGCGGCGCCCTCTACTACCTGGTCAAGCCGACCAGGGCGGGCACGCTCGAGCAGACGCTGCTGCGCTACGCCGCCACGGCCGAGCAACTGGAGTCGGGCGACCGGTTCGCCGAGCAGCAGGAGATCGACCGCATCTTCCGCACGCTCCACCTCGACCAGGGCGTCCGGCCGAAGAGCATCTCGGCGGCGACCGAGCAGGCCGTGCTGGACGCGCTGGCCGCCGTCCCGGAGGACGTGTCGGCGAACGAGCTGGCCGGGATGATCGGCGTCAGCCGCGCCACCGCCCGCCGCTACCTGGAACATCTGGCCGATCGCGGGCTGCTCGAAGGCCGGCCGAAGTACGGGCCGACCGGTCGCCCCCAGCACCGGTATCGAGTGCGATGAGAGGGCTCAGGGCGCTGCTCGCCGTCGTGCTCTGCCTCGCCGCCGCCGGGTGCGGGAGCGACAACCCCTTCCCCGAGGGCTCCACGATGGCGCGGATCAGGGAGCGGGGCGTCCTCGTCGTGGGCACCAAGTTCGACCAGCCGATGTTCGGCTACAAGGATCCCACCGGCGGGCGGATCACCGGCTTCGACGCCGAGATCGCCAGGCTCATCGCGAAGGACCTCACCGGCAGCGAGCGCAACATCCGCTTCGTCGAGACCGTCTCGCGGGAGCGGGAGAACTTCATCTCGCAGGGCGTGGTGGACCTCGTCATCGCCACGTACTCGATCACTCCGGCCCGGTCCCAGCTGGTCACCTTCACGGACCCGTACTACTACGCCGGGCAGGACCTGCTGGTCAGGGTCGCCGACACCACCATCAACGACGTGTCCGACCTGGACGGCAAGATCGTGTGCACGGCGAAGGGCTCCACCTCCAGCGAGCGGCTGCGCGCCCAGGTGCCGGGCGCGACCGTGGAGGTCGTGGACGGCTACAGCATCTGCGTGCCCGCGCTCATGAACGGGCGGGTCGACGCGATCAGCACCGACGACACGATCCTGCTCGGCCTGCTCGACCAGCATCCCGACCTGTTCCGGCTGGTGCTCAAGCCGTTCGGGCGAGAGCCGTACGGGATGGGGGTGCGCAAGCAGGACACCGTCTTCCGCGACTACCTCAACGGGCTGATCGCCCGCTGGCTGCGCGACGGGCAGTGGGACCGCGCCTACAAGGACACCATCGGCGTCTCCGGCGCGACGTCCGACTCCTCCCGGCCCATCACCCCGTGACACTGATCGAATTCAGACCGGCCAATCACTGAGCAGAACGCGCACAAGCCTTTCGGTGACACATACGGCTCCTACGGTTACGCCATCGCTGACCGAGACAAGGAGCGTGACGCATGACCGAGGCCGACCTGATCGTCCTGGACCAGGTCAACAAGCGCTACGGCGACCACCACGTGCTCAGGGACGTCAACTTGAAAGTCCGGCAGGGCGAGGTCGTCGTGATCATCGGCCCGTCCGGCGCCGGCAAGTCGACCCTGTGCCGGGCGATCAACCGCTTGGAGACCATCGACTCCGGCACGATCACCCTGGACGGTACGCCGCTGCCCGCTGAGGGCAAAGCGCTGGCCAAACTCCGCGCCGAGGTGGGCATGGTGTTCCAGTCCTTCAACCTCTTCGCGCACAAGACCGTCCTGGACAACGTCGTCCTCGGGCAGGTCCACGTGCTGAAGCGGCCGAAGGCCGAGGCCGTGCGCAAGGCCCAGGAACTGCTCGACCGGGTCGGCATCGGCGGCCAGGCCGCCAAGTTCCCCGCCCAGCTCTCCGGCGGGCAGCAACAGCGGGTGGCCATCGCCCGCGCGCTGGCCATGGACCCCAAGGCGATCCTCTTCGACGAACCCACCTCGGCCCTCGACCCGGAGATGGTCAACGAGGTGCTCGACGTCATGACCTCGCTGGCCCGCGAGGGCATGACCATGGTGGTCGTCACCCACGAGATGGGCTTCGCCCGGCGCGCGGCCGACCGGGTCGTCTTCATGGCCGAGGGCGAGATCGTCGAGCAGAACACCCCCGACGCGTTCTTCGGCGCCCCGAACAGCGAGCGCGCCCAGTCCTTCCTCGCCAAGATCCTCACTCACTAAGGAGCCGTCATATGTTCGGCAGGTCCCTTTACGCGACCTTCGCGGTGGTCGCGCTCGCCGCCACCGCCACCGCCTGCGGCAGCGCCGAGGCCAGCAACGCCTCGATCGTCGACAAGGCCAAGAACGACAAGAAGCTGGTCGTCGGCGTGAAGGCCGACCAGCCGGGGCTGGGGTTGCGCACGCCCGACGGCAGCTTCGCCGGGTTCGACGTCGAGGTCGCCAAGTACGTGGCCAAGCAGCTCGGCGTGGAGGCCAAGGACGTCACGTTCAAGGAGACGGTGTCGGCCAACCGCGAGGCGTTCATCGAGCAGGGCCAGGTGGACATGGTGGTGGCCACGTACTCGATCACCGACGCCAGGAAGCAGAAGGTGTCCTTCGCCGGGCCGTACTTCGTGGCCGGGCAGGCCCTGCTGGTCCGGGCCGACGACACGGCGCTGACCGGGCCCGAGACGCTGAACGGCAAGAAGCTCTGCTCGGTCGCCGGCTCGACCCCGGCGCAGAAGGTCAAGGCGGAGTACGCCAAGGAGGTGCAACTGCAGGAGGAGCGGACGTACTCGGCGTGCGTGGACCGCGTCCTCGGCGGCCAGCTCGACGCGCTCACCACCGACAACGTCATCCTCGCCGGCTACGCCGCCCAGTACGGGGGCAAGCTCAAGGTCGTCGGCCAGCCGTTCAGCACCGAGAAGTACGGCATCGGGCTGAAGAAGGACGACACGGCCGGGCGCAAGGCGATCAACGACGCGCTGGAGAAGATGTTCTCCGACGGCAGCTGGACGAAGGCGCTGCAGGCCAGCGTCGGCGCCTCCGGCTTCACCCTCCCGCAGGCCCCGCAGCTGGAGCGCTACTGATCCATGGAAGCACTGCTGTTCGAACGCGAGACGATCTTCGCCGCGTTCTGGATGACGATACGGCTGACGGCGGTCAGCGCGCTCGGCTCCCTCGTGCTGGGGACGCTGCTGACCGCCATGCGGGTGGCCCCGCTTGCCTCCCTGCGCGGCGCGGCCAACTTTTACGTGACCATGATGCGCAACACGCCGCTCACGCTGGTGCTGATGTTCACCGGCCTCGGTGTCGGGGCGCAGCTCGGTGTGGAGCTGTCGGACGACATCGCGACCAACAACTTCTGGCTCGCCGTCATCGGGCTGACCGCCTACACCTCGGCGTTCGTCTGTGAGGCCCTGCGGTCGGGGCTCAACACCGTGCCGGTCGGGCAGGCGGAGGCGGCCCGGTCGCTCGGGCTGGGCTTCACGAAGACGCTGGGGCTGATCACGCTGCCGCAGGCGTTCCGCGCCGTGGTGGCGCCGCTGGGCAGCATCATGATCGCGCTGACCAAGAACACCACGATCGCGCTCGTGGTCGGAGTGGGTGAGGCGTCCGTGCGGATGCGGGAGATGATCGAGACGTACGGGGACCAGGTCCTCGAGATCTTCCTCGGCTTCGCCGCCGGGTTCGTGCTGCTGTGCCTGCCGATGGGGCTGCTGTTCGGCTGGCTGTCGCGGCGGATGGCGGTGGCGCGATGAGCTACGCGAACCTTTACGAGGCGCCCGGGCCCCGCGGGATCCGGCGCAACCGACTGCTGGCGGGCGTCGTCGCGCTCGTGCTGCTGGCGCTGGCGTACGTGGTCTACGTGCGCTTCGACGCCAAGGAGCAGTGGACGGCCGACAAGTGGGCGCCGCTGCTGCGCGGGGACGTCTGGGCCACGTTCATCCTGCCGGGACTGGCCGGGACCATCGGCGCGGCCGTGGCGGGAGTCGTGCTGGCGGGGCTGTTCGGCCTCGTCTTCGCCACCGCCCGGCTGTCGGACCACCGGTGGATCCGGGTGCCCGCGGCCGCGGTGGTGGAGTTCTTCAGGTCCGTACCGCTGCTGCTGCTGATCTTCTTCGCCTTCTTCGGCTCGTACATGCTCATCGGCGTGAACATCTCGGCCTTCGCCGCCGTCGTCTTCGGGCTCACGCTCTACAACGGCTCGGTGATCGCGGAGATCATCCGGGCCGGGGTGCAGAGCCTGCCCCGCGGCCAGTCCGAGGCGGCTCACGCCATAGGCATGCGCAAGGGGCAGGTGATGCGCCTCGTCCTGCTGCCGCAGGCGTTCCGGGCCATGATGCCCGCCATCGTCAGCCAGTTCGTGGTGCTGCTGAAGGACTCGGCGCTGGGGCTCATCGTGGGCTTCGACGAGCTGGTGAACCGGGGGTTGAACGGGATCGCCGCCAACTTCAAGAACACCATCCCGGCGGCGATCCTCATCGCGGCCATCTTCATCCTGATCAACCTCTCCCTCGACCGCCTCGCCACCCGCCTCTCCTCCCGCCTCGGCAACAGCCGCTGACCCGGCTGCCCTTTCCCCCGGCCGGCCCCTTCATCCCGGCCGGCCCTTCATCCCGGCGCCACCCCGGCCCGCCACGTCAGCCCGGTCCCTGCACGGCCCATCCCTCGCCGTGCCCGGCCCCGCGCCCATCGCGCACCTCGCCCACCGGCGAAGCGCGGGGCGCCCACCACACCCGGCACACCCACGGCCGGGCGCGGTACGCCGACCCGCCTCACCGGCCCCGGCACCACCGCCGAGCCGGCACCAGGCCCGGCCTTCCCAGGGACCCACGGCCCGGGCGGTGGACCACCGTCCGGGCCGCGGCCCATCAGCGGCTACGGCTCCTTCGGACCAGCCCACTCCTCCCAGGGACCTCAGCCACGGACGGCGAGGCGGCGGCGGCGTAGGGCCGGGAGCCATGGGACCGCGGCAAGAGCGGTGAGCAGCATCAGCAATGGCGTCCGCCACCACCACGAGACGCTCGCGGGCGGCGCCGGCGACGGCCGCGCCACCCACGGCCGCGCCGTCTTCGCCCAGGCCAGGAACGCATCGCCGATGGGCAGCAGCCCGAAGGCGTACCGCTTGGTCCAAGGGGTGTCGACGGGCAGTCCCGCCAGCTCCCCGTAGCCGGCCAGCGCCGAGGCCAGCGGGGCGTCGGAGTGCGCCTGGGCCGCGCCCAGCGTGACCACGGTCGCCGACAGGCTCACCCCGAGCGGCAATGGCCCGGAGTCCACGTCGGCCGGCCCGTCCACGCCCTCCGGGTACTCGCGCACGGCGGGCCCGAGCCCGAGCGGGGTCGCGACGTACAGCTCGCGGAAGCGCGCGTACTGCTGGCCGGCGAAGGCCGGATCCACGTCCACCAGGAACCGCTGGATCATGCTCTGCGAGCTCCCCCTCGCCACCTCGGCCGGCTCGCCGCCGGGCCCGGGGTCGGCGCGGTGCGGCAGCAGCCCGGTACGCGGGTCGAGCCGCAGCCTGACCTCCCGCAGCCAGCGTTCGACGGTCCCGCCGAACCGGGCCGGGAGGATCGCGTCGTGCAGCCGCAGCGACGCCACCGCCACAGTCGAGTCCACCGGCCAGGCCTGCCCCGGGTACGCCGCCAGGTACGGCGAGGCCGACGCGTCGAACGCGGCCCCGATCGCGGCGGAGTCCTCGGCGAACCGGCGCACCTCGGCCGGATCGCGCCGCCCGGCCGGCTCCAGGCTCAGCGCCCCGCCGCGCAGCCAGTTGGTCCATCCCCGGTAGAAGACGCCGTAGGGCGGGGTGAGGCCGGGGCTGAACGGAGCCCGCCCGGCGGGCGAGTCCAGCCGGCTCAACGCCCAGCGCGCCTCGCGCAGCGCCCGTGACCGTTCGCCCGCCGGCTCGCGCATGCCGAGCTCGACCCAGCTCAGCCCGTACAGGGCGTGCAGGAAGAAGTAACCCTCGGGAAACAGCGCCTGCGCCTCGTCACCCGCGCCCGCGTCCAGGGCCTCGCGCAGGAACGCCAGCTGCCGCCGCACCCCGGGCGGCTCCCCCGACGTCCCCGCGGTGGCGGGCACGGTCAGCCGCACGACGCCGGCCAGCGCGCACGAGGTCACCGCGACGGCGAGGACCAGCCGCGTCCAGCCCCACGCCCGGCGGGCGGCTGACGGCGGCGGAGACATCCGCCGATCTTAGCCCCGTGAGCGAGAACCCCGCTCTGGAGCGTCCGATGTGCGTGGTGTTCAGTGGGATCCGTCAGCCGACGATGCCTGGAAAGGACTCCATGCCGCTCTCCCCCGGCCCCTTCACCGGCCGTACCGTCACGAGCCTCGCCCAGGACCTGCGCCAAGGCCGGACCACCGCCGCCGAGCTCGTCGAGCAGGCGCTCGAGGCCATCGCCGAGCGCGACCCCGCGCTCGGCGCGTTCGTCACCGTGGACGCCGACGGGGCACTGGCGGCGGCGCGGCGGGCGGACGCCGAGCTGGCCGCGGGCACCGACCGGGGTCCGCTGCACGGCGTGCCGGTGGGAGTGAAGGACCTCTTCATGATCGCGGGGCTGCCCGCGACGATGGGCTCGCGGCATTTCGCGGGGTACGTCGCCGACACCGACGCCGAGTCCGTGACCCGGCTGCGCCGCGCGGGCGCCGTCGTCGTGGGCAAGACGACCACCCACGAGTTCGCGTACGGCCCCACGGGCGACCGCTCGGCCAACGGCCCCTCGCGCAACCCGTGGGATCCGGCGCGCATGTCGGGCGGCTCCAGCGGCGGCAGCGCGGCGGCCGTGGCGGCGGGCCTGGTGCCGCTCGCGCTCGGCACCGACACGGGCGGATCCGTCCGCATTCCGGCGGCTTTGTGTGGGATCGCCGGGTTCAAGCCGGGCTATGGGGCGATATCGGCTGAAGGTGTGTTCCCCCTGGCGCGGAGCTTCGACCACGTCGGCGTCCTGGCCGGTGACGAGCGGGACTGCCTGCTCGCCTACCGCTGCCTGTCCTCCGCCCAGTTACGCGAGGACTCCGGGCCCGCGCGGGCGGCCTGGCTCGATCCGTCCGAGCTGTTCGACGCGGATCCGCGCGTGGTGGACACGGTACGCGCGACCGCGGAGTCCCGCCTGGCCCTCTCGGGACTGGACGAGGTGCGGCTGCGGGCGGGGCTGGGCGAGGAGTTCCGCGAGACGTACACGGTGATCCAGAGCTGTGAGGCCGTGGCCGTGCACGCGGACCGGCTGGCGCAGGCGCCCGAGCTGTTCGACCCCGAGCTGCTCGAACGCCTCCGCACGGCCGCCGAGATACCCGGCTGGCGCTACGTCGCGGCCGTGGCCGCGCGGTCCCGGCTCGCCGAGGCCGCGGCGGCGCTGTTCGAGCGGCACGACGTGCTGGCGCTGCCCACCGTGCCGATCACCGCCCCGCCGCTCCTGGAGCGCGAGACGGAGGTCGACGGCCGGACCGTCGCCGTGCGGCCCGCGCTGCTGTCCATGACGAGCCTGTGGAACGTGCTGGGGCTGCCCGCGCTGACCGTGCCCGCGGGCACGGTGGACGGGCTGCCGGTGGGGCTGCAGCTGGTGTGCCGCCCCGGGCGCGAGCTGCGGCTCTTCGAAACGGCCGGTGGCCTGACCGCTGTGAAGGCGCGCTAGCCCGCGTCGGAGGAGCCCGGGATGACGGCGGCCAGCTCGGGGATGCGCGCCCGGTAGCCGTCGAGCAGCTTGCGGGCCGTCGCGACCGAGTCGACGAGCGGGTGCAGCGCGAACGCCTCGACCGCCAGCCGGGCCGAGCCGGACCTGGCGGCCTCGATGGCGGCCTGCTCCACCGCCTTCACCTGCTGCACGAGACCGAGGAAGCGACCGGGCAAGGGGCGGGTGGCCAGCGGCCGGACGCCCGCCCCGTCCACCGCGCACGGGATCTCGACGACCGCGTCCGCGGGCAGGCCGGGCACCGCGGCGCCGTTGCGCACGTTGAGGATCATGGACGTGGGCTCGCCGCGGGCGATGGCGGCCATGAGGGCCAGGGCGATGCCCTCGTACCCGCCGGCCTCCAGGTCGGCGGTGTCGCGCGCGCCCGCGGAGGTGGGTTCGCGGGCCTCGGCCATGTACGACTCGTCGCGCAGCCTGCGCGCCCTGACCCACTCAGCCAGCGCCTCCTCGGGACGCGCCCGCACGGCGGCGTAGAAGTCGTCCTGCTGCCGGACCAACGACTCCCCGCGGGTCTGCCCGGAGATCGCGGCCACGGACTCCCGGGTGAAGTAGTAGTAGTACAGGTATTCGTTGGGCAGCGCGCCCAGCGTGCGCACCCAGTCGGCGCCGAAGATGCGCGCCTCCTCGACCTGCCGCAGCGCCGGCTCGTCGGCCAGCAGGTCGGGCAGCACGTCGCGCCCCTGATAGGTGAGGCCGCGCAGCCAGCCGAGGTGGTTGAGGCCCACGTAGTCGGGCGACACGCGTGCCGGGTCGAGCCCGAGCGCGACGGCGGCCCGGCGGATCAGGCCGATCGGGGAGTCGCAGATGCCGATCACGCGGTCGCCGAGCACCTGCCGCATGGCCTCGGTGATCATGCCGGCGGGGTTGGTGAAGTTGATGACCCACGCCTGGGGCGCGAGCGCGGCCACCCGCTCGGCCACGTGGAGCGCAACCGGGATGGTGCGCAGGCCGTAGGAGATGCCTCCGGGTCCGGTCGTCTCCTGGCCGAGCAGGCCCAGGTCGAGCGCGACCCGCTCGTCGGCGGTGCGCCCGGCCAGGCCGCCGACCCGGATGGCGGAGAAGACGAACGTGGAGTCGCGCAGCGCGGTGTCCAGGTCGGTGGTGGTCAGGACCTCCGGCGGGTCGTCGTGCCCGGCGGCGAGCTGGCCGAGCACGTGCCGGATGGCCTCCAGCCGGTCCGGCGACACGTCGTACAGGACCACCTGCTCCACGCGCGGCTTGGCGGTCTCGCGCAGCAGCGCGCCGTACACGAGCGGGACCCGGAAGCCGCCGCCCCCGAGAACGGCCAGTCTCATCGATACCCTTTCACGTGAGCAGGACCTCGGCGCCTGCGGCGGCGCAGGTGCGCAGCGTCGCCTCGTCGGCGCCCTCATTGGTGACGATCACGTCGATGTCGTCGGGCCCGCACACCCGCAGCGCGCCGGTGCCCGGGAACTTGTGCCGGTCGACGAGCAGCACCACCTGGCCCGCCGCCGCGATCATGGCGCGCTTCAGCGGCACCTCGGCGAGCGTGGTGTCCACGAGCTGCCCGTCCGGCCGCACGCCGCTGGCGCCCAGGAACACGCGGTCGGCGACCACCTGGCTCAGGGCCGCCTCGGTCAGCACCCCGACCAGCGAGTGGTACGGCCGGCGCACCATGCCGCCGAGCAGCAGCAGCTCGACCTCCGGGTCGGAGCGCAGCACGTCGAGCACGGCGAGGCTGGAGGTGACCACGGTGACGCGGCGCCCGCGCAGCCGCCGGGCCAGCCGCATCGTCGTCGTGCCGATGTCGAGCAGGACCACGTCGCCGTCGCAGACCAGCTCGGCGGCGCGGACCGCGACCGCCTCCTTGTCCTGCTCGTCCACCTCGGCCACCTCGGCGAACGGCCGGTCGGCGTCGGCGTCGACGCTGACCTCGCCGTCGAGGAGCCCACCATCGATCAGCAGGGCCCCGCCGCGGACGCGCCGCAGCGTGCCGTCGCGGTCGAGCACCTCGAGGTCCCTGCGGATGGTGGACGGGCTCACGCCAAGCTGGCTGGCGAGATCGCTGACACTGGTGGCGCCTGAGAGTCGGACCCGGCGCATGATCTCGGCATGCCTGAGGCGCTGAAGCACGGCGCGAGTCTATCAGTCAAAATCGCGCAGGAGTATGCAGCTTTGACCAAAAACTCTCAGGGGAAGACTTGAAGTGCGCGAGCAAACATGCAAGATTGCGCACATCTCGATATGTGTCGGGGAGGACTCATTCCCGTGTCTAATCAGGTCTACGACCCTCTCGCCGCCGAGCGCACCCCGGAGGGGCCGCAGTTCGACGTCTTCCTGGCGGGCACGGTCTTTCTGGACATCATCTTCACCGGTCTGCCCGCGATGCCCGCGGCCGGAACCGAGATCTGGGCAGAGGGCATGGGCTCCTGCCCCGGCGGCATCGCCAACCTCGCCATCGCGACCAGCCGGCTGGGCCTGCGCACCTCGCTGGCCGCCGCGTTCGGCGACGACGACTACGGCGACTTCTGCTGGCGCACGCTCGAGGAGCAGGAGTCGGTGGACCTGTCCAGGTCGCGGCGGTTCGAGCACTGGCACTCGCCGGTGACGGTCTCCATGGCGGTCGACCGCGACCGCAGCATGGTGACGCACGGACACCCCTCGCCCCTGCCGGCCGCGGAGATGATCGGCAAGCCGCCGCGGTCGAAGGCGGTGATCGTGACGCTGTCCACCGACGATCCGCTCGACTCGCCGGACAGCCCCTGCAACTGGGCCGAGCTGGCGCGCCGCGACGGCTCGCTCATCTTCGCCGACGTGGGCTGGGACCCGTCGGGGGCCTGGTCGGCATCCTTGCTGGACCAGCTCGCGCTCTGCCACGCGTTCATGCCCAACGCGGTCGAGGCGATGGCCTACACCGGCGCCGACACCCCGCGCGACGCGCTCTACGCGATCGCCGACAAGGTCCCCGTGGCCGTGGTGACCGACGGGGCCAACGGCGCAATGGCCATCGACTCCACCAACGGCGAGGAGGCGTTCGTGCCCGCGCCGCGGGTGACGGCGCTCGACCCGACCGGCGCGGGCGACGTCTTCGGCGCGGGGTTCGTGCTCGGCACGCTGTCGCGCTGGCCGCTGGCCGACCGCCTGGCGTTCGCGCAGCTGTGCGCGGCGCTGGCGGTGCAGCAGTTCGGCGGCTCGCTCGCGGCGCCCGGATGGGGCGACATCGCCGACTGGTGGCACGAGGTCCGCGACTCGGCCGACCACAGCGGCGCCTACGGCAACTCGCTGGCCCGCCGCTACGCCTTCCTCGACAAGCTGGTGCCCGCCGTGCCGGTGGGCGCGGTGCGCCGCGCGGCCGCGACCATCGCCCGGTACGCCGACGTCGGCCCCAAGGTTCCCACCACGCGGCCGAACCCACCCGAGGACGAGGGCCCCGACACGCCTCGCGTGCCCGCGCAAAAGGAGTAACACCATGAACCCCCCGCTCCGAGCGCTCGCCGTGCTCGCCGCCAGCGCTCTTGCCGTGACCGCGTGCGCCCCCGGATCCTCCGCCCCACCGTCGGCGACCTCCGCGCAGCCCTCCGCCTCGGCGGTGCGCACCGACGCCGCGGCGCTCGGCAACGTCACCCTCACGATCTGGGACCAGGAGGTACGCGGCGGGCAGGCCGCCCAGATGAAGCAGCTCAACGACGCCTTCCAGGCGAAATACCCGAACATCAAGATCAACCGGGTGAGCCGCTCCTTCGACGACCTCAACACGACCCTGCGCCTGGCCCTGAGCGGCAACGAGCCGCCCGACATCGTGGAGGCCAACAACGGCCGCTCGTCGATGGGCGCGTTCGTCAAGGCCGGGCAGCTGCGCCCGCTGGACGCCTACGCCGAGGCGTACGGGTGGAAGAAGCGCTACCCGCAGTCGGTGCTGCGCTATTCGAGCTACAGCGCCGACGGCAAGATCTTCGGCGAGGGCAACCTGTACGGCCTGCCGCAGGTCGGCGAGGTCGTCGGCATCTTCTACAACAAGGCCAAGCTGACCAAGCTCGGCCTGCAGCCGCCCGCGACGTGGGCCGACTTCGACGCCGCGCTGGCCAAGGCCAAGACCGCCGGCGAGGTGCCGATGCAGCTGGGCAACCTCGACAAGTGGCCGGCCATCCACGTGTTCGGCACGGTGCAGAGCCGCGGCGTGCCCGCCGACCAGATCAGCACGCTGGCCTTCGGCCGCAAGGGCGCCTCGTGGAACACGCCGGAGAACACCAAGGCCGCCGAGGAGCTCGTCGGCTGGGTCGACAAGGGCTACTTCAACAAGGGCTTCAACGGCCAGGGCTACGACCCGGCGTGGCAGGCGTTCGGCAAGGGCGAGGGCGTCTTCCTGATCGGCGGCACCTGGCTGCTCGCCGACCTGCAGAAGGCGCTGGGCAAGGACCTGGGCTTCATGCTGCCGCCGGGCGCCACGGCCGACGCGCCGCCCGTCGCGACCGGCGGGACCGGCCTGCCGTTCGCGATCACGGCCAAGAGCGCCAACCCCGGCGCCGCGGCGGCGTACATCGACTTCATCACCAACGCCGACGCGATGAAGGTGCTCACCACCACCGGCAACCTGCCGGTCGCCGACACCGCGCAGCAGAGCGTCCCGGCGGGGCCGCAGCAGGACGTCTTCACCGCGTTCGGCACGGTCACGGCGAAGGACGGGCTGGTGCCGTACCTCGACTACGCCACCCCGACGTTCGCCGACACGCTGGGCGCGGCGCTGCAGGACCTGCTGGCCAAGAAGCAGACCCCGCAGGAGTTCCTGGCCACGTTGGAGAAGGACTACAAGACCTTCGTCGAGAGCAACGGGTGAGCCCACCGATGACCGGAGGCCGGCCTCCGGGAGAGCCTCGCCGCGTCGCCTACCTCTACCTGCTGCCGGCGTTCGCCGTCTACGCGGCGTTCCTGCTCTATCCGATCGGACGCGCGGTGCAGCTGTCCCTGTACGACTGGGACGGCCTGTCGCTCGGCCGCTGGGTCGGACTGGACAACTACCTCGCGATCGTCTCCGACGAGGGGCTGCGGGCGGCCTTCGGCCACGCGCTGGTGCTGGTCGTGTTCTACGCGGCCGCGCCGCTGGCCATCGGGCTGGGGCTGGCCGCGATCCTCAACCACGCCAGGGTGCGCGGCCTCGGCTTCTTCCGCACGGTCGTGTTCCTGCCGCAGGTGGTGGCCATGGTCGTGGTGGCCGTGGCCTGGCGGCGGGTCTACGCGCCCGACGGCACGCTCAACACCCTGCTCGGCGCGCTCGGGCTCGACTCGCTGACGCGGGGCTGGCTGGGCGACTACACGTTCGCGCTGCCCGCGGTCGGGGTGGTGGGCACGTGGTTCGAGACCGGGCTGGTGACCGTGCTGCTGCTGGCCGGGATGAGCCGCATCCCCGGTGAGCTGTACGAGGCGGCCCGGCTGGACGGGGCGGGCGCGGTCAGGGAGTTCTTCGCGGTCACGCTTCCGTCGGTGCGCGGGGAGATCGCCGTCGCGCTGACGCTGACCGTGATCGCCGCGCTGCGCACGTTCGACCTGGTGTACGTCACGACGCGCGGCGGGCCCGGCGACTCGACGTCGGTGCCGTCGTACGAGGTCTACCACCGGGCCTTCGGGCTCAGCCAGATCGGCTCGGCCGCGGCCATCGGCGTCACGCTCACCGTGGTCATCTTCGTGATCTCGTTCGGGATCAACCGGTTCGCCGACAGGAGGGTGTCGTGATCTCGCGGGGCGAGCGGGTGGCCAACTACGTGATCCTGTCGGCGTTCGCCGCCTTCGCGCTCTTCCCCATCGTGTCGATCCTGGCCGCCGCGCTCGGCCCCGCCGACAGCGGGGGCACCTCCGGGCTGGGCAACTTCACGGCGGCGTGGGAGATCGGGCGGTTCGGCACGTACCTGCGCACCAGCCTGGCGGTGTCGTCGTTCGTCGTGGTCGTGAGCGTGGTGCTGTCGACCCTGAGCGGGTACGCGTTCGGCACCATGCGCTTCCGCGGCCAGTCGGTGCTGTTCTACCTGTTCATGCTCGGGATCATGATGCCGAGCGAGGCCATCGCGGTGCCGCTCTACTTCGACCTGCGCTCGCTCGGCCTGATCGACACGTTCTGGTCGGTGGCGCTGCCGCAGGTGGCGCTGTCGGTGGCGTTCGGCACGTTCTGGATGCGGGCCTACTTCCGGGCCTCCAACCGGGCCATCGTCGAGGCCGCCCGCATCGACGGCGCCTCGACGTGGCGCATCCTGTGGCAGGTGCTGGTGCCGCCGGCCCGGCCCGCCGTCGTCACGCTGACCTTGCTGGTCTTCATGTGGACGTGGAACGAGTTCCTCATCCCGCTGATCATGGTGACCAGCGAGTCGCTGCGCACCGCGCCGCTGGGGCTGGCCTTCTTCCAGGGCCAGTACACCTCCGGCTTCACCCTGCTGGCGGCCGGCTCCGTCATCGTCGCGACCCCGGTCGTGATCTTCTACTTGTTCCTCCAGCGCCACTTCGTCCGTGGGCTGCTCCAAGGGGCGGTCCGCGAGTAACTGTTCCGGAGGTTCCATGCGTAAACGCCTGTCACTGGTGCTGGCCGCCACGGTCGCACTCGCCCTCTCACCCGCCGTTCCCTCGGAAGCCTCCACAGCCTCCACAGCCGGCGCTCCCGTGGACCTCGACGCGCTGTTCGTCGGCGCCCACCCCGACGACGAGGCGTTCAGCCTGTCCACGCTCGGCCAGTGGAACGAGGACCACCGCGTGCGCACCGGCGTCGTCACCGTCACCCGGGGCGAGGGCGGCGGCAACGCCGTCGGGCCCGAGGAGGGTCCGGCGCTCGGGCTGCTGCGCGAGTCCGAGGAGCGGGCGGCGGTCGGCAAGGCGGGCGTGCGCGAGGTGTTCAACCTCGACGACGTCGACTTCTACTACACGGTGAGCGCCCCGCTGACCGACCAGATCTGGGGCGCGGACACCCTGGAGAAGGTCGTGCGGGTGGTCCGCCAGACCAGGCCCGAGGTCATCCTGACCATGGACCCGGCGCCCTCCCCCGGCAACCACGGCAACCACCAGCAGGCGGCGCGGCTGGCCGTGCAGGCGTTCTACGCGGCGGCCGACCCCAAGGTGTTCCCCGAGCAGATCAGCCGCGAGGGGCTGCGCCCGTTCGCGCCGGCCCGGCTGCTGCTCGGCGGCGGGCGCGGCACCTCCCAGACCGGCCCGTCCTGCGCTTCGACCTTCCGCCCGAACAACCCCGCGCAGAACGTGTACGGCGTGTGGGGCGGACGCGCCTCGCAGGCCCAGGGCAAGACGTGGGCCGCGATCGAGCGTGACGCCCAGCGCACGTACGCCTCCCAGGGCTGGGCCGTCTTCCCCGACGTGCCGTCGGATCCCAACCAGCTCGGCTGCGACTTCTTCACGCAGGTGGACTCGCGGGTGCCGTTCCCCGAGCCGGGCAGCGCGGCGGCGGCCGCGCCCACGGCGATCCTCGACGGCGCGCTGACCAGGGCGAGCGGGGCGGTCCCGCTGGGGACCCTGTTCGGGCTGCGCACCAGCACGTTCGACGTCCGGCCCGGCACGCCGTTCACCGTCAAGGTCAGCGCGACCGCGCCGTCCCGCGAGCCGCTGGGCCGCTCGTCGGTGACGCTGGGCGTGCCCGCGGGCTGGCAGGTCAGCGGCTCGGGTGACCTCGGCAGGCTCTCCGCCGGGCGGAGCGGGACGGCGACGTTCACCGTCACCCCCGCCGCGGGCACCGGGCGGGCGCGGGTCTCGGCCTCGCTGGCCACCGAGCGGGGCCGCGGCTACACCGACCGGCAGGTCGAGATCAGCCCGCCCGTACGGGCCGGGCAGCAGCTCCTCCCCCAGGTCGCCCAGTACGAGAAGTGGACCTCCGAGGTCGGCGTCCCGCAGCTGCGCGGCATCGTCACCCCCGTGCTCACCCTGCCCTCCGGCGGCTCCCGGCAGGTCGGCGTCGTGGTGACCAACGTCAGCGACACCGCCAAGTCGGGGACCGTGCGGGTGGACCTGCCCGCCGGGTTCACCGCGGACCGCGTGGAGGCGCCCTACAGCGACCTGGCCGCCGGGGCCTCGACGACGGTGCCGTTCACCGTCACCAACTCCGATCCCTCGCTGAAGACGTCCAACCAGGGCGGCGACTACGCCTACACCATCAGCGTGGACGGCGCGGTCGCGAGCAAGCCGGCGCTCGAACTGGTCCCGGCGGCGTCCGTACCGCAGGCGTCGCCCACCGTGGACGGCGTGGCGGGCGACGGCGAGTATCCGGGTCCCGCGCTCGACATCTCGCGGCTGTGGGAGGGCACGGCCTGCTCGTCCGCGGCCGACTGCTCCGGCACGGCCAGGCTGGCCTGGCACGACGACACCCTCTACCTGCTGGTCCAGGTGCAGGACGACGTGCTCGGCACCCGGCTGGCCGCCGCCGACTGCAAGCGGCACTGGCGTACCGACTCGGTGGAGGTCACGCTCGACCCGCGCGGCACCTCCGAGAACACCTCGACCACCTTCAAGACCGCGGTGCTGCCGGTGACGGCCGAAGGCCCGCCGTGCTTCCTGCGGGACGCCGACAACCGCCAGGGCCCGGGCGAGCAGACCGCTCCCGGCATGCGGGTGGCCTCGAAGGTCGCCTCGGGCGGATACACCGTGGAGATGTCGATCCCCCTGGAGCTCGTCCCCGGCTCCGTCGACCCCGCCCACCTCGGGCTGAACATCCTCGTGTACGACTCCGACACCCAGGACAAGACCGGCCAGACCCGGATCGGCTGGTCGACGTGGGGCGGCGTGCAGGGCGACCCGTACCGGTGGGGCGTCGCCGCCCTGACCGGCTACCGGCCGCCCGCGGACCGGCCGGTGCCCGACCCGGTGATCCCCGACACCGCCCTGTCCAGCCTGGACTCGCCGCAGTCGCTGGAACAGGCGGTCCGGGTGCACGTCCCGCTCGCGGGCGGCCCGGCGGCCGAGGAGTCGGAGAGCGGCTGGGCCGTCTCCGCCACCCCCGGCCAGGAGGGAGTGAAGGTGACGCTGCGGGCGAACGCGGCCGGTAAGGCGCACCTGTTCGTCCGCGACGACCAGGGGACGGCGGGCGGCCGCGTGGTCACTGTGTCCCGCAGGGGCGTCACGACCGTCACCGTGCCCCTGACCCGCGCCCTGGCCGCCCACCCGGCGGTGGTGGCGGGCTGGGAGGCACCGAGCGGCACGGCGGCCTCGCAGGTGAAGGTCCGCTGAAGCCGGGCTGCCCGCCCTCCTCCCAGAGGGCGGGCAGCCCGTTGGACGCATCCCGGCAAACCCCCTAATCTGCCGGGATGCCGGAATCCCTCACCCTCACGAACCTGCTCGACGACGCGGCCATCCTCTCGCTCGAGCACCAGCTCCACCTCGAAGAGGTCCTCGGCGAGCACAACTGGAGCGTCGACCTGCGGGAGCAGCGCTTCGAGTTCACCGGGAGCCGTACGATCACCTGCACCCGCTTCCACCTGCTCGGCAGCGCCGCCCCGGGACCGGAGTCGTGGCTGTGGGCCTGGGCGAACCCGTCCGGCTTCCCGGAGCCGCTGACGGCCCTGTCGGGGACGCTGCGGGACTTCGGGCAGCAGTTCGGCATCGCGGAGCTGGCCTCCGCTGAGGTCCCGTTCGCCGCGCTGCCCACCTCCCCCGCCGAGCCGCCCTTCGCCGCCGCGATCCTCACCGAGGCCGCCAAGGCGGTGACCGGCTCACGCTCACGGGCCCCGGCTTCGAGGCGGCCGTCGACTTCGACGAGCACGGCCGCGTCGGCAACATCGGCGCGACCCTGTCGGCACCCCGCGGCGCCTGAGAAGCGCCACCCCTGATCGCTCGCGGCGGGCGCCGTTTCGATAGATTCGTCCCTCGGTGACCGACCGAAGGAGCCCCGTGACCATTCCCGAACTGACCGACGTCCACGCGGCGTGGCTGCCGCCCGAGGCGTTCCGGGCGATCGGTTCCCGCCGTACCCTCGTGCAGGCCGACGGGCCGCTCGCCGAGACCGTGCGGGCGGAGGTCGCGCAGGCCCGCGCCCGGTACGGCGGCGCCGCCGAGGGCCCGTACGACCTGGTGCTGAGCCTGGACGCGGCCGAGGGCGCGGACGGGTACGCGATCGCGCGGCGGGACGGCGTGACGACCGTGACCGGCGGCGACGCGGCCGGGCTGCTGTACGGGTTCTTCCACGTCGTACGGCTCGGCGAGGCCGCGTTCGGGGCCGACAGGGAGACGGAGCACCACCGGCCCGCGATGCGCAGGCGCATGCTCGACCACTGGGACAACATCGACGTGCACCCGGTGATGGGCCAGGTCGAGCGCGGGTACGCGGGCGGGTCGATCTTCTGGGACAAGGGCGCCCCGCGCGCGGACCTGACCCGGGTGCGGGCCTACGGGCGGCTGCTGGCCGCCTCCGGCGTCAACGCGGTCGCGATCAACAACGTGAACGTGCACGGCACCGAGGCCCACCTGCTGACCGACCGGCTCGGCGAGGTGGCCGCGATCGCGGCCGAGCTGCGCCCGTACGGGATCCGCGTGCATCTGTCGGTCAACTTCGCCTCCCCGATCGTCCTCGGCGGCCTGTCCACGGCCGACCCGCTCGACGAGGGCGTGCGGGCGTGGTGGGCGCGGACCACCGAGCAGGTGTACGCGACGATCCCCGACTTCGGCGGGTACGTGGTGAAGGCCGACTCGGAGGGCCAGCCGGGCCCGTTCGCGTACGGGCGCACCCACGCCGACGGCGCGAACATGCTCGCCGAGGCCCTGGCCCCCTTCGGCGGGGTCGTGCACTGGCGGGCCTTCGTCTACAACCACCGCCAGGACTGGCGCGACCGCTCGACCGACCGGGCCCGCGCCGCCTACGACCACTTCGCCCCGCTCGACGGCCGGTTCCTGGACAACGCGATCCTGCAGGTCAAGCACGGCCCCATGGACTTCCAGACGCGCGAGCCGGTCTCCCCGGTGATCCTGGAGATGCGGGGCACCCGCCTGGCGGTGGAGCTGCAGGTGACGCAGGAGTACACCGGCCAGCAGCGGCACGTCTGCTACCTGGCCCCCATGTGGAGCGAGATCCTCGCGTTCGAGAACGTCGCCGAGGCGGGCGACCTGGTCGCGGTCTCCAACGTGGGCGACGACCGCTACTGGACCGGCCACCCGCTCGCGCAGGCCAACCTGTACGCGTTCGGCCGCCTCGCCTGGGACCCGGCCCTCGACCCGGCCGCCGTCCTCGACGAGTGGATGGACCTCACCTTCGCCTGGCCCGGCGAGTCGCTGCGGCGCACCCTGCACGCCATGATGGACGGGTCGTGGCGCACGTACGAGCGCTACACCGCGCCGCTCGGCGTCGGCTTCATGGTGCGCCCCGGCCACCACTACGGCCCGGACGTGGACGGGTACGAATACACGCCGTGGGGCACGTACCACTTCGCCGACCGCGACGGCGTGGGCGTGGACCGCACGCGCGCCACCGGCACCGGCTTCACCGGCCAGTACCCGCAGCCGTGGTCGGACGTCTACGAGTCGCTCGAGCGCTGCCCCGACGAGCTGCTGCTGTTCTTCCACCACGTCCCGTACGGGCACGTGCTGCACAGCGGCTCGACGGTCATCCAGCACATCTACGACACGCACTTCGCGGGGGCGGACGAGGCGGCCGAGATGCGGCTGCACTGGGAGAAGCTCGCCGACACCGACGCCGTGGACCCGGACCTGTACGCCCGGGTCAAGGAACGGCTCGACGAGCAGGTCCGCTGCGCCGAGGAGTGGCGCGACCAGATCAACGCCTACTTCTTCCGCAAGTCAGGCGCGCCCGACGCGCGCGGCAGGCACATCCCCTGAGGAGCGCCCGGCCGACAGCCGGACGACGGCGGTGACAGCCGCGAACAGCACGGGCAGGGCGACGATCGCGGGCCACGGCACGTCCAGCACCACGTCGGGCATGACGGTCCCGCCCTGCCAGGCGCGTACGAGCCGGGGCAACGCGACGTAGCAGAGCCCCAGCCCCACCACGGTGCCCCCGGCGGCGTGCCACAGGGTCCCCCAGCGGCCCGCGGCGGCGGAGCCGAGCAGGAGGCCGGCTGCGGCCAGCAGCCCCAGCGCGATCGCCGCGCCCAGCGGACCGGGCGGTAGAGCCGCCCGGTCCAGCGAGTCGATCACCGTGATGTCCCACCCGGGCCTGGCCACCGCCGTACGGATCCCGCTCCCGTCGCCGTCCACGGCGAGCCACCAGTCGGTGGCGGGCAACGGCGGCCGTGCCGCGGCCAGGTTCCAGGCCTGCAGGGTCTGCCAGTCCATGAGGACGCCGGCCGAGTCGAGAGCGGCGCCGGGCATGCGCTCGACGACACCGGCGAGCTCGACCTGGAGCTGTCGCCGTCCGAGCGAGATGGTGCCGGTCCGGCCCGTGTGGAGCTTCGCCGAGGCGGCCAGATCGGCGGTGAGCACGATCGGCACCGGCCGGTCAGGGGAGGCGTTCAGCGGTACGGGCCGCACGACGGCCGCGCCGTCCTTCACCTTCAGCGAGAACAGCCCCGTGCCGCCTTCCGTGTCTTCCGACCAGCGCTGGCCCGCGGGCAGGGCCACTTCCCGGCCGTCGGCGCGCAGCGCGGTCACGGTGGCCACACGGGGGGAGTCGTCGGTGGCGTCGCCGAGGAATCCCCGGACGGACAGCGGGTAGGCGATCTTCCCGTCCCGGCCGGCCAGGTCCATGTCCGCCTTCGCGGAGCCTTCGCGCAGGGGTGCGACCGGCAGGTCGTGCCAGACGCCGAGGGCGTCGGAGACCACCACGCGCAGCCGCACGGGGCCGTCGGGCTGCTCCACCTCCACGGTCAGCGTGCGTGGCCGACCGGGAAGCGGTAGTGCGCCGATCTCGGGACGGCCGGCGACCATCGCGGCCGCCAGCTGCGAAACCGTCCGGTCCGACAGATCGGGCCGCAGCCGGAACACCTGGCCGAGGCGGTTCGCGTCGACGCCGAGGAGGGTGCTGTAGCGGAGGTCGACATCGACGCGATCGCGGTGGCCGGGCACCGCGGCGGTGACGCCGGGCAGCGCGGTGAAGGCGGTGCCCCGGCCGAGGACGCCCGGCTCGCCTCCCGCCGGCGGGCCGGTCAGCCGCACGTCGGCACCGGCCTGGTGACGGGCCTGATCCAGCTGCGAGGAACGCCAGGTCGCGGCACCGCCGATCGCGAGGACGACGATCGCGGCGGCGATCGCCGAGGAGAGCGCCGAGGAGAGGGCTCGTATCCCCGGCCTCGGTACCTCGGCGAACAGGCACACGGCCGCGACCAGCGCCATCGAGATCGCCACCAAGAGCGTTCCGGAGACGTCCGGCAGCCGTAATGCGGAGGCCCGCCACCACGGCGCGGCCTCCGCCAGGGAGAACAGCAGGCGAGCCGCGTAAGGCGCCGCGACCGCGCAGCCGATGACCACCGCCGCCGTGCCCAGGGCCCGGCCTGTCCGCCTGGGCCTGGGCGCGAGGAGCAGCGCCAGGGCCAGGAGCGCCGCCACGCCCAGGACGGTCCAGCGGGCCGCCTGCGACGCGGCCTCGATCCGGGCCAGCGTGCCGGGGAGGGCGCTGGCAGGCGTGCAGTCGGGGCAGCCGTTCTCCTTGAACCGTTCGCGCAGGTCCGGCAGCCTGGCTGCCGCCGCACGCAGCCGCTCGACCGGCAGGCCGCGCAGGTCGGGCACGACGGTCCAGGTGGCGTCGACCGTTTCGGCGAAGCGGTCGAGGAACGTGGCCTGATCCACCATGAGCGGGCCGTAGGTGGTGTAGCCCTCCCTCTCGACGCCACGGCCGAGCATCAGGTCGCCGGCCCAGCGCGGCCCGTACGGGTCGTCGGGCACGAACACCCCGGTGATCTTGACCCGTACCGGCTTGGCGTCGATCCGGCCGACCATGGTGATCACTTGCCCGGCCGTGAAACCGGTCAGTGAGGCGGCGGCCTGGGAGATCGCCGCCTCGACCGGCTCGGTGCGCGACCGGGGCCAGGAGCCGCCGATCAGTCTCGCGTGCTGCTGGAATCCGTCGAAACTGCCGAACCTGAGCCGCTCCGGCCGCCGGTACCTCAACTTCTCCTGGCCCGGCATCGCGTAGCCGTCCGAGCGGAGCAGGGTGGTCACCTCGGTGGGCGCACCGCCGAAGGCCAGAGCGGTCTGTGTCCGCACGGCCCGGTCGAACGCGGCGAAGTTCCCGGCGTTGATCACTCCGGCGACCGTGACGCCGACGGCCTGCGGCGAAGCCGTCTCCACGGCACGCCGCACCTCCGCGTCACCCAGAGCTGTGGCACACATGCCGAGGCCGGCGAACACGGTGGCGACCAGCAGGCTCACCACGCCCACCCTCAGCGCCGACGGCACACCACCGCCGCCTTCCACAACTCCCATGACCAGCCCTTCGGTTGCCTCGGTTTCTCAGATGATCACCTTGGCAGCCGGACGGCGGCGGTGGCCAGTCCTAGGCGGTGAAGCGCTCGCGGACTTCGTCGATCATGGGGCGGCTGTTCCACAGCAGCGCCGCGGCGAACGCCGAGGCCAGCAGGGCGGGCGCCAGCTCGGTGGCGACCATCGTGACGCCGCCCGCCACGATCAGCAGGGACGCGTTGCCGAAAGCGGCCTTCGGGTGGCGCATGAGGAAGTACGACGCCAGCCGCGCCACGTCCACCGCCCGGAACGCGAACAGCGACGTGATCACCAGGGCGTTGGCGACCCACAGCATCGCCGCCAGCGCGACGAGCACGAGCAGCACCGCCCACCACCCCGGGACGCCGGCTACGGCGAAGTTCGCCAGGTTGGTCCCGACGACGGCCGGCGCGACGAGCCACGGCACCCAGATCTTCAGCACGCCGCGCACGTTGGCCTTGTAACCGCGCCAGAACGCCGCCGCCGGATGGAGATCGGTCAGGTCCCGGCTGCGGTGGCGCAGCGCGTAGAGGGCGGCGGACAGCGCGGGGCCGAGCGGCAGCGCGCAGGCCGCCACCAGCGGCACGTTGGCGGCGTCGCCGCCGAGCAGGGTCAGCGCGATCAGGCCGGGCGCGGTCGCGACGAGGAACAGGCCCTCGACCACCAGCAGGCTGTAGATCAGCGTGGCGGCGCGCGAGAGGGGGCCCTCGCCGAACCGCCGCTGTGCCGACACCTCGCTCATCGGCTCTCCTCTCCCAGGCCGAGCAGCCGCCTGTCGTCCCACCACGGCGGCGTCCGGTCCACCACCGGCGTGAGCTCGACCAGCGTAACCTCGTGGCGGTCGAGCCGGAGAGCCAGGTCCACGCGACCGTCCGCGACGGGCAGGCTCCGGTGGGCGCGCACGGGCTCGGCCGCCTCCCGCAGCACGTCGAGCTCCCTGGGCCGGGGCGAGAGCGGGCGGCCCAGCTCGCACCACGCCGCCCAGGCGTTGCCCTTCTCCTCGCTCACCGACGAGCGCAGCTCGAACGCCGAGGCGGCCTCCCCGATCGGGATCGACAGCCGTACGGTGTGCCCGTCCACCGGCGACGCGCCGGTCACGTCCACCGGCGCCCAGGCCAGCACGGTGACCCGGCCGTCGCCGTCCCGGGTGACCAGGTGGTCCTCCCCGCGCGCCAGGACCTGGTCGCCCATCCGGGCCATGAACGCGTACAGGTGGTAGGTGGGCTTCTTGATCTGCCGGTGGGTCAGCAGGCCGAAGCCGCCGTGGAAGATCGAGGTCGGGATCCCCTGCTCCTCGAACATGTCGCTGAAGGTCCAGTAGGAGAAGGAGTCGACCAGGTCTCCCCCGGCCGCCAGCACCGGCGCGAGGTAGGCGGCGTGGAAGGCCGTGTCGTGGACGGGGTTGTCGGGCCGGTAGGAGGAGTTGAACTCCGTGATGTGCACGGGCAGCCCCTCCAGCGGGCCGCCCGCGAGCTGCCGCCGCGGCGTGGCGAACTGCTCCAGCAGCTTCGCCGCCGGCGCCAGCGTCTGGTGCACGCCGAACGGCACGTGCTGGGCCGGGCCGGAGGTGTACGCGTGCCGGCTGACGAAGTCGATGGGCAACGAGCGCTCGGCCACGAAGTCGGCGAAGCGCACGAGGAACTCGTCGGAGCCGGGCGAGATGGCCGGGCCGCCGACCTGGAGCGAGGCGTCGACCTCCTTGACCGCGTGCGCGGTGACCTCATAGAGGCGGTGGTAGGCCTCCTGGTCGGCGTCCTGCCAGAAGTCCTTGAGGTTGGGCTCGTTCCACACCTCGATCGGCCAGGTGCGCACCTCGTCGAGCCCGTACCGGTCGACGAGGTGCGCCACTGTCGCCCGCACCAGCTCCGCCCACTCCCGCCAGGAGCTGGGCGGCGTGACGTTGCCCTGCCACCAGAACACGGTCTGGTCGCCGGAGGCCAGCCCGGAGGGCATGAACCCCAGCTCCACGAACGGGCGGATGCCGAGTTCGAGGTAGGCGTCGATCACCTGGTCCACGTACGTGAACGAGTGGCGCACGTGCCGCGCGCCCGCGTACTCGTACGGCTGGTGGACGCCCACCCCGTCGCTCAGCAGCCCGTGCCCCCGGATGTGCCGGAAGCCGATCTCCCGCTGGATCAGCGCCAGCGAGTCCTGGTAGTCGCGGCGCAGCGCCAGCTCGAAGCGGCCGGTGCCGACACAGAACCGCCAGGCGTCGGACAGCCGCCCCGAGGCCTCCGAGGGCACGCGCATCAGCCGTGGTCCTTCTTGAACCGCTCGTAGGCGGCGTTGACGAGGTTCAGGTAGGAGGTCATGTTCTTGGCCTCCAGCTCCTTGACGTAGGTGTCCCACTCGCTCAGGTCACGCTCGCCGAGGACGAACTTGAGCGTCTGCTGGGTGACGTAGTCCTTCAGCGGCGTCTCCCACAGCGTGGCCTGCTCGCGCTCCTCGTCGTTGAACGGGTGCGGCGGCTCGACCGGCCAGGCCTTCCTGGCGTTCATCACGTCCTGGAAGGCCACCTCCTCCTCGGAGAAGGTGGAGTTCAGCAGCTTGGTGGTGCCGCCGTAGGCGAACACGCCGTTGGAGAAGCCGAAGTCCTTCTGCAGGTGCTTGGGCGCGCCGGGGTTGAGGCCGACGAAGTCGATGTCCTTGGCGAGCTTGAAGGCGCCCGAGGCGTCCTTGGTGTACGTCGTGCCCTCGACGCCCCACTTGGCGAACTCCTCGCCCTGGTCGGAGTACCAGAGCCAGTCGACGAACTGCATCATGGCCACGAAGTTCTTGTTCTCCAGCGCCTTCTTGGAGATCATGACGCCGTTCTCGAGCCGGGTGCCGATCTTGAAGTCGCCCACCGGGCCCATGGGCACCGGGATCTTGGCGACCTTGGCGCCAGGGACGAGCTTGCTCAGCGTCGGGCGGTAGTCGTTGACGATCGACTGCGCGTTCGCACTGATCACGAACGACTTGCCGGAGTTGAACTTCTGCTTGGCCTGCTCGTCCTGCTGGGTGAAGCTCTCCGGGTCGAGCAGCTTCTCCTTCACCAGCTTGTTCAGGTACTCCAGCATCTGCTTGTACTGCGGCATCGCACCGGTGTAGACGAACTTGCCGGCCGTGGCGTCGAAGGTCGCGTGCTGGTACTCCCAGCCGCCCTTGGCGCCGTAGGCCTGGGCGACGAGCTTGAACAGGTTGCCGCCCGGCGTGGGGACGCCGAACCGGTCGGTCATCGGGTAGAGGTCCGGGTACTCCTTCTTCAGCGCCTTGAGCACGGTGTACAGCTCGTCCCAGGTCTTCGGGACCTCCAGCTTGTGCTTCTCCAGGATGTCGGTCCGCACCGCCAGGGAGTAGTCGACCCAGACCTCCTCGTGGAGTCCGGGCAGCAGGTAGATGCGGCCGTCGGCCTGGCGCAGGGTGTCCAGTTCCGGCTCCATCTTCCACTTGGCGACCTTGTCCTTGAAGTTGGGCATCAGGTCGAAGTAGTCGCTGACCGGCAGGATGGCGCCGGAGGAGACGAACGCCTCCTCGGCCGGATGGTAGGTCTTCGGGATGATGAACGGGGCCTGCCCGGAGCCCACCAGCAGGCCGCGCTTCTTCTCGTAGTCGCTGAGCGGCACCTCCACCGGCTTGAGCGTCACGTTGGTCCGCTTGGTCAGCTCCTGCCAGAACAGCCAGTCGCTCTTGTCCGGGTAGAACGGGTGGTTGTTGTAGAGCACGTCGAACGAGACCGGCTCGGTGGCCTTGAACTGCTGGTTGACGCCGTAGTTGGCCATCGCGCCCGCCTTGTTCGCGGACACGTCGGCGGCCTTCTTCGGAGCCTCGTCCTCGCCGCATCCGGCGACGGCCAGAGTGAGCGCACCCAGCCCGAGGAGTGCCTGCCGGCGGGAGATGTGCTGCATGGGGGGATCCTTTCGGAGGGACAGTGGTTAACCCTTGACCGCGCCGAGCATGACGCCCGAGACGAAGTACCTCTGCACGAAGGGGTAGACCGCCAGGATGGGAAGGACGGTGAGCATGATCGTCACCGACTGGATGTTGGCCGCCGCCGCCGACGCCTCGCTGAGCGTCGCGCCCGCGGACTCGGCGCCGGTGGCGCCCGCGATGAGGTTGCGCAGGTAGATGGTCACCGGGAACAACTCGGTCTTGTTCAGGTAGAGGAACGCCGTGAACCACGAGTTCCAGAACGAGACCGCGTAGAACAGCACCATCGTGGCGATGACCGCCTTCGACAGCGGCAGCACCACCCGCCAGAGGACGCCGTAGGTGTTCAGGCCGTCGATGGCGGCGGCCTCCTCCAGCTCGTGCGGCAGGCCCTCGAAGAACGCCTTCATGACCAGGAGGTTGAAGACGCTGATGGCGTTGGGCAGGACGATGGCCCAGATGGAGTTGGTCAGCCCGAGGCCGTTGACCAGCACGTAGTTGGGGATCAGGCCGCCGGAGAAGATCATGGTGAAGACGGCGACCCAGATCAGGAACGTGCGGCCCTTGAGGTGCTTCTTGGACAGCACGTACGCGTAGCACGTCGTCAGCAGCATGGCGATCGCCGTGGCCACGACGGTGTAGACAATCGTGTTGCCGTAGTTCGTCCAGAACGTCGGGTCCGACACCACGAGCTTGTAGGTCGTGATGTTGAACCCGCGCGGGATGAGGTTGACCTGCCCGCCGACGATGTAGCGCTCCTCGCTGAACGAGCGGGCGAGGATGTTGAGGAAGGGGTAGAGCGTCACGATCACGACGCCGCTCAGGATGACGGCGTTGACCACCTGGAAGGCGCGGTAGCCACGGGTCTTCTCGACGGTCACCACAGGCTCGTCCCTACTGTGCGGCGGGAGATGAGGTTGGCCGAGAGGATCAGCACCACGCCGACCAGGGCCTCGAACAGGCCGATCGCGGCGGCGTAGCTCAGGTTGCTGGACTCCACGCCCATGCGGTACAGGTACGTGGAGATCACGTCGGCGGTCGGATAGGTCAGCGGGTTGTACAGCAGCAGGACCTTCTCGAAGCCCACGGCCATGAACGTGCCGATGTTGAGGATCAGCAGCGTGATCGCCGTGGGCCGGATGCCCGGCAGGGTGACGTGCCAGATCTGCCGCAACCGGCCGGCGCCGTCCATCCGGGCCGCCTCGTAGAGCTGCTCGTCGATGGTGGTCAGCGCGGCCAGGTAGAGGATGGTGCCCCAGCCGACGGTCTGCCAGACCTCCGAGGAGACGAAGATCGTGCGGAACCACTCCGGTTTCTGCAGGAACGCGGTGGGCTCCCCGCCGAACACCTTGACGATCTGGTTCACCGGCCCGTCGATGGCCAGCATCTGCATGACGATGCCGGCCACGATGACCATCGACAGGAAGTGCGGCAGGTAGGACACCGACTGCAGGAACCGCTTCACGCGCCGGTTGCGCACCTCGTTGAGCAGCAGCGCCAGCACGATCGGCAGCGGGAAGCAGAACAGCAGGGTCAGCGCGCCGAGGACGAGCGTGTTGGTGAACACGGTCCAGAACGACGGGTCGTTCAGGAACATCTTCACGTACCGCAGGCCCACCCAGCTTTCGCCGAAGATGCTCCCGCCGGGCTCGAACTTGCGGAAGGCGATCACGTTGCCGAGCATCGGGAGGTACCGGAAGATCGCGAAGAACAGCAGCGGCAGGATCGCCAGCGAGTACAGCTGCCAGTCGCGGCGGATCGCGTGCCGCCACGTGCCGGGTTTGCCCCGTCTGCGCCGGCTGGGCGCCGGCCCCGCCGCCCGCACGCCCTGCGGCGGATTGTCCAACGACGTCGTGCTCATCCCGCTCCTTCCCGAGTGATACGAGCCGTGACCAGCAGGTTCCTGTCGTGGCCGACCTCGCGCTCGCCGCCCGTCAGGCGCAGCGGCACGGCCGCCACGGCATCCGTCGCCGCGTCCGCGCTGGAGCGCCCGAAGCGCAGCTCGACGTCGCCGGGCTCGACGATGCGCCGGCCGCGCACGCCG
Organism: Nonomuraea sp. NPDC050451; assembly: GCF_044458585.1. Lineage (NCBI taxonomy): Bacteria > Bacillati > Actinomycetota > Actinomycetes > Streptosporangiales > Streptosporangiaceae > Nonomuraea > Nonomuraea sp. NPDC050451. Next base: position 220,652 of record NZ_JBITHZ010000014.1, read on the forward strand.
GTGAACGACGCGGCGTCGGCCGGGACGGTGAACTCCACGCGTGCGGCCTGACCGGCCTCCAGCGGGACGCGGGCGTAGCCGACCAGCCGCACCACCGGCCTGGTGGTCTGCGCGACCGGGTCGTGCAGGTAGAGCTGCACGACCTCGGCGCCGGCCCGCGATCCGGTGTTGCGGACGCTCACCCCGACGGTGACCTCGCCGTCCACCGGCCACTCGGCCCCGCCCGGGTCGAGGGGCTCCCACTCGAACGTGGTGTAGCTCAGCCCGTGCCCGAACGAGTACGCGGGCGTCGGGTCCACCGACGACACCTGCGTGCGGCGCCCGAGCCACGGCGACAGGTAGGTGGCGGGCAGGCCGCCGGCGTCACGCGGCACGCTGACCGGCAGCCGGCCGGACGGGTTGACGGCGCCGGTGAGCACCTCCGCCAGCGCCTGGCCGCCCCGCTGGCCGGGGAAGAACCCGTAGACGACGGCCGCGGCCGCGTCGAACTCCGGGCCCAGCGCGTACGGCCGCCCGGCCAGCAGCACCAGGACCACCGGGGTGCCGGTCGCGAGCACCGCCCGGACCAGCTCGGACTGCACGCCCGGCAGGCGCAGGTCGGCGGCGTCGCAGCCCTCGCCGGAGGTGCCGCGCCCGAACAGCCCCGCCCGGTCGCCGACGGCGAGCACGCACACGTCGCTCTCCGCCGCCGCGGCGACGGCCGCCGCGATCCCGGAGGTGTCGTCGCCGGTGATGCCGCAGCCCGGAACATACGTCAGATCGGGGATCAGCGTGCCGAGCGCCTCGCGCAGCGACGGAATGTCGATGCCGAGCCCGTGCTCCGGGTGCGGGCCCACGTGCGCCGGGAAGGCGTAGCAGCCGAGCATCGCCATCGGGTCGTCGGCCACCGGGCCCACGAGGGCCACCCGCCGGCCCGGGGCGAGCGGCAGGAGGCCGCCGGTGTTGCGCACCAGCACGATCGACTCGCGGGCCAGGCGCAGGGCGAGCTCCTGACTCTCCTCGTCGTCGAGGCGCACGTCCTCGGGTTCGCCGGGCAGCGGCCGCCAGTCCTCGTCGAGCAGCCCGAGCTCGGCCTTCTGCGTCAGCACCCGGCGCAGGGCGCGGTCGATCAGCGCCTCGTCGACCTGCCCGGCCTTCACCGCCTCGATCAAGGGGGTGCCGAAGGTGTCCACCGTGGGCAGCTCGACGTCGATCCCGGCGCGCAGGGCGAGCCCGGCCGCCTCCCCCGCGTCCGCCGCGACGCCCTGCAGCTTCTGCAGGAACCGGACCGCGAAGTAGTCCGACACCACCGTGCCCGCGAATCCCCACTCGTCCCGCAGGAGCCCGGTCAGCAGGCTCTCGTCCGCCGCCGCGGGAACGCCGTCGATCTCGGCGTAGGAGTTCATCACCGACCGGGGGCCGCCGAGGCGCAGGGCCATCTCGAACGGAGGCAGGATCACGTCGGCCAGCTCCCTGCGCCCCATGTGCACGGGGGCGTGGTTGCGGCCGCCCCGGGAGGCGGAGTAACCGGCGAAATGCTTCAGGGTGGCGACGACGCCCGCGCCCTCGAGCCCGCGCACGTAGGCCGCGCCGACCGTGCCGACCAGGTAGGGGTCCTCGCCGATGGTCTCCTCGGTGCGCCCCCAACGGTAGTCACGGGTCACGTCGACGACCGGCGAGAGGCCCTGGTGGATCCCGGCGGCCCGCATGGACCTGCCGATCCGCCCGGCCATCTCCTCGATCAGCTCTGGGTCGAAGGACGCGCCCCAGCTCAGCGGCGTCGGATAGACGGTCGCGCGCCAGGCGGCGAAGCCGGTCAGGCACTCCTCGTGGACCTGGGCCGGGATCCCGAACCTGCTGGCGGCCACGATCTGGGCCTGCGAGGCGGCCAGCGAGCGCGCGCCGGCGACGGGGTCGACCGGCGCCGTGCCGAACGGGCGGGTCAGCTGGCCCAGCCCGTGGGCGATGACGTCGCTCCACTCCACTCCCGCCATGTCGGCCTGGTGCGGGGCGACGCCTCCCCCTGAGGCGTCGGCGCCGACCCAGACGCCGACGAGCTGGGCGACCTTCTCCTCCAGCGTCATGAGCGGGATGAGCGACTCGGCCCGCTCGGCGGCAGAAAGCCGCGTGTCCCGCCACCTGTCGATTGGTACCTGGCCCCTCATGCCACCCTTTCGGCTCTTAGCCGGCCTACTGCCGAAACTTTCGAGGAATTCCCGTTAATATTGCGGCAACTTATGGGTCCAGGTTTCGGCGTGTCAAGAGGGTGCAAACTGTTATATTTGTGCTGATCACCGCAGGGTCAGGCCAGCATTCGACGCCCGCATTTCCAGAAAGTTTCCGGATGCTCAGATGACAAGTTGCCGTTCAGCCACGCTCAGGTCAGAGACTCCGTCAGAGTGCGGGCCGCCTGGGTGACGAGCTTGCCGTACTCCCCGCGCAGTTCTTCCGGCATGCGGCTGGCGGGGGTGGAGACGCTGAGGCTGGCGATCGGGCCGTCCGGGCCCAGCACGGCGGCGGCCACGGCCGCGATGTCGGAGCGCCACTCACCGCGGTTGTCCGCGTAGCCCCGCGCCCGGACCGCCGCCAGCTCGGCGCCCAGCGCCTCGGCGTCGGTGATCGTCGTGTCCGTGTACGACGCGAGCTCCGGCAGCGGTGCGGGCCTGTGCGCGAGCACGGCCTTGCCGTTGGCCGAGGCGTGCAGCGGCAGCCTGATGCCGAGCGGCAGCACGATGCGCAGCGGCTTGTCGGTCTCCAGCCGCTCGATCAGGACGACCGCGTCGCCCTCCGGCACCATCAGGTGGATCGTCTCCCCGGTGCGCTGCCGTAGCTGCTCCATGACCGGCAACGCCGCGTCCCGCAGGCCCAGCTCCGTCCTGCGGCCGACCTGGAGCGCCTTGCTCGTCACCTGCCAGCGCGTGATCTCGCCCGCGGCGGGCCTGATCCACCCGGCCTCGTGCAGCGTCCTCAGCGAGCGCTGCACCGTGCTCTTGGGCAGGCCGAGCACCCGGGCCAGCTCCCCGACCCCGGCGGGCTGGCGGGCGGCGACCTCTTCGAGCACCCGGAGGGCGTTGATCACGTTCTGCATTCATTGACTCCTCTGCGGACCGATTTTAATGTTAGTGAACCGCAACGCAGCACACCGTGCCGTTACACGGCACGCAAGGAGCATCTCATCGTGGGCCGTCATTTCCTGCAGATCCCAGGACCGACCAACGTTCCCGACCGGGTGCTGCGCGCCATCGCCCAGCCCACCATCGATCACCGCGGCCCCGCCTTCGCCCGCCTGGCCGGCGAGGTCCTGGAGCGGCTGAAGGCGGTCTTCCGGACCCGCCACCACGTGATCGTCTACCCGTCGTCGGGGACGGGCGCGTGGGAGGCGGCGCTGGTCAACACGCTCTCGCCCGGAGACAGGGTGCTGGCGTACGAGACCGGGCACTTCTCCATGCTGTGGTGCGAGATGGCCGCCCGGCTGGGACTGGTCGTCGACCTGGTGCCCGGCGACTGGCGGCACGGCGCCGACCCCGACGCGATCGCCGGCCACCTCACCGCCGAGCACGCCGCCGTCATGGTCGTGCACAACGAGACCTCGACCGGCGTGCGCAGCCGGATCCCGGAGATCCGCGCGGCCGTCGACCGGACCGGGCACTCCCCGCTGCTGCTGGTGGACACGATCTCGTCGCTGGGCTCCATGGACTACCGCCACGACGAATGGGGCGTGGACGTGACCGTCGGCTGCTCGCAGAAGGGGCTCATGCTGCCGCCCGGCATCGGGCTCAACGCGATCAGCCCGAAGGCGCTGGCCCACCGGGGGCGGCTGCCCCGCTCGTACTGGGACTGGGAGCCGATCATCGCGGCCAACCGCGGCGGCTTCTACCCGTACACGCCGCCGACCAACCTGCTCTACGGGCTGCGCGAGGCGCTCGTCATGCTGCTGGAGGAGGAGGGGCTGGCGGAGGTCTTCCGCCGCCACGACCGGCACGCCGAGGCGACGCGGCGCGCGGTGCGGGGGTGGGGGCTGGAGGTGCTCTGCGCCGACGAGCGGGAGCATTCGAGCTCGCTCACCGCCGTGCTGATGCCGGACGGGCACGACGCCGACGCGGTCAGGAAGCTCATCCTGGAGCGGTACGACATGTCGCTCGGCACCGGGCTCGGGCGGCTCGCCGGGCGCGTGTTCCGGATCGGCCACCTCGGCCACTTCAACGACCTGACGCTGGCCGGCACGCTGAGCGGCGTCGAGATGGGGCTGAGCGCGGCCGGCGTGCCGATCAAGGAGGGCGGGACGCGCGCCGCGCTGGCGTACCTGGAGGGGGCCGAATGACCCTGGCCCGGACCCTGTCCCGGCTGCTCGAAGGGGACGTCAGGGACGATCCGTACACCAGGCATCTGTACGCCTCCGACGCCAGCATGTACGCCATCGAGCCGCTCGCCGTCGCCTTCCCCCGGCACGCCGGTGACGTCCAGGCGCTGGTCGCGGCCTGTGGCGAGCTGGGGGTGCCGGTGCTGCCGCGCGGGGCGGGCACCAGCCTGGCCGGGCAGACGGTCGGGGCGGCGGTGATCGTCGACTTCTCCCGCCACATGAACCGCATCCTGGAGATCGACGGCAGGACCGCCCGCGTGCAGCCGGGCGTCGTGCAGGACCAGCTCAACCGGGCGGCCCGAAAGCACGGGCTGATGTTCGGGCCCGACACCTCGACCAGCAACCGGGCCACGATCGGCGGCATGATCGGCAACAACTCGGCGGGCAGCCACTCCGTGCTCTACGGGTCCACCGTGGACCACGTCGAGTCGCTGCGGGTGGTGCTCGCCGACGCCACCACGCCCGACCTGCGCTCCGACGCCCGCCTGGGCGCAGCCGTCGCCGAGGCGCTGCAGGGGGTGGACCTGTCCGGGTTCCCGCGCTTCTGGCGGCACTCGGGCGGCTACCGCCTGGACCTGGCCGCCCGTTACCTGCCCGATCTCACCAAACTCATCGTCGGCTCCGAGGGCACTCTGGCCGTGGTGACCGAGGCCACGGTCGGACTGGTCGACCGGCCGCGATCCAAGGCCATCGCCGTCGGCCACTTCACCTCCACGCCGTCCGCCATCGCCGCCACCGCGGACGCGCTCTCCTTCGAGGCCGCCTCGGTCGAGCTGATCGACAAGGCCATCCTCGACCTGTCCAGGCAGCGGGTGGACTACGCCGGGCTCGGCGGCATCCTGTCCGGCGACCCCGAGGCGCTGCTGTTCGTCGAGTTCTTCGGCGACAGCCCGGCCGAGGTGGCCGACCGCGTGGACAAGCTCGCGGCCACCTGGAAGGCGAACGGCCACGGCTACCACACCCTGCGGGCCGTCACGGCCGGGCAGCAGGCGGCCGTGCTCAAGGTCCGCAAGGCGGGGCTCGGGCTGCTGATGGCCTCCAGCGTGGGCAGCCGCAGGCCGCTGGCCTTCGTGGAGGACACGGCCGTGCCGCCGGAGCGGCTGCTGCCGTACGTCGAGGAGTTCGCGGAGATCCTCTCCCGGCACGGGCTTTCCGCGGGCTTCTACGGCCACTGCTCGGTCGGCTGCCTGCACATCCGCCCCTTCGTCGACCTGCGTGTGCCCGAGGAGATCGGCACCATGCGCGCGGTCGCGGAGGAGATCGCCGAGCTGGCCGCCCGGCACGGCGGCGTCAACTCCAGCGAGCACGGCGACGGGCTGGCCCGCTCCGAGTTCAACCGGCGGCTGTTCGGCGACGCGGTCTACGAGGCGATGCGGCGGATCAAGCACGCCTTCGACCCGCGCGGCCTGCTGAACCCCGGCAAGATCGTGGACGCGCCCCCGATGACGGAGCATCTGCGCGATCCCGCGCTGCCCGCGCCGCGCCCGCTCCGCACCACGATGTCGTTCGCGGATGGCATGCACGCCGCCGCCGACCGGTGCATGAACGTCGGGGTCTGCCGCAAGGACGACACGGGCGTCATGTGCCCGTCGTACATGGCCACCCGCGAGGAGGAGCACTCCACCCGCGGCCGGGCCAACGCCCTGGTCAAGGCCCTGTCCTCGGACGACCCCCGGCAGGCCCTCGGTGACGAGCGGCTGCACGGGATCCTCGACCTCTGCCTGGAGTGCAAGGCCTGCCAGTCGGAGTGCCCGCTGGGCGTGGACATGGCGGCGATGAAGAGCGAGTTCCTGCACCAGTACCAGGAGACCCACGGCGTGCCGCTGCGGTCGCGGCTGTTCGGGGCGATCCGGACGCTCAACCGGCTCGGCTCGGCCACCGCGCCCCTGTCGAACTGGCTGGCCGCGCCGCTGCGCGGGCCGCTCGGGCTGAGCCCGCGGCGCCCGCTGCCCCGCTTCCGCCGCGACAACCTGCTCCGCTGGTTCGCCCGCCGGCCGCCCTCCTCCGGGCGGCGGGAGGTGATCCTGCTCGCGGACTCCTTCACCGCCTACAGCGAGCCCGGCATCGGGCGGGCCGCCGTCGAGCTGCTGGAGCGCGCCGGCTATCGGGTACGGCTGGAGTCCGAGGGCTGCTGCGGCCGTTCCAGTATCTCCAAGGGGCTGCTGGGCCAGGCCCGCGCGATGGCCGAGGCCATGGTCGGCCGGCTCGGCGGCTCGGACGCGCCGATCGTCGGGCTGGAGCCGTCCTGCCTGCTCACGCTCAAGGACGAGTACGCCGCCCTGCTCCCCGGCGACCCCCGGGTGGCGGCGGTGGCGGCGCGGGCCAGGCTCATCCCCGAGCTGCTGACGGAGGCCGTGGACGACGGCTCGCTGCCGCTGAACGGCGGGCTGAGCGGGCGCCGGATCCTCCTGCACGGCCACTGCCACGAGAAGGCCGTCGTCGGCACCACGGCCACGCGCGAGCTCCTGTCCAGGATCCCCGGAGCGGAGGTGGAAGAGATCGACGCCGGCTGCTGCGGCATGGCCGGATCGTTCGGATTCGAGAGCGAGCACTACGACCTGTCCATGAAGATCGGCGGCCTCCGGCTCTTCCCGGCGATCGCCGCATCCTCGCCCGACACCCTGCTCGCGGCCACGGGGGTCTCGTGCCGCCAGCAGATCGCCCACGGCGCGGGACGCGCTGCCCGCCACCCGGTCGAACTCCTGCACCAGGTGGTCGACCTGCCATAACGCTCGGGGGAGATCGGAGTACTCAGTGTCCGCAGAGCTCCTGTCCATTCTCGCCCTCATCGTCATGTTCGTCATCGCGACCGTCTTCCCCGTCAACCTGGGCGCGCTGGCCCTGGTCGGTGCCTTCCTCGTCGGCACGCTGGCCGCCGGGATGAGCACGGACGACATCCTGGGGGCCTTCCCCGGCAGCCTGTTCGTGATCCTGGTCGGGGTGACGCTGCTGTTCGCGATCGCCACCAACAACGGCACGGTCGACTGGCTCGTACGGGCCGCCGTGCACCTGGTGCGCGGCCGGCTGGCCGCCATCCCCATCGTGGTGTTCGCCATCGCGGCGCTGCTGACGGCCGTGGGCGCGCCGGCTCCGGCGGTGGCGGCGATCCTGGCGCCCATCGCGTTCGGGTTCGCGGCCGACTACCGGATCCATCCGATGCTGATCGGGCTCATGGTGGCGCACGGCACGCAGGCGGGCGCGTTCTCGCCGATCAGCGTGCTGGGCGGGATCGTGAACGGCGTGACCAGGGACGCGAAGCTGCCCGGCGACAACCTGGTGCTGTTCCTGTCGAGCTTCGCCTTCAACGCGGCCGCGGCGGCGGTCGTGTTCTTCATCTTCGGCGGCCGTCACCTGGTCAGCCGCGGCACCGTCTCCCCCGGCACGCCCGACCCTTCGCCTGGTGGGTCCGCCCCGACCCCTTCGCCCGCCTCCCCCGCCTCGTCCTCGGGCGGGTCCGCCCCCGGGGCCGCGGCCACGTCCGTCTCCGTGGAGACCGCGGACGAGGCCGCGCCGGAACCGGTCCCCGACGCCGGTTCCGGTGGCCTGCGCCTCACCCCGCATCAGGCGCTGACCCTGACCGGCATCGTCGCCCTCTGCCTGGCGGTGCTGGTGTTCAAGCTGGACGTCGGCCTGACCGCCGTCACCGTCGCCGTCGTCCTGTCCCTCACCTCCCCCAGGACGAACAAGGGCGCCGTCGAGCGGGTGGCCTGGCCGACCGTGCTGCTGATCTGCGGCGTCGTCACGTACGTGGGCGTGCTCCAGGAGATCGGCACCGTCGACTACGTGGGCTCGGCGGTGGCGGCGATCGGCATCCCGCTGCTGGTCGCGCTGCTCATCTGCTACGTGGGAGGCGTGGTGTCGGCGTTCGCCTCGACGGTGGGCATCCTGGGCGCGCTGGTCCCGCTGGCCGTGCCGCTGCTCAACCAGGGCACCCTGGGCCCGGTCGCGATGATCGCGGCGCTGTCGGTGTCGTCGGCCATCGTGGACGTCAGCCCGTTCTCGACGACGGGGGCGCTGCTGGTGGCCAACGTCAGGGGCATGGAGCGGGACGCCTTCTACCGCAAGCTCCTGACGTACGGCGCGGCGATCGTCGTGGTGGGCCCCCTGGCGGCCTGGGCCGTGCTGGTGGCGCCCGGCTGGCTCGGCTGACGCCGTCCGGAGAAGCCCCGCAACCCGGGGAGCGCGGGCCTCTGCGGGTTGCGGGCCGTTCACTCCTGGCGGTAGCGCTCGATCCAGGCGGCGTTCAGCTCGTCGGCCTGGCGGCGGTGACCGGCCACGACCGCGCGGCCTTCGGGCAGGTCGAGCCCCAGGAAAGCGAGGATCCCCCGGGTCACCCCCGCCGGGTCCGCGTCGAGGTCCTCGTACCGCACTCGGTGCGGCCGCACGCCGCACGAGGCGAACCGCCTCTCCCAGGCCGCGTTGTGCTCGTCGATCCGCTCGATCAGCGCCCCGATGCCGGCGGCGTCGTAGCCGGGCGCCCGCCCGCTCGGCGCGCCGCCGCCGATCTCGCCGTCGCCGCCGACGTACCACGTGCCGGTCTGCTCGGCGCGCAGCCAGGACACCGCCTGCGCCAGGACGTCGTCGCGCCGCAGGTACACGAACCGCGTGCGGCCGAAGGCCCGCTCCAGCAGCCGCACGTCCTGACCCGCCAGGCCGGGGTGGGCCGGGCCGAGCCTGGCGACCACGTGGTCCAGCGTCCCCCACATGAGCTTCGCGCCGAACACCCCGTTCTCCGTCCGGCCCGCGGCGAGCGCCGCCCGCACGTACTCGCCGTAGCCGGCGGTGCTCGGGAGCCCCCAGCGTTCGGCCCACAGGGCCTCGTCGGGCTCCCGGAAGTACGCCTGCGGCCTGCCTGCCACCCCGGTGGACTTCAGCAGGCCGAGGAGCAGGGAGCTGCCGGTGCGCGGGGTGGCGCAGACGAAGTACGAGTCCGCTGTCGGCATGGTCACGGCGTCCAGACAAGGCGATCAGGCAGGTTTTCCGCAACCGGATTACGCGCGCACGAGGCGTGCCACCCCGGGCACTCAAGCAGGGCTGCTCCAGCGGGCCGCCTCGGCCGCCGCGCGGGCGGGCAGGTCGGCGTGCCCGCCGCTCGCCCAGGCGACGTACCCGTCCGGGCGGACCAGGACCGCCGCCGGCCGGCCCCGCCGCGCGGGGCCCGCGTACCGCGTGACCTGGACCTCAGGCGTCGCGCATCTCGTCCACCGGCAGCGGCACGGTCAGCGGGATCTGCTCGCGCAACCGGTCCCAGGCGATGGCCCGGAACCAGCCGTCGCCGAACGGGATCATGATCACCACGCCCGCGTCGTTCCCCGTGGCGAACAGGGCCTGCTCGGGCGGGGCGGTGAGCCGCACGTCGGCGAGCAGGATGTGGGTCTCGTACTGCCGGCCGGCGAAGTCGACCCCGATCAGGCGGCGTACGGCGCTGTGGGCGCCGTCGCAGCCGACGACGTACGCCGACGACTCCGTGCCGCCGTCGGCGAGGTCCAGCTCCACCCGCCGGGCGTCCTGCCGGATGCCAGTCACCTCGGCCCCGCGCACGATCTCGACGCCGAGCTCGCGGGCGCGGGCCTCCAGCACGTGCTCGGTGCCGCTCTGCGGCACGATGAGGATCATCGGGAACCTGGTCTCCAGCGAGCGCAGGTCGAGGGTGGCGCCGGGCGCGGGCGTGACCTCGTGCACCTTCACCCCGCGCGCCAGGAGGTCGTCGGCGAGGTCGCGGGCGTCGAGGAGTTCGAGGGTGCGCGCGTGGACGGCGAACGCCCTGGTGATGTTGGGCTGTTCGGCACGCCGTTCGAAGAGGCGGCAGCGGACGCCGGCGAGGGCCAGCTCGCAGGCCAGCATGAGCCCGGTCGGCCCGGCGCCGACCACGATGACGTCGGTCTCGTTCATGGGGTTCTCCCATCGGATTCGATGCCCTCACGATGCCGCCGCAACCGGTCCGGTCGAATCGGTGACGTACACAGTCGTACCCACCGGTTTCGACACATGAGTAGGCCCTACTCATGCTGCCCTGTCCGATCCTGCCTACCTTCAAGGCAGAGATCGTTCCCGAAGGGCAGGAAGACATGAACAAGACATTTCGCATCGCGGCGACTGCGGCGATGGTCGTGGCCGGGTCGGCCTTCGTCGCCCAGCCGGCCTCCGCGAGCTCGTGCGAGATCCAGCCGTACGGGCTGATCGGCGACTACTGGAGCTCGCTCGGCGGGGAGAACGCCATCATCGGCTGCCCCACCGACGAGGAGCGCAGCGTGCCGAACCGCAACGGCCGCAGACAGAACTTCGACGACGGCCAGATCGCCTGGTCACCGGACCAGGGCCCGAAGATGATGGTCGCTGCCTACTCCGCCAAGATCAACGGCAGGAACGGCCTGGTCTTCCGCTGGGGGCCGACCACGCCCTTCAACTACGACTACTACAGGGTGACGCTCAGCGGCGGGCTGAAGGGCGAGCTGAAGCTGAAGGACCAACCGCGTACGCGCGGGCGCCTCGTGGTCTACCCCGGCGCGGGGAAGCGGGTCAGCTTCACCGTCATGGGCTGCGACAACAAGTTCCCCTCCGACACCTGCCGTCAGGGGTGGACCCTCTGGGTCGCAGCCACCTCCAGCTAGGGCCCGCCGAGCTCAGGCCCGGCCGCGATGCCCCGTGCACTGCAGCCCCGGGCCTGGCATCGGCGGCGCGGGCCGGACACAGCTTGAGCAGAGCGACGTGGCCACGGTCGTCCAGCAGCACGGTACCGGGCGAGCGGATGCGCGCGGCCGAACTGCTCGATGGCGACCGGATCCACCCGCCCCGATGGTCATGAAAATAAGTTGTAGTACGCGTGCCCCGCAGAAAGTATTCCTGCATGATCCGGGTCGAGGGGTTGGAGCTGCTGGTGTTTGAGTGTGCATGAAGGTGCATGATGTGACTCTGGTTACGCCATCGCCGCAGTGCGGACTCGACGGCATGTGCGCGCAGCAGCCAGTCCTCCTACGCTCATGCTGCTGTCGCGCCGGGCGCGGGTCCCAGCTCGGCCTGCGGAGGCTGCGTTGCGCATCCACCAACAGTCTCGTGCACATGTTCTACCCAGCAGGGTAAACTCTTGGTATCGTTACGGCCACGCAACGTGAACTCCGGGAGGGGGCCGAGTGCCAGTCATGCGAGCGTGCCCGTTCGACCGCCATCCAGCGGCGCCGACCGCCGGTGCTCGCCGGACGGCCCCGGATCGCGCTGTCATCGCATCGAAGGCCCTCCAGCATGGCTGAGTTGCGCCCGATCGCTGCCGCGTTCGTGGCACCTGGTCCGTCTGGTGTCGCCGTCCGCGACCGGCTCAAACACCTCACGCCCGAGGATGACAAGGTGTTGCGCCTGGTCGGCGCGCATCTGGGCGCGCTGGCTTCCGCCGACCTGAAGACCAGGTGCGCCGACGGGCTGGGGCACTGCGCCCAGACCTGGGCGGCGCGCAAGCGCGAGCTGACCGCGTTGTCGTCGGCGCGCTGGGCCGGGGCCATCACCAAAGCGTCCCACGATCAGTGGACGCTGGCTCGCCGCTGCCAGGCCGACCACATCCGCGACCTCCAGGCCGCCATCGCCACGATCACCCGCCGGCTGTCCCTGCCCGTCGGGAAGAAGGGCACCCGCACGGAGCCGGGCGGATACCGTTCGCGGCAGGAGTGGTTCGCCAAGTCCCGCCGCCTGCGCCTCCTGCAAGACCGGCTGCAGCGCCGGCGGGCCGACCAGCAGGCCGGGCGGGTGCGCGTAGTGCGGGGCGGCAAGCGCCTGCTGAACACTCGCCACAACGTGGAGGCTGCGGGTCTGACCGAGGCTGAGTGGCGGCAGCGGTGGGAGGCCGAGCGCTGGTTTCTGGCCGCTGACGGCGAGTCCGGGAAACGCTTCGGCAACGAGACCATCCGCATCAGCCCCGACGGCGAGGTGTCGATCCGGCTGCCCGCGCCGCTGGCGCATCACGCGAACGCGCCGCATGGCCGCTACGTGCTCGCCTGCCGGGTGGCCTTCGCGCACCGGGCCACTGAGTGGGCTGATCGGATCGAGGCCAACCGGGCCGTGGCCTACCGCATTCACCTGGACGTGCAACGCGACCGCTGGTACATCACCGCCTCCTGGCAGATTCCCGCAGCCCCGGCCGTGCCCATGACCACCGCGCTCGCCCACAGGGTGATCGGCGTGGACACCAACGCCGACCACCTGGCCGCCTGGCACCTGGACACCCACGGCAACCCGATCGGCAACCCCCGCCGCTTCTCCTACGACCTGAGCGGGTCGGCCGGGCATCGCGACGCCCAGGTCCGCCACGCCCTGAACCGGCTCCTGCACTGGGCAAAAGCCTGCGGCGTGAACGCCATCGCCATCGAAGACCTCGACTTCGCCAAGGAGAAGACCCGGGAGAAGCATGGCCGCCGCAAACGCTTCCGCCGGCTCATCTCCGGCATGCCCACGAGCAGGCTGCGCGCCCGGCTGACCTCGATGGCTGACCAGAGCGGGATCGCGATCATCGCCGCCGACCCGGCCTACACCTCCCGGTGGGGCGCCCAGCACTGGCAACAACCCCTCACCACCACCAAACGCACGACCACCCGCCACGACGCAGCCGCCGTGGCGATCGGCAGACGCGCCCAAGGGCATCCGATCCGGCGACGGACGGCACCGCCCCCTGCTCACCGGAGCGATGGACAGGGGCATCGGACCGTCCAGGCCGGACCGGAAGCCCGCGGGCGTGAGGGACCCCGCCCCCGCATCCCCGGACCACGGACACGATCCGTCGGCGCCGGACGCGGAGCGTACGCGGGCGACCAGAACGCTCAACACCGCTCGGAGCGTTCGACTGAGCATGTGCCACTCATGCTCAGTCCTTAGGAACGGTTGAGCGGGCGTAGCAGACGAGCCAATGGATGTCGTTCATGCCCATCAGGGGGATCATGGCCAGGGCGTGGGCCGTCAGGCGCAGGCCGTGCAGGAAGGCGATCTCCGCCAAGCCCCAGCCCGCCAGCGATGGGAAGGAGACGAAGGCGAACCCCTCGTCCAGCTCATGGGCAAGCGAATGGGCATCGCCCAATTCGGCAACCTGCTCGTGGGCTTGACGCTGCTCGCTGTGGCCAGCCAGAACGCACAGGTCCGGTGGAACGCCTGGCTGATCGTCTTCTGCCTGACGGCGATCATCGGCGGCGCCCTCATCGAGGCCGCCTTCTTCCTGGCGCTCTGCTCCCTGTCGCTCCGCATGATCGACACCTTCGCCCTGCGGGCCTTCGTCCACGACGTCTTCAGCAAGTTCGGCTCGTACCCGATGAGGATCTTCGGTGGCGTGGTGGAGTGGCTGCTCACGTTCGTGCTGCCGGTCGCGTTCGTGGCGTACGTGCCCGCGGACGTCGTGCTGGGCAAGATCGTCAGCCTTGGGCACTGACCGCCCTGCTGGTGGGAGTGATCCTGATCATGCTGGCGTACCTCGCCTGGCGGCGTCAGCTCGACCACTACCAGAGCGTCGGTCATTGATCAGTAGGAGTAGCCGCTTGCGGCCTGAGCGGCGCTGCAGGCGCGTTCGGCGGGCAGCACGGGAGGCGCCCATGGCCGCCATGGGCTCCATACCTGCACAGTCGGAGGCCACACCCGGGCGAACAGGCAGCCCCCGTCCGGCTCCTGCAGAGCGATGCCGATCTTGCCGTCGAACTCAGCCACGTCCTGGCGGATCCGCGGGTCGAGGTTCAGGCCACGCACCGCACGGCGGGCGGCCCCGAGATCAAGAGTCGTGAGCAGATGCTTCTTCAGCCACGGATGAGTCTGGGCCGGCAGCGCAGCCGGAGGGCGGAAAACGCGGGGCCTGCCCTCCGGGCAGTCGATCTCGGTGACGCTCACTCTTCGGTCATCTTTGGTGACCCTGGCATCCTTCGCTACGGGGTGGAAGAGCACCACCTCCAAGTCGAAGCACAGGGACACCGACACTGCAGGCGACGAAACACCTGGTGAGTGCACAGGAGGCCGGGGCGTGCGGTCCTTGCCGCGAACCTTGATCCGAACGCGTCTTGGGTCACCGCTGGAGACGTCGTATACCGTGACATATTCCTCGTCCCGCGTGAGGTAGTAGCCGACGTCTTCAGGAACCCACGGGTCGAAACCTGTCAGCAGGTCGGCGATCTGGTCGAGGTGATCCTGTGCATCCTGCACGGCCGGGTCGGCGGTGCACGCGGTGAGCGTGAGCAGCGAAGCCAGGGCGAGGAGCGTGAGTCGGTGCACATCTCCCTTCGACCTCGCCTCGGACACTCCTGTTCGCGCCAGTCACACAATGCCGCGATTTCGTGATCAGCGGCTGCTGGCCGCTCTCACGCCGCGCCGAGCCAGAGGTCCGGGCCGAACACCTCGTAGTGGATGTCGCGCGGGGCGACCCCGGCCGCGATGAGCTCGCCGCGCGCCGTCCGCATGAACGGCACAGGCCCGCACATGTAGACGACCGCGCCCGCCGGGATGTCCACGTCGTCCAGGGACATCCTCCCGGTACGGGGGTGGCCTTCCTCGTACCAGAAGATCCGCTCCCCGCCGGGCAGGGTGTCGGCCAGGCGTTCCATGTCCGCGCGCAGGGCGTGGGCGGCCGGGGAACGGTCGGCGTGCAGCACCAGGACCCGGCGGGTGTCGTCGGTGAGCGCCAGGTGCTCCAGCATCGCGGTGATGGGGGTGCAGCCGATGCCCGCCGAGACGAGCACGAGCGGGGCCTCGCCGCCGTCGAGCGCCACGTCGCCGAACGGCGCGGACAGGGTCAGTTCGTGACCCTCCTTGACGGTGGCGTGCAGGAGGCTGGACACCTCGCCGTCGCCGACTCGCTTGACCGTGATGCGGCGCAGGCCGTCCGCGCCGTGCCCTGACAGCGTGTACTGCCGGAGCTGGCGGACGCCGTCGGGCATCCGTACCCGTACGCTGACGTACTGGCCGGGCCGGGCGGGCGGGGCCGGCGCGTCGCCGACCGGTCGCAGCACCAGCGACACGGCGTCCGCGGTCTCCTCGCGCCGCTCCACCACCTGCCACTGCCGCCAGGTCTCGCCGTTCCGCGCCCCCGCCTCGGCGTACAGGCGGGCCTCGATGGCGATGAGCGCGCCCGACATCAGCCAGTACACCTCGTCCCAGGCCGCCGCGACCGCGGGCGTGACGGCGTCGCCGAGCACCTCGGCGATCGCGCCGAACAGGTACTTGTGGACGATCACGTACTGGTCGTCGGTCACCCCCACCGCCGCGTGCTTGTGCGCGATGCGCCCCAGCAGCGCGTCGGGGCGCTCGTCCGGTTGCGCGATCAGCGCGCCCGCGAACGCCGCGAAGGCGCCCGCCAGGGCCTGCCGCTGCTCGCCGTTGCGCTGGTTGCCGCGGTTGAACAGCCCGTCGAGCAGCTCAGGGCGGTCGGCGAACATGGACTCGTAGAACCTGGCCGTGATCGTCTCGAGCCGCGCTTTCACGACGGGCAGGGTTTCGGCCACGATCGCCGCGCTCTCAGCGGACAGCATGAAGACCTCCCAGAAAGGACCATAAATTGGTATCTGGGATTCATATTATGCAAGGGTGGGGTCGGTGCCCTTCCCGGGGGGCGTCAAGGACAGCAGGACCGGCCCGGTCGGCGATTCCACCAGGGACGCGACCGTGATCGTGTCGAGCGAGGCGTAGAAGGCCTCCTGAGCCTGGCGCAGCGCGGAGCGCAACCGGCAGGCCGCCCGCAACGGGCAGGGCGGGTCGTCCTCGCACCCCACCACGTCGCCCGCGGCCTCGAGCGCGCGGACCAGGCCCCCGACCGTCGCGTCGCGCCCGGTCGCGGTGAGCTGCAACCCGCCGCCACGGCCTCGCCTGGCCTCCACCACGCCCAGTTCGCTCAGCCTCGCGACGGCCTTGGCGGCGTGGGTGTAGGGGACGGCGAGCAGTTCGGCGGCGACCCGCGTGGTCAGCAGGTCGTTCGGATCCGCCACGGCCAGCCGCATCACGATGCGCAGGGAGATGTCGGTGAAGGCGGTCAGGCGCATGCACCCACGGTAGGGGGTGTCCCGCAGTGGTACGGCAGCCTGCTCCGCCGCGGTTTCCTCTATCCTGCCCAGCTATGGATCTTCGAGGCAGGACCGTCGTCGTGGCGGGCAGGTTCCGTACCGAGTCCGTCGCGAGCCTGAAGGCGCGGCTTGAGGAGGCCGGGGCGAGCGTCGTGGACGAGGTGTCGCGTTCCGTGGACGTCGTGTTCGACGGGTACGACGGCGGTCACCCGAACGAGCGCGTCCGTGCGGCGGAGCGGCTGGGCGTGCCGGTGTTGCCGGTGACGGAACTGCTGGCGCCGGCCGGACGTGCGGGGTACGGAGATTTCCCCGATCTGGAAGCGGCGCGCGACGATCCCGCGGCCCTGCTCGAACTGCTGGAGGAGGCCGACTGGTCGGCGTTCGAGCCGGAACGGGACCTGCTCCCGCTGCGTGCCCTGCTGGCCGGCGTGGAAGAGCGGCACGGCGTCACCGGTGCGCACCTGCTGGCCACCGAGCGCCTGCGCGAGCGCGGGGCGCGGCTGCGTCACCCGTACACCATGTTCGGGGGCGGTTTTCAGGACTACGCGCTCAGCCCGTGCGGCCGCTACCTCGCCACGGGCCGGGGCCTCACGAAGGACAACTACGACGGCACCGGTCCCCTGCAGGTGTGGGAGATGGCCACGGGGCGCGTCGTCAACTCGATCGACATCATGTACGGCGTCGGCTGGCCCGGCCGCCGCGACACCGTGCAGTGGTCGGCGGACGGCACCCGGGTCGCGCTGGCGTTCTGCACGAACAACGTCGGAGTGTGGGACCCGTTCGGCGCGCGTACCAGTCCGTACGGGAGCGCGGACGTGACGGACGGGTACGACGCCGCGGCCATCTTCGCCCTGGCCCCCGACGGCCGCCGGGCCTACATCTCGATGAGCAGCGAGCACGAGATGATGGGCTGCGTCGCGGCGCTGGACGAGGGCAAGGTCTTCTACAACGACTACCGCCTCCACAACACGGGCCCCGAGCCGGCCATGCTGACCGAACCGCTGCCGGAGGAGGCGAAGGAGCGACTCAAGGACGACTCCTTCTCCTTCCGCCGAGTGCGCTGGTCCCGCGACGGCGGGCGGCTGCTCGGCGACAACGAGACATGGGCCGCCGTGGTCGATCTCCCGGGCGGGCGGATGCGCTGGCTGGCGCTGACCGCCGGCCCCGTCGCGTGGAGCCCGGACGACCGGTACGCCGCGGCGCTGACGCCGGGCCGCCCGCGCCGGCTGACCGTCTTCGACGCCGACACCGGGCGGCCGGTGGGCGACCCCGCGCCCCAGGCCGAGGGGTCGCTGCACTGGGGCATGCGCGGGCCCGAGGCCCGGCTGGCGGTCGTGGTGGAGAACGGCGGCGGCGTCGACGTCTACGACGCGCACGGCCGCCACCGGTACCACCTGCCCATCGCCACCACGAAGCGCATCGGCCGGTACTTCTACGACGGCCGGCAGCGCCCCTGGGCCTGGGAGAGCGCCGGGGACTTCGGCGCGTGCCTGACCGCCGACGGGCGGGCGGAGGTGTGGTCGCTGGGCGGCGAACCGGCCCGGGTCGCGTCGATCGAGGTGCCGGAGGGGACGGAGGCGGTGTTGTGGGGCGCGGACGGGGTGCTCGCGCTGATCGGCGAGCAGACGCTCCGTTTCGTCGGCGCCTTCACCGGTGCCGTGCTGGGCGACTTCGTGTTCGGCCGGTACTTCGACAGTGAACGGAGTCCGCTCGACGACGACTGCGCGACCCTGCACGGGATGTTCCGGTCGGACGCCTTTCCCCTGGCGGACTCCTCGTGGTGCGCCATCGCCGACCCGGCTGTCGGTCCCGCCGCGGCCCTGGTGATCGCCGACGGGGACCGCCTGGACTCCCTGGACGCCGTCCTGGCCTGGACCGTCGACCGCCGCTTCTCCTGGCCTGTCCGCTGGGGCACGCTCGACATCGTCGCGAGCGCCGAGGCGGCCTCCGCTCGCCTCCGCCGGACCTGAAGAACGGCAGGCAGGGCCCGCTGAGCCGTCCGCACCCGCTGTTACGTGCCCTGCTGCGGTTCAGGCAGCGCCGTCCGCGCCCGCCGCCACGTGCCCTGCTCGAGGACCAATAGCGCCGGGCGGGCGTTGGCGGCCGCGGCCCGGGCCCGCCGTGAGCGCGGCCAGTCGGTCACCCGGATCGCCCGCGAGCTCGGTGCCGGCCGCTCCACGCTTTACCGGGCGCTGGAGAACGACGACCCGCCCGCCGCCGCGCCCTCACGCGGGACCGATGAGTTTCGGTGCCGCACGTGGTCAGAACTGGCGACATGCGTTCACTCCGAGGGAGACCGCGATGAGCAACGACCCCGCACTGCAGGCCCTGGCCCGGCTCGTCGGCACGTGGAAGATCACCGGCGGTCATGAGGGAACCGTCACCTACCGCTGGATGAACGACCACTTCCTCCAGCAGGACGTCCAGCTCGGTGACACCTTCGGCATCGAGATCATCGGCCGGGGGCGCAAGCTGATGGCCGAACCTGGCGCCGACATCACCTCCCGCTACTACGGCGATGACGGCAGCACCCTGGACTACACCTACGAGATCCTCGGCGACACCCTCACCATCTGGGCCGGCGAGCGCGGCTCACCCGCCTACTACCAGGGCACCTTCAGCGCCGACGACACAACCCTCAACGGCGCCTGGGTCTACCCGGGCGGAGGCGGCTACATCTCCAACGCCGAACGCGTCTCCTAGGCGCAGGCTCAGTGACCCGCGTCCCGTCCCCGAGCAGCCGAGGACGGGGCCGGCGCCCGCAGGGATCCAGCCGGGTGCCGAGGAACTGGCGGAAGTCCTCCACAAGCTCCTGACGAGCACGAGCCAGGTCGGGTCATCGAGCGGCCGGTCCTCATGGCGTTTTGCCGGGGAAGAGCGGGCAGGCATCCCCACAGCCCATGGTGATGACCGTACCGCCGGCCTGCACCGCCTTGATGGTGAACACCTTGGGCATCTCACCGGCCAGGTCGATGCCGGCCTCGGCCATGGCCGCCACGACGGCCGGGTTGACCTGGTCGGCGGGCACAGACCCGGCCGAGCGCACCTCGATCGCTCGGCGGGCCGACGGGTGAGGAAGGCGGCGGCCATCTGGGAGCGGCCGGCGTTGTGCACGCACGCGAACAACACCGAAGTCGGCGGCTGGTCGTCGTGCCGGAGGGAGGTCGAGTCGGACACCGCGATCTCTTGGGGGCCGGGTCGGCGGCTGCCTGCCGTACCGGCGCGGCCGCTCCGGCATAAGGCGGGATGCGGTCCGCAGTGGAGCAAGGCGCGGCGGGCGGGCTCTGTCGACTCGGGTAGAGCCAGCGGATGGTCAGGCCGCCGAGGACGACTCCTGGGCCTGCGTGCCGTGGGAGGCGACAGACCCTTTGGTGGTCGAGGAAGCGAAGAAACGATCGTTAGCAGGTCGGGGTGGGAGAGGGCCTGGCCTCGCTTGGTGTCGCCGGCCACTCAAGATGGTGATGAACGCGACGTTCACGATGGTGATGGAGCCGCGTGGAAAGACCCCGCCGGACGTGCCGGGCGGGGTCGTGGTGCGCAAGGTTCAGAAGGGCCTGGGCGGGGGATGGTGCGTCGGCTGGGAGGCCGCAGGTGCCGGCACGGATCGTGTAGCGGCGGCCTTCGCGGAACACCTCCTTGGGATCTGCCCCTCGCCTGTCACTTCTTGGAGATCAGGACCTCGTGGCCGTCCGGGTCGGTGGCCTTGATGTAGGTGCCCCAGGACTCCTCCACCGGGTCGGTCACGGTGACGCCGACCTCGCGCAACTGACGCACCGTCTCGTCGATGTCATCGCAGGCGAAGGTGAGATAGGCGCCCTCGCCTGGCTTCTTACCGAACGCCTCCGCGCTGTGCAAGGTGATCGAGGTCTGTCCGTTCGGTGGCTTGACCTCCACCCAGCGCGCGCCTGGCCACATCTCGGCGTCGACGGTCTTGGTGAAGCCGAGCTTGTCGACGTAAAAATCCACCGACTGCTGCTGATCGGCCACGTACATGACGGCGACGTTGATATGGGTGATCATAGATATCCCTTTCTGTAGAACCAGACCAGCTCTGGCCCGCGCAGACCGACGAATTCCTGGCGTGCATTTCGGCCGAATGGGCCGGTGGGCGCGGGACCACGTCGCCGATTTCGGCGACTGAGCCGGTCAGGCGGTGCCGTGGGGGTTGTCGATGACGTAGCGCCATCGGCCGTCGGGGCCGCGGCGGACGACGTCGGTCGCGGTGCCGCTCATGTCGATCTCGGTGCCGTCGCGTGCCGTGCCGCGCATGGACCAGTCGACGATGAGCAGGGCGATGTCGCCGGCCACGTACGCGTGCCTCGGACGAGCCTCGATCGGCAGCCCGAAGCTCTGCAGGTGCTGGTTGGCGGCGAGACGTGCGGGACCGGTGACGGGATGGCCGGGCACCGGTACGAGGACGGCATCGTCCTCGTAGACGTGATCGATCGCCTGGGGATCGCCGGCGTTCATGGCCGCGACGAAGCGAGCCGCGGGGCCGTCGGGGGCTCCGGCGAGAAGTATCTGAGGCTGAAATCTGTCATGACTATCCATGACAAAATGATCATATCACATTTCGGCCCGCGGTCGCGGCTGCTGTACGGGCACGCGCCGGTAGGGATCATCTGTCCGTCGAGCCATCACGATCGTGGTCACTTGTGGGACAGGAGGCGGTCGACCAGCGTGCCGGCGTAGTCGGGAGTGAGCGGGCCCGCTCCGAACAGGATCCGGATGTACATCGGGGCCAGGATGTGGTCGAGGACGTCCAGGACGTCCGGCGGGTGTTCGCCCCGGTCGCGGGCCCGGTCGAGCATGGCCTGGAGCTGGCGGGAGCGTTCGCCGAGGAACGTGTCGCGCGCCCGCAGGCCGTCCTCACCCGCCGTGGACAGGGCGATGACCAGGCGCAGGACCGCCAGGCCGTCGGCGCCGGTGACGTCGCGGGCCACGTTGGTGGCGTAGGCGCGTAGGTCGCCCGCCAGGCTGCCGGTGTCGGGGATCGGCGACTGCGTGGTCAGCCAGGTGATCGCCACGTCCATGAGCAGGGCCTCGAGGTTGCCCCAGCGGCGGTAGACGCTGGTGTCGGCCACGCCGGCGCGGGCCGCGACCTCGCCGACCGTGAAGTTCCCGTAGCCGCGTTCGGCGATGAGGTCGGTGACGGCTTGGTGCACCGCCGCCCGCACGCGGGCGCTGCGGCCACCGGGCACATGACCAGCGTCATCGAGCAGATCGACCGGGCCATCGACATGACGGCCGCCATCGTCAAGGGGGTCGACCCCGGCCAGCTCGGAGCCGGCACGCCGTGCCCGGAGTGGGACGTACGCACCGAGCTCAACCACCTGGTGGGCGGCATGCGCATCTTCGCCGCCGAGCTCACCGGGAGCGAGGCCGGGGCCGATCACGAGTCCGACTGGCTGGGCGCCGACCCGCACGGCGCCTTCGCCGTCGCAGCCGACCTCGACCGCGCGGCCTGGCACCGCCCCGGTGCCCTGGAGACGAACGTGCGCCTGGGGTTCGGCACCGTACCGGGGACGATGGCGGCGCTCATCCACCTCACCGAAGTGCTGGTGCACGGCGTCGACCTGGCACTCGCCACCCACCAGGAGCATCTCGTCGACCAGCGCTCCTGCGAGGAACTGCTGGCGGTCATGCGCGGCATGGACTTCGACGCCTTCCGCCGGCCGGGCATGTTCGGCCCCGAACTGTCCGCGCCGACCGGCGCCACCGCTCACCAGCGGCTCCTCGCCTTCCTCGGCCGCACCGTGACCTCCGAGACTGCGCGCTGATCATCCAGCCGGCCTGCCCACGCCGCCAAGGGCTACCCAGCAGAGGGTCCCGCCCTTGCACGGCCGACGTCCACCTGCCGACGTCCACCTGCCGACGTCCACCTGCCCTCGCCACGCCGGAGAGCAGGCGCCGGACGCCCGTCCACACCGGAGGCCAGGCCGTAGACGCCCGCTGCGCTGGAAGGCAGGCGGTAGGCGCCCCGCCACACTGGAGGCAAGGCGGCGGGCGCCCCGCTGTGCCGGTGGCAGGCGGCAAGATGCCCGGTTACGCCGGCGGCCAGCTTGCCCCCGGGCCGAGCTCTTCGGCGATCCCCGCCCGCATCGCCTCCAGCGTCTGCCGTCGCGCCCGCGCCTTGGTAGCCGCGTGCGCCCTCATGTTGAGGGCGGTCAGCGCCTCGGCCGTCTCACGAGCGGCGTCGGACACCCGACCGGGCTCCACCACCCGGTCCAGGAATCCGGCCGCCACCCCGTCGTCGGGCGAGAAGGTCTCGGCCAGCAGCACCGCCCGCGTGAAGCACGCGGGCGTCAGCCGCTGCCGGAGGATCTCCAGCGCCGCGTACGGCATCGTGATGCCCAGCGCCACCTCGTTGGCCACCAGCCGGTACGGCCCGGCCGCGCCCACGCGGTAGTCGGCCGACAGCAGCAGGAACGCGCCCATCGCCACCGCGTGCCCCGTGCAGGCGGCCACCACCGGCGTCGGGAACGACAGCAGCCGCGCCGCCAGCTCGAACCCGCCCCGCACCATCGCCAGGGCCCCGTCGCCGCCCGCCGCGAGCACCTTCAGGTCGAACCCGGCCGAGAAGACCCCCTCCCGGCCCTCCAGCAGCACAACCGCCGAGTCGGCGGCCGCCCGGTCGAGGGCGGCGCCGAGCTCGGTCAGCATCTGGACCGAGACCGCGTTCACTTTGCCGTCGTCCATGGTGATGGTGGCGACGGAATCCTTGAGCTGATAGCTGACGAGGGTGCCCATAGGGCTTAGAATAATGTTCTGGACGCTAGCCGTCACGCAGTCCCGCGAACAGGTCCTCCTCATGGTCGGGCGCGTCCACCTTGCACAGCTTCCGCTCGAACGCCTCGTGCGAGAACGCCTGCTGCTGCACCTCCTCGGGCATGCGCAGCAGGAAGATGTTTTCGCCCTGGCTCTCGTGCGCCCTGAGCGCCTTGAGCTTGCGCTCGACGAACGGCGCGATGTCGACGACGCTGGTGACCCGCTCGTCGGGGGTGCCGAAGTCGTCGGACGGCTGGAAGTCGCCGAGGTCGACCCCGTTGGCCCGCATCATCTCGAACATCTGCTTGATGCCGGAGCGGGGCATGGCCGTGTAGTAGAACTTGTCGGGAATGCCGGTCTGCTCGACGGCCGCCACCGTGACGCGGTGGGCCTGGACGTGGTCAGGATGGCCGTAGCCGCCTCCTCCGGTCTCGTCATAGGTCACCACGACCTGCGGCCGGTAGTGTTCCATCAACGCGCCCAGCTTTGCGGCGGCCGTCTCGACCGGCACGTTGGCGAACGCGTCGGGGTGGGCGTTGGCGTCCCAGCCCTGCATCCCGGAGTCGCGGTAGCCGAGCAGCTCCAGGTGGTCGATGCCCAGGTGGGACACCGACTCGCGCAGCTCGGCCAGCCGCTGCTCGGCCACCGCCGCGTCGTCGTGGCCGTCCTCGCCCGGCTTCACGCCGCCCTGGCCGTCGCCCTGCTCGCCGTTGGTGCAGGTGACCAGGACCGTGCGGATGCCCTCGTCGGAATAGCGGGCCAGGATGCCGCCGGTGCTCAGGCACTCGTCGTCGGGGTGTGCGTGTACGACCATCAGGGTGAGTTGCCGTTCCATGGCCGCAAACACTACCCGCCGGCTCCGACAGTTTCCCCGGCCAGGACCGGCCGCCGTTACAGGCCACTCCCCGGCTAAGACCGGCCGCCCTTCCGCGCCAGTTCGCCGGCGCGCAGGCGGGCGGCCGTGGCGGCGCCCCGCTCGCCCAGCTCATCGGCGAGAGCGGCCTGCTTGAGCCAGTTGTACGGGCTGCACGGCCGGACGCTGACGCGCTCGCTCACCAGCACCCGCGCGACATCCCGCCGCCCCGCCCGCAGGGCCGCCTCCAGCAGCGTCTTCTGCACGGCGTCCCGCTGCGCGTGGCTGCCGCCGAACTCGTTGACCCGGTGCCTGACCGGATAGAGCAGGTCCACGACCGCGTCGTAGTCGCCCCGCCCGAAGGCCACCAGCGAGCGGCACACCGGCAGGCCCACCCGGAGCGTCATGTCCCGGTTGGTGACGCCCGGACGCGGCTCCAGCACGTACGCCTCCCGCGTCGCGATCAGCTTCTCCGCCTCCCCGACCCGCCCGGCCCCCACGTACGACATGACCGCGTGCATGTCGTTGAACGCGTAGAACGGCTCGGCCACCCTGCCCGGCCACGCGTCGGCCAGAGCGCGCCAGCGTTCGTGCTGCTCGGAGCCCTCCAGGTGGAGCCGCCAGAGCAGGGCGGCGGCGTCCAGCAGCTCCATGCAGGTCTCCCCGCCCGCGAGCACCGAGTCGTAGATCGCCAGCGCCCGCGCCTCGTCACCGGACTCCAGCGCGTACAGGCAGTAGTGCCACCAGTTGTGGATGTTGAAGAACGTTCCAGTCGACCAGTCGGGGACCCGCGCGTCGAGGTAGCGCACCCCCTCCCCGAACCGCCCCTGCATCTCGTACGTGTGCACGACCGCGTGAATGCCCCACACGTCGCGCGCGTTCAGCTCGACCGCCCGCAGCCCTGTCTCCTCCGACAGGTCGTAGTGCCCCGCCTCCTCCAGGCCGAAGGCGTACATCCCCAGCACGTGCCCGAAGTGCGGGTCGTCCTCCCGCCAGGCGTTCAGGGCCCCGCCGACCCGGTCGCGCAGCGAGCGCGCGTCGCCGGTGAAGAAGTCGACCTGGTGCCCGGCCACCAGCGCCAGGGCGTCGCGCGGGTGCTCCACGGTGATCTCGCCGAGCAGCCGCCCGCACGTCAGCCAGTCGCCGTCGAGCAGCGCCTGCACGGCCGCCACGTGGGCGCGCTCGCGGGGCAGCAGCGACGTCTCGTCGACCCTGTCCCGGAAGGCGCCGAACCGCCCCCGCGCCTTACGCGCGTCATCGACCTCGGTGGTGAGCAGCCCGAGATACGCGCTCAGGACGTTGCCCATCGGGAAGTCGGGCGACTCGGCCAGCGCCGCCTTGGTCTCGGCGGCGACCTCCACCCGCAGGTGGAGCAGTTCGTCGATCGCGCGGTCGTAGTGCCGCGCCGCGGCGGCGCCGGCCCCGGTCATCGCCAGGCCGTGCTGGTCGTTCCTCACCGGACCAATGTACCCACTGATCCGGTGGGGAATAGGCCGACGCCCCAACGCGTCCCTACGCCTGCCGTCCGCTCACCACGGCCCTGCCCATGGCGGGGTCGTCGCAGAAGGCCCCGTCGATCCCCAGGTCGATCAGCTTCGACAGCCACGCCATCACGTTCCCGGTGGCCCGGGGGTAGACGGGGCTGGCCGGGTTGCCGAGCCGGTAGTCGGCGGGCAGCTGGGAGTTCTCGTTCCGTACCGTCCAGACGTGCACGTCCAAGCGGCGCCGGTGCGCGTCGGCGATCAGCGTGGTGGGTTCGAGGGTCTTGCCCGAGGCGTCCTGGGGCACCACGCGCCGGGTGTCCACCCCGATCCCGTTCGCGTACGAGGCCACCTCGCGCAGCCCGTCCGGCTTGACCATGTCGTCGTACGTGCGGGTACTCCCGGAGGCGACCCAGTCGTACGGCGCGCCCCCGAACGTGATCAGCTGGATCAGCGGCAGGCGGGTCCTGGCGCGCAGCTCGCGCAGGTTGGCGGTCTCGAAGGACTGGATGTACGCCTTGCGCACGCGATACCGGTTGAGCACGTCCAGCAGCGGCTCCTCCAGCGACAGGCCGATGGAGTCGAAGTACGTCGGGTGCTTGGTCTCGGGGTAGACGCCGACGCCGCGCTCCTGCGCCAGCTTCACGACCTCCTCGAACGTCGGGATCTCCGGCAGCCCGTCGAACGCGGTGTTGTCCGGCCGCAGGTCGGGAATGCGTTCCTTGGCGCGCAGCGTCTTCAGCTCGGCCAGCGTGAAGTCCTCGGTGAACCAGCCGGTGATCGCCCGGCCGTCCACGGTCTTGGTGGTGCGCCGGTCGGCGAACTCCGGGTGCGCGGCCACGTCGGTCGTGCCGGAGATCTCGTTCTCGTGCCTGGCGACCAGCACGTGGTCCTTGGTCGAGACGAGGTCGGGCTCGATGTAGTCGGCGCCCATGGCGATGGCGGTCTCGTACGACAGGAGCGTGTGCTCGGGCCGGTGGGCGCTCGCGCCCCGGTGGCCGATCACGATGGGTGCGTGGCCGCGGCGGTCGGCCGTGGCGGGAGTCGTCTGGGTCAGCACGACCGCGACCGTACCGCCGGCGACGACTCCGGCCAGCACACTCGCGAGTAACCTGCGCATTCTCATGCGCGCACCGTAGACCGCCCAGGTGGACCGCGAGTTACGCGTGAGCACACAGTGGAAGACGTACGGAAACGCCCCATTCCAACGTGCCGTCAACGTCTCTGTCACGGGGAAGATTGGGTGACATGACCCAACTCACTGGCCGCGTGGCCCTGCTGACCGGCGCGTCGGGCGGCATCGGGCAGGCGATCGGACGCCGCCTCATCGCCGCGGGAGTCAGGACCGCCTTGACGTACGGCACCCGCTCCGAGCACGCCGACGACCTGGTGGCGCGGGCGCGGGCCGCCGGCGTGGACGCGATCGCGCTGCCGGGCGACCTGGCCGACCCGCAGGTCCCGGTCGCCCTGCTGCGCGCCACGGCCGACGCGCTCGGCCCCGTCGACCTGCTGATCTCCAACGCCGGCTATGCCTTCCAGCAGGAGTACACGGCGGTGGACGCGGTGACGTGGGACCGCACGATGGCCGTCAACCTGCGCGCGCCGTTCCTGCTGGCGCAGCAGGCGCTGCCGGGGATGGCGGCGCGGGGGTACGGGCGGGTGCTGTTCATGTCGTCGATCGCGGCCTTCACCGGCGGCATCGTCGGCCCGCACTACGCCGCGTCCAAGGCGGCCCTGCACGGCATGCTGCACTTCCTGGCCGCCCGGGTGGCCTCGCACGGCGTGACGGTCAACGCCCTGGCGCCCGCCCTGATCGAGGACACCGCGATGCTCCCGGCCACGGCGAGCCCGAGCCACCTCCCGGTCGGCCGCTTCGGGCGGCCGGAGGAGGTCGCCGACCTGGCCCTGGCCGTCCTGCGCAACGGCTACCTGACCAGCCAGGTCCTCAGCCTGGACGGCGGCGCCTACCCCCGCTAGCTACCTGGGAGCGGGCAGCTCGCCCGAACCCCGGACGACCAGCCGGGTGGGCACCAGCGTCCTGCGGGCCTTGGAGCGGTCGCCGTCCAGCCGCGCCAGCACCTGCTCGGCCGCCGCGGCCCCCATCCGCGCCGGGTCCTGGGCCACGACGGTCAGCGGCGGGTCCAGGCACTCGGCCAGGGGCAGGTCGTCGAAGCCCACCAGCGCCACGTCCCTGCGGCGGGCCCGCGACAGCGCCACCACAGCGCCCGTGGAGGCCAGGTTGTTGCCCGCGAACAGGGCGGTCGGCGGATCGTCGAGGGCTAACAGCCGCATCGTGGCCTGGGCCGCGGCCTCCTGGTCGTGCCCCGTCTCCACCAGGCCCCGGTCGAACGGCAGCCCCGCGCCTTCGAGCGCGTCGCGGTAGCCCTGGAAGCGTTCGCGGCGCGTGTAGAGGGCGGCGGGCACGTCGCCGACGAAGCCGATCCTGCGGTGGCCGTGGGCGATCAGGTGGGCGACGCCGGCCCTGGCGCCCTCCCGGTTGGCGCTGACCACGCTGTCGGCGGTCAGGCCGACGGCCGGCCGGTCGAGGAAGACGATGGGCAGGCCCGCCACGCGTTCGTTGCGCAGGTGGCGGTGGTCGCTGGTGGCCGAGGGGACCACCATGAGCGCGCTCACCCTGCGGGCCAGGAACGTCGCGATCAGCGACTGCTCCAGGTCGGCGGTCTCGCTGGAGTTGCCGACGATGAGGGTGAGGCCGCGGGCGCGGATGGCGCTCTCGATGCCGCCCGCGACCGTGCCGAAGAACGGGTTGCCCATCTCGGGGATGACCAGGCCGATCGCGGCGTCGCGCGCGCCGACCCGCATGTTGCGGGCCATCAGGTTGGGCTGGTAGCCCAGCTTCCTGACGGCCGCCATGACGCGCTCGCGGGTCTCGACGGCGACCGGGCCGTCGTCGTTGAGCACCCGCGAGACCGTCTTCGCCGTGACGCCGACCTCACGCGCCACATCTGTCATCGTCGGACGCCGCATTGCGCCCATGTTAGTGGCCGCTCATCAGGACAACCCGATCGCCTCCGCGGCGCCCTGATCCGCCACCACCGCCTTGCCGTCCGAGACCTGGAGGGCGCCGGTCATGATGGCCACCACCTCGGCCATGCTGTGGTCGCCCGGCTTGATCTGGGCGACCCGGCGGCCGAGGCGCTGGACGTGGATGCGGTCGGCGATCTCGAAGACGTGCGGCATGTTGTGGCTGATCAGCACGACCGGCGTGCCCCCGTCGCGGACCCGCTTGATCATGTCGAGCACCTGGCCGGACTCCTTGACGCCGAGCGCGGCGGTGGGCTCGTCCATGACCACGACGTGCGTGGCCCACGCGACCGCCCTGGCCACGGCCACGCCCTGCCGCTGGCCGCCGGACAGCGACTCGACCGGCTGGGTGAGCGAGCGCAGCCCGATCTTGAGCTCGGCCATGTACCGGGCGGACTCCTCGCGCATGCGCTTCTTGTCGAGCATGCGGAAGACGCTGCCGAGGATGCCGGGCTTGCGGATCTCGCGGCCGAGGAACATGTTCGTGGCGATGTCGAGCGAGGCCGCCACCGCGAGGTCCTGGTAGACGGTCTCGATGCCCTGCCGGCGCGCCTCCAGCGGGTCGCGGAAGCGCACCGGCTTGCCGTCGAGCAGGATCTCGCCGGTGTCGGGCTGGAGCGCGCCCGTGAGCGCCTTGATGAGGCTGGTCTTGCCGGCGCCGTTGTCGCCGATGACGGCGAGCACCTCGCCGGGCATCAGGTCGAAGTCGGCGCCGTCGAGCGCGGTCACGTGGCCGTACCGCTTCACCAGGCCGCGGGCCTGGAGCACGGGGGTCGTCATCGGTTCCTCCTGCGGGAGAGCTGGTCGACGGCGACGGCGAGGATCACCAGGATGCCGGTGATGAGCGTCTGATAGATCGACGGTACGCCCATCAGCTGCAGCCCGTTGCGGAACACCCCCACGATGAGCGCTCCCACCAGCGTGCCGATCACCAGGCCGCGGCCGCCGAACAGGCTCGTCCCGCCCAGGACGACCGCGGTGATGCTGTCCAGGTTGTCGGTCTGGCCGGCCTGCGGGTCGCCCACTCCGGTACGCGAGACCAGCAGCAGGGCGGCGATGCCGTACACGAAGCCGGCCAGCGTGTAGACGCCGATGGTCAGCCGGCGCGTCCTGATGCCGGTCAGGCGGGCCACCTCGGGGCTGTTGCCGAGCGCGTACACGTGGCGGCCCCAGGCCGTGGAGCCGAGCAGGTACGCGAACAGCAGGAACAGCAGGATCGTCAGCAGCGAGCCGTAGGTGACGTTCGTCTGCCCGACCTGGAACGTCTGGCCGAGGAACGTCAGCACCGGCGGCAGGTCCGTGACCGTCTGCTCGTTGGAGTAGATGTGGGTCAGGGCGAAGACCACGTTCAGCATGCCGAGCGTCACGATGAACGGCGGCAACGAGATCCGTGTCACCAGCAACCCGTTGACCAGCCCGAACAGCGAGCAGACGGCGAGCCCGGCGGCGATGGCGAGGACCGGCGGCAGGCCGCTGTCCACGGCCAGCTTGGTCATCACGATGCCGCCGAACGCCATGATCGCGCCGTTGGACAGGTCGATGCCCGCGGTCAGGATGATCAGCGTCTGGCCGATGGCCAGCGTGCCGACCACCATGACCTGCTGGATGATCAGCGAGAAGTTCGGGCCGGTGAAGAACTGGTCGGTCCTGAGCCCGAAGAACACGCAGGCCAGGACGAGCGCGGCCAGAGGGCCCGCGACGGGCGTCGAGATCAGGCGGCGCGGCAGCGTCGCTTCCATGACGGCCATGTCAGCCCCAGCAGTTCGCCAGGCCGAAGGCCGTGTCCTTGGCCTCGACGCCGGAGACGGACTTGTCGGTGATCAGGGTGACGCCGGTGTCGGTGTAGCCGGAGGCCTTCTTGCCGCTCTTGGCGAACTCCGACACCGCCTTGACGCCGTCCTCGGCCATCTTCAGCGGGTACTGCTGGCTCGTGGCGGCGATCTCGCCCGACTGCACGGCCTTGACGCCGGTGCAGCCGCCGTCCACGGAGACGATCAGCACGTCCTTCTCGCGGCCCTTGGCCTTCAGCGCCGTGTACGCGCCCAGCGCCGCGGGCTCGTTGATCGTGTAGACGAGGTTGATGTCGGGGGCCTTCTGCAGGCAGTTCTCCATGGCGGTCTGTCCCTTGGCCTGGTCGCCCCTGGTGTCCTGGGAGCAGACGATCGACGGGTCGCCCTCCGCGATCCCGTACCCCTTCAGGAAGCCGTCGTGCCTGAGCTGGCCGACGGTGATGCCGGGGGCCAGGTCGAGGGTGGCGATCTTGGCGGGCTTGCCCGCCATGGCGGCCTTGGCGTACTGGCCGATCAGCTCGCCGGCCTTGAGGTTGTCGGTGGCGAACAGCGCGTCCGTGGCGTCCTGCGGGTCCGTCGGCGTGTCCAGGGCGATGACGAGCACGCCCGCGTCGCGGGCCTTCTTGACGGCGGGCACGATGGCCTTGGTGTCGCTCGGCGTGATGAGGATGCCCTTCACACCGGCGGCGACCATGTTCTCGATGGCGGTGATCTGGGAGGCGTTGTCGCCGTCGAACTTGCCGGCGGCGGTCATCAGCTCCATGCCGTTGGCCTGCGCCGACTTCTGGGCGCCCTCCTTCATCTTCACGAAGAACGGGTTCGTCTCGGTCTTGGTGATGAGGCCGACCTTGGGCGTCGCGGAGGCACTCTGCCCGCCGCCTCCGCCCCCGCCGCCACATCCGGTGACGAGAAGGGCGGTGACCAGGAGTCCGGCCGAAATCTTTGCATTCATGGGCGGTTCCTATCAGGGGGGACCCGATGTCATCGTTGACATATGTCAACGTTGACATCCGCTGTGCTGCGATGATGGACTCCCATCCGAGAAACGTCAATGCCCTCATGCCGTAACAAATCGGCAACGTGCCTGAAAGGCAGGCTCGATGATCGCTGTCCTGGGCGAGTGTGTCGCCGACGGCTTCACCACCCGCTCCCCCGGCGACCGGCCCCCCGCCGCCGCCCTGGCCGGGCAGGCCGATGAGGGGGTGGAGCTTTCGCTGCGGGTCCTGCCGGGCGGCGGCCCCGCGAACACGGCGGTGGCGCTGGCCCGGCTCGGCACGCCCACGCGCTTCCTCGGCCGCATCTCCGGCGACGTGTTCGGCGAGCTGTTCCGCCGCCACCTCACCGCCTCGGGGGTGGACCTCTCGGCCTCCGTCGACGCCGGCGAGCCCAGCACGCTCGCCGTCGCCGCCCTCGACCCCGGCGGCCAGGCCGAGTACACCTTCTACGCCGACGGCACCGCCGACTGGCAGTGGACCCCGTACGAGCTGGACCTGGACCGCCTCGGCCCGGTCACCTGCCTGCACACCGGATCGCTCGCCCTGGCCAAGGAGCCGGGCCGGACGGCGGTGGAGGCGTTCGCGCGGGAGGCCGCCGGGCGCGCCACGATCTCGATCGACCCGAATGTCCGCCCCAGCCTCGCCTCCCTGGCCGACTACCCGGTGTCGCGCTGGTGCGAGTGGACCGACATCCTCAAGCTCAGCGCGGACGACCTGGACTTCCTGCTGCCCGGCGTGCCGCTGGAACGTGCCTGCGACACCTGGCACGACGCCGGCGCCCGGCTGATCGTCGTCACGAGGGGCGCGGCGGGCGCGCTGGTCTCCCTGGACGGCGAGCGGGCGGCGGTGCCGGCCCAGAAGGTGGACGTGGTGGACACGGTCGGGGCGGGCGACTCCTTCACGGCCGGCCTCCTGCACAGCCTCGCCGCCAAGGGCCTCCTGGGCGGCCGCCTGGACGGCCTGGACCTGGAGACGGCGGTGGAGGCGGCCGAGCTCGCGGTCAGGGTGTCGGCACTGACGTGCTCGGTCGCGGGCGCCAACCCGCCCTGGACCGTGTGATCATTCCGTCGCGACCGTCCGGTAGCCGTTCCAGACGAAGCGGGCGGTCGTCACCGCGTCGTCCCCGTCGCCGGTGATGAGCTGGTGGACGGCGATCCCGTCGAGCTCGCGGTATTCGCACCACTCGTGGTCGGACGTGAGCACCAGATCCAGCCCCAGGTTCACCAGCAGGTCGAACACCTGCCCCCGGTTCGTCTTGTCCACCCCCACGAACACCTCGTCCAGCAGGATGAACCGGGGACAGCCCGGATCGCTCTGGTAGTGCGCGGCCACCGCGGCGAACAGCGGCAGGTGCAGCGCGATCGCCTTCTCCCCTCCGGACAGCGCCCCGTGCAGCTTCCTGGTGAGGTCCTGCCAGCCCTGCCCGTCGCCGCGGTCCAGCCTGACCACGAACCGGTGCCAGGCCGTGTAGTCGAGCACCTTCATGAGCTGGTCCTCCCAGCTCGCCGACGAGTTGTCGGCCCGCGCCTCCTCCACCCGGTCCCTGAAGAAGACGTACAGGGCCTCCCTGTCGGCCTCGTCCAGCCCGGCCGGGTCGCGCAGCAGCAGGTCGCGGGCGGCCCGGGTGCCGGGCGACTGCGTGGGATCGACCTGCCACACCAGCCGGACCGCCACCCGGGAGGCGGTGCGGACGCGTTCGAGGCGCTGGTTCATGCCCTCCACCAGCGCGGTCGCCTGCCGGATCCGGTCGGCGAGGTGCCGCCGCGTGTCACCGGCCAGCGTCCGGTCGAACAGGTCCCGCTCCGCCTCCGTGATGTCCGAGCGCCGCTCGTCGCGCTCCTCGCGCAGCGCCTCGCTGAGGGCGGCGGCCCCCGCCCGGACGCCGGCGACGGTGGCGGTCAGCAGCTGGACGTCCTCGTCGGGCGTCAGCTCCAGGTCCGCCCGGTCGGCGAGGATCTCCCTGGCGTGGTGGAAGGCGTCCCCCAGCCGCGCCTCCGCCTCCTTGACGCTCTTCTGCTCGTACGGCACCGCCGCGAGCTGCTCGGCGACGGCCCTGGCTGACACGAGCACGGCCCGCACCCCGGCGTCGCGCGCCAGCTCGACCGTCACCCGCGCGTCCGCCGCCAGGTGCCCGGACGTCAGGCCACGGAAGCGTTCGGACACCTCGTCCCGTACCCGCCCCGCCTCGGCGTGCTTGTCCTCGACGGTGCCCAGCTCGCCCCTGAGCTCGCCGAGCCGGGCGTGCAGCCGGGCCAGGTCGTCGTTGACCGAGCGGATGAGGCGGCGGCACGTCTGGTACGCGGCCTGCGTCTCCTGGAGCCGCTCCAGCACGCGCAGGTGCTCGACGCCGACCGTGGACTCGACGGCCGCGAGCTTCTCCGCCAGCGTGACGGCGCCGGCCGCGGCGTGCTCGGCGCGTTCGACGGCCCTGACGGCGAGGTCCTGGTATTCGCCCGCGGTCTCGGCGGCGTGCTCGGCACGCTCCGCGGCGGCGCGGGCGTCGGCGCGCCGGTCGTGCCAGGCGGTGCCGGTCGTCTCGGCGGTGCGCAGGGCCTCCTCGAGGTTGTCGAGCGCGGGCAGCGCCGTGGGCAGGGCGTGGCCGGCGGCCAGTTCGGTGAGCCGCCGCAGCGATCTGCCGACCTCCTTCTCCCGGTCGTGCAGGCGCTGCTCGTAGGCCCGGAGCTGGTCCTCCAGCAGCGCGACCTTCTTCACCGCCCCGTCGAGCGCGTCGAGCGCGTCCGCGTACGGCTGCCTGTCAGGCCGGCGCCGCAGCTCGGCGGCCAGCGTGTCGCGGTCGGCGTCGACCACGGCGAGCAGGTGGTCGCACTCGGCGACGGTGCCCGCGAGCTCGCCGAGCCGGTCGTCCAGCTCGGCGACGCGGCGGCGCCTGGCGCGCTCGCGGGCGGTGGCGCCGATGTAGGAGGGCTCGGGCTTGACCCAGCGGCCCGCGGCGGGCCCGAGCCGCCAGGTGCCGTCGGCGCCGACGACCGCGGGGTGGTCGACGCCGATCGCGCTGGGCGCGAACGCGATGCCCGCCAGCACCGTGTCGGCCTTCACCGGGGAGTCCGCCTCCGTGAGCAGCACGTGGGCCAGGCTGTAGCCGGGCGCGGGCTTGGCCAGCGCGGCCACGGCGAACGCGTCGTGCTCCCCCGCGTCGAACCCGCCGTCCGGGCGCAGCCACAGGTCCAGCAGGCCCGCCGCCTCCAGCGCCGCCTCCACGCCCGCCTGGGCGACGGGGTCGAGGCCCGACCTGAACGCCACGGCCCGCCACAGCGGAGCCCCCGGGCGTCCCTGCCTGGCGGCCATGTCGCGGGCGTGCGTGGCGGGCGGGTCGAGGACGGTCCGGTCGTTGAGACGTTCGCGTTCGCGGGACAGCTCGGCGCGCTCGGCCAGCAGCTTGTCGCGCAGGCCGGTCAGGTGCTGCTCGCGGGCGGCCAGCTTGACGGCCGCCGACGTACGGGCGGTGCCCACCAGTTCGTCGGCCTGCTCGAACCGCTCCGCCAGGCCCGCCAGCTCGTCGGCGTCGAGCTTGAGCTGCGCGCAGCCGGCCGCCCATTCGGACAGGGCGGCGGCCAGGTTGGCGGCCCGCTCGTCGCGCAGGCTCTCGGCCTCGTCGTGGGCGGCCTGGGCGGCGGCGAGGTCGTCGCGGGCGCGGTCGCGGTCCTGCTCGGCCGCGGTGCGCCGGTTGATCGCCTCCTGGTGCTCGACGGCTCCTGCGCGTACCTCCCGGATCTGGGCGGCGCGGCTGGTGACGGCGGCCCGCAGCAGCTCCCGCGCCCGGTGCACGGCGCCCGCGCCGTGCACCGGGCGGACGCCCTGTTCGCCCTCGTCCGGCTCCCGGCCGGACCCGGCTCGGTCGGACTCCTCGTGGGCGGCCAGCAGCCCGGCGCGTTCGGCCGCGTGGCGGGCCTCCGTCCTGGAACGTTCCGCGAGCGCGGCGGCGGTGCGGGCGGCGGCCTCGGCCAGCGCCGACAGCTCCTGCCTGGCGGTGGCCGAGCGGGCCGCCGCCCCCGCCTGGTCGCGGAGCAGGGCGGCCGTCTCGTGGGCGGCCTGCGCCTCCGTGCGGAGCCGGTGCAGCTCGGAGCCCGCCCGGTACGCCTCGCTCTCCTTGAGCCCGTCGATCTGCGCCGCCAGCGCCAGCTCCTGCGCCTCCTCCTCGCCGAGCCGCACGGTCGTGGCGTTCAGCTCGCCCTCGACCTCCTTGAGCGCCTCGCGCTTGGCCTTGGCCTCGGCCGCCAGCGAGTCGAGGGTGTGGCCCGCGGACGTCACCGCGGCCGCGGCGGCGCGCAGGACGCGCTGCGCGTAGCCGCGCTGGCGGCCGGCCAGCCGGTCGGCCTCCTCCACGTCGCGGTCGAGCAGCCGCAACTCCTCCCGCCGGCGGTCGAGCCGCTCGAACCCCTCGGCGATCTCGTGGATCTCCCCCTCGCCGAGCGGCGGCAGGGCGCTCGACAGCAGGTCGGACAGCAGGCCCGGGTCGAGGCGTTCGGAGAGCTTGGGGGTGCGCAGCTGGCGCAGGGCGGTGAGGAGCGAGTCGTAGCGCTGCTCGTTGAGCGCCCGGTAGAGCGTCCGGCGCACGACGGCGCGGTAGGCGTCGGCGGACTCGTGGACCTGGCCCGACGTGCCGAGCTCCTCGGCGAGCTGGGCCTTGGTCAGGGGCTGGCCGCCCTCGCCGGTGAGCCGGATGCCGTCGGGGGCGTCGACGCGGGCCTCGGTCGTGAAGTACGCGGCGGTGACGTTCTTGGTGTGGACGGTGGCCTGGAGCCGGGCGCCGCACGTGAACCAGCGCCCGTCGGCGTGCCGGAACTCCAGCCACACGTAGCCGACCCGGGTGGTGCCGGTGGCGCCGTCGCCCATCAGGTTCCAGTGCATGGTGCGCTCGGTGCCGCCGAACGTGGACAGCCTGCTCGGCTTCAGACTGGCGTCGAGCACGTACGGGAGCAGCAGCTCCAGCACCTTGGACTTGCCGCTGCCGTTGGGCCCGCGCAGCAGCAGCCTGCCCCGGTGGAACTCGAACACCTCGTCGTAGTAGCGCCACACGTTCAGGATCCCCGCGCGTACGGGGACCCAGCGGGCGTCCATGCCCTGCGCTGCGCGCGTGCCAGTGGTGAGTGCGGCGGTGAGCTCCGTGACTGTCATGAATCCTCCTGGACGGCCGTGCCGCGGTCGACCCGGTAGCGGGCCGCGGCAGGCAGGGCGGCGACCCGGTCACCCGTGCGGCGGGCCAGCCCGAACAGCTCGAGCACCTCCAGCGCGTCGGCGGCCAGCCGCGGCCCGCCGCCGTCGGACTGGTACGCCTTGGCCCACTGCGGGAAGCGGCGCAGCAGCTCCGCGGCCTCGGCGTCGATCCGGGCGGCCCTGACGGGGCCGGAGGAGACGAGCAGGTCGAGCATGAGCAGGGCGGCCACCTTGGCGTGGCTGCCGTCGTCGGGGAACTTGGTGTCCGTGGCGGTGGCGTCGGTGTCGATGAGCAGGAAGCCCTCGGCCCGTTCCTCCAGCACGAACCCGGCCTCCTCCGCGGCGCGGCGGATGATCTGGCGGCCGGTGAGCGAGGCGGCGTAGGCCGACTGCGCGGGGGTCAGCTCGTCGCGGTAGACGACGGGCTCGTCGAGGAGGCGGCGGATGAGGGAGTGCCGGGCCCACAGGTTGCGCTGGGTCTCGGTCGGCTCGTCGCCGCCGTAGCGGGGCTCGGTGGTGAGCGTGCCGAGCACCCGGTCCATCGGGTCGTCGCCCCCGGCGGCGATGCGGGACGGGGGCACCGGGGCGGCGAGGAGCCTGATCACGCGGGTGGTGTCGACGCGGTAGAGCACCTTGGCGTCCTCGTCGTCGAGGTAGGAGTCGGTCGCGCCGTCCATGGCCGTGATCGCGCCGTAGTGCTCCAGCTGTTTGAGCGCGTCCACGAACGCGGCCCGCTCCTCGCTCCTGACCGGGTCGAACGCGGGCACCGCCGCTTCCACGGCGGCGGCCTGGACCACGCGCTGGGCGAGCATGCCGATCGTGGTGACCGGCGAGGTGAGCAGCTCGGCGGCGCAGAGGCAGAGCAGGGTGTAACGGCGGCGGTCGAACGGTGCCCTGGTGGTGCGGCGGCGCCGGGCGGGCCGGGTGGCGCTCGCCTCTGATCTGACCTTGACGAGGCGGGCGTACCCCTGGCGCGGCTCCACGACCAGCCGCCAGCCGCAGAAGTAGTCGAACCACTGGATCAGCGGCTGGCGCCGCTTCCTGATCAGGTCGAAGGCGGCGGCGTCGTCGTGCAGGGACACGAGCGGCGTGCCGAGCAGGGTCCTGATCGCCCGCGCGATCTCCTCCTTCTCGGCCCTGACGAGCTGGTTGGCCAGGCTGCTCATGCGCCCGCCGCCTGCTCGCGGCAGGCGGGGGAGCCGCCCACGCCGCCGTTGAGAGACGCCCGGCCGAGCCCCAGCGTGCGCACGTCGATGAGGTAGTCGGGGCCGCGGAACCAGCCCTCCGAGGTACGCAGGACCGCCACCGCGCCGTCCTCCGGGGCCCGCAGCACGATCTCCACCCGCCCGTCCGAGGTCACGGCCCGCCGGAACCCGGTCGAGTCGGGCGGCTCGGCCAGGGCCCTGCCGAGCAGGTCGAGCAGGCGCCCGAACGTGTCGGGGTCGAGCTCCCCCAGCTGCGACAGCCGCGTCGCCCCGGTGGTGACCAGCGCCGACCAGGCGGCCTCCAGCTCGGCCCGCTCCTTCCCGGCCCGCTCCCGGCGCTCGGCCCGCAGGGCGAGGACGTCGCGCACCTTGCCCGTGCGTCCCATCCGCTCGGTACGCCCGCGCGAGCGCAGCAGCGCCGACACCTCCACGGGCTCGGCCTCCCGCCAGGGCACCCCGGCCGGGATCAGCTCGGCGTCCGCGTGCCCCAGGTGCGCGTGCCGGGCGGGGCCCAGCCCGAACGCCGCGTCCCACAGCCGGTGGGCGTCGTCCTCGCTCGGGGCACCCGCGAACCAGCGGGCCAGCGTACGGAAGTCGGCGGCGGCGCTGGAGGAGCGGCGGCGGGAGTCGGTGATCCGATCGAGCACCTGCAGCAGCGACACGATGGCCCGCCGCGCCACGTCGTGAAGCCGGCGGATCCGCGGCACCCTCCAGTCGTCCGGCCCGTTGTCCGGCCCGTTGTCCGGCCCGTCCTCGGGCGCGAACCACAGGCACAGGCCCTCCCACCTGGCCGCCCGCGCCGCCAGCCACGGCGTGGCGTGATCCGTGCCCGGCACCTTCGGCAGGTCGGCTCCGTCGAGCGCGCGGGCGTGCAGGACGGCGACCCCGTGCCCGGCCACCGCGCGCAGGGCGGCGGCGACGGTGTCGCCGCGCTGCTCCAGATTGGTCACGAACTCCTGCAGGTAGGCCACGGTGGCGCCCTTGACCTCGTGGAACGTGGTGAGGTCGGTCCCCTCGACGCGCAGCAGCCGCTGCAGCTCGCCGTTGAACCGCCTGGTGTTGTCGCGCAGCCCGTCGAGGTGGCCTTCGAGCTCCTGCAGGCTCGCGAAGATCCGCCGGTTGCGCCCCGGATCCGGATCTCGCAGCAGCGACTCCAGCTCCGCCAGCCGGTCGGCGATCGCGTCGAGCACCGCGGTCTGCAACGCTCCAACGGAGGTCAGCATCGCCATCGCGTGCTGCACGCCGGCGAAGGCCGCCTCGCCTCGCTTGGTCAGCGAATACTGCAGGTTCTTGCGCTCGTACTCCTCGGCGGTGGCGAAGCTCCCGGCGTGGTTGAAGATGACGTCGAGCAGCCCCCACCCCGCGAGCTGCTTGAGCGTCGCGGTCAGCTCCTGCTCGCCGACCGGCGCGTACCAGCCCACCGCCCGCAGCCGCTCCCGCACCGCCTCCACGGTGAGCGCCGTCTCCAGCCGCTCGTTCGCCTCGCCGAAGGCGTGGAGGACCGCGGTGTTCAGGTCTGCCCGGTCGGTGGTGGCGAACCGGAACATCTCCGGCGGCACCCGTGGCGGCTCAGCCATCGCCCCGCTCCCCTCGCCGCACGATTCCCACGCGCGCAACCGTAGCGGGAAGCCCTCACGACCCGGCCCCGGTTTGCGCGCAGATCACGAGGGTACGGCGCGCGCATGGGAACGGGAGCCGGGATGGCGGAGTTCGGTACGACACGTCCCCGCGCCTGACACGGAATCGGCGCGATCCGGCGCCCGAGCACTACCATGCGATTACTTCGCGCTTGCAAAGGATCTATGCCAGCGCTCTTAAAGGACGCCGCAAGCTTTCACATTCACGTTTTATTCATGCGACGTCTAATCACCATCATTTCGCCCGCCATCGCAGGCTTGATCGCCGCCGCCGGTCTCGCCGGGCCGGCGCGGGCGGCGGAGCCCGGCGGGCTCGACGCTTATTACGGTCAGCGGGTGGCCTGGTCCTCCTGCGGCAACGGATATGAATGCGGGAAATTGCGGGTCCCGCTCGACTATTCGAAGCCCGGCGGCAAGCAGATTAAGATCAGCCTGGTCCGGTTGCGGGCCACCGGAAAGAAGATCGGGTCGATCGTGCTCAACTTCGGCGGTCCGGGCATCTCCGGCGTCGATTCGTTGAAGGCCGCCAAGACCGTTGTGTCCCCTTCTCTCAGGCAGCGGTTCGACGTGGTCAGCTTCGACCCGCGCGGCGTGGGCGCCTCGGCCCCCGTGCGTTGCCTCGGCACGCTGGGCCTCGACGCGCTCTTCGCCACCGACCCGACGCCCGACAACCGCACCGAGGTCAAGCAGTCCAAGCAGTGGGCCAAGGCGTTCGCCGGCGCCTGCGCGAAGAACGCCGGCAAGCAGCTCCTCGCGCACGTCGGCACCGGCGAGTCCGCCAGGGACATGGACGTGATGCGGGCCGCGCTGGGCGAGCGGCGGCTGACGTACCTCGGCTGGTCGTACGGCACCTACCTCGGCGCCAGGTACGCCGACCTGTTCCCCACGAGGATCCGCGCCATGGTGCTCGACGGCGCCGAGAACCCGAACCAGACCGGCATCGAGTTCGCCCAGTCGCAGGCCAAGGGCTTCCAGGTGGCGACCGAGTCGTTCATGCGCGACTGCTTCAAGGCCAAGGACTGCCCGTTCAAGAAGCACTCCGTCAGCGCGGCGTGGAAGCGGCTGGACACGCTCTACAAGCGGGCCGACCGGGCGCCGCTGCGCAACACCTATGACGGGCGGCAGGTCAGCGAGGCCGTCGTGCGGACCGGTGTCATGAACGCCCTCTATGCGGTGGCCTACTGGCCGACGCTGCGGGTCGCGCTGGCGGACGCGTTCAAGGGTGACGGCACGAAGCTGCTGCTGCTCGCCGACGACTACAACGGCCGGCGGGCCGACGGCAGCTACGACAACCGGTACGAGGCGCTCGTGGCGATCAACTGCCTCGACCACCCCGAGTCGCGCTGCCCGTACTGGCCGGTCAAGGGCACCAGGTTCACCAAGAAGGTGCGGGCCCAGGGCTCGCCGCCGATCGTGGTGGTGGGCACGACCCGCGACCCGGCCACGCCGTACGGGCTGGCCAAGGCGCTCGCGTCCCAGCTGTCGAAGGGCGTGCTGCTGACCAACGACGCCGACGGGCACACCGCGTACAGCGGCGGTTCGAGCTGCGTCGAGAGGCAGATCGACCGCTACCTGATCACGGTCGTCCCGCCGCGGCCCGGAGCCTGCTCCGCCAACGCGTAAGTACCCTGACACCAGTCCCACACCACGGTGTGGGACTGGTGTCGTTCGGGTCAACCACGGTCGCGCCTGCGGGGCGCGCGTGCCGTACCGGGAGAGATTGGCGGACGTAGCCGGAAAAGTCCCTCCCGAGGAGCCCATGGAGTCGCTGCTGGTCCTGCACGCGGTGGCGGCGGTGTGCGCTCCCTGGCTGGTCAGGCGCACGTCCCTGGCCGTGCTCGCCCTTCCTCCGGGCGTCGCCTTCCTCGCCGTGCTGCTGTGGCTGCCCCCGCGGGAGAGCGCGGCCTGGGCGCCCACGCTGGGGCTGGAGCTGTCCTTCCGCGCCGACGCGCCGGCCGTGCTGATGATGTCGCTGGTCACCGGCGTGGGCGCGCTGGTCATGATCTACAGCTCCCGCTACTTCCCCCCGGACGACAAGGGCCTCGGGCGCTACGGCTGCTTCATGACGGGCTTCGCCGGGTCGATGCTGGGGCTGGTGGCGGCCGACAACCTGCTCCTGCTGTACGTCTTCTGGGAGCTGACCACCGTCTTCTCCTACCTGCTCATCGGGTACGACCCCGAGAGCAGGCTGAGCAGGCAGGCCGCCCTGAAGGCGCTGATGGTCACCACGTTCGGCGGCCTGTCCATGCTGGCGGGGTTCGTCCTGCTCGGGCAGGCCGCGGGCACGTACCGCATCTCGGACGTCGTCGCGCACCCGCCCCAGGTGGGCCCCGTCACCGTCGTGCTCATCCTGGCCGGCGCGCTGACGAAGTCGGCGATCTTCCCGTTCAGCACGTGGCTGCCGGCCGCCATGGCCGCCCCCACCCCCGTCTCCGCGTACCTGCACGCGGCCGCCATGGTGAAGGCCGGCGTGTACCTGCTGGCCAGGCTCGGCCCCGCGCTCGGGGACCTGGCGGTCTGGCGGGCGGTGGCGGTGCCGCTCGGCCTGGCCACGATGGTGCTGGGCGGGTGGCGGGCGCTGCGCGAGACGGACCTCAAGCGGCTGCTCGCCTACGGCACGGTCGGCCAGCTCGGCCTCCTCACGGTGCTGTTCGGCTCGGGCGACGGGGGCGCGGCGCTGGCCGGCGCGGGCATGCTGCTGGCGCACGCCTTGTTCAAGGCCGCGCTGTTCCTGGTGGTGGGCATCGTCGACCACGCGGCGGGCACCCGCGACCTGCGCGAGCTGAGCGGGGTCGGGCGGTCGATGCCGTGGGTGTGCGGGGTGGCGGTGCTGGCGGGGGCGTCGATGGCGGGGCTGCCGCCGCTGGCGGGGTTCGTGGGCAAGGAGGCCGCGCTGGAGGCGCTCATGGGCGCGCCGGTCGTGCTGGCGGGCGTGGTGGCCGGGTCGGCGTTGACGGCGGCGTACACCCTGCGGTTCCTGTGGGGCGCGTTCTGCGACAAACCGGGGGTGGCGGCGCGGGAGACGCATCGCATGCCCGCGGCCATGACCGGGCCTGCCGCGCTGCTGTCGTTGCTCGGGCTGGTCCTGGTGCCGTTCGCCGGGCGGTTCACCTCCGCCTTTTCCGGATATATCGGGACATTTCGCATTAAGGGGTATGACGTCCATCTGGTGCCGTGGGGTGGTTTCACCCTGCCGCTCCTGCTGTCGGCGGTGTCGGTGGCGGCCGGGGTGGCGCTGTTCCTGGCCAGGGAGCCCGTGGCCAAGGCGGGGGCGGCGTTGCACGTGGTCGACTCCGGGCAGCTCTTCTGGGCGCTCGTGCAACGCCTAGACCGCTTCGCCATCCAGCTCACCGGCCTCATCCAGCGCGGATCCGTACCCGACTACCTGACGCTCACCCTGCTGGCCGCGATCGGCGTCGGCGTGTTCTCCCTCGTCTACGGCGGCCCGCCCCACCTCGGCGTGCCCGTCGTCCTCTGGCAGCGCCCCGAGCAGCCCGTCGTCGCCGTCCTGACGGTGGCGGCGGCCGTGCTGGCGCTGTTCGCCCGCGCGTTCATCCTGCTGGCCCTGATCATCGGTCTCACCGGGTACGGCACGGCGCTGCTGTTCCTCGCGCACGGCTCGCCCGACCTGGCGCTCACCCAGTTCCTGGCCGAGACGGTGAGCCTGGTCATGTTCGCGCTGGTGCTGCGGCGGCTGCCGCTCGGCCCGGTCAGGGGGCGGCTGCCGTTCCCGTTCAGGATGGCGCTCGGGCTGGCCGTGGGGGTGGTGGTCACGGGCGCGGGCATGCTGGCGATGGGCGCGCGGACCGCCGAGCCGATCGGCGCGCACATGGAGGCGTCCGCTGAGCAGGCCGGCGCCAGGAACATGGTCAGCGCCCTCATCGTCGACCTGCGCGCCTGGGACACCATGGGCGAGAGCACGGTGCTCGTCGTGCTGACCCTGGGCGTGACGAGCCTGGTGTTCCTGCGGCGCAGGTCGTACCACATCGAGCCGGTCGCGACGGCGCGCGCCGAGCGCACCCGCTGGCTGTCGGCCACGCTGCCGCGCGGGCAGCGGGCGCTGGCGT
Organism: Nonomuraea sp. NPDC050451; assembly: GCF_044458585.1. Taxonomy (NCBI): domain Bacteria; kingdom Bacillati; phylum Actinomycetota; class Actinomycetes; order Streptosporangiales; family Streptosporangiaceae; genus Nonomuraea; species Nonomuraea sp. NPDC050451. The sequence goes on from NZ_JBITHZ010000014.1 coordinate 264,015, forward strand.
TCGAGGTGGTGGCCCGGCTGACGTTCCACACAGTGCTGGTGCTCTCGGTGTTCCTGCTGTTCATCGGGCACAGCGAGGTCGGCGGCGGGTTCGCCGGCGGCATCGTGGCCGGGCTGGCGATCACCGTGCGCTACCTGGCGGGCGGGCGGAACGAGCTGGCCGCCGCCGTCCCGGTGCACGCCGGGGTGCTCATGGGCGCCGGGCTCACGCTGTCGGCGGGCACGGCGCTGATCGGGCTGCTGTTCGGGCGGGCGGCGCTGGACCTGCTGGCCGTGGACGTGAGCGTGCCCCTGATCGGGCACCTGCACGTCTCCACGGGGCTGCTGTTCGACCTCGGCGTGTACGTGTCCGTCGTCGGCATGGTCCAGGACATCCTGCGCTCCCTCGGCGCCGAGCTGGACCGGCAGGAGAGCGCGTGACCGTCACCCTGCTGCCCTTCCTGGCCTGCTTCGCGATGGTCGCGACCGGGGTCACGCTGCTGCTGGAGCGGAGCCTGGTACGGGTGCTGGCCGGCGTCATCCTCCTGGGCAACGGCGTCAACCTGCTGATCGTCACCGCGGGCGGCGACCCGGGCCGCCCGCCCTTCGTGGACGTCCGCGGGCGGGCCGACCCGCTGCCGCAGGCCATGGTTCTCACCGCGATCGTGATCACCCTGGGGGTGACGGCGTTCCTGCTGGCACTGGCGCACCGGTCATGGCAGCTGTCCGGGAGCGACGAGGTCCAGGACGACACCGAGGACCGCCGCGTACGGCTGCGCGCCCGGCGCGGCGAGCTGAGCGACGCCGTACGCGCCCGGCGGGACGCCTACCGGCGGCTGGTCGCCGAGCAGCGCGCCGAGCTGGCCAAGCTCGCGGCCGAGCAGGCCGAACGCGAGCGGTTGCAGGAGGCCGACCTGGAGCAGCGCATCTCCAGGGTGCACGACGAGCTCGAACGGTGGATGCACGAGCGGCGGCGGGAGGGGCTGACCGAGGAGGAGGTGCACCTGCGCTTCGAGGAGGCGGGGCGGCGCGAGGACGCGGCCGCACTGGACAACGCCGCCCTGGACAACGTCGAGCGCATCGAGCAGCTGCGCGAGCAGCACGCGCGGGGCCGGGAGGAGCAGGCGGCCAGGGAGCGGGCGATGCGGCGCAAGCTCAAGGCACGGCAGCGGGAGGCACGCAGGCAGATGCGGGCGGCCATCAGGGAGGAGCGGGAACGGCAGGCCCTCGCGCAGGACCCCGAGCTGGAAGGCGAGGACTGAGGATGAGGAGCCGCGTGCCCGAGCCGGAAGGCGAGGGCTGACCCCGTGGAGAGGCTGATCTGCGTGCCCGTGCTGCTGCCGCTCCTGGCCGCCGGCGTGAAGCTGGCGATCGGGGGGCGGCTGCGCCGGCTGCAGTCGCTCATCAGCCTGGTCACCCTGGCCATTTCGGTCGTCGTCTCGGCGCTGCTGCTGGTCGCCGCCGACAGCCGCGGCCCGCTGGTCACCGAGCTGGGCGGCTGGCCGGCGCCCGTCGGCATCTGCCTGGTGGCCGACCGCCTGTCCACGCTGGTGCTGCTGGTGTCGTCGGCGGTGACGTTCTGCGTCATGGTGTACTCGGTCGCCAACGCCTACGCCGCGCAGGAGCACGACGCCCCCATGGCGATCTTCCATCCGGCGTTCCTGGTCATGGTGGCCGGCGTCGCGGACGCGTTCCTGTCGGGTGACCTGTTCAACCTGTATGTGGCGTTCGAGCTGCTGCTGAGCGGCTCGTACGTGCTGCTCACCTTCGGCGGCACCGAGTCCAGGATCCGGGCGGGCGCCACGTACACGCTGATGGCCCTGGCCTCGTCGATGCTGTTCCTGATCGCGCTGGCAGTCACGTACGCGGCCACCGGGACGCTGTCGATGGCCCAGCTCGCCGAGCGGTTCGCCACGTTGCCGGTGCAGGTGGCGCTGCTGGTGGAGCTGACGCTGCTGCTCGCGTTCGGCATCAAGGCGGCGATCTTCCCCATGTCGGCCTGGCTGCCGGACTCCTATCCCACCGCGCCCGCCCCGGCCACGGCCGTGTTCGCCGGCCTGCTGACCAAGGTCGGCGTCTACTCGATCGTGCGTCTGGAGGCGCTGCTGTTCCCGGGCGGGCCGGTGTCGACGCTGCTCATGTGGGTGGCGCTGGCCACGATGCTGGCGGGCGTGCTGGGCGCGGTCGCGCAGACCGACCTCAAGCGCATGCTCTCGTTCACGCTGGTCAGCCACATCGGTTACATGGTGTTCGGCGTCGCCCTGTCCACGGTGGCCGGGCTGGCCGGGGCGATCTTCTACGTGGTGCACCACATCACCGTGCAGACGACCCTGTTCCTGGTGACCGGACTGGTGGAGCGGCGCACCGGCACCACCTCGGTGAACGGGCTCGGCGGCCTGATGACGACCGCGCCGCTGCTGGCCGTGCTGTTCTTCGTGCCGGCGATGAACCTGTCGGGCATCCCGCCCATGTCCGGCTTCCTCGGCAAGCTGATGCTGGTGCAGGCCGGCCTGGCCGACGGCCGCCCGCTGTCCGTCGCCCTCGTGGCCGGGGGCCTGGTGACGAGCCTGCTCACCCTGTACGCCGTGGCCCAGACGTGGAGCAAGGCGTTCTGGCGCGGCCCGCGGGCCGTCCGGGTGGGCACGGTCGTGGAGAGCGAGGAGTACACCGGCGAGGACCCGACCGTCACGACGACGGCCGTCCCGGGGGCGCTGACGGGGTCGGTGGCGGCGCTGGTCGTGATCGGCCTGTCGTTCACGGTGCTGGCCGGGCCGCTGTCGGCGTTCGTGCACCGGGCGGCCGCCGAGCTGATGGCGCGCGAGCCGTACGTCACGGCCGTCCTCGGGGGGGCGGCCGTGACGTCGCGGCTGGCGCTGATCGCCTGGCTGGCGGTGGTGTGGGTGACGTTGTGGGGCGAGCTGTCGCCCGGCAATGTGCTGGGCGGCCTCGCGGTCGCGCTGGTGGTGACGTGGCTGCTGCCGCTGCCCGTCCTCGACCCGGGCATCAGGATCCGTCCGGTGGCGCTGGTGGACTTCCTGCTCTGGTTCGGCCGGGACCTGGTGGTCTCGACCGTGCGGGTGGTGGTCTGGGTGGTGCGGCCCGGCGTGCCGCCCACCCAGATCGTCCGGGTACGGCTGCGTACGTCGTCGGAGTCCATGACCGTGATGATCATGGTCGCGCTGTCGACCGTGCCCGGCAGCCTCGTCGTGGAGGCCTACCCCGAGGAGCGCGAGCTGGTCCTGCACGTGCTGGGGCGTCCGGGAGACGTCACCGAGGCGGTGCGGGCGGACGTGGCCGCGCTGGAGTCGCGCATCGTGGCGGCGTTCGGCACCGGGCGGGACCGGGAGGAGCTGCCGTGAACGTGGTGTACCTCGTGACGCTGGGGCTGCTCGGATGCGCGGCGGCGGCCACGCTCTACCGGGTGGCGCGCGGTCCCACGATGCTGGACCGGGCCGTCGCGGTCGACGTGATGACGTCGCTGTGCATGTGCGGCGTCGGGGCGTTCGCCGTGGTCAGGGACGACTATTCGGACCTGCCGATCCTGCTGGTGCTGTCGCTGCTGGGGTTCGTCGGGTCGGTGTCGCTGGCCCGCTTCTTCTCGGGGAGGTCCCGGTGAGCTGGCTGGACATGGCGGCGGCGGCCTGCCTGCTGCTGGGCGCGGCGCTGGCGCTGTCGGCCGGGGCCGGGCTCGTCCGGTTCCGCACCACGCTGGACCGCATGCACGCGGGCACCAAACCGCAGGTGCTCGGCGTGCTGCTGGTGCTGCTGGCCATGTGGCTGCACCGGCCCACCTGGGCGAACGCCGGGCCGCTGCTGCTGGCGGGCATCTCCCAGGTGATCACCGTGTCGGTGGCGGCGTACGTGGTGGCGCGGGGCGCCTACTCGCGCGAGCGCGCGGACGACGACACCGAGCTCCCCTCCGAGGACTGATCGTCCGAGCGGTTGAGCGCCGCCTGGCCGAACCAGGTCCACAGGGCCAGCGCGGCCAGGATCCCGCCGGTGATCCAGCCCAGGGGGGAGCCGAACAGGTAGTCGATCACGAGCATGGTGGCCGCGGTCATGGACAGGGCCAGCGCGAGCGCGCCCAGGATGCCGTAGAGGTTGGAGCGCCGTACCAGGGTCTCCTTGCGCCCCTGCCGGAACAGCACGCGGTGCTGGGCGGTCGGCGCGATGTAGCAGATGGACGCGACCGCCGCGCTGACCAGCGCCACGTAGAACAGCCACCGGTCGGCCAGGTCCAGCCTGGCGAAACCGACCGAGAAAGGCACGGTGAGCAGGAACGCGAACAGCACCTGCACCCCGGTCACCGCCACGCGCGCGCCCTGTAAGAGCTCCACGAAGTTCCGGTCCGCGCGCTCCTGCTCCGACTCGTTCCGCACATCGCCTCCTGCCGCCGAAAGACTCCTCCTTCCTCGGCGGGGCGCGCTAAAACCTCGCCCGAAGGATCTTGGCCGGGGTGATGGGGAGATCGCGCACGCGGTGGCCGATGGCGTGGTGCACGGCGTTGCCGATGGCGGCGGCCGTCCCGACGATGCCGATCTCGCCGATGCCCTTGCTGCCCATGGGGTTGAGGTCGCCGTCCTCCTCATCCAGCCAGACCGCCTCGATCCGCTCCACGTCGGCGCAGGCGGGCACGTGGTACTGGGCCAGGTCACGCCGGAGGAAGCCGCCGAACTCCTCGTCGGTGTACGTCTCCTCCATCAGCGCCATCCCCATGCCCATCGTCATGCCCCCGACGAACTGCGACCTGGCCAGCTCGGCGTCCAGGATGTGGCCCGCGGCGAAGACGCCGAGCAGGCGCGACACCCGTACCTCGCCGGTCACGGAGTTGACCCGTACCTCGGCGAACTGGGCGCCGAAGGCGTGCCTGGACAGCTCCGCGTCCCGCTCGACCTCCTCGGTGGTGTCGGCGCGGCCCACCGTGCCGTTCACCTTGAGGTGCTCGCAGGCGCGCACGATCGCCGAGCCCCACGAGGCCGTGCCCATGGAGCCGCCCGCGAGCGGGGCCTCCGGCAGGTCGCTGTCGCCCAGCTCGACGTGCACCCGGTCGGGCGCGACGCCCAGCGCGCCGGCCGCGATCCCGGCCAGCGCGGTACGCGCGCCCGTGCCGATGTCGGCGGCGGCCACCTGCACGAGGAAGTCGCCCTGACGCATGGTGACGACGGCCTTCGACGGCCGGCGCCTGGCCGGGTAGGTGGAGGCGGCCACGCCGGTGCCGATCAGCCACTCGCCCTCCCGGCTGCGCCCCGGCTCGGGGTCGCGCCGGTCCCAGTCGAAGCGGCGGGCGCCCTCGCGCAGGCAGGCGACCAGGTTGCGGGAGCTGAACGGCAGGCCGCTGTCCGGCTCCGTCTCCGGCTCGTTGACGACGCGCAGCTCGATCGGGTCGATGCCGGCGGCGCAGGCCAGCTCGTCCATGGCGGACTCCAGCGCGTACATGCCGGGGCACTCGCCCGGGGCGCGCATCCACGACGGGGTGGCGACGTCCAGCCGGACGAGCCGGTGGGCCGTGCGCAGCGCGGGCGTGGCGTACATGACGCGGGCCGGGGTCGCGGTCTGCTCGGCGAACTCCACCAGCGTCGAGCTCTGCTCGTAGGCCACGTGCTCCAGCGCCGTGAGCCGGCCGTCGGCGTCCGCGCCGAGCCGCAGCCGCTGGATCGTGGGCGTGCGATAGCCGGTGACGTCGAACATCTGCTGCCTGGTCAGCGCGATCTTGACGGGCCGTCCGACGGCCTTGGCGGCCAGGGCGGCCAGCACGGCCTGCGGCCTGGAGGTGCCCTTCGCGCCGAAGCCGCCACCGACGTGCCGGGACACCACCCGCACCTGATCGCCGGCCAGGCCGAGGGTCCGGGCGATCAGGTCACGGCTCGCGGACGCGCCCTGCGTGGTGTCGTACACCAGCAGCCTGCCCTCGCCGTCCCACAGCGCCAGGGCGGCGTGCGGCTCCATCGGGTTGTTGTGCAGGACGGGGGTCGTGTAGGTCACGTCGACGACGGTCTCGGCGGCGTTGAGCCCGGCTTCGACGTCGCCCTTCACGGTGTCGGACGGGAAGCCGGGGTTGACGGTCTCCGGCTGGTACAGGTTGGGGTGGTCGGCACGCAGGGCCACGTCGTGGATGTCCTGCTCGTACTCGACGACGATCGCGTCGGCGGCGGCGCGGGCGTTCTCGTAGGTGTCGGCCACGGCGGCGGCCACGAACTGGCCGCGGTAGGCGACCTCCCGGCTCTGGAACAGCGCCAGCTCGCCCTCGGCGGCCGGGCCCAGCCGGGGCGGGTCCTGGCTGGACAGCACGGCCAGCACGCCGGGCATGGCGAGCGCGTCGCGGCCGTCGATGCGCTTGATGCGGCCCTTGGCGATCCGCGACTGCACGGGATAGGCGTAGGCGACGCCCTCGACCGGGTATTCGGCGGCGTACGTGGCCAGCCCGGCGACCTTGACGCGGCCCTCGACGCGGTTCACGGCGCCAGCTCCTCGAGTGTGCGGACGATCAGGTTGCGGGCCAGCGGCACCTTGAAGTCGTTGCGCGGGAGCGGACGGGCCCGTTCCAGCTCGGCCTCGGCGGCGGTGCGGAACGCCTCACCGGTCGCCGGGCCGCCGACGAGGACCTGCTCGGCGCGCTCGGCCCGCCAGGGCGCGTGGGCCACGCCGCCGAGCGCGATGCGGCAGCCGGCGACGGTGCCGTCGCGGATATCGAGCACGGCGGCGATGGACACGAGGGCGAAGGCGAACGACGCCCGCTCGCGTACCTTGCGGTAGAGCGAGGCGCCCGGCGGGGGCGCGGGCAACTCCACGGCGGTGATCAGGTCGCCCGGCTCCAGCACGGTGTCCCGCTCGGGCGCGTCGGCCGGCAGCCGGTGCAGCCCCGGCATCGGGATGATCTTGTCACCACCCTGGCCGGTGACGTGCACCTCGGCCTCGAGCGCGGCCAGCGCGACCGCCATGTCCGACGGATGGGTGGCCACGCAGGCGTGCGAGGTGCCGAGGATCGCCAGGTTCGTGTGGTCGCCCTCGATGGCCGGGCAGCCGGAGCCCGGCTGGCGCTTGTTGCACGGCCGGGTCACGTCCTGGAAGTACGGGCAGCGGGTGCGCTGCAGCAGGTTGCCGGCCACCGTGGCCATGTTGCGCACCTGTCCGGAGGCGCCGGACAGCACCGCCCTGGCCAGCATCGGGTAGCGGGAGCGCACCAGGGGGTGGGCCGCCAGATCGCTGTTGCGTACGGCGGCGCCGACGCGGACCCGGTCCCCGGTCTGCTCGATGGCGTCGAGCGGCAGCTTGGCGACGTCCACCAGGCGGTCCGGCTCGGCCACGCCCAGTCGCATGAGGTCCACCAGGTTGGTGCCGCCGCCCAGGTACATGGCGCCCGGCCCGAAGCTGCGCACCGCGTCCGCCGCGCTGCCCGCCCGGGCGTACTCGAAGAGTTTCACGGCGCGACCTCGGCGATCGCGCTGACGATGTTGACGTAGGCGCCGCACCGGCACAGGTTGCCGCTCATGCGCTCCCTGATCTCCTCCGGCGTCAGGCCGGGATCCTCGCGGAGATCGCCGGTGACCGCGCTCGGGCCCGGCTCGCCCAGCATCCCCACCGCCGAGCAGAGCTGCCCCGGCGTGCAGTAGCCGCACTGGAAGGCGTCGTGCTCGATGAACGCGGCCTGCAGCGGGTGCAGATCGTCACCCTCCGTCAGTCCCTCGACGGTGACGATCTCCGAGCCGTCCATCGCCACCGCCAGCGCCAGGCAGGAGTTGGCCCGCCGCCCGTCGATCAGGACCGTGCAGGCCCCGCACTGGCCGTGGTCGCAGCCCTTCTTGGCGCCGATCAGGCCCAGCCGTTCGCGGAGCAGGTCGAGCAGCGACATCCGGGGATCCACATGCACAGAGCGTGACGAGCCGTTCACCTTCAGGGTGATGTCCATGGCGCACGACTACCCGACCTCCAGACGAGCCAACCTCTGAGCGCGGTAAAGCGCGACCCTCCGGGTGGTGTCCGTTTTGTACGTGCGATGAGGGGTAGCCGAGCGGACATGGGGGTGTCGATCGACGAGCAGGTGACGGAGTCGGCGGCGATACTCACTGTCAACGCCGGGTCGTCGAGCTTCCGCCTGGACCTGGTGGAGGGCGGTTGCGTACTGGACTGCGTGCACACCGAGCGCGCCGTCGACCCCGGCTCGGCCAGGCGGGAGCTGTCGTCGTTCCTCGGCGGGCACTTCGGGCGCGACATCCGCGCCGTGGCGCACCGCCTCGTGCACGGCGGCGATCTCGTCCGCGCCCCGGCGGTGGCCGACGACGAGACGGCCGAGGGACTGCGCGGCCTGACGAGCCTGGCGCCGCTGCACCTGCCGCCCGCGCTGGCCCTGCTGGACGCGGCCCGCGCTGAGCTGCCTGCCCTGCCGCACGTGCTCTGCCCGGACACCGCCTTCCACGCCGGCCTGCCGGAGGAGGCCGCGGTCTACGCGCTGCCGCTGTCCTGGCGGGAGCGGTACGGGCTGCGCCGCTACGGCTTCCACGGCATCTCGTACGCGTGGGCGGCCGACCGGGTGGCCGAGCTGCTCGGCCGGCCGCTGGCGGAGCTGGACCTCGTGCTGACGCACCTGGGCGGCGGCTGCTCGGTGTGCGCGGTGTCGGGCGGGCGCAGCCTGGACACCTCGATGGGCTTCACCCCGCTGGAGGGGCTGCCCATGTCGAGGCGCTCGGGCAGCGTGGATCCCGGGATGCTGATGTGGCTGCTGGGGTCGGGCCGGCTCACGGTGGCGGAGCTCAGCGAGGGGCTGGAGCGCCGATCGGGCCTGCTGGGGCTGTCGGGCGGCTTCTCGGGGGACACGCGCGAGCTCGTGGCGGCCGCGCGGGAGGGCGACTCGGCCGCGGAGCTGGCGCTGGAGGTGTTCAGCCACCGAGTGGGCAGGGAGATCGCCGCCGCGGCCACCTCGCTGGGGCGGATCGACGCGCTGGTGTTCACCGGGGAGATCGGCTGGGACCAGCCCGAGGTGCGGGAGGCCGTCTGCGCCCGGCTCGGGCTGCTCGGCATCGAGCCTCCCGCGCTCGGCAACCGCCACGACGACGGGCCGGTCAGCGCGTACGACGCGGCCGTGCCCGTCATGGTGGTGCAGGTGCGCGAGGAGCTCCAGCTGGCCCGCGAATGCCTGCGCGTGCTCGCGGAGGAGGACGAATGACGGTTCTCGACGAGGTACGTCACTCGGCGCTGCCGCTGACCGGCCCGGGGGACCTCGACCCGCTGATGGAGCGCGTGGGCGAGGCGAGGTTCGTGCTGATCGGCGAGGCCAGCCACGGGACGCACGACTTCTACACCTGGCGGGCGGAGCTGACCCGCCGGCTGATCGCCGAGAAGGGATTCGGTTTCGTCGGGGTCGAGGGCGACTGGCCCGACTGCGAACGGGTGCATCGGGCCGTGACCGGCGACACCGATCCCTTCGAGGCCCTCTACACGTTCGAGCGCTGGCCGACGTTCATGTGGGCCAACGAGGAGGTCGTGCAGTTCTGCCGGTGGCTGCGGCGCTACAACGCCGCGCTGCCGCGGGAGGAGCGCTGCGGCTTCCACGGCCTGGACGTCTACAGCCTGTGGGACTCGCTGCGCGCCGTGCGCCGCTACGCCGCCGCCCGGCTGCCGCACGAGATGGAGCCGATCGTCGACGCGCTGTACTGCTTCGAGTCCTACGGCCACGACCCGCAGCAGTACGGCCTGGCCACCCGGCTGGTCCCGGAGGGCTGCGAGGACGAGGTCGTGCAGCTGCTCCAGGCCATGGTCCGCGCGGTGCCCGAGGACGAGCAGGGCTTCAGCGCGCGCCAGAACGCCGAGGTCGTGGCCGGGGCCGAGCGCTACTACCGCTCCATGATGCGCGGCGGCCCCGAGTCCTGGAACGTCAGGGACGTCCACATGGCCGACACCATGGCCCGGCTCGCGGACTTCTCCAACGCCAAGGGCGTGGTGTGGGCGCACAACACCCACGTGGGCGACGCCCGCGCCACGGACATGGCCGCCGCGGGCATGACCAGCCTCGGGCAGCTGGCCCGGGAGCGGTACGGTGACGACGCGGTGCTGGTGGGGTTCGGCACCCATCACGGGTCCGTGGTGGCCGCGACCGCCTGGGGCTCGCAGCACCACGTCATGCGGGTGCCGCCGGCACGGCCCGCGTCGCTGGAGGCGCTGCTGCACGAGGCCGTCGTCGAGCCCGAGGTCCTGTTCGTGGTCCCGCCCAAGTGGTCGAGGCCCTCCTGGTACGACGAGCCGATGGGCCAGCGCGCGGTCGGCGTCGTGTACCACCCCGAGCGGGAGCTCAGGGGCAACTACGTGCCCACGGTGGTGGGCGGCCGCTACGACGCGTTCATCTGGCTGGACGAGACCAGGGCGCTGCACCCGCTGCACGGCGAGCCGTGGGGCGACACCGAGCCGGAGACATACCCGACCGCCATGTGACCTTTGTCGGTGCCAGGTGGTTGGATCTGCGGTGTGGAGGCGTCGGTCGAGCAGCTCGTCTACGTCCGGGAGGACGAATACACCGTCGCGCGCATGAGCGCCGACGGCGAGCCCGACTTCGTGGCCACCGGGCGGGCGCTGGCGGGCGTGCAGCCGGGCGAGACGCTGCGGCTCTTCGGCGAGTGGGGCCGCCATGCCCGTTACGGGCGGCGCTTCGCGGTCAGCGGGTGCGAGCGGATCGTGCCCTCCTCGGTCCGGGCCATCCGGATCTACCTGGGGTCGGGGCTGATCAGGGGCATCGGGCCGCGCCTGGCGTACGCGATCGTCGACCACTTCGGCGAGGCCACGCTCAAAGTGATCGACAGCGAGCCCGAGCGGCTCACCGAGGTCGTCAACATCGGGCCGCTGCGGCAGGGGCAGATCGTCCAGGCGTGGCAGGAGCAGAAGGCGATCGCCGCGCTGATGGTGACGCTGCAGGGGCTCGGGGTCAGCCCGCTGCTGGCGGCCAAGATCTACCAGGTGTTCGGGCAGGACGCCGACGAGGTGCTGGCCACGGACCCCTACCGGCTGATCGGGCGGGTGCGGGGGATCGCGTTCCGCATCGCCGACAAGATCGCGCTGCAGTCGGGGGTGCCCGAGCGCAGCCCGCAGCGGGTCAAGGCGGCGCTGCTCGACCGGCTGGAGGCGGCGGGCAGCCGCGACGGCCACTGCTTCGTGCCGGTGCCCGCGCTGGTGCGGGAGACGGCGGAGCTGATCGAGCAGGACCAGGAGCTGGTGCGCCCGATGATCGACGCGCTCGTGGCCGACCGCCGGGTGGTCGTGGAGGTCGCGCCCGACCAGCCGGGCCTGGCGGTGGCGTACGCCAAGCACGTGCACGGCAGGGAGGCGGCGCTGACCGAGCAGATCACCCGGCTCATGCGGGCCCGCTCGACGCTCCCCCTGCGCTCCTTCCCCGACGACCCCGGGCTCCACGAGGACCAGCAGGCCGCCGTCAACATGGCCCTGACCAGCACCGTCTCCATCATCACGGGCGGTCCCGGGTGCGGCAAGAGCCACACGGTGAAGGCCATCGCGACCACGGTCAGGGCGGCGGGCGGCACGGTCACGCTCACCGCGCCCACGGGCAAGGCGGCCAAGCGCCTTTCGGAGCTGACCGGGCTGCCGGCGATGACCATCCACCGGATGCTCGCCCGCCAGCCCGATCCCGACCCGGAGACGCTGTTCGACGAGACGCCGTCGCAGGCCGACCTGATCGTGGTGGACGAGGCGTCCATGCTCGACCTCCACCTGGCCACCCGGCTGACCGCCGCCGTGCCGTCCGGGAGCCATCTGCTGCTCATCGGCGACGGCGACCAGCTGCCCAGCATCGGGCCCGGCGACGTGCTCGCCGACCTGCTGCGCGTGGAGGCGGTCCCGCGGGTGCAGCTCACCCACGTCTTCCGGCAGGCGGGCGGCAGCGGCATCATCGACGCCGCCCACCGCATCCGCGCCGGCCGGCTCCCGATCAGGACGGCCGGCGGCGGGTTCTGGTTCGAGGAGCTCGACGACCCCGCCCAGGTCGCGCGGCGGGTGGCCCACCTGGCGATGGTGGCGATCCCGCGCAAGCAGAACGTCGAGCCCGACCAGGTGCAGGTGCTGTGCCCGATGCGCAAGGGCGAGACGGGCGCCACGGCGCTCGGCCGCCTGATCCAGGACCAGCTCAACCCGGCGGCCGACGACAAGCCGGAGCACTGGTCGGGCGCGTCGGTGTTCCGGGTGGGCGACCGGGTGATGCCGATCCGCAACAACTACGACAAGGGCGTCTTCAACGGCGAGACCGCCACGGTGACGGCGGTCGTGCAGGAGGAGCGCACGATCGAGATCCTGACCGACGACGGTGAGCGGGTGCGCTACGGCTTCGACGAGCTCGACGACCTGACCCACGCCTACGCGATCAGCGTGCACCGGTCGCAGGGCAGCGAATACCCGTTCGTGGTGGCGCCCATCGTGGCCGAGTCGGGCGGAATCATGCTGCGCCGCAAGCTCCTCTACACGCTGGTGACCAGGGCGAAGGCGTGGGTGGTGCTGGTGGGCCAGCGGGAGGCGCTGGAGCTGGCCGTCCACCGGATCGGCCACCGGCGCAACACCGGCCTGGCCCGCCGCCTGGCCCTCGCCCTGGAAAGCTAGCCCGGCGGCGGTCCCCCGGAGCTCGGGCGGGACAGCGACGTGGCGAGGAGCTCGGCCAGGTGGCGGGCCTGGCGGCCGGTGCGGGAGGCGGCGATCTGGGTGCGGCAGGAGAAGCCGTCGGCGAGGATCGCCTGGTTCGGGCCCGCCGCCCGCACGGCGGGCCAGACCGACTCCTCCGCGCAGGCCACCGAGACGTCGTAGTGCGAGCGTTCGAACCCGAAGTTCCCGGCCAGGCCGCAGCAGCCGGCGTCCAGGACCTCCGTGCGGATCCCGAAGCGGTCGAGAACGGCGCGGTCGGCGTCGTAGCCCATGATGGCGCTCTGGTGGCAGTGCACCTGCGCCACGGCCTCCCCGCCCGAGGAGGCCGGGCGCCAGTCGGGTGCCCGCGACTCCAGCAGCTCCGCGAGCGTCAGCGTGCGCTCCGACAGCAGCCGCGTGTCCGGCGTGTTCAGCAGCTCCGGCCCGTCGGCGCGGAACACGGCGGTGCAGCTCGGCTCCAGCCCCACCACCGGCACCCCGGACTCCGCCCACGGCCGCAGCGCGCGCACGCTGCGGGCCAGCACCCGCCGCGCGACCCCGAGCTGTCCGGTGGAGATCCAGGTCAGCCCGCAGCACAGCGCCACCGGCGGCACGTGCACCTCGAACCCGGCCGCCTCCAGCACGCCCACCGCCGCCTGCCCGATGTGCGGGTCGAAGTTGTTCGTGAACGTGTCCGCCCACAACACGACCTTGCCCCGCGTGCCCGGCCGCGCCGGGCCCCGCCGCTTGAACCAGTCGGTGAAGCGCTCCTTCGCGAAACGGGGAAGCTCCCGCTCGGCCGCGACCCCCGCGACGGCCTTGACCAGCCGCGACAGGCCCGGCGTGTGCGCGAGCGCGTTGAGCGGGCCGGGCATCGTGGAGGCGAGCGCCGCCCACAGCGGCAGCCAGCCCATGGAGTAGTGCTCGCGGGGCCGGATCCGGCGCCGGTAGTGGTGGGACAGGAACTCGGCCTTGTACGTGGCCATGTCGACGTTCACCGGACACTCCGACCTGCAGCCCTTGCAGGCCAGGCACAGGTCGAGCGCGTCGCGCACGGCGGCCGAGCGCCAGCCGTCCGCGATCAGCTCGCCGCGTACCATCTCCCCCAGCAGCCGGGCCCGTCCCCGCGTGGAGTGCTCCTCCTCGCGGGTCACCCGGTAGCTGGGGCACATCACCCCGCCCTCGAAGGTGTGCTGGCGGCACTTGCCGATCCCGACGCACCGGGTGGCCGCGGGCCCGAACCGGCCGTGATCGCGCGGGTAGTCGAAGGACTTCTGCCGGGGCTCCAGCGGGTAGAAGTGCCGCTGGCCGAGGTCCTGGTCGAGGCGGTTGGGGTGGACGACTTTGCCGGGGTTCATCCGGTTGCGCGGGTCGAAGACGGCCTTGAACCGGCCGAACGCCTCCACCACCCCGTCGCCGAACATGCGCGGCAGCAGCTCGGCCAGCGCCTGCCCGTCGCCGTGCTCCCCCGACAGCGAGCCGCCGTAGGCGGCCACCAGGTCGGCCGCCTCCTCCGCGAACGCCCGGTATCGGGCGATCCCGTCGTCGGTGTGCAGGTCGAGCGGGAGCCTCCCGTGCACGCACCCCTGTCCGAAGTGCCCGTACAGCGCCGATTCGGCGTAGCCGTGGCGCCGCAGCAACTGCTCGTAGTCGCGCAGGTACGCGCCCAGCCGCTCGGGCGGCACGGCCGCGTCCGACCAGCCCTCGTACGTCTCCCGCCCTCCCGGCGGGTACGCCTCCACGCCCAGGCTGGCCTCGCGCCAGCGCCACAGCTCGTCCTCCTTGGCCGGGTCGCCGAGGAAGGTGTGGGTCGCGTGCTGCCCCACGTCGCGCATCAGCCCGTGCGCCCGTTCGAGCGCCTCCTCGGCGGTGTCGCCGCCGAACTGCACGAGCAGCCACCCCCGCCCCTCCGGCAGGTCGCGGAGCGCGGGATCGTCGGGGCGCTCCTGGCGGGCGAGCCGGCACATCCGGTCGTCCATGGCCTCCAGCGCGAGCGGCCGGTGCCCGGCCACGGCGGGGACGGCGTCGGCCGCCTCGAAGATGTCCTCGAAGCCGAGCACCGCCAGCGACCGCGCGGCAGGTCTCGGCACGACGGCCAGCTCGGCGCGCAGCACGGTCACCAGCGTGCCCTCGCTCCCGACGAGGGCGCGGGCCAGGTTGAAACCGTTCTCCGGCAGGAGCTGGTCGAGGTTGTAGCCGGAGATGCGCCGCTCCAGCTTGGGGAAGCGGGTGCGCACCAGTTCCATGGTGTCGTCGCGCAGCTCGCGCAGCTGCCGGTAGATCTGGGCCAGTCGCCCGCCCTTGGCCTGGATCCTGGCGTACTCGGCGTCGTCGGTCGGCCCGACCCACGCGCGCACGCCGTCGTAGGTGAGAATCTCCAGCCGCAGCACCGACTCCGACATCTTCCCGTACGCCTGCGCGGACGCCCCGCACGAGTTGTTGCCGATCATGCCGCCGATGGTGCAGGTCGGATGGCTGGACGGCCGGGGCCCGACCATCAGGCCCTCCGGCTCCAGCACGTGGTCGACCGCGTCCAGCACCGCGCCGGCCTGCACCGTGATCCGCCTGCCCGCGACGTCCACGGACTCGACCGCGCCGCAGTGCTTGGACCAGTCGATCACCACGGCCGCGTTGCAGCACTGCCCGGCCAGGCTGGTGCCGCCGCCCCGCGACAGGACCGGCACGTCGCGGGCCCGGCACGCGGCCACCGCCGCCACCCCGGCGTCGAGCGTGTAGGGCACCACGACGCCGATGGGCACCTGCCGGTAGTTGGAGGCGTCCCGCGCGTAGGCGGCGCGGCTGCCGGTGTCGAACCGGATCTCGCCGTCGACCGTCTCCTCCAGCCGCCGCCGCAGCGGCTCCACGTCGATCTCGCGCGCTCGGCGCGGGCGCGCGGCCGGGGTGCTGACCAGGCTGTCCATGGCTCCGCCCGCCATCGTCCGCCCCTCGCCCTAGACGCCGAGCAGATCGGTCAGGTCGTCGGCGTGTTCCTCTTCCTCTTCGAGGATCGCCTCCATGAGCCGCCGCGTCGTCGGATCGCCCTCACCCAGCCAGCGGATGATCTCCTGGTAGGTGGAGATGACGATGCGCTCGGCCCAGAGGTTCGCCTCCAGCAGGCCGCGCAGGTCGGTGTCGTCGGGGACCTGGTAGTCGGTGTGGGAGCGCCGCACGAGGCTGGCGGGGTCGAAGTCGGGCTCCCCGCCGAGCTGGCTCACGCGTTCGGCGGCGCGCAGCGCGTGCTGCAGCTCCTCCTGGGCGTGCTCGGTGAACTCCGCCGACACCTGCGCCCGGTCGATCCCCTTGGCGGAGATGGCGTGCCTGGTGTACCTGAGCCAGCACACCACCTCGGTCGCGATGACGTCGTTGAGGATGTTGATGACCTTCTGCGGGTCGTGCCCGAAGGTGCCGGTGATCGGACCTTCGTCCATCTTCTGCCGCACCTGGTCACGGATCCTGGTGACGTCCAGCACGAAGTCGTCGGTGTGGCTCATGTCTGTCCTGTCCTTCCCCCGGCGAGGAGTTCCCCCTGGTCAAAGGTAACTTTGCGGGACGTCGCAGGCGGGCTGCGACACCCGGGGACGGCCACGCCGAAACCCGGTTGACGGGCGCGGGATCATGGCGGTGATGGACGAGCGGCGTTTGATACGCGTTTCCAAATACCTGGCCAGGCACCTGCGGCACGACCCGGGGCGCATCGGCCTCACGCTGGACCCCAACGGGTGGGTGCCGGTGGACACGCTGCTGCGGGCGGCGGCCGAGCACGGGTTCCCGATCACGGCGGCGGAGCTGTGGAAGGTCGTCGAGGCCAACGACAAGCGGCGCTACGCGATCGAGGACGGCCGGATCCGGGCGAGCCAGGGGCACTCGGTGCCGGTGGATCTCGACCTGCCCGCCGTGCAACCGCCCGAGGTGCTCTATCACGGCACCGTGGGCCGGTTCCTGGCGGCGATCAAGGAGGAGGGGCTGCGGCCCATGAACCGGCACCACGTGCACCTGTCGCCCGACCGGGAGACGGCGACGCGGGTCGGCGCGCGGCGGGGCGTGCCCGTGGTGCTGGTGGTCGCGGCCGGGGCGATGCACGCCGACGGGCACGAGTTCCGGGTCAGCGCCAACGGGGTGTGGCTGGCCGACCACGTGCCGCCCGGTTACCTGCGGTTTCCCTCCTGACGCCGGGCGCGCAGGGTGTCGCGGGCGGCCATCAGCGCGAAGCCGAGCAGGTTGGCGCCCTGCCACGCGGCCGGTGACGCGGCCCGCTCGTCCGAGGCCGCCAGCCCGATGCCCCACACCCGGTCCAGCGGGCTCGCCTCCACCAGGACCCGGCCCGACGTGCCGAGCAGGAACTCCGCCAGGTCGTCGTGCGCCCCGAACTTGGCGACGTTGCCGCGCACCACGATGCCGAAGCGGTGGGCGTCCCACGTGGGCTCGTCGAAGCCCCGTACGGTCCGGCCCAGCTTCTTGGCCTCGCCCGGGTGACCGGCCGCGAGGATCTGATCCGCGCTCTCCCCGTCGCCGAACAGCCACGCCTTGTGCGCCATCATGTAGTGCTCGGCCGAGGCGTAGGTGTGGCCGTCCTCCATGAAGGTGACCGGCCACCACTGGCTGAGGCAGCCCGGTCCGGCACCGCCGTCGCGGGCGGGCTGGTGGCCCCAGAAGTAGAGGTACTTGACGTGCCGGCCGGACTGCTCGGCGGCGACGGCCTCGTCCACGGTCATGGGAAGTTCGTCGGACATGACCCCATACCTTACGCTCGCGAGCCCGCTCTCATGAGGCGGTCGGCGACCTCGCGCAGCACCGGCACCAGCTCCGGCGGGTCGAGCACCTCGAAGTCGAAGCCCTTGGCCGCGACGTGGATCGCCAGCTCGTCCAGCGAATTGGAGCCGGCCTGGAACAGGCACGTGCGCGCGTCCACCGCCTCCAGCCGCCCGGCCCCGGGCGAGGTGCGCGGCGCGACCGCCTCCATGGGCGCGTGGAAGAGGATGCGCGCCTGGTAGCGGTAGGGCGCGGAGGTGATGGCGCGCGAGACGTACGCGGCCGCGTCCTCCTGGGGCACCGCCCGCGGCGCGAACCGGGCCCCGGGCTCCCCCAACGGGCCCTCGATCCGGTCCACCCGGAACGTCCGCCAGTCCTCCTTGGCCACGTCCCACGCCAGCAGGTACCAGCGGCGCGGCGTGTGCACGAGCCGGTGCGGCTCCACCTCGCGCGCCGTGACGCCGTCCCGTCCCCAGTAGCGCAGCCGCAGGCGCCGGTGGTCGCGGCAGGCGGCGGCGAGCCCGGCCAGCACGTCGGCGTTCACCTCCGGGGCCGCCGCGCCCGCCAGCGGCACCGTCGCCGCCTGGAACGCGCTCACCCGGTGCCGCAGCCGCGACGGCAGCACCTGGTGCAGCTTGGCCAGCGCCCGCAGCGCGACCTCCTCCAGCCCGGCGACGCTGCCGGTCGCGGCCGTGCGCAGGCTGATCGCCACGGCCACCGCCTCCTCGTCGTCCAGCAGCAGCGGCGGCAGCGCGGCGCCCACGCCGAGCCGGTAGCCGCCGGCCACGCCGGGGGTGGCGTCCACGGGATAGCCGAGCTCGCGCAGCCGCTCGATGTCGCGCCGAACGGTGCGCAGGCCGACCTCCAGGCGTTCGGCCAGCTCGGCGCCGCTCCAATCCATGCGCGACTGGAGCAGGGACAGCAGGCGGAGCAGCCGAGCCGAGGTCTCCAACATGGATGCGATTCTGCCCGACATCGGTGCCAGAACCTGTCACCAATTCCTTCTACTGTCGGAGACATGACGAACACCTCCCAGGTCACGCCCTTCCACATCGACATCCCGCAGGCCGACCTCGACGACCTGCGCGACCGCCTCCGGCGTACGCGCTGGGCCCCTCAGCTGCCCGGCACCGACTGGGAGCGCGGCGTGCCCACCGGCTACCTGCGCGCCCTGGCCGAGCACTGGGCCGACGGCTTCGACTGGCGCGCCCAGGAGGCGGCGCTGAACGCGTACCCGCAGTTCACGACCACGATCGACGGCGCGAACGTGCACTTCCTGCACATCCGCTCCGCCGCGCCGGAGGCCACCCCGCTGCTGCTCCTGCACGGCTGGCCGGGCTCGGTCGTCGAGTTCCTCGACGTCATCGGCCCGCTCACCGACCCGGTCGCGCACGGCGGCGCCGCCGAGGACGCCTTCCACCTGGTCATCCCGTCGCTGCCCGGCTACGGCTTCTCGGGCCCGCTGCCCGGCACCGGCTGGACGGACGGCCGCACGGCGGCCGCGCTCGTGGAGCTGATGTCCCGGATCGGGTACGAGCGGTACGGCGTCCAGGGCGGCGACGTGAGCGCCTTCATCGCTCCCCTGATGGGCCGGGCCGCGCCGGACCACGTCATCGGCGTGCACGTCAACGGCCTGCTCACCTTCCCCGACCCGGCCGTGATGGGCTCGCTGAACGAGGCCGAGCAGGCGCGGATGGCCGGGATGCGCGAGTGGCAGGACAAGCTCGGGGCGTACATGCAGCTGCACGGCACCCGGCCGCAGACCATCGCCGCCGCGCTGCACGACTCGCCGGCCGGGCAGCTCGCCTGGATCGTGGAGAAGTTCAAGGACTGGACGGATCCCGCGGCCAAGCTGCCCGAGGACGCCGTCGACCGGGACCGGATCCTCACCGACGTCAGCATCTACTGGTTCACGCAGACGGCGGGGTCGACGGCGCACACGTACTACGAGCGGTTCAACGACTTCAGCGCGTGGGCGCCCAAGGAGCGGGGGACGGTGCCCACCGCGGCGGCCGTCCTCCCGACGGACTTCTCGGTGCGGCCGCTGGCCGATCGGGTGCACAACGTGGTGCGCTGGACGGAGTTCGACCGCGGGGGCCACTTCGCGGCGCTGGAGACCCCGGACCTGCTGGCGACGGACCTGCGCGAGTTTTTCCGCGGGCTCCGCTAGGGCAGCTCGGCGAAGCGCTCGACCTGCTCGGTCCGGCCGGAGACGAGGACGACGTCGCCGTAGGACAGCTCGGTCTCGGCGGTGGCGTAGGTGAACTCCTCGCCCGGCGCCTTGACCGCCACGATGGTGACGCCGTACTTGCGGCGCAGGTTGGAGCGGCCGAGGGGGACGCCGACGTATTCCTTGGGCGGGGTGGTCTTGGCCAGCGCGAAGTCCTCGTCCACCTGCATGTAGTCGAGCATGCGCCCGCTCACCAGGTGGGCCACCCGCTCGCCCATGTCGTGCTCGGGGAAGACGACGTGATGGGCGCCGATGCGGCTCAGGATCCGGCCGTGCTGGGTGCTGATCGCCTTGGCCCAGATGTCGTTGATCTCCAGCTCGACCAGCAGCGACGTGGTGAGGATGCTGGCCTCGATGTCGCCGCCCACGGCCACCACCGCCTGGTAGAAGTCGGGCACGCCGAGCTGGCGCAGCGCCTCCATGTCGGTGGCGTCCGCGGTCGCGATCTGCGTGATCCGCCCGGCCAGGCTCTGCGTGACCTTGGGCCGGCTGTCGATGGCCAGGACCTCGGTGCCGCGCCGGGTCAGCTCCAGCGCCAGCGACGTGCCGAACCTGCCGAGGCCGATGACCACGACGGGGTTGTTGTCAGCCAACGATGACTCGCTCCTCGGGTAGCTCGTAATGTCGGGTGCGCCGGTTGAGCGCCAGCGCGGAGCCCATGGTGAGCGGGCCGATCCTGCCGATGAACATCAGCACCGTCAGCAGCAGGTGACCGGCCGTGCCCAGGCTCGGGGTGATGCCGGTGGTCAGCCCCGCCGTGCCGAACGCCGCGACCACCTCGAACAGCACCTGGTCCAGGCCGTGCGGGGTGAGGGCGAGCAGCACGTACGTGGACACGGCGACCAGCGTGACGCCCAGCACCGTGATCGTGACGGCCTGGCGCTGCGTGGCCTCGGGGAGCCTGCGATGGCCGATGTTGACCCGGCTCTCACCGCGCACCTCGGCCCAGACGACGAACGCCAGCAGCCCGAACGTGGTCACCTTGAGCCCGCCCGCCGTGCCCGCGCTGCCGCCGCCGATGAACATCAGCACGTCGGTGGCCAGCCAGCTCGACGGGTACATCTGGGAGACGTCGAGGGTGTTGAACCCGGCCGAGCGCGGCATGACCGCGGTGAAGAACGCGGCCAGCAGCTTGCCGGGGTCGTCGAGCGCGCCCAGCGTGCGGGGGTTGCGCCACTCGGTCATGAGGAAGACCAGGGTGCCCAGCACCAGCAGGGTGACGCTCACGCCCACGGTGACCCTGGTCAGCACGCTCCACCTGCGCGGGTGCCGCCAGGAGCGGGCAAGCTCGAACACCACGGGGAAGCCGAGACCGCCGACGATGACCGCGAGCGCGATGGTCAGGCAGATCCACGGGTCGCCGACGAACCGCACGAGGTTGTCGGGCCAGAGCGCGAACCCGGCGTTGTTGAAGGCCGTGACCGAGTGGAAGGCGCCCAGGTAGGCGGCCCGGCCGAACGGCTCGCCGTAGCCGAGGGCGAACCGGGCGGTGAGCACGACGGCGGCGACGGCCTCGCACACGAGGCTGAACAGGACCACCTTGCGCACGACGCGGCGCACGTCGCTCATGCTCATCGTCTTGGTCTCCGCCTGCGCCGCGATCCTGGCCCGCAGCCCGAGCCGGCCGGAGACGAGCAGGGTGAACAGGGTGGCCATCGTCATGATCCCCAGCCCGCCCACCTGCACGAGCCCCGCGATCACCACCTCCCCGAACACCGACCAGTGCGACTCGGTGTCCACGATCACCAGCCCGGTGACGCATACGGCCGAGGTGGCGGTGAACAGGGCGACGACCCAGTCGGCGGGCGCGCGCTCGGTGGTGGCGATGGGGAGGGACAGCAGCACGGTGCCGATCGTGATGGCCAGCCCGAACCCGGCGGCCACGACCTGGGCGGGGTGGCGGAAACGGGTCAGGAACGACGGCATCATGCTCATCACCTGGCCCCGCCACACAGGTCACGCATCGATGGCGCCTCCCCCGTCGAACCCCAGCCGACATCCCTGCCGACCAGACTTCCCGGCGCACCGCGCACTACCGTAACAGGCCCGGGTGACGCCGGCGCACTTACGCCTTCTTGACGCGAACCCCACGCGATCTTGACACCCGCGTCTCCCCGCAGAAGGGGTGCGAGCGGGCGGCCGGGGCGACGTAGGCTGGGCGCCGGAGGCCACTGATGCGCGCACGCGATCTCGCCGTCGACTTCCCGACGGTCACTCTGGACACCCCGGCGCTGGAAGCCGCGAAGCTCCTGGCGGAGCAGGACCTGCCAGGGCTCATCCTGGTCGACCCCGACGGGCGCCCCCTCAGCATCCTGCCCGGCACCCAGGTGCTGCGGCTCGCGGTGCCGGCGTACTGCCAGGACGACCCGGCGCTGGCCCGGGTGGTGGACGAGGCCCACGCCGACCTGTTCCTGCGCCGGCTCGGGGGCAGGACCGTGCGGGAGTGCCTGCCCGAGCAGCCGAAGGAGCTGCCGGTGGCCGACATGAAGGCGACCGTGCTGGAGCTGGCGGCGTTGATGGCGCGTACGCGCAGCCCGCTGGTCGCCGTGGTCGACGGGGGCCGGCTGGTGGGGGCGGTCACGCTGCAGTCGCTGCTGGACCACGTACTGGAGCTGTGACCCGCGCGGCCCTGGGTGCCGGGAGGAGGCGGGACGGCGTCGTAGGGTGGTCGCATGGCCAAGACCGCGGCACGACAGCCCGTACCCGCCCGGCGCGCGGACGCCGAGCGCAACATCGCCGCGATCCTCGCAGCCGGGACCAGGTTGCTCAGCGCCGACCCCACGGCCAGCGTGGCGGACATCGCCAAGGCCGCCGGGGTGGGCAGGGTGACGCTGTACGGCCACTTCCCGTCGCGGGAGGCGCTGGTGGACGCGGTGCTCGACCATGCGGTCGAGACGGCGGACGCGGTGCTGGCGGACGACTCGCTCGACACGGCCCCCGCACCCGAGGCCATGGCGCGGCTGCTGCGCTCGTCGTGGGAGGTGCTCGACCGGCACCGCCGGCTGTTCATGGCCGCCGACCGGGTGCTGGCCACGGAGCGGATCCGGGAGCACCACGAGCGGCCGCTGCGGCGGGTGGAGCGGCTCATCGTGCGCGGGCAGCGGGCGGGCGACTTCCGTACGGACCTGCCGTCGGGCTGGCTGGTGACCACGTTCTTCTCGATCATCCACAGCGCCGCGCAGGAGCGTGAGGCGGGGCGGCTCGCGCCCGAAGAGGTCGAGCTGGTGCTGACCAAGACCATGCTCTCGCTGCTCGCCCCCACCGGCAGGCCCGCCCGCCCGTAGCCCCACCGGCCCGGCGCGCGGGCTCTCGCGTCCCTCGGCATGCCCTACCCACGTATGGTTCATGCATGCTAACTTGAACATCGGTGTTCGAGTTAAGGAGGGTATCGGATGAGTCTTGATGCGGCTCCCGCCGGGCGGCGCACCGGCGGTTGGGGAGTGCTGGTGCTGCTGTGCCTGGCCCAGTTCATGCTGATCGTGGACATCACCGTCGTACAGGTGGCACTGCCGACCATCGGCCAGGACCTCGCGCTCGACCGCGAGTCCCTCACCTGGGTCGTGACCACGTACACGCTCTGCTTCGGCGGCCTGATGGTGCTCGGCGGGCGGCTCGCGGACGCGCTCGGCGCCCGCCGCACGCTCCTGGCGGGCCTGGGGCTGTTCACGGCGGCCTCGCTGCTGTGCGGGCTGGCCGGCAGCGGCGCCGCGCTCATCGCCGGGCGGGCGCTGCAGGGGGTCGGCGCGTCGCTGCTCTCCCCGGCGGCGCTGGCCGTCATCACCACTACCTTCCAGGGCGAGCGGCGCGGCCGGGCGCTCGGCGTCTGGGCGGCCATCGGCGGCACCGGGGCGGCCCTGGGCGTGCTGGTCGGCGGCGTGCTGACCGCCGGACCGGGATGGGCGTGGGTGTTCTTCGTCAACGTCCCCATCGGGCTGGTGGTGCTGGCGGCCGTGCCCGCCCTGGTGCCGCCCGCGCGAGGGAGAGGCGAGCGGGTCGACGTGCCCGGCGCGCTGGTGGTCACGCTGGCGACGGCGCTGCTGATCTACGGGCTGGTGGCGGCGGGCGACGCCGGCTGGGGCGCGGCGGGCACGGTGCTGCCGCTGGCCGGGTCGGTGCTGCTGTACGTCCTGTTCGTGGTGGTCGAGCGGTCGGTACGGTCACCGCTGATGCGCGCCGAGACCCTGGCCAGGCGGCCGGTGATCTCGGGGACGTTCGTCATGCTGGTGGCGACGGGGCTGATGCTGGGGCTGTTCTTCCTCAGCTCGCTCTACCTCCAGCACGTGCTGAGGTTCAGCGCGCTGGAGACGGGCCTGCTCTTCCTGCCCGTGGCGATCGCGATCACGATCGGGGCCCAGCTCGGCGGGCATCTCGTCGGCAAGCTCGGCGGGCGGCCGGTGACGGTGGCGTCCTTCGTGGTCACCGCGGCGGGCGCGGCGCTGATGACGCGCATCTCACCGGACGCGAGCGCGTACACCACACTGCTGCCGGGCTTCGTCCTGGCGGCGCTGGGCATCGGGCCGGCGTTCGTGACGGCCACCACGACGACCATGGCGAACATCCCGCCCGGCGAGAACGGCGTGGCCTCCGGCGTCATCAACACCTTCCACGAGCTCGGCGGCTCGATCGGCGTGGCCGCCGTCTCGACGGTCGCCGCGGCGAGCCTCGCGCCCGGCGCGGCGGGAGGCCTCGGAGGTTTCGTCGCGGGGCTCACGCTGTGCGCCATGGTCGCGGGGGTCGCGGCGGCCGTCTCGCTAGGGCTGGTGCCGCCGGGCCGACCGGCCACGACGTTCGTCGGTCACGGCCACGGTCACTGAGTAGAGGCAGGGCCTCTGTCCTCCGAGGAAAACCGGGATATCGCCGAAGACTCCGGCGCATTATCCTTCATTGATGGTCACCTTAAGCCGGGCGAGAGCGGTGAAGGCGTAGATGCCGCGACTGAGGCTGGCGCACCAGCAACTGCCCGGCGTGACCGTGATCGCCGTGATCGGCGAGATGGACGCCACCAACCGCGCCCAGCTCGAGGCGTACGTCGCGCAGGTCCAGCCGGCGCCCGCGGGGAAGCTGGTGTTCGACCTGTCGGAGGTGCCCTTCATGGACAGCTCGGGGCTGCACGTCCTGCTGACCTGCGCCACCAACTGCCTCAAGAACGGCGGCGCACTCCACCTGGCCGCCGTCCAGCGCATGCCCGCCCGGCTCTTCGAGCTGACCGGCGTCATGGCCCACGTGCCCGTGCACGACACGGTCGAGGGGGCCATCACCGCCGCTCTGGCCTCCTAGGAACGCTCCACCCGGGCCCACTCGCGGACGTTCCCGCCCGCCCAGCGGTCGAGCAGCTCGGCGTCGTGGCTGACGGCCAGCACCCCCGCCCCCGTGCGCTCCCGGTACGCCTCGATCCGGGCGACCAGGTGCGCCTGGGTCGAGGCGTCGAGCATGGTGGTCATCTCGTCGCAGATCAGGTAGCGGGGTTCGAGGGCCAGCGCCCGGGCCACGCAGGCCCGCTGGAGCTGCCCGTCCGACACCTCGTGCGGCCGCCGCCCGTACAGCTCGGGCGTCAGCCCCAGCTCCTCGGCCAGCCGGTGCGCCCGCTCCAGCGGGAGGCGGCCGGCGCGCAGCGGCTCGGCGATCACCTCCAGCAGCGTGAAGCGGGGGTCGACGGCAAGCCGGGGCTGCTGGAAGATCAGGCCGATCGAGGTGCGCCGGGGCGCCCGGTGCCGCCACCGCGTCACCGGCTCGCCGTCGAGGGTGACGGTGCCCGCCGACGGGCGCAGCAGCAGGGCGAGTACGCGGGCCAGCGTCGACTTGCCGCACCCGCTGGGCCCGGCCAGCCCGAGGACCTCGCCGGGCCGTACGGACAGCGACACCCCGTCGAGCACGCGGTGGCGGCCGAACGAGGCCGTGATCCCGGTGGCGTCAAGCATGATGGCAGGAGACCCCCTTCTCGTCGGTGGCGGGCAGTTCGGCGCACGCGGCTGTGGCCAGCGCGCAGCGGGGCCGGAAGGCGCAGCCGTCCGGGAGCCGGGTGAGCTCGGGCGGCAGGCCCGGGATCGGGACGAACCGCCGCGTCGGCAGCGCGTCCAGCAGCCCCCGCGCGTACGGGTGCCGCGGCCCGGCGAAGAACGCGCCCGCCTCCGAGCGCTCCACGATGCGGCTGGCGTACATGACCGCGATGTCGTCGGCCACCCGCTCGGCGGCGCGCAGGTCGTGCGTGATGACCAGCACCGCGCGGCCCTCGTCGCACAGGCGGCGCAGCTCGGCCATGGTCGCGTCCACGAGGGGCCGGTCCAGGCCGGTGGTGGGTTCGTCGGCCAGGATCAGCGGCGGGTCTCCGGCCAGGGCGAGGGCGTTGGCGACGCGCTGCGCCATGCCGCCCGAGAGCTGGTGCGGGTAGCGGTCGAGGTCCTGCGGGCGCAGGCCCGCGCGTTCGGCGAGCGCGTCGGGGGTCTCGGCGCGGCCGAGCTCGCGCAGGGTCTCGGCGAGCTGGGCACGGGCCGTGCGCACGGGGGTGAGGTGGGCGGCCGGGCTCTGCGGCACGAGTCCGATCAGGCGCCCGCGCACCCGCCGCGCGAGCGTCTTCTCGGACGCCGCCATCAGGTCAAGCGGGCCCTGCTCCGGCACGTCGAGCCAGGCGTGACCCGTGACGGCGGCGTTGCCGGGGAGCAGGCCGAGCAGGGCGTGCGCCATCACGGACTTGCCGCACCCGGACTCGCCGACGAGAGCGAGGCAGCGGCCCGCGCGCAGCTCGAAACGGGCGTCCGTGACGGCGTGCACGACCGCGCCGGGGATGCGGAAGCGTACCGACAGCCCGTCCACGCGTAGCCTCACAGCGCCAGCTCCGATCTCCAGCGCGGGTTCGCGCGGTCCCGCACGTACTGGGCCAGCCCCGACACCGCCAGCGTGGGCAGCAGGATCAGCAGCCCGGGGAAGAGGCTGGACCACCAGTCGCCCGCCAGCAGCGACCGCTGACCGTCGTTGATCATGTTCCCGAGCGAGGCCAGGTGGGCGGGCAGGCCCAGCCCGAGGAAGCTGAGCGCCGTCTCGTGCCAGATCGCGTGCGGGATCATCAGCACGGCCGCCAGCAGCAGCTGCGGCGCCAGGTTCGGCAGGAAGTGCCGGACCACGATCCGCAGCCGGCTCGACCCGCCGGAGATCGCCGCGTCCACGAACGGCCGGCCGCGCAGCGAGAGCACCTCGGAGCGCACGATCCGGGCGGCGGTCGTCCAGTGGGTGACGGCCACGGACACCACCACCGCGGTGGCGCCCGGCGCGAACAGCGCCACGATGAAGATGCCGAACAGCAGGTGCGGCAGCGAGTTGAAGCCGTCGACGACCCGCATCAGCACCCGGTCGGCGAGCCCGCCGGCGGCGCCCGCCACGAGCCCGACCAGCCCGCCGATGGTCACGCTGACCACCGCGGCCACCAGTCCCACCAGGAGCGAGACGCGCAGCCCGTAGATCGAGCGGATCAGCACGTCCCTGCCGACCTCGTCGGTGCCGAACGGATGGGCCCAGGTGGGCGGCAGCCCCGCGGCCCGCAGGTCCACCAGCTGCTGGTCGAGCCGTACGGCCAGCGGCACCAGCACCGCGGCCAGGACCAGCACGGCGAGCGTCGTCGCCGACAAGCGGTTGCGCGTCATCAGCTCACCCCGAGCACGCGCACGCGCGGGTCGGCCAGCGCGTACGCCAGGTCGGCCAGCAGGTTGCCGGCCACCACGGCGACCGTGGCCAGCAGCGTGAGCGCCGCCAGCAGCGGGAAGTCCACCGCCAGCGCCGCCTTGATCGTGGTGCCCGCCACGCCCGGCCAGGAGAACACCGCCTCCACCAGGATCGCCCCCGTCACCAGCTCGGGCACCCGCGCCCCCATGATCGTGACGAACGGCAGCAGCGCCGAGCGCAGCGCGTGCCGCAGCAGCACGGTGCGCTCGCGCAGCCCCCGCGCCCTGGCCCCGGTCACGAAGTCCTCCCGCAGCACGCCGATGACCGACTCCCGCACGAACAGCAGCAGCCACGACGACTGCGAGAACGCCAGCACCGCCACCGGCAGCACCAGGTGCCGCAGCAGGTCGGGCAGCGTCACCGTGGCGGAGGCGGCGTCGGTGAGCCCGCCCGCGGGCAGCCAGCCGAGCGTCACGGAGAACACCCAGATCGCCAGCAGGCCCACCCAGAAGACCGGCGCCGCCTCGTTGGTGAACGCCGTCCCGGTGACGAGCCGGTCCAGCCACGAGTCGCGCCGCCAGGCGGCCAGCGTGCCCACGGCCAGGCCGGCCACCAGCATCAGGACGAGCGCGCAGCCGACGACGAGCAGCGTCCAGCCCAGCCGCTCGCCGATCACCTGGGCGACCGGCAGCCGTAGCGACCTGGACTCGCCCAGGTCGCCGCCGAGCAGGTTGCCGAGCCAGGTGGCGTACTGCTCGGCGAGCGGCCGGTCCAGGCCCCAGTTCGCCCTGATCTCGGACATGATCTGCGGGCTGGTGACCATCGCCCGCTCGCCCAGGTACTGCCGTACGGGGTCGAACGGGGACGCCTTGGCCAGCGCGAACATCCCGAACGTCACCGCCAGCAGCAGCGGCACGGCGAACGCCAGCCGCCACGCCACGATCCTGACCCAGGTCACGAGGCGGGCTTCCAGCTCACGACCGTGCCGAGCAGGCCGCCGGTGGCGTGCTCGTGCGCCTCGACGCCCGGGGTGAGGCCGGTCCAGTTCCCGCGTACGACGTAGGTGTGCTTGAGGTAGACCAGGTACAGCCAGACGGCGTCGTCGCTGATGCGCTGCTGCACCTCGTCGTAGGCCTTCTTGCGGGCGGCCGGGTCGGACGTGCCGCGGCCCGCGTCGAGCAGCCGGTCCACGTCCGGGTTCCTGTAGTGGCCGGGGTTGAGGTAGCCCTGGCCGGAGAAGGACGAGTGGAACAGCTCGTAGTTGGTGTAGTCGGGGTCGTACGGGCTGCCCCAGCCCATGATGAGCGCGTCCTTCGACATGCGCTGGTCGATGGCGTCCCAGTCGAGCCCGGCCAGGCGCACGTCGATGCCGACGTGCTTGGCGTCGGAGGCGACGGCCAGCGCGAGCTCCTTGCGCAGCGAGTCGCCCGCCGGGTACATGAGCGTGAACCTGGCCGGGGTGCCGCCCTTGGCCCTGATGCCGTCCGCGCCGGCCTTCCAGCCTGCCTCCTCCAGCGTCGCCACCGCCTTGGCCCGGTCGGGGGCGGCGGAGCCGTTCACGGCGGGATTGTGCCAGTCGGTGCCGGGCGCGACCGGCCCGAACGCGGGGCTGCCCGAGCCCGCCAGGATCGCCGACACCATGGCGGCGCGGTCCACGGCCAGGCCGAGCGCCTTGCGGATGGCCAGGTCGCCGGTCACGGGCTGTTCGAGGGGGAACATCACGCCCCGGTAGTCGGCGGTCGGCACCTCGTGGACCGTCATGCCCGCCTGGCCCTTGAACCGGGCGACCGCCTTGGGCGGCAGCTCGGTGGCGGTGAACTCGCCCGCGGCCATCCTGGTCGCCCGCGCGTTGTCGTCGGAGGTGTACGCGAGCACCAGCTTCTTGATCGCCGGTGCCGCCCCCCAGTGACGCTCGTTGGCCTTGAGCGTGATCTTGTCGCCCTTGGTCCAGGACACGAACGCGTACGGGCCGGTGCCGGCGGGCGTGCCGGACACATCGGACCCCGCGGGGACGATGCCGAGCGTGGCCCGCTGCAGGATGGGCGCGTACGGGTACTTGAGGCGGAAGACGACCGTCCGCGGGTCGGGGGCGTCCACCTTCTCGATGGCGGCGTAGTCGCCCCTGATCGGCGAGTTGTTGGCGGCCTTCAGCACCTGCTCATAGGTGTACGCCACGTCGGCGCTGGTCAGCGCCTTGCCGTCGTGGAACGTGACACCCTGGCGCAACGTGAAGGTGACCTGCTTGCCGTCCACCTCGGGCAGCGACTCGGCCAGCGCGGGCTCCAGCTTCAGGTCGGGCGTGCGCCGCACCAGGCCGTCGAACATCAACGCCCCGCCGTCCGGCGCGTAACCGAGGACCGGGTTGAGCGAGTCGGGCTCGGACCCCAGCCCCAGCACGACCGTGTCCTGCGCGGGCTGCGAGGGAGCCGAACATCCCGTTAATCCCAGGACAATTGCCGCAAACAGTGCCAATCTGCGCCTCATGCAGGCGACCTTAGAGCGAAAGACTATCTGTTGCAAGGAGCTTGCAATAGTGGACGATCAGCCGGCGCCGAAGCACATGAACGTCGCGGCGGGCTCCCCCGCCGACGCCGCCGCCAGCGCGTCGGCCGGGGCGGCGCCCTCGGCCACGCCCCGGTGGTAGGCCGTCATGACCTCCTCGGCGACGTGGTCAGGCACCCGGGTGGGGCTGGAGATGACGGTGGACGTGCCCAGATAGAGCAGCGCCGCGGTGAAGCCGAGCAGCTCGTCGCCCGCCCGCACCACCGCCTGGCCCACGTCGCACGCCGACAGGACGACGTGCCCGGGCGCCCTGCCGAGCCGCTGCAGGTCGTACGCCATGAGCGGCCCGTCGGCCAGGTCCAGGCGGGAGAAGAACACGTTCTCGCGCTCGTGGTGCCCGTGCGCGGCGAAATGGGTGAAGGACGCGCCGTCCAGCGCATCGAGCGTGGCCGACACGGTGGCCAGCCCGCCGATGAGCCGGCGCGCCTTGGGGTGCACCGCCGCGAGCCGCTCGACCTCCGTCTCGGCGTGGTCCAGGCCGGGCCCGGCGACCAGGACGGGCGGGCCGCCGGGCCCGTACGGCTCCCGCCCCCGCCCGGCCGACAACCACACCAGCGCGGACGGCGCCACCACCAGGGGCCGGCCGCGCAGGTCGGGCAGCAGGCCCCAGGGCACGGCGGACAGGCCCATCGTCGGGATGACGACGATCCCCCGCGCGCCGGACAACGCCTGCCGCAGGGGCGCCATGACCGCGTCGGTGATGGTCGCCAGCTGCCGCCGGACGGACGCCTCGATCACTTCTCTCAGCGCGGGCCGCAGGATGCGCCCGGCCTGCGCGTTGAGGTCTCCGGCGAGCCGGCGGGCGGCCTCGGCGACCGGTTCGTACGCGCTGAGCTCGTACAGGCGGCACCGGCCGCGCGCGAGCACCAGCGCCAGCAGCCTGCCTCTGACGTTGAGCAGGCTGACCATGGCCTGGTCGCCGGCCGCCAGCGCCTCCTCGACGGCGCCGACGGAAACCGGGGCCAGTCCGGGGCCGACGCCGGGGAGCTGCCAGCCGCGTTCCCTGATCACCTGCTCCAGCTCCAGGCAGCGCCTGCGCAGCCCGGGCTGCCGGCGTCCCGCGGCCTCGTCGGCGCGCATCCGCTCGGCGAGCTGGCGCAGCTCGGCCAGCGCCTCGGCGGTCGCGGGATCCTCGGGGGCGCGCGTCGGGCGATGGCGGAACGCCTGCGCCCGGCAGCGCTCCGACCACGCGAACACCTGCCTGGCCGATCCGCCGGCCAGCGCCGTGGTGAGCCCGTACGCGGCCAGGTCCGCGCCTAGCGCGGCGACGCCGGTCAGCAGGTCGAGGCTGCCCAGCCGGCCGCGGTGCGAGTGCACGAGCGCCAGCCCGGCCCGCACCCGGCGCAGCGCCAGGCCCCGCTCCCCGTGCGCGCCCGCCAGTTCGGCGGCGGCGAGGTGCCGCATCAGCCGCACCTCCAGCGACGCCCTCCGCGACACCACTACGCCTCCAGCCGCGGCGGCCGTTGCTTCGGGGAGGCGGCCTGCGGCGATCAGCGCCCTGACCGAGACCAGCCGGGCCAGCTCGGCGTCGTCCGCCATGTCGAACGCGGCGAACCCCGCCGACAGCTCCGCCGCCCGCCTGGCCACCCGCCCCGCCGCGCCCGCCTCCTCACCGCGCAGGCGCATGAGCGCCGCGCGCAGCGCCCACACCGTGCTCCCCCGGCGCCTGAAGTGCGTCTCCGCGCGCCGCGCCCGGGCGCGCGCCTCGGCGAGCCGGCCCGCGTCGAGCGCGCACTGGGCCCGGGCCAGCTCGGCCTCGGCGTAGTCCTGCATCAGGCGCTGCCTGCGGAACCCGTCGATGGCCCGGTCGAGCGTGCGCCCCGCCTCGTCCGTCAAGCCGACCGCCAGCAGCGCCCTGGCGCGGTCGAGCGCGAGCACCGGGCGGAAGCCGGGATTGACGTCCTCGTAGAGCCGGTCCACTCGGGCGAACACGGCCAGCGCCGCCGGCACGTCGCCGAGCAGCAGGTCGCAGTAGCCGTCGTTGTGCAGGGCCTTGGCCGCGATCACCTCGTGCCCTTGGGCGTGGGCGACCTGCGCGCTGCGGCGCGCGTCGTCCCTGGCCAGGCGGATCCGGCCGGCCATGAGGTGGATGACCGACCGGTTGAGCAGCACCCTGGCCAGCTCGACCCGGTCGCCGCCGGCGAGCATGGGCGCGGCGATGTCCAGCTCCCGGAGCGCCTCGGTGCCGGCGCCCATGCGCAGGTGCATCAGGCCGCGCTGGGCGTGCACGATGGCCAGCTCGGCCGGGGGCGCGCGGCGCTGGGCCCGGTCGAGCAGCTCCATCCCGAGCTCGGTCCGCCCCTGCTCGGCCTCGGCGTGCGCGAGGCTGGTCAGCACCCGGGCGACCAGGTCGTCAGCCCCGCCGCCACCCTCGACCGCGGAACCACCGTCGGCCGCGGAACCGCCGTCGGGCGCGGAACCGCCTTCGGGCGCCGATTCGAGCAGGGCGAGGGCCCGGCGGAGCCTGCGGGCGGCCAGGGCCGGGCGGCCGTTGTCGGTCGCCTCGACGCTGAGCCGGTGCAGGCGCTCCACCCGCTCCCGGAGCGACGCTGCACGCCCGCTGTCCCGCAATCGCGCCTCGCGGTGGTCAGAGAATGAGTGAGGGCGTCACCGCCAGTATCGTCGCCCGCGCCGGATCGTCCAGTCCCTGGCGCACCACGAGTTGCGACAGGCCACGCGGCACCGCGTCCAGGACGAAGCGGCCCTGGTCGTCGGCCCTGACCGTGCGCGGGCCCTCGCCGGTGCGCAGCTCGACCAGGTGGTCGCCGGGCGGCGCGAGCCAGCCGTCCACGCGTACGGCGTCCTCGTCCCGCGCGGTCACGCTGATCATGATCGTGAGGACCTCGCTGTCGAAGGTGATCGTACGGCTGTCCTCACCGCCCCTGACGCCCGCCGGCAGCGGGGCGTCCTCCTGCGGGCGGAGGACCTCGAAGTCCAGCTCGGGGGATTCGAGGGCCAGGGCGAACTGCAGGCGTTCGACCAGCGTGGCGGGGACGGGGTCGACGGTGCGGTAGACGTCGGCGATGTCCTCGATGAGGAGCTGGTCCTCGGCGGTGAAGAAGGGAGGGTCGGTCCCGTCGGCCGTGTTCATCGGGGGCTCCAATCCGGATCCTTCGCGAGCAGGCGGCGTAGCTTCGCGAAGCACCGGCCGCGCGTGGGTCCGATGCTGCCCATCGGCATGCCCAGAGCGGCGGCCACGGCATCGTAGTGCGGACGAGGCACGAAGGCGATGATCCTGAGCAGCTCGCCGCACCGCTTGGGCAGGCTCTCCACGGCCTGCCAGAGTGCGCGCCGCCGCTCGTCGTCCACGAGGAGCTCGTCCGGCGTCAGCACGGTGTCGGGCAGCTCCTCGAACGCGTCGTCGCCCGGCAGGTCGTCCTTGCGCGAGGAGGCGCTGACCCGCCACGCCTCGCGCCGGGCGGTGGTGACGAGCCATTCGATCAGCGCGCCCGGCGCCGAGATGGCGTGCAGGTGGCGCAGCAGGATCAGCCAGGTCGTCTGGACGACGTCCTCGGCCGCCTGCGGGCTCAGGCCCTGGTTCCTGGCGGTGTGCCAGAGCACGGGCGTGAGCTCGGCCACGATGGCGTCCAGCGCGCCGCTCTTGCCCTCCCGGGCCTCGACCAGCAGGGCGGCCAGCCGGTCGCGGCGCCGGCCGGGAGCGGGCGCGCGTTCGAGTGCGGGGTCACCGGTCATCAGATGGGTACGATCTCCGGCCGCACGGCCTTGTCGTCGACCATCGCGCCGACGACCTGCCTGGCCCGCTGGACGGGATCGACGCCCACCTGGCCGAGGGTCTTGGTGAGCTCGGCGGCGATGGTGCCGGCGACGATCGGGGCGGCGAACGACGTGCCGCTCCAGCCGCAGAACGGCCCCATGGCGTCGCAGTCGAGCGAGGCGCGCTCGCCCGTGGTGAGCATCGCGTTCTGGGCGCCCCTGAACTTCGGCGGGAACGTGCTGACCACCATCGCGCCTGGAGCGCGCCACCGCACGGCGGGGTGCTCGTTGCTGAAGATGGCGATCGTGCCGTCGGGGTTCTTGGCGGCGACGCCCAGCATGGGCGCCAGCGGCGGGCCGGGCACGGCGGTCTCGGACAGCGCGGCGAGGTAGAACGGCCTGGTCGTGGCGTAGTTGCCGGCGGCGTTGACCACGATGACGCCGCGCGCCCGCAGCTGGTTGACCTTGTCGAACAGCGCCTGCATGGCCGGGTCGCCCGCCTCGGAGAAGCCGCCGAAGGAGCAGCACAGCACGTCCACGGCGGTGCCGGAGGCCATGAGCGCCAGCAGCCGGTCGAGCGCCGCGTGCACGGCCTCGAGGGGGACCACGCCGTCGCTGTGCATGACCTTGTACATGAGCACGCGGGCGTCCGGCGCGATCTGCGCGACGAGGCCGGCGAGCATGAGGCCGTGCCCGGTGTGGGAGTTCAGTACGCCGATGAGCGGGTTGGGCAGCTCGCCGAGGTCCTCGTAGCCGACGAGCTTGGCGACG
Organism: Nonomuraea sp. NPDC050451; assembly: GCF_044458585.1. Lineage (NCBI taxonomy): Bacteria > Bacillati > Actinomycetota > Actinomycetes > Streptosporangiales > Streptosporangiaceae > Nonomuraea > Nonomuraea sp. NPDC050451. Next base: position 298,278 of record NZ_JBITHZ010000014.1, read on the forward strand.
TCGCGGCCCTGGTAGGCAGGGTGGGAGTCCTCGATGAGCTGCTGCCCGGCCGGATCGACGGTGAGGAAGGCGTCCGGGTCGGTCACCGGCTTGAACCAGGGGTGCTCCGCCACGCCGGTGTCCAGCGTGACCACCGTGATCCTGCGCCCGCCGAGCTGGGCGAGCGACCTGCGGCGCGGCGGCCCGGCCACCACGGTCACGGGCACGCGCCCGTACCCCGGCCGGGCGCTCGTCTGCGGCTCCTCGATGACGGCGTGGCCGCTCGTGGCGGGCTCGCCGCCCAGGCTGAGCGAGCCGATGCCGGTCGTGGCCGAGCCCACGAACAGGTGGTCCAGCGAGATCGTGGCGAGCACCGCCTTGAACGGCCACCCGTCGGACTCGGCGCGCAGCGCCCTGCGCACGACGCGGAGGGCCCGCCAGGCGTCGACGTCGACGTCGTGCGCCTCCTTCTGGATCTCCAGCAGGCCGGGCAGCCAGACGGTCTCGCGCCCGTAGTCCCGCTCGCGGGCGCGTCTGACGCTGACCGGCGAGAGCTCCAGCTGGATCCCGGACAGCGCCCGGTTGATCCAGGAGACCACCTCGTCGGAGCGGAGCGCCTGCCCGGGGAAGAGCAGCACGTCCGAACGGTAGACCGTGGAGTCGGGCCGGCGCTCGCCCGGGTCGAGGGGGGCGTCCCAGGGGTCGAGGATCCTGGCGCCGTGCCGGTCCAGGATCTCGCGGGGAAGCGTGATGCCCTGCCAGGGCGGCCCGAAGCGTTCGGAGCCGCCCGATGTAGCTGGTTCGCGGATGTAGTCGATGGTCATCTCACCGTCTCCGTTCTTCCCTCTGTGGCGTACGAGAGCGGGGCACCCGCCTCGATACGAGAGGTCGATAACGGAATGGTCACGATCCCGTCGGGTGGATCCCGCGGAGCATCATGCCCTGGCCCCGGGAGCGGTGGACGTCGTCGGCGGGCTGGTCCTCGGGGTCGCGGTACTGGATGAGCAGGGTCGTACGCGCCTCGTCCGCCCGGTTGACCCCGGATCCGTGCACGGTGAGATAGCTGAGGAACAGCACGTCCCCGGCCTCCGCCTCGACCGGGACGGCGGCCTCCAGCGGCCACTCCGCGAGCGGCAGGTGCCACCCGCCCTCCTCCAGGTGCGGCAGCGGCCCGTACCTGTGGCTGCCCGGCACCACGCGCACGCACCCCTTCTCCTCGGGCGCGGCGTCGAAGTGGAAGATCGCCGCACCCACGGTGTGGCGGGTGTGCGGGAAGTGCGCGGCGTCCTGGTGCATGGGGAACGGCGAGCCCTTCTCGGCGGGCTTGACGAAGATCTTGGTGTGGTGGAGCTGCACGTTCTCCGAGCCCATCAGGGCCGCCGCCACGTCGGTGAAGCGCGGATCCACCATGAGCCGGGCGAAGGCGGCCGAGTGGAACTGCGCGTCGTGGCAGTGCCGCAGCTCGGTCCCCGCCCCGCCGATCTCCCGGGCGCTCCCCCACGTGGGGTCCGTCGGGCGCAGCCGCCCGAGCACCGCGTGACACTCCTCCCGGTACGCCCGCGCCTCCGCCGCGCCGAGCAGCCCTTTGACCAGCAGGTAGCCGTTGTCCTGGTAGAACCGCACCATCGCCGAATCGGTCATCGCACTCTCCCGCGCGTCCGCCCCGTGCCGTCCCTCCGAGTGATTCCCACTCCTGCGGGTGCGCTCGCAACCGTCGCCGCCGGTGCGGGAGACTGGCGGGGTGACCACCGAGAACGCCGATCGCCCCGGTCCACCCGTGACCAGCCCCTCGATCGTCCTGCTCACGCTGGCGCGCCGGATCGAGACCGAGCTGGCCGCCGCGCTGGCCCCGCTCGACCTCACGGTCGGCCGGCTGGGCCTGCTCGGTCACATCGCCGGCGTGCCCGGGGTGTCGTTCAGCGAGCTGGCGCGGATGTCGGGGACGACGGTCCAGAGCGTGCACACCGCGGTGAAGGCGCTGGTCGCGGCGGGGCTGGTGCGCGACAGCACGGCCCGCGCCGGGTCGGCGTCGACGATCGAGCTGACGCCCGAGGGCGCCCGCCTGCTGGAGGCGGCCACAGGCGTGGTGTCCCAGGTGGACGACCTGCTGTTCGGGCCGGAGGCCGACCCGATCCAGCGCCAGATCGCCGACGCCGTCCACGCCGCCTTCGCCGGGGTCAGGCCGGTACGCGGGAGCGACGCCAGGCGTACGAGCTGACCGCGATGCCCGCCACCGTGACCGCCGCGCCCACGACGTAGAGGGAGCGCAGCCCGAGCCCGCCGTCGATGACGCGGCCGCCGAGCCAGGCGGCGAACGCGGCGGCCAGCTGGTAGGCGGAGGCGTTCACCGCCATGGCCAGGGTGGGCGCCGCCGAGGCGGTGGCCAGGACGCGCGCCTGCATGCCGGGAATGACCGCGAACCCCGCCGCGCCCAGCACGAACACCATGACCGCCGTCACCGCCATGCTGCCGCTGCCCGCCCACATGAGGACGAGCACCGCCGCGAGGACGCCCATCAGCCCGAGCTGCGCGGCCATCGGGGCCCGGTCCGACAGCCGGCCGCCGAGGAAGTTGCCCACGGCCGCGCCCACCCCGTACACCAGCAGGAGGGCCGCCACCGCGCCGCCGGCGAAGCCGGTGACGTCCGTGACCAGGGGCGCGAAGAAGGTGAACACCATGAGCAGCCCCGCGTTGCCCACGGCCGTGACCGCGATGGCGAGCCGCACGTCCGGGGAGCTGAACACCCGCAGCTCGCTCATGGCCGAGCCCCCGCCGGACGGCTCGCGCACGTCCGGCACCAGCCGCGCGACCAGCGCGAACCCGGCCGCGCAGCACGCCGAGACCACCAGGAACGTGGCCCGCCAGCCGTGGTCGTTCCCGATGAAGGTGCCGATCGGCGCGCCCAGGATCATCGACAGGTTCATGCCGAAGACGAGCTTGGAGACGGTGGAGGCCTGCTTGCCCGGCGCGGCGGTGGACACCGCGATGACGATCGCGTTGGCGAAGAACGTGGACGTCACCAGCGCCGTGACGATCCGGGCCGCGAAGAGCACGCCGTACGCGGGGGCGAGCGCGGAGGCCAGGTTTCCGGCGATCGTGATCCCGAGCAGCACCAGGATGAGCGGCTTGCGCGGGAAACGGGCGGTGAGCGCCGTCAGCACGGGCCCGCCGACGATCATCCCGATGGCGTACGCCGTCACCAGCAGCCCGGCGGCCGGGATCGAGACCTTCAGGTCGGCGGCGATGCCGGGAAGGATGCCGGCGATGACGAACTCGCCGGTCGTGATCCCGAACACGCACAACATCAGCGACGGCACACTGAGCCTCATCGATCTTCTCTCTCTTTCTTTACAGATCAGTACAGAACTAGGGCGGCAAAAAGGCCGCGGCTCGATGGACCGCGGCCAGGTCTTCTACAGGGCGGCGACGGCCCCGTCGACGACGTCGAGGAGGGCGTCCCGGTCGTCGGTGACCTTCGCGAGCACGCGCAGGCCGTAGTAGGCGCTCTGGAAGGCCCGCGCCACCTGCCGCGGCGGCCGGTCCGACGACAGCTCACCCGTGCTCTGGCCGATCTCGACCAGCCGCTGGAGCGCCTGCTCCAGGTCGGTGAACTGCCGCCGCACCAGCCCCGCGACCGCCTCGGTGCGCCCGCTGGTCTCGGTGGCGGCGTTGAGCGCCAGGCAGCCGCGCCGGCCCGGGTCCGCCATGTCGGCGTCGATCACGCCGAGCATGAGGTCCCTGAGCCGCGCGCGCACCGACCCGGGCTCGGCCAGCATCGCCAGCTGCGCTTCGGCCCTGGTCTCGGCGTACCGGCGGATCGCCTCCTCGTAGAGGCGGTGCTTGCTGCCGAAGGCGTTGTAGAGGCTGCCGCGGCCGAGACCGGTGCGCTCGCACAAATCCTGGGTGGAGGTCGCCTCGTACCCCTTCTCCCAGAAGACCTCCATCGCGGCGTCGACGACCGCCCGATCACTGAACTCCCGTGGCCTGCCCATGGGAGGGAGGCTACCGGATTTTGTACAGACCAGTAAAGAACCCCGCGCTAGGGCGTGGCGGCGCAGTACTCGCCGCTCTGGCTGCCGGCGCGCATGCACACCCGGTCCCCGCTGACCAGCACCAGGGCGGGCCGGAAGTCCCCTTCGAGCGTGGTGCCGGCGGTGGTCGTCGTGAGGGAACCGGGGGTGAGAGAGCCGTTGACCGTGAAGGTGAAGGCGGCCGTGGTCGGCGCGGGCTGGATCGTGAACCAGTAGTAGTAGTCGCCGGGCACCCCGCGGACCTCCTGGCAGACGGCCCCCTCCGGTGGGCAGGTGACGCTCGCCTGGGCCGGGGACACTCCCCCGAACGAGAGGATCCCGGCGGCCACGGACACGGCGAGGGCACGGAGCATATTTCGTCACCTTTTCTTCCTCAGGAAACCCGGACCTTCATCATGCGATCGATCATCGGAGCTTTCCAGCCGGGCCCTCGGGGTTACACGGCGTCGATCCGTTGGCAGAGGCCGTAGACGAATCGGGCGCGGTAAGTCGCGCTCCCGTGGCCGAAGTCGACCGCCCAATGGTGCGGGGCCTGGCCCTCTTGGTGTACGGCGCCGGGGAAGCTCGCGGCGACGTCGGCGACCACGCAGCTCCAGGGCTCCAGCTCGGCGAAGGACAGCGTTTTGGGGTCCCCGGGGCGGACGAACCACTGGTTCCACGTCTCGCCGCCGGGCCCGTACAGGACCTCGAACTCCAGGCCGGGCCAGGACGGCAGGGCCCAGCGGAGCACGCCGCAGGTCAGGCTGCCCACGGCGGTCGTGCCCTCGTACGCGGGGCGGCCGAGCAGCGGCCGCAGCGTCTTCGGCGCCCGCGGCGAGTGGAGAACCCTCGTCCACTGGGCATGCGCGGCCCGAAGCTCCGCCCTGGACGCGCCCATGACCCCGAGCGCCTCCTCGACCCGCGCGGGGTTGAGATCGCGCATCCGGTGCATCAAGGACAGTTCGAACTGCCGCACGCCGAATCCCACTCCCCCGTTTTACCTGCTCCCGGCGTTGCACGAGGCATCGGGCGGGTGCCCTTTCCTACCATCGGCGGGTGAGCAAGGCGCGTCCCGTCCCAGGCCCCGGCTGGCTGACCCCGTTGGCGTTGCCCGCGTACCTCGTGCGGGGCGAGCATCTCCTCGACCGGGCCTTCGAACGCTACGGCGACGTGTTCGCGTTCTGGTCGCCGGGCATCGGGCGGGTCGCGTTGATGCGCGACCCCGCGCTGATCGGCGAGGTCATGACGGCGCGGCTGGACCCGTTCGAGGGCCGGCCCACGGCCGCGGCGTGGGGGCCGCGCTCGATCTTCGCGCAGCAGGGGGCCGACCACCATCGGATGCGCAAGCTGGTGCTGCCCCTGCTGGGCGGCAGGGCGGTGCAGCGCCACCGCGAGATCGTGGCCGACGTGGCCGGGCGGACGGTGGACGAGTTCCCGGCCGGGATGCCGTTCGAGCTGCTGCCGCTGCTGTGGGAGGCGCTGCTGGAGATCGCGCTGCGCTCGCTGCTCGGGCTGGACCGGCGGCGCCTTGAGGTGTGGCGGCCGCTGGTGCGGGAGCTCCTGAAAGTGGCGCTGACGGAGGAGCTCATGGTCCGCTTCGCCCTGCGCGCGCTGGGCGCCATCCGACTCTGGCCGTCCGCGCAGCGGCTGCGCGCCCGCTGCGCGCGGCTGGTCAGGGGCGAGATCGCCCGCCGCCACGACGGCGACACCGGTGACGACGTCCTGAGCCTGCTGATGGCCTCGCGCACCGCCGAAGGGTGGCGGCTCAACGACGAGGCGCTGGTCGACCAGGTCCTGACCATGCTGCTGGCGGGGCACACCACGACCGCGCTGGGCGTGGCCTGGGCGGTCGAGCGGCTCGTACGGCACCCGTCCGCGCTCCACCGGCTGACCGCGGAGGCCCTGCGCGGCGAGGACGACCGCTTCGCCACCGCGGTCGCCTGCGAGACGCTGCGCCTGCGCCCCTCGACCTCGACCGTGCCGCTGGGCGTGGCGCGCGAACGGCTCACGTTCGGCGGCTACCGGGTCGAACCCGGCACCAACCTGCTGGTGGCGCTGCGGGCGCTGCACCGCCATCCCCGGCACTTCGCCGACCCGTTGGACTTCCGGCCCGAGCGGTTCCTGGAGGGGCGTCCCGCCCCGTACAGCTGGCTGCCGTTCGGGACGGGGCCGCACGTGTGCGTGGGCCGGCACTTCGCGCTGCTGCAGATCTCGACGTTCCTGCACGTCGTGACCCGCCGGGTGATCCTGTCGGCCGCCGATCCACGCGACGAGGGGATGAACCGCGTCGCCATCACCCACCAGCCCGGCCGGGGCTGCACGGTGGTCGCGGTGCCGCGCGGCCCGATCACCCCGCGACCCTCCGGCGGCCGGCCCGATGCCTGACGCCCGCCCGCCGATCACCCCGCATCACGCCCGGCTCCGCGCCGCCCCGCGAGAGCCGGACCAGCCGCCGCCCGGGACGCCCGATCCCGAGGTGATCGTGGCCCGCGCGGGCGAGCGGATCGAACGGCTGCGCGAGGCGTGGCGCGAGCTCCGCTACGAGCGGTTCCTCACGGAGGCCTGGCAGGCCCAGCTCCACCGGTTCGCGACCGCCCTCGACGAGCTGGCCCGCCCCGGTCACCGCCTGGGCGCCGTCGTACTCGAGCTGCTGCGGGAGCACGGGCTCGCGGAGCCCGCGCCGGACGGCCGGTGGCGGCTGACCGGTCCGGCCAGGCCGTACGAGCTGACCCGGAGCCTGCTGCTGAGACACCCGGCCTTCGTCACGGAGGTCGCGCTGAACAGCCGCATGTACCACCACCTGCCGGCGGTCCTGCGCGGCGAACGGGACCCGCTGGAGCTGCTGAGCCGCGACGGCGGCGGCGAGCTGACCCGCCAGCTCTACGACATCGCCCCGCTCTGCCGCTTCGCCAACCAGGTGGCCGGCGCGCTGCTCGACGAGATCGTGGCCGCCTGGCCGCCGGACCGCCCGCTCCGGGTGCTGGAGGTCGGCGCGGGCACGGGCGGCACGACGGCGGCGCTGCTGCCGCGCCTGCCGTCCGATCGCACCCGCTACACCTTCACCGACGTCTGGCCCTTCTTCTGCACCTCTGCCCGCCGCCGCTTCGCCGCCCACGACTTCCTCGACTACCGGCAGCTCGACCTGAACGCCGACCCCGCGGCCCAGGGCTTCGGGGCGGGCGGCTACGACGTGGTGGTCGCCGCCAACGCCCTGCACACCGCCCGGGACCTGGTCCCGGCCCTGCGCCGGATCGGCGACCTGCTCGCCCCCGGCGGCCACCTGCTGGCCGTCGAGACCCACGACGCGCGCCTGCTGATCGGCACCTTCGGCCTGCTGGAGAGCTTCTGGCAGGTCGACGACCGCCACCTGCGCCCGAACGGCCTGCTGCTGTCCCGCGACCGGTGGCCGGCGCTGCTGCGCGAGTGCGGCTTCGCCTATGTGGCGCAGACCGGCGACGACCGGCCGCCTGCCCGTGACGGCTTCTCCGTCCTGCTGGCCTCCCGTCCCCCGGCCACCGGGGCTCGGCGGCGACCGCTTCCCGCGCCCGCCGACGGCACCCGCTGGGTCGTCGCGGCGGAGACGGCGTCCGAGCTGCCGCTCGCCGAGGCGGTAGCCAGGCTGCTGGGCGACCAGGCCGTGGCGGTGGTCGCGGATGGGGATCCGGCTCGCTGGCGCGCGTCGGTGTGCGGCGGCGGGACTGGGAGCGGGCGGGTATGCGTCGTGTTCGTGCTGGCCGAGCATGGCGAATGCGCCGGCACCGGTGACGAGCCGCGCCTGAGGGTGGAGCAGGCCGTCGAGCGGATGGGGGTGCTGCGGGCCGTCGTGGCCGCGTGCGACGAGCTGGCACCGGCCGTCGAGCGCACCCTGTACGTGGTGACCCGGCCCAGCGGCGCGTTGCCCGCTCCGGAGCTGCCCCTCGTGCCCGCCGACGCGGCGATCTGGGGAGCCGCCCGGGCCATCGCCAACGACCGTCCCTGCCTGCACCTGCCCAGGATCAGCCTGCACCGCGAGGGGACGGTCGCCGTGGACGCCCGCCGGCTGGCCCGCGAGCTGCTGGCCGGCTCCGGGGAGAGCGAGGTCGCGCTGACCCCGGGTGGCCGCTTCGTCGCCCGGGAGGTGCCGTACGAGGGCGTCGGCGACGGGGTGCGGCACTACGTCCTGGACCTCGGCCGGTCGGGGCGGCATGGGGAGCCTGCCTGGGCGGAGACCGGCCCTCCACCGCCGCCCGGTCCCGGCATGGTCGCCGTCGAGGTCCGGGCCGCCGGCCTGCCCGATCGCCCGCTCCCGACCACCGGGGACGCCGGGTGGGCGTTCGCCGGGTTGGTCACCGCGGTCGGGGCGGGTGTGCGCGATGTCGGGACCGGCTGCCGGGTGGTCGGGGTGGCGCCGGGCGCGCCGGCTTCCCACCTGATCGCCGACGCCCGGCTCGCCGGCGGGATCCCGGACGGCATGAGCTTCGCCGAGGCCGCCACCCTGCCGATCCCGTTCATCACCCTCGCCCGCCACGAGGCGCGCGGCGGCGCCACGGGGCTCGGGCTGGCGGCGCTGCAGGACGCGTGGCAGCGCGGCACGCCGATCGCCGCCACCGCGCGGACGGCGGCCCAACGCGAGCTCCTGCACGGCCTCGGCGTGCCGGAGGTGCTCGACGGCCCGCGCCCCGAGGACTGCGGGCCGGTGCCGAAGGTCGATCCCGAGGTGTTCCGTGAGGTCATGGAGCGAGTGCACGCGGGTGTTCACCGCCCGCTCCCGCACACCGTCCACCCCGCCGCCCGGGTGCGGGAGGCGGTCGCGTCCATGCGGCACGACCGGCACCTCGGCGCGGTCGTGATCTCCTTCGACCCCCTGGACGGCCCGGTGCCGGTCAGGACGCGGCCGGGGCGGCTCAGGCCGGATCCCGGAGGCACGTACCTCGTGGTGGGTGGTGTGGGCGGGTTCGGGGCCGCGGCCGCGTACCGGCTGGCGGAGCGGGGCGCCCGGCACTTCGCACTGGTCTCGCGCCGGGGCGGCGCCGCGCCGGAGGCGGCCGCCACGGTGGCCGGACTCCGGTCACGGGGCGCGGAGGCGTCCGTCCACGCCGCCGACGTCACCGACCTGGCCGCGATGGCGCCGGTGCTCAAGGAGATCGACGCCGGGGAGCGTCCCCTGCGCGGCGTGGTGCACGCCGCGATGGAGCCGGACTCGGGCGACCTGCTGCGCCTGGACCCCGCGCGGCTGGCCCGGGTGCTGGGCTGCAAGATGGCCGGCGCCCTGGTGCTGGAACGCCTCACCGAGGGGCGGGAGCTGGACCTGTTCTGGCTGTTCTCCTCGGTCAGCGGCACGTACGGAGGCATGCGCCAGTCCGCGTACGCGGCCGCCAACGTCTTCCTGGACGCCCTGGCCCGGCGGCGGCACGCCCGCGGCCTGCCCGGGCACGCCACCGCGTGGGGCACGATCGGCGACGCCGGGTTCGTCGCCCGCCACGGCATCGCGGAGGTGTTCGGCCGCAACGGCTTCCTGCCCATGACGTCCGGGGAGGCGCTGACGGCGGCCGAGGACCTCATCGCGGCAGGCGTCGAGGCCGGCGCCGTGTCCCGCTACGACTGGGACCGCTGCCGGGCCGCCCTGAAGGCCGAAGCAGATGTCGCGACCCGGCTCAGCCCGCTGATCGACTAGTCCAGGGCCGTTCTTGACCGGACACGAAAACTCCGGCGCCGCCCCGGCCTCCCGCGCGGCGACATGCTGGGACCCCCGACGGAAAGGCGAGAACTCTTGTCCGAGGAAGACATCCTGCGGCTCGTGCGCCGGTACTGTGCCGAGATCTACGTCGTCGACCCGGCGGCCGTCACCCCGCAGACCACGTTCGTGGACGATCTCGAGTCCGACAGCATGAGCGTGCTCGAACTGCGGGCGGCGCTGGGCGGTCACGGGCTGGACATCGACCCGTCCGACTTCACGATGGAGATGACCGTCGGCGACGTCGCCCGGCTGGCGCACCGTTCGTACCTCGCGCGGCAAACGGCCGGTTAGCCCGGCCATGCGAGTTGCTGGGACCGTACCGCTGACAGGGTCGGACCGGCTCTTTCTCGGCGAGCTCGGCTCGGCCCGCGACTACCGGCTGCACATCGCCCTCGCGGCGAGGATGCCCGGCCCGGCGCCCGACTCCGGCGAGCTGCGGCGGCTGGTCGCCGAGGCGGCCGCGCGGGCGCCGGTCCTGACCTACCGGCTGGCCCGCGGGGGGTGGGAGCCGGACCCCGCCTTCGACCCGGCCTGCCACGTGGTGGAGTACCGGGTGGCGCCGGGCCGTGACGTGGGCGCGGCCGTGGTGGACGCCGTCAGGGACAACCGGCTGCTGCCCGAGCACCCGCTGTGGAGCCTGATGGTCGTGCACGGGTACGCCGCGGACGAGCACCTGCTGTGCTACCGCGTGCACCACGCCTTCCAGGACGGCGTGGGGGCGGCCCGGATCGCGACGCGGGCCGTGCTGCTGGAAAAGAACGTCCCGGCGCCCGATCGGAACGTGGCGGTGCGGGCACCGGTCACGGCACGGATGCGGCTGCTCGCCACGGTGGCCCGGCTGGCGGCCCCGTCGGCGCGGCTCAGACCGCCCCCGGGCAGGACCGGCGGGGCGGAGGCCGGCGCGCGGACGTTCTTCCTGCGTCTCGACCTCGCCGCGTTCCGCCAGATCGCCGCCGCGACCGGCGCGAGCGTCCCGCAGGTCGGCCTGGCCGTGCTGGCCGGCGCCCTGCGGGCCTGGAACCCGGCTCACTGGCGCAAGGCGGGCCGCCGGGGCACGACCGTCTCCTTCCCGCTCAACCTGAATGGCCGCCTGCGCGACGGCGGCCTGGGCAACGGGGCGACCACCATGCCGGTCATCCTGCCCTGCGCCGAGCCGGCGCCGCGCGAGCGGCTGATCAGGGTCATGGAGGAGACGAGCTTCGAGCGGATGGCCGTTTACCGGCGCGACCGCTACCCCGTCAAGGCCCCGGCGGCGGCCTTCCGGCTGCTCAGGTGGCTCGTGCCGAAGGCGTTCCCGGGCCGGATGACGGTGAGCGTCATCGGGGTGAACCTGCCCCTGGACGGCTGCTTCGCCGTCCCGCCCACGTACGACACCCGCGGAGGGGCCGTGTCGATGGTCTACAGCGACACGACCGTCGTCGTCTCCTGCGTCCTGTCCCCCTCGCTCGCGCACGGCGACCGGCTCCCGCGCCTGATGGAGGAGGCCCTCGACGAGCTGCGGCGCGAGGTCACCCGGTGATCCGGCGGGGTCAGCAGGCGCGCAGGCGGAGGAGGGTGCTGGTGTAGCCGCCCCTGGGCGTCAGCGGCGGCAGGCCGCGGGACATCAGCACCGCGCCGTGGTGCACCGCGCCGGTGTCCTCGTCGCGGTAGCGGCCGTCCGGGTCGAGCCCGGCCGGCCGGAGCGGGGCGATCGGCGTGCCGAACGCGACCGGTCCGTGCCAGGCGAGCACCACCACCCGGTCCTCGTGCACGTACTGCACCCCGTACGGAAGCCGCCACAACCGCCCGAACTGCACGACGGGCCGGATGTCCTTGTAGACCGCCACGAGCTCGGCCGCCTCGGACAGCTCGGCCTCGCTCCAGTGGGCGAGGTCGCCGCCGAGCCCGAGCGCCCCGGCCATCGCCACGTGGAAGCGGAAGCGGAGCGGGACGGCCCGCCCGGTCAGCGGGTTCGGGCTGTCGGTGACCCAGGCGGCCATGGCGCGGGCCGGGTACACCTGGCTGAATCCGCGCTGGATCGCGATGCGGTCGTGGGCGTCGGTGTTGTCGGAGGTCCACACCTGGTCGGTGCGGGCCAGGATGCCCAGGTCCGTACGGCCGCCGCCGCCCGCGCACGCCTCGATGCGCAGGTGCGGATGGTCGGCGCGGAGCCGGTCCATGATCGAGTAGACGGCCCTGACGTGGTCGATCCAGAGCCGGTCCTGGTCCGGGTCGCCGGGCCGGCCCGCCTCGGTGAAGGCGCGGTTGAAGTCCCACTTCAGGAAGTCGACGGCATGCTCGGAGACCAGCTTGTGCAGCCACTTGTGCGCCCAGTCGGCGACGTCGGGCCGGGCGAAGTTCAGCACGAGCTGGTTGCGCAGCAGCGTGCGGGAGCGGCCCGGCATGTTCAGGACCCAGTCGGGGTTGGCGCGGTAGAGGTCGCTGTCGGGGTTGACCATCTCGGGCTCGACCCACAGGCCGAACCGCATGCCGAGCCGGTGCACCTCGTCGATGAGCGGGCTCAGCCCGTCGGGGAAGCGCTCCTCGTTCACCCACCAGTCGCCGAGCCCGGCCCCGTCGCCGGTGCGCCCGCCGAACCAGGCGTCGTCCATCACGAACAGCTCCGCGCCCGCCCGGGCGGCCAGCCGCGCGAGGTCGCGCTGGTTGGCCTCGTTCACGTCGAACCCGACGGCCTCCCAGGCGTTGTAGACGACCGGGCGCAACTCGTCCGGCCGGGGCAGCACGTGTCCGGCGATGTGGTCGTGCCAGCGCCGGCTGGCCTCGCCGTACCCGTCGGGCGCGTACACGCCGGCGAACACCGGCGTCACCCACTCCTCGCCCGCCTCCAGCCGCCAGGTGAGGCCCTCGTGGCCGAACCCGCCGGTCCAGCTCGCCCGCCCGGAGGGCGTGCGGGTGAGCGTGACGCGCCAGCTCCCGCTCCAGGCCAGGGCGCAGCTCCACACCTCGCCGTGCCGCTCGCCCGCGTCGCCGCGGTCGATCATGAGCCAGGGGTTCGCGTGGTGGCTGCTCAGCCCGCGCCTGCTGGTCAGCGTCGTCTCCCCCACCGCCAGTTCGGTACGGCTCAGCGCGTGCTCCGAGCTCCAGCCGCCCGTGACGTGGCTGAGCCGGTAGCCGTCCAGTGCCGGAACGCTCCAGGCCGCCGAGTCGCACCGCAGCACGGTCACCGGCACGTGCGGGCGCAGCACGGTCCAGCGCTCGATCACGTCGCTGTCCTCGTGCACCCGGTAGTGCAGCTCGACCAGGAGCGGGTGGCGGCGGTCGGAGAAGCGCAGCGTCAGGTGACCGCTGTCGATGCCGTCGCCGATGTCGTGGCCGTCGTGCCGCCACTCGATCCCCCGGTCGCCGCCCGGGAGGACGACCTGCAGCGACGGCGTCTCGAACCGCGCCCCCACCTCCGAGACCAGCTCCTCCTCGCCCGCGGTGCTGTCGAAGCTGCTGGCCCCGTACGCGGCGGGGCCGGGGAGGCTGGCGGCCTGCTCCGCGGTCAGCGCGGGGCCCCAGTGCAGGCAGCGGGGGGCGTCGTCGTCCGCGAGGGCGACGACGTAGCTCGTGCCCGGGGTACGCAGCAGCCACCTGCGGCTGGAGGCGTCGAAGGTCACCGATCTCATGACCCGGAGCCTAAGCACGCCCCTGCTCGAATTCAATTCTTGACGAAGTTAATTACTGTTACTATTGCACTCATGCACCCACGGCTCACCTCGACTCCCGCGGCGGCCACCGTGTTCACCATGGTGCTGACGCAGGGGCCGGTCTCCCGGGTGGAGATCGCCAAGCGGAGCGGGTTGTCGTCCGCCGCAGTCACCAAGGCCGCCCGGCCGTTCATCGAGGCGGGCTACCTGGAGGAGCTGGAGGCCACCGAGCGTACGGCACCGGGTGCGGGCCGCCCGGCCAGCCCGCTTTCCATCAGGCCGGAGCGGGAGTTCTTCTGCGGGGTGAAGATCACGCACGAGGAGCTCATCGGCGTGGTCGCCGACCTGCGCGCGCAGCCGCTGGTCTCGGCGCACCGCCCGCTGGCCACGACGTCGGCCGAGGGCGTGGTCTCGGCGCTGGCCGAGCTGGTCGCCGAGCTGCTGGCCACCGACCCGGCCTACGGCGAGCGCTGCCACGCGCTGGGCCTGGCCGTGTCCGGCGACGTCGACAAGGCCCACGGGGTGGTGCGCTACTCCCCTTTCCTGCAGTGGCACCAGGTGCCGCTAGCGCGGCTGGCCGCCGAGGCCACGGGCCTGGTCGTCACGATCGACAACGACGTCAAGTCGCTCACCGTGGCCGAGCAGTGGTTCGGCGACGGGGTGGGCACGTCGTCGTTCGCCCTGGTCACCGTGGGGGTGGGGATAGGGTGCGGGCTGGTGGTCAACGACCGGGTGGTGGCCGGCGCGCACGGGGTGGCCGGGGAGATCGGCCACATCCCCGTCGGGGGTGACGAGCCCGAGTGCCACTGCGGCGGGCGCGGCTGCGTCGAGGCCATCGCCGGCACGGCGCCCCTGCTGGCGGCCGCGCGTGCGGCGTCCGGCGACGCGTCGCTGACCGTGGACGCGGCCATCGACGCCGCCCGCGCGGGCGATCCGGCGGTGCGCGAGGTGTTCGCCCGCGCGGGGCACGCCATCGGGCTGGCCATGGCCGCGATGGCCAACCTCTTCGGGCCGGAGCGGATCATCGTGACCGGCGACGTGCCGGGGCTGGCCTCGTACGACCTGTTCGAGGAGCAGCTCAACCGGTCGTTCGCGGCCCAGGCGTTCGGCGCGGCCGCCGACTGCCGCCTGCTGCTGCGCCCGCGATCGTTCGAGCAGTGGGCCCGCGGCGCCGCCGCGGTCGCCATCCAGCAGCACTTCGCCCTCGAGGGAGCGCCGCTGCCTGGACTGAGGAGCGCAGGGAGCGAAGCGACCGCAGCGACGAGGGAAGGCAGCGGATTCCAGCGACCGAGACGCCTCACGAAGTGAGGCCATGAGCAGGGAGATTGAGTGACCGCAGTGCCCGGCATTTGGCAGCCGCACGATCGAGCGTTCGAGCAGCCGGAGGAGGTGCGGGTCGAGGCGGCGGGGCTCGCGTTCGAGTGCTCGGCGGCGGCGGTGCTCACCTGGACGGCCTCCGAGCCGTCCCCGGGCGTCCTGGAGCTGCGCGTCGTCCCCGACCGGACCGCGGACGTGCGGGTGGCCTGGCGGGTGCCGTGCGTGGACGCGACCGCGTTCTGGGCCGCCGACGGCGGCGAGCACCGGGGGCTGCCGCCGTTCTGGCGCCGCCCCCGCACGGCGGTGCTGGAGAAGAACGCTCCCGTCGGCTGCCTGGTGGGCGCCGGTGACGTGGCGCTGTGCACCTACGCCGCGGGCGAGGTGGTCAGGCCCGTGCGGACGCGCACGGGGGTGGTGGAGGAGACCGGCGAGTTCGGGTTCTGGGTGGAGCACGAGGCCGAGCCGGACGCGGGGCTCGTGCTGCGGCTCGACCTCACCCGGCGGCACTTCGCGACCACGCTGGCCGACGTGGCCGGCTGGTGGCGCGCGCTGCACGGCCCGATCGCCGACGTGCCGGGGGTGGCGCGGATGCCCGCGTACTCGACCTGGTACGCCATGCAGCAGCACGTCAGCGCCGAGAGCGTGGAGCGGCAGGCGGGGCCGGCGGCCGAGCTGGGCTGCGAGGCGATCATCGTGGACGACGGCTGGCACAGCGACGACCGGGGGCGCGGGTACGGCTATGTCGGCGAGTGGGAGCCGTCCCCCACCACGTTCCCCGATATTTCGGGACACGTGGCCAAGGTGCGGGGAGAGGGACTGGCCTACCTGCTCTGGTACGCCCTGCCCTTCGTCGGCCGCCACACGGCGCTCTGGGAGCGCGTGCGGGGGTACACGCTGGCGTACAAGGAGCACATGAACGCCGCTGTCGTCGACCCCCGCTACCCGCACGTCCGCGACCTGATCGCCGGCCACCTCACCCGGGCGGTCACGGAATGGGGCATGGACGGCCTCAAGATCGACTTCATCGACCAGTTCGCCGTGGAGGACCCGCCCGAGCCCGGTCCCGAGGCCGACTGCCGGACGGTGAACGAGGGCGTGCGCCGGCTCCTGGCGCAGCTGCCGCGCGACTGCCTGGTCGAGCTGCGGCAGCCGTACGTGAGCCCGGGCCTTTGGCCGTACGCCACGATGGTGCGCGCCTCCGACTGCCCGCTCAGCCCGGCGCACAACCGGCAGCGCACGGTGGACCTGCGGCTGATCGCGGGACCCCTGGCCGTGCACGCGGACATGCTGATGTGGCACCCCGGCGAGCGGCCCGAACACGTCGCCACACAGCTCGTCAACGTGCTCTTCTCGGTGCCGCAGATCTCGGTGGACCTGACCGCGCAGACGCCCGAGCAGGGCGAGGTGCTGCGGTTCTGGCTGGGCTTCTTCCGGGAGCACGCCGAGGTGCTGCAGCGCGGCTCCTTCGAGCCCGCCCGGCCCGACCTGGCCTATCCGCAGGTGACGGCGCGCTCGGGCGACACGGTGATCACGGCCCGCTACGCGCCGATGCCGGTGGCCGCACCCGCCACCGGCACGCTCTGGCTGGCCAACGGCGACGCCTCCACCGACGTGCTGCTGCGAGTGCCCGACTCGGGTACGGCCCATGCCACGATCCTCGACTGCCGCGGCCGCACCGTCACCGAGGGCAACCTGCCCCTGCGCCCCGGCATCGCCCAGGTCAACGTCCCCGAGGGCGGCCTCCTCCGCCTGACCCGCTGACGCCGCCCCCGCCTTCTTGCGAACCGAGCACGCCCGCCGCTCTCTTGAGGGGCCGAGGGGGCTCGGAGCGCCCGCCCCCCTGGGCGACCGATGCGGCAGCGCAGGGCCGCCAACCGGGCAAGGGGGGCGACAAGGGGGCGCGGCGGCACGATGCCCGCGACGAGCACAGCGGATCGGCGACCAGGGGCGGCCATCGCCCATCGCGTTTCCGCAGGAACGATCGTCCCGAAAAGCTTGCCCTGCCCGGCGTCACCGGCCAGGCGGAGGAGTTCATCCGCCTCGCCCGCTGACCGGGCGATGAGGTCGTCCTCGACCTGACCGGGATCCCGTTCATGGACTGCAGCGGGCTGACGATGCTCTGGCGTCTGCACCAGGACGCAGGATGCGACGGCGGCGCGCTCCGCCTGGTCGCGCTGCAGCCCGAGCCCGCCCGGGTGCTTCGCCTTACCGGCGCGGGGCTTGAGCAGCAACCGAACTGTCAGTGGCGTCAGCGAACCGCCGAGAGCTGGCCATGTCGGTGGAAACGAGAGCCGAATGTCCCGCTTTTCCGGGAGCCGCTTCAGATGCTTCTGAGCTGCGCGCATGTCGCTTAGTTCGGAAGCCGCTCGGCCGGCCTGCGTGAGGGGTGGGGAAACACCAGCCCGTGTCTCGGTCGATAGCGAGCGGGTGGGTGTTCAGCGACAGTGATGCTGCGCCGGGCTCAGCATCGGCGGTCGGTCACGGTTCAGGCGCCAGTGAAATCCAGGCTGGAGGTGATGACGACGTCGGCGTGGCGGGCGACCCAGGTGACCAGAGGCATGGGTGGTCGACGAGGTCGACGTCCAGCGGGGTGAGGGCGTATTCGACGCGGGGCGGGGCCTTGGGGTGGGAGGTACCGCCCTGGCCGGTGTTCATCGACGTGCCAGACGGGTGGACCGTGGTGCACCTGGAGGACACCCGTGAGGTCTGCCTGGAGTACATCGAGGCCGACTGGACGGACATGCGGCCGCTGAGCCCGCGCGCCGGTCCGGACTTGATCTCTGTTGGCCGTCATCTTTGGTTGACGTAGGCCGGTCGTCAACCTAGGATGACGGCATGGAGCCCGACCGCATCGCAGTGCTCGCCCAGGCGGTGAACGCCGACGACGCGATCAGCTCGCTCGCGGCCATCGCCGAGCTCCGCCGTGAGATGGCGCGCCTGGAGGCGGTGGCGGTCCGCCGAGCCCGTGCCCAGGGCAACAGCTGGACGGAGATCGCCGCCACTTTGGGCATCAGCAAGCAGGCGGTGCACAAGAAGTACGGCGGCCGGGGCCTGTTCCGCAGCCAGGAATAGCCCGCCCACACACCCGACACACCGGACGTCAGCGATCGCGACTTGACGTTCCGATACATGCTGCCCGGAAACGGTTTGGGCGGCCGGCGAGGAGGACGAACAATGGCGGCGCCATCAGTGACACGAGAAGCTCTCGCGGTCGCGGTGACGGCCAATCTGCCGGTCATCCTTTGGGGTGCGCCGGGTACCGGCAAGACGTCCGCGGTGACCGCGCTCGGCGCGGCCGTCGGCCTGCCGGTGGAGGTGGTGGTCGGCTCGATCCGCGAGCCCAGCGACTTCTCCGGGCTGCCGGTGCTGCGTGACGGCAGCACCTGGTTCGCGCCGCCGCGATGGGCCGAGCGGCTCGCCGCCGAGGACGGCGGACTGCTGTTCCTCGACGAGCTGACCACCGCGCCGCCGGCCGTGCAGGCCGCCATGCTGCGGGTGGTGCTGGAGCGCACGGTCGGTGACCTGGTGCTGCCGGACGAGGTGAGGATCGTGGCCGCGGCCAACCCGCCAGAACAGGCCGCCGACGGCTGGGACCTGTCCGCACCGCTGGCCAACCGGCTCATCCACCTGAACTGGACGGTGTCGGCCGAGGACATCGCCGAGGGTTTCGTCGGCGGGTTCCCCGTGCCGGAGTTCGACGTGAAGGACACGGCCGGGCCCGCCGAGGTGGCCGGCGCGCGGGCGCTGGTCGGGGCGTTCCTGCGGGTACGGCCGGAACTCGTGCTGGCGGTGCCCGACAGTCCCGACCGGGCGGGCCGCGGCTGGCCCAGCCCGCGTAGCTGGGAGATGGCTGCACGGGCGGTCGCCGCGTGCGAGCACATGGGTGCCGGCGAGCCGGTCATGGCCGAGCTGGTGCTCGGCGCGGTCGGTGAGGCGGCCGGGTTCGAGCTGCTTTCCTGGCGCCGCAACCTTGACCTGCCCGACCCGAAGACCCTGCTGAACGACCCCCAGGCCCGCCTGCCCGAACGCCTCGACCGGCTGCATGCCCTGCTCGGCGCGGTGGTGGCGTACGTGCACTCGGACGGCACGGCCGACACGTGGGAGCGGGCGTGGGCGGTGGTGGCCCGGGTCGCGCGCACCGCGCCGGACGTGGCGGCGGCCGCGGCCCGGTCGCTGGCCCGCTCCCGGCCCGAGGGCGCGCCCCTGCCCAAGTCGATGCTCGAACTCGCGCCGGTGCTGCGCTCGGCGGGGCTCATGCGATGAGCGCCGACGGCCCCCGCGCCCCCGCCTACGAAGAGGCGGTGCGCGCCCGGATCGCCGCCGCGCGGCTGTGGGCGGCGCACCAGGCGCCGTACCTCGCCTCGGCCGTCTTCGCCCTCAACCCGGTCATCCTGGAACCGGCCCGGGACGAGGACACCGGCGTGCCCGTCGCCGATCCTGACTTCCGCGCCTTTCCCGCCGACACCCGGTGGAGCCTGTACGTGGAACCGGGCACCGCGCTGGCCACCCCGGTCGAGGAGGTCGGCTGGTGGATGCTGCACCAGGTGGGCCACCTGGTGCGCGGCCACGCGGCCCGCTCGCCGGTGCGGCCGGAAGCGGGCCAGGAGGTGAGCCACGCTGCGGGCGCGGTCCTCGACGAGGAGGCCCACCGCTGGAACCAGGCCGCCGACGCCGAGATCAACGACGATCTGGAGGCCGAGGACCTGCGCGGCCCGGCGGGCGTGGTGTCGCCCGCCGAGCTGGGCCTTCCGGCCAACCGCACCGCCGAGGAGTACGTGCCGATGCTCGAGGTGCTGGCCCAGGCCATGGGCCGCGGCGGGCGGGCACTAGCCGAGGCGATCGACTGCGGCAGCGCCGTGGACGGGCAGGAGCGCACCTACGAGGACAGCGGCTCCGGCGACGGGCTCACCCAGCTCGACCGGGAACTGCTCGAACGCTCCATCGCGGCCGACATCCAGGACAGGATCAGCGCGCGCAGCGAGGTGCCGTCGGGGTGGCGCCGCTGGGCCGAGGAGCGCCTGCGTCCCTCGGTGAACTGGCGGGCCCGCCTGGGCGCGATGATCCGGCGCGGGGTGAGCACGGTGGCCGGGCAGGTCGACTTCAGCTATCGCCGCCCGTCGCGCCGCGTCGGCGCCTACACCGACATCGTGCCGCCGTCGATGGTGCGCGCGGTCCCAGATACCGTACTGGTGATCGACACCTCAGGCAGCGTCACCAACGACGTGCTGAACCGGCTGCTCGCCGAAGTGACCGGGATCATCGAGGGCGTGGCCGGTCCGAACCGGCGGCTGCGGGCGTTCTGCTGCGACGTCCACCCCCACGCGGTCCAGGTGGTGCGCCGGGCGAGCGACATCGAGCTCGTCGGTGGCGGCGGCACCGACATGCGGGCCGGCATCGCCGCGGCGATGGCCCTGCGGCCCCGGCCCGACCTGGTCATCGTGCTGACCGACGGTGAGACGCCGTGGCCGGAGCAGCGCCCTCCGGCGCATGTGGTGGTCTGCCTGATCGGCGACGGCGGGCACGCGCCCGAGTGGGCGTCCGTGGCCCGCGTCCCGGCGGACCCGCCGCGGCGGGTGCCGGCGAAAGGAGAGTCATGACCACGGGCTACGCCGACGAGCCGAGCCCCGAGCCGCTGCACGAGTGGCGGGAACGCGGTTTCACCATCGCCGACGCCCGGCAGTGGATCGAGGAGGGCTTCTCGATCAACGACGCCGAGCGGTGGCGCAAGGCCGGCGTCTACACCGCCGCCGACGCGCGGCCCTGGCGCACCGCCGGAGCCACCCCGTACACCGTGGATCTGTGGCTGCGGGCCGGCATGACCCCACGGGACGCGGTGCAGTGGCGCGAACTGGGCTACTCCCCCCAGGAGGCCGCCGACCGGCACCTCGCCGGGGAACGCCCGCACCCGCGGGGCCGGCTGTGGCGGCTGCTGCACCGGGGCGAGAAGCCGGGCGAGGCGTTCGCCGACGAGGAACGCCCCGGCAGCATGCGGGAGCTGCTGCGGGCGGGCGTCCCAGCGAGCCGGGCGCGCGCCTACGTGGAGGCGGGCTGGACCGACGGCGCCGCGGTGGAGTGGGCGAAACGCGGCATCGAGGCGGGACAGGCGCGGGTCTTCGACGCGCTCGGCCTGTCCGCCCGCGAGGCCGAACGGGTGCTCGTCTCGGGGCAGGACGCTACTTCCCTGATGACTGAGTTCTGGCGCGCCGGGGTGCCGATCGACGAGGTGGCGGCCTGGCGTGCGGCGGGTTTCACCGCCCAGGAGACGGCCCGGATGCGGGCCGAGGGCACCGACGTCGAGCAGGCCAAGGTGCTGCGGGCCTTGACCGAGGGCGACGATTCCTGACCGAGAGGGGCGAGAAGCATGAGCTGATCCAAAGCCGCGATCCTCGCCGAGGGGCTACGCAAGAGCTATGGCGGGCGACCGCGCTGGACGGCCTGGATCTCGCGGTGCCGACAACGCGCAGGTTCACGCCGGCAAGTGTTCGCGCCGCAACGTCTGCCGCTTCCCAGCTCGGCTCGGCGGGCGTCAGGTACAAACGGACCCTGCCCTGCTGAACGAACAGACACGCACGACCGGGCTGGGGATCCTGGCCGGGCTCATCATCGTTTTCCCGGACGGTGAACCCGACGTGCGTGAGTGCCTTTTCGGCCTTGTCCCGCATCTGCTGCACGTCCACGCTGGCGCTCCTACGAGTCGAAAACGAGGCCCTGATCGTCCACGATGCCCCGGTGAACCACGGGTGGCGTCGAGATCGCGCCGCCGGGCTGAGTGGACTGGCAATGCTTATCTGCGGTTTGGCCAAACTGATTGATGCCCTGGCCAGTTCTGCCGTGGGTCATCTTTTGGGCTCGCGCGGCCACCGCTGCAACTCAGGGACGGCGGTGAGCACCTCGGTCAGTGCCAGAACAGGCCGACAGCCACTGCGCCTCCGAAGCGCTCGCCCGCCCGCCAGGTTTGCCCCACCAGCGCCGGATTCCCCTCGCTCTCCTGAGCGGGAACCTTCGCCGCGGTTCCCGGGACACGGTCCGCATCCGCATCACCGCTGTGTGAGCTCGTTCTCCAGCAGACGGGCGATCGGCCATGCTCCGGGGGAGGAGTTGGAGATCACGGTGTGCGTCAGCTGCGCCTGGGGCCGGTGAACGCTGCGGAACGAGACGCCGGCGTCGTATCCCGAAAGCATCACCGCGTCTTTCGATCCTGGCGATTCGGGGAGCCAGAAGCCGAGGCCGTAGCGCCTGGACTGCGACGGCACATGGCTGCGCGGCCGCAGCATTTCCCCCACCCAGCTCGATGACACGATCTTCCCGCCGAACAGGGCACGCCAGAAGGAACCGACGTCCCGCACGGTGGAGTAGATCCCGCCGTCGCCGCTGCCGCGCACTGGCAGGTGGAGCACGTTGGTCCTCGATGTGCCCTCGATGGGCAGGTAGCCGACAGCGGTGCGGCCCGGTAGTTCGTCCGAGCGCAGGAACTCGGTGTCGTGCATGCCTGCGGGCTCGCAGACCCGGTGACGTACCAGGTCGTGGAAGGACCGGCCGTCGACGCGTTCTGCGATCAGCGCGAGTACCACGTAGCCGGAGTTGTTGTACGAGAAGCGCTCGCCGGGGGCGAACTTGCTGGGATGCCCGTCAAGCACCGCCAGGTACTGTTCGGTGGTGGCCAGCGCGTGCACGGGGATCGGCAGCACATGGTCGGTGATCTCGTGCCCGGCGTTCTCGTCGAAGTAGTCGCCGATGCCAGACCGGTGGGCCAGCAGGTGCTCGACGGTGACGCCGTCGTCGATGAGCGGGAGATCCTCGCCGAGTACCGAACGGGCGGTTGTGGACAGCTCGAGCACGCCCTGTTCGATCAGGCTGACGACCGCGAGCGCGGTCAGCCCCTTGGTGCCGCTGGCGATCGCGAACCGGGTGTCGACCGTGTTGGCGATCTTGTGAGCGCGGTGGGCCAGGCCGTACGCCTTGGCGAACTCGTTCTCGCCACCGCGATCCACCGACACCACACCGGCGAACCCGGTCGCGTGGGCTATCGCGTCGACCACGTCTTCCAGAGGGGACATGTGAACCCTTTCAGAGTGGCAGCTTGATCAGATATCGATAACGGCTGTCCGCCGGCTCCTCAACCCGGGCCTGGAGAAGGGGCTTGTCGCCCCAATCCATGCCTGTCCAAGTCCACTGCGTCTACTCGCGATCCATCCGCGTCGCTGACATAACTATGAGTAATTGATCATCGAGAGTGCGCCAGAGCCCACTCTCGTGGCAATTGGCACAAACAGGCGCCGTCCGGGCCTATCCCTCCATCCCCCGGCGCGCCCAGGGGGAGATCCGGCTGCCTCGACATGGCGAAGGCCTCCCGTGCGTCGTTCGGCGCGGGAGGCCTTCGGAAGGGAGGGATCGTCAGCGTGAGGGCGCGGCGTCCGCGGCGGCGGGCGGGTCGTCGCTCTCCAGCGCCCGGTAAACGGCCTCGGGGAACATCGGCACAGCGGTTGACGCTAAGCCGGTGATCTTGTTCAGTCCGGAACTCCTAGGCCGGTGACGCGGTTCTCGTACTCGCGCCGGGCTTTGCGCTGGGCAGGGACGGTAGGGACACCCTGGCCGCCGTCGAGCGGTTGGCAGCGGGCGAGTAGCTGGCGGTGGACCCCTGGCACGGCCGTGATGCGCGGGCTGTAGCCCTGGCCGCGCCGTACGGTCACCCCTTGGTCGAGCGCGGCCCGCTCGGCGGGCTCCAGGTCGGACGCGCGGAGGAAGTCCGCGACCTTGCCCGGCATGTCGAGGGTGACCGGCAGCTCCGGAGCGGGGATGTCCTCCTGCGAGATGGTGTTGTGGTCGGGCATGAGGTCGGCGACCGCCGTGCGGATCGCGCCGCGGCTGACGCCGTGGTCGCGGGCGCCGGGTTCGGTAGCGGCCGCCCAGGTGAATTCTGTGCTCGTGTGGCCTGGTCAGCCCCGGTCGACACGGACGAACACGCCCTTGGAGGGCACGTGGTTCTGGGTACACGCGAACAGCAAGTAGTAGCCGGGAACGGCGACGGCCTGCACAGGGATCTTGGCGGCGTAGCGGCCGGGGCCAGTCGATTCGGCGATCAGCCCCAGGTAACGCTGGTCACTGTTGAATGCATGCGTGGCACTGCCGCAGCGTACGAGCGCGAGCCAAGTGATCGGTTCCGTTCCACGGACGTCGACCTGAAGTGTGTTTCCCGGGCGAACGCTCTTAGGGACGTGGAGGATGCGGGGGCGGGGCCGGCATGCGTACCAGGGTTCATAGATCTCCAACTCGAGTCGAGGGACGTCCTCACCACCGGGGCTGGAGGTCTTGTTTCCGCCGCCGGTGAACACGCGGCCGTCCGGCATCAGGAGGGCGGTCGAGTGGTAGTTGCGGGGGATCCTGGCCCTGGCGAATGGTTGCTGATCCCACGTCCGGCCTGCGGCGGTGCGCACCGGGCGTTGCTCGAGATGGTCTGTTTCAGGATGCCTTTCGGTCGGCGGGCTTCTCGATCTCGGTGGTCACCCGTGCCCCTCGGAAGAGCACCGGGAGCCACAGGAGACATGCCAGCAGGGGGACCGCGGCGTAGGTGGCCATGCCCACACTGGAGCCCAGCCCGTCCATGAGCGCGCCGAGGACGAGATAGCCGATGCCGATGAGCGCCGACTCCACGAATGCGATCATCGACAGCAGGCTCGCCCGGTGGCGCGACGGCACTGCCTCGTTGAACACGTTGTCCACGATCACGGCGGTGATCTCGGGAATCCCGACCAGGACCAGGAACGCGGCGATGGTGACCCACACAAGGCCGAGGCCGCTCAGGCCGAGTGCCGCGGCGAGCGTCAGGAGAGACACCGGGACTATGACCCGATACCCGATGCGCCGGTCCGCGCGGTCCGACAGCAGCGGAGTGAGCCCGCCAGCGAAGAATCCCGCCGATATGACCACGCTGACCAATGCGGTGCCCGCTCCCTGATCGGAGAGGGTCTTCTGCGTAAAAATGATGTACGGCGTCAAAGTCGCATGCATCAATCCGGACACCACGACAAGCGTCACGAGCGCCGGCGTGGCGACCCGGAGCATAGCGCGCCATGCTGTGGCGTCGCCGTGCTCCTCCTCGGCTCCGTCCTGCTCGTCCACCGCGTCCGCGCCGCGGATCTCGGGCACCCGTGACATCAGCACCACCACGGCTAGGAGCTGTTTAGAGTTCGGATCATGTGGTTGAGGTGAGGAGTCTTAACCACATGATCGAGCCTCGGAGGTAGAGTCCGGCCTCGTAGCTTTC